>CP076101.2 GCA_015256915.3 Candidatus Saccharimonas sp.
ATGAATGAGTTGTGGAAAAATATCTTAGCTGAACTCGAAATGGATCCTAAAATTCAAGGTGCGAATTTTAAGACTTGGTTTGCTGACACGCAACTTCTATCTTTAGAAAATGATCATGCAATTGTTGGTGCTAAAAATTCTTTCATAACTAACACTATCAAGAAAAAATATATTGAACATATTAAAAAAGCTTTTCGAAACAATGGTAAAAATCCCGAAGTTATTTCTTTTGAGGTTATTTCTACAAAAAAGCTTAAAAAACAAGCCGAAGAAATCCCGGCACCTTCTCTAAAAAAACCTTCTATTGAAGATTTAATCAAAAAGAAAACTGAAAAAGCTAAACATTCTAGTGGTTTGAATAAAGATTATACTTTCGAAAATTTCATCGTTGGTGGCTCAAATGAATTAGCATATTTTGTTAGTCAAAATGTTGCAGAAAATCCTGGTAAAAAATATAATCCACTTTATTTTTATGGTGATTCTGGGCTTGGTAAAACGCACTTAATGCAAGCGATCGGAAACGCAATTGAAGAAAAGCATCCAGAAATGACTGTTCTTTATATTACAATCGAGAATTTTTATCGTGATTTTTTGGAAAATGTACGCTCAAAAAAGCAAGGCTATGCCGATAAATATCGAAATGTCGATGTTTTAATTGTTGATGATATTCAGTTTATTTATGGAAAAGATAAAACTCAAGAGGAATTTTTTCATACATTTAATGAACTTCATCGCGTAAATAAACAAATAATTCTTTCAAGTGATCGTGCGCCTTCTAGTATTCCAACTTTAACAGATAGGCTAAAAAGTCGTTTCGAAAGTGGAATGATGGTTGATATTCAACTACCGGATTTCGAAACTCGCCAAAGTATTGTTGAAGCTCGCGCTGAACACGAAAAAGTTAAACTTGAACCAGAAGTTTCAGAATTTATCGCTGAAAATTATCGTACAAATATTCGAGAAATTATTGGAGCAGTTACTCAACTGATTGCAATGGCAGAACTTAGAAACATTAAGCCAAGTCTCGAGCTTGCACAAGGTTTAATTCAAAACAGCCGGCCAACAAGACCAAATCACTTAAATTCAAAAAAAATTATTGATAAAACCGCTAAATATTTCGGGGTTTCGAAAGAAGATATTTTAAGTAAATCTCGGCAAAAAGATATTAATCATGCTCGTCAAACAGCCTGCTATTTGATGAAGTATGAGCTAAAAATGAGTTTTCCACAAATCGGTAAAGAATTTTCACGAGATCATTCGACCATTATGAATGGAGTTTCGAAAATTGAAAAAAGTATTAAATTAGATGCCGAAATTCGTTCACAAATTGAAGGATTACGAGATTTAATTTATGAATAGAGCTATAAAAGCTCTATTTTTATATCTGTTAATTTGACAATTATTTTGGTTTAGTTTATAAAAAGCGAACAGTTATTTTTGTTCGCTTTTGACTTTTTAAAATTATATTTTATTTATTTGCTATAAAAATACATATTTCTCCCTCCACTCATCTTGCAAAATATTATTTTTATTTCTTTATTATATTTGACATTATTTCTATAATATTTTAATAAAATGTTGAAAGCTTGTGGAAAAATAGCTAATTTGTTGAGTGAAAGTTATTTAAATCTTACCGAAAAAATCACCAAAGTTTTACACAGGTTGGTTGTGCATATTTTCGAAAGCTTAAAATTATGGAAAAGTTGTTATTTTTCCACAAAGTTTTTCAGAAAGTTTTACTTTGATTTTCCACACAAAAAATGGTATAATTTTAAGTAGTGAAAGCTTGGTTTTCCACAGTTTCCACAATACCTATTATTATAATTAACACTTTTTAAGAAAAAGGATTTAAATTTTTATGGAACTGACTGTTAAGAAAGATGATTTATCTAAGGCACTCAATAATATCTCAGGAATTGCAAGTAGTAAAACTAGCTTGCCAAGTTCTGAATATATTCTTTTTCAAACAGACGGTTCAAGACTTCTAGTTGCTGCTACAAATTTAGAAATTGCAATTTCGCAAAAAATTAGCGCAAGAATTGAAAAAACAGGTTCCATTTTAATGCCAGAAAAACTAACAAAAAGTTTTATTGATAGTCTACCTTCAAATAGCGAAGTTTCTTTTAAAGTTAATGGTGGAAATATTTCAATAGAAAGTGGAAATTATAAATCAAAAATTAATGGTAGTTTGGCTGAAGAATTTCCAGAGATACCGACTGTTGATGAACCTACTGCAAGATTTTTTATTGGTTCTGATATTTTTAAAGAGTCGGTTAGTCAAGTTGATACGGTAAGTAATGATACTTCCCGACCAATCTTGACTGGAGTTTTTCTTCATACTTTTGAGAATAATATTTATATGGCGGCGACTGATGGATATCGTTTGAGTGAACGCAAGCTTTTCGAAACAGATCAAGAATTTGAATCGCTTGTCCCAAGTAATGTTCTAAAAAAGGTTTCAGGCGTAATTCCTGAAAAACTTGATGAAATTGAAATTCTGATCAATGACAATCAAATTCAATTTATGGTTGGTGAAATTCTGGTTGTGAGTAATTTAATTGATGGAAAATATGTTGAATATCGGCGATTAATCCCAGAATCGACTGAAACTGTTTTAAAAATGAAACGGGCTGATTTTATGCAAACAATTAAAGTTGCTGAGGTCTTTACGAGAGATTCTGGTGGAAGCATTACTTTACGAGCCAATGAAGAAACTTCGAAATTATCAATTCATACAATTGCGAGTGAAATTGGCGAAAGTACATCTGAAACTGAAGCTGAAATTACTGGTAGTGGTGAAGTTACTTTAAATGTTAATTATATTAAGCAAGCTTTATCAGCAATTAAATCGCCTGAAGTTTCTTTTGGATTTTCTGGTAAACTTGCGCCAACAGTTTTTAAAAGTACCGAAAGTGATGATTATATTCATATCGTGATGCCACTGAAAAGTTAGGATTTAAATGATTTTAAAAACTCTGAGGGTTCAGAATTTTCGAACGCATTCTGATTTTATTTTAGAAATTGGCGAAAAATCAACTCTTATTTCTGGCGCTAATGGTAGCGGAAAAACTTCCCTTCTTGAGGCAATTTATTTTGCACTGCAGGGTACGAGTTTTCGCTCGAGCGATAAAGAAATTTTAAGAAATGATGGATCGAGCTGGTTCCGAATTGATTTAGAAGATTCAAGGGATTCGTTGAGAACGATTATTTTCAATGATGCTGTTCAAAAATCAAAAAAACAGTTCCTTGTCGATGGAAATAAAAAAGCACGTTTGAGTGCTAATTTGCGCATTCCTGTTGTACTTTTCGAACCGGATGACCTGCAACTTTTGAGTGGATCACCAACGCGACGAAGAAATTTTTTAGATTATTTTCTTTCACAAATTTTCCCCAGTTTTCAATTAGCTCTTACAATATATAATAAGGCTTTAAAGCAACGCAATAATCTTTTGAAACGCGATAATGTTTCGAAAGATGAGCTTTTTCCTTGGAACTTGATGTTGGCGGAATATGGCGCAGAAATAATCTCTAAAAGACAAGATTTTTTAGAGCTTTTAAATTCAAAAATTGAGGAAGTTTATTTTGAGATTTCAGGCGTTAAAGATGAAATTGAAATTGATTATTTAGGCGAAAAGGTTTCGAAAAATGAAATTTTAGCTATTTTAAGTGAAAATATTGAACGAGATAAGATTCTGGGTTACACGAATTTTGGCCCGCACAAGCATGATATTCAATTTATTTTTAATAAAAAGCCTGCACAGAATGTGGCGAGTCGGGGTGAAAATAGAAGTTTAGTTTTAGCTCTGAAATTTATTGAGACTGATATTTTGGCTGATTTAACTTCTAAAAGACCGATTGTTCTTTTGGACGATGTTTTTTCTGAGCTTGATGATGATCGACAGAAATTATTAACTAAGCATTTTTCGAAATATCAAACAATTATTACTTCAACAAATGAAATTGAAGTTGAAGATTGTAAAATAACCTCGCTAGAATAGCAGAGGTTATTTAAGTAAAACGTATTAATGAAGACTGCAAGTTGGATCTATGAAATCAACTTTATATTTTTTGAAAATATTCTTTTCTTTAGATTCAAGCCAATTTGTTGCTAAATCTTTGTAAAAATCATAGTTCGAACTATTACATTTACTGAATATTCTAACCGATATGTCTTTGACTTCTGTTTTATCTTTCGCATCCAGATTGTAAGTTATTGAAAAGCCTGTAGGTAATGATGTTTTTGTTGAGTTTGTGTATGGTAAATGTTTAACTATAGGGTGTTTTTCGGTCAATATCTTCATTGTTTCTGTTATTTTTGCATAACCAGCACCACTTCTAATTATATCATCTTTCTCATGTTCGTTATACCAGGTTCCGTTTGGATCATTTTGAGCTAAAGCTAATGAAATATTTGTTTTTTGACCAGATTTAATTTCGAACTCTTTCGAGGCACTTTCGAATCCATCCTTTGATACCTCAACTTTATATTTGCCTGGCGTTATTGTATGGGTTCCGTTTTGGATTTTTTTACCATTAATTGTTATATTTGAACTTTCTGGCGCAATACTGAGTAATAATTTACCGCAATAAATATCAGACCAAATCCACCAGCCTATAATTACTAACGATATTGTTCCAAAAATGGCCAAAACAGAATAAATTTTAACTTTTGTAGAATTATCAATATTTTGCATATTTTAACCTTTCCATCGCCAAACTTCAACTTCGCCGAGACTTTCCATAATCTGAAGATTCATTGGCTCAATAACGCCAGTTGTTCTACTGTGTCCAGCATTTGCAACTTTATCTTCACCATTAACCTGAACATAGAATTCTATGTGAGCTGCAGGTCCACCACCAGTTCCTGATGATATAATATCGCCTGGCTTCATATTGCTTGTGCTTCCATTATAAGGGATTTTTTCATATTTATCTGGGTTACTGCGCATATATTGAACAAGATTTACAACGCCACAACAATGCTTAGCATATTCTGGATCGACAGTTGTACTCATAACCATAGAAACGAAAGCATCACAACTCATACCTTTTTGAACATATGGTTCACCATAATTAATTAAGCCAGTTGCACGCAAGGCTTCCAGCTGCTTATCTGTCACTTCTCCAGCATAAGCAGCTGCTTTTTCTGATTCTGGGCGGGCAAGTTCCATTGCTCTATCTACGATTGTCGCATTTCCAAGTTTTCCTCCTGAAGACGAGCTACAGCTTCCTGATGAATTTGAAGAGCTATTTCCATCATTTGCAATTTCTTCTTTAAGGAATTTTACATAAGCTTCTTGACCTTCTGTACTATGATGAACTCCATCTGCTGCATAAAGTTTATCTCTACCACCATTCTTTTCAACATAACTCTTCCAATCTAGAATCTTCACTTCGTTGTGTCTAGATGTGAAAGCTGAAATTTTTTGGTTCACTACATTATAATCAACATTTTGGTTTTTTGAAAAGTTATTTACCCAATAAATTTTCTTGCCTTTAAGCTTGCCGATCAAAGCTTCTGCAGCATTTTCATCAAAGTTATCGTTAGTTCCTAAGTTAATAACGACCGTATCATGAATTGTATTTGGTAATTTTGATGTTGCAGCAGCAATTGAATCACCAACTGTTGCAGATACATTCGAACCACTGAAGGTTGATGATAATTTTTCTTGAACACCGACTGTAATTGAATCTCCAATGAAAGTTATAGGCCCTGAAGCTTTTCCTCTACCGCTAGAACCTTTTCCTGCGAACTGTGAAAGCATTTTGTTTCCAACTTCTTCACCTTCTTTAATACGGCCAGGTCGTAGATCTTCTCTTGGTCTTTCGAAGCCATTAGTCCAAGCTATGGTAGCCTCTCGGACTGTCGA
This sequence comes from Candidatus Saccharimonas sp., assembly GCA_015256915.3. Lineage (NCBI taxonomy): Bacteria > Candidatus Saccharimonadota > Candidatus Saccharimonadia > Saccharimonadales (SeqCode) > Saccharimonadaceae (SeqCode) > Saccharimonas (SeqCode) > Saccharimonas sp. (SeqCode). The sequence goes on from CP076101.2 coordinate 5,871, forward strand.
TGCTGATTTCACCATATTAAGAGCTCTATTCTCTGGGCCTTCTAACTCTTGCCATAAGAAATTTAGCTGAACGCCAAGGTCAGATACTGGTTTCCCTTTTTCTTTAGCATAATTTTCGAGATTTGTTCGCCGCCCAAATGACCACTGGGCAATACCGTAGCCGATTCCGTTTCCAGCTTCAACTAGATCTGGTTGGAAATGGTTAGATTCACCCCAGAGACTTCCCATAATACCAGCAGTTTGCTCATCTGTTAATCCTTTTGATTTAAAAAAGTTCCAAATCTTTTCAGCATTATCATTACCCTCAAGATTTATATCTGCCATATTACCGCTAGATGCTGGAGCACAATCCTCGCCTGCATCATAATAGATTATATCATTCAGTTTATAAAAACGTTCATCAAATTCAGCCCTCGCAACATTTGAAAGAGTGGAAGCTAAAATCAATGAGATTAAGATAATTGATGATATTTTTTTATACATTATGTGTCCTGTTTAATTAAATCTGGTGGATAGAAAGATGCCGATGTTGATGGTATTGCGGAACCCTTCGAAAGTTCGAAATGTAAGTGTGATCCAGATGAACAGCCATAGTTTCCAATAGTGCCAATATTCTGACCTTTTTTGACTTTCTCTCCAGTTTTAACCGAGTGTGAATCCATGTGCCAATAGAAAGAATATAAATCTCCTTTATGTTTAATAATTACGGCATGTGGGCCGCCCATCATATCAGCTGTTCCATATGTACAACCATTGTATGGGGCTACATCAAAACCACCATTAACAACCTCACCATCAGCTACAGCATGCACTTGCGCTCCGTGTGTCCACCCTTTTTCTTCATTGGCGAAATCAATAGCTGGGTGGTTTTGTCGAACTGGTGTATTAAAACCTTGGCCATCTGATACTCCCTGTATCTGTCCATTTTTAACTTTAGTGTTTTTTAGCGGCCAAATAAATTCACCACTTAATTTTGATAGTTCTGGATCTATTCCTCCTTTTGAAGTGGATGAGTTATTATTTCCACGACTTCCTCCGCTTGAGTCTGGCTTAAATTCTTCATTCATTCCCATCTCTGTTCGAAGATCAGTTAAAAATAGTGAATACCAGTTTGCTTTAGGATTTTTTTCAGTATTACAAATTCCACCACGAGTTTCATCGTCGTCATCTTCTGATGTTCCAATTGGTGATTTTCGGTTGAAACAATATTTATCATATTTTTTCAGGTCACCACTCATTTTGAAGGTATCTAGTAGATTATTTGTTTCGCTACTATTATCTTTCTCTACAATATCACCCCATTCTTTAAGTTTATTAACAACTTCTTCAGTATCGGTTTCAGCGATACTCATATCAATACCAGTATAAACATTGCAAAAAATATCGGTTGCAGCACCAGTTTCTGTGATTGATTTATCTTCACAAGTTTCCATATTGGCCGCAAAATTTGCACTATTAGCTGCACTTGCTCCTGGCGTAATTGATGCGAATGATCTCTGTGCTCCACTAATTATAGATGGTAATAAACCTTTAATTGAACCTAAAGTCCCAACATAGGGCATCATATTACTTACAATTGAACCCAAGAAAGTATGCCGTGTAGTTGGATCAAATGGACTGTGGGTTTTTCGAATATCTTCAGCATTTTCAGCAATTTGGCGGTCGGTTTCTTGGCGAAATGCAACTGCTTGAGATTTAGTTAAAACTCCACCACTTCCAGCCATTGAATTCTTTGACATTAATGCTGCAGATCCGGACATTATAGCGTTTCCAAAATTCTCTCCAGTTGTTGAGTTATTTAGGATTGTGCTGGTTAAAGCTTCACTTACATATTTAGAAACTACACCCATGGCTTGATCTTTTAGTATTTCAACGGCAACAGAAAGAGCCAATCCTAATGCTACTCCCCATGCTGCCACTTTTACAACTTCACCGATGCATCCTAGAAAACCAGTACCCATACATTTGAGTATTGTTAGCGATATTTGAGCTATACCTACTGCTACAGTAGCTATACCTGCAACTTTACAGCTTTGTCGTATAAACCAACCCACCATTCCTGTAGTTAATGTATTCATTAAACTTGCGAACCATCCAGTAATTCCAACCTGGTAGTCCTTTGCTGAATCATCTAGTTTCGAAATGCGATCATCATAAGCTACTGCTCGCCAACCTTGTGATTCAGTGGCGCTTTTAATACGATCGTTATTTGATGTAGAATCTGCAAAAAAAGCAAAAGCATTTTTTAGTCTTGAAGTATTAGAATTTTTACTGTCAGGATTTTTATTTTCTTGAGAATCTTTTCTATTAGCAATCCCCATTAAATTATTGCCTTGCGCTGTAACTTCTTGCTGGGTTGCTTCTCCAGCTTTAATTTTTGATGCCATTGAGAGGAAAGACAAACCAAATTGAGCTAACACTTCCACTTTAGCTATTTTAGCAACGCTCCAACCCATTGATACTAATGCATAAACTCCACAAACTTTATCTACCGCATTTAAACCATTCAAAGCACTACTTGCTCCTTCAAGTATTTCCAACCCCATAGCTGCTTTTTCAGATACACTTTGTGCACCTTTCTTGAGCTTATCTTTATATGTTTTTAGTTTTTCTTTAACTTTTCTAGTTCCTTTATCACCTTTTTGTGCTTTATTTTTACCTTCATCGTCAACATCTTCTTTGTCACCTGATAATTTTTTAGAATCAGTTTCCCCATCTTTACTATGGTCGTTTGCTGTTTTCTTTATATCCTCATCAATTTCTTCTTCGGTTTTACCTTTATTGTCTTTTTTGGCTTTTCGAAAGTTAAACCAACCCTTGAGCTTTTGCCAAGATTTATCAAGAAAAGATGCAAAACGACCGCTAAAACCACGGCGAAAAGCTTGCCGCACATCTGGGTTTTTAGTTAAAATATTTTTAATATCCTTAGAAGAATTTTTTATTTCAATATTTTTCCCATCTTTAATGTAGGTTAGTTTTGAAATTTTTTTCCTTCCAAATAAGCTTTCCTTCTCATCTAAATCAACTTTAAAACCAGCTTTTTCAAGATTTTTGATGTTTCGGTCTGTTACTTTTGACATTCGGCAAACTAAGCCGGCTGGACTACAATTAGTACCTTTTATTTTTAGCTTCATCACTTTAACAGAGCGATTATTCATACTTGTTGAGGCGGAATTGAGTTTTTCGGTAATAATTTCTTGAATATGAACTGGTGCAAGTGAAGCAATTCCTGTTGAAATTACAAAAATAAATGCACCACCACCACCAAGAAGGCCGCCAGTTGCCGCCATTGCTCCTTTATTTTTGAAGAATGATTTTGCACGGTTTTTCCAACCGCCTCCTGCTGAGTTTGCTGCGTTTCGAGATTTATGAGTTCCACCGCCGCTCACATTGTTTTGCCAGCCACCAGATTGGACTGGTTTTTGATCTTTCGAAAGTGTTTCTGAGTCGCTAATGTCGGAATTTGAAGTAGTAGAAGTTGAAGAATTTTCGGCATTCGCCAAAGCAGACGGATTATAACCGTCATTTCCTCGAATAACTTCAGCGTTTCCCCATCTACTTTTTGCTCGTTCGAGCGCAGATTGATTCGAATCACTCAAGTCGCTAAAATCAAGATTTTCATCTCTTTCGAAATCTCTAGCTGCTCCCATTTTATTCCTAAAACTCTATAATTTATAAATTAATTTTACCACATTTACGCTTGTGCTTCAAGCTTAAAATAATTCATTCGGGTCGGCGTAACCGTTAGTCATCATATTATCACCCTGACGGTTTTTTGAACTATTTGGGCTGGTTGAAATAAGCTGGTGTTCTGTGTCGCTGGCGATGATTTGAATATGAACGTGATTTTGGCCTGCAAAGAATAATCCTTGCCCAACTGGGAAGTTCGAAAGGCGCTTTCGTTCTTCTTCAGTTAATTTAAAGACATCACTCAAAACATCAACCGCACTTGAAGACTGTTTTAAAAGTAGTTGCATTGAGCTGTTCGAAACAATCGCTCGACCCATTTTCGAACCCATAAAGTCTTCGACGTCCTGCGAAATTGTAGTAAGGCCAAGATAATATTTTCGAGCGCGTTTTGCTAAACTGAACAAGAAGTTTGCCGAATCGTCGTATTTCATTAACTGCCAAGCTTCATCCACAATAAGCATTCGTTTTTTCTGTTCAGAACGCACAATATTCCAGATGTGAGAAAGTACGATATACATCGCAACTGGGCGAAGTTCATCTTCAAGGTCGCGAATATTAAATACAACCATCGAGTTATTGATATCGATATTTGATTGTTGCGAGAAAATTCCTGCGAAAGTTCCAGTTGTGTATTTTCGAAGGCGTTGCGCTAAGCTTGGGCCACTACCATCCATATGAACCAAGGTGTCATAAAGATTATGAATTGTTGGTGGTGTTGAATTATGCGTGAGAGGATCTGAAGTGATTCCAGCTCGAGCATAAGTGTCAATAATTGCTTGATCGAGGTCAGCTTCTTCATTTGGTGAAAGTCCAATTGATTGCCCTGCACTAGTTCCGCCAAGCATTAAACGGAATAGACCGTGAAGAGTTACGATATTTGCACGAAGCGCGTTATCTGCTTCTTCGGCATCAATAACGTGCGGTAAATCGAAAGGATTAATTCTAACATCCGAGTTTAAGCTGAGGCGAATATAACTTCCGCCAACAGCATCGCTCAATTTTTGATATTCATTTTCTGGGTCAATAATTAATACCTCTGCACCCATCATCATTGTTCGAAGAGCTTCAAGTTTCACTGTGAAAGATTTACCAGCACCAGATTTCGCGAAAACCACCATATTTGCGTTTTCAAGCGTATAGCGGTCAAAAATTACGAGCCCATTATTGTGCATATTAACGCCATAAAGAACACCATTTTCTTGGGTTAAATCGGCGGAAGTAAATGGAAATGAAGTTGAAATTGCGCCTGTGTTCATATTTCGACGAATTTGAAGTTGGTCAGAGAGTTGTGGCACGGTAGATTTTAAGCCTTGTTCCTGCTGGCTTGACGCAACTTTCGAAAACAGCATTTGTTGGCCAAGCATTGTTTCAACTTTGCTTCGAACGAAATTAAGCTCATCAAGACTGTCGGCGTAAATTGTTAAATATAAGCCAAAACGGAAGAATTTTTCAGCACCAAGTTGTAATTGATCTCGGAGTTCTTCAGCATCATTCAGAGCAGCTTCAAGCGCTGGATCTCGGGTTCTACCTTTTTCATTATTAATCGAAAGATCGGCTTCAAGCTGAGTAACTTTTCGACGAAGGTTTTTCATGACAATTTCAGTTTCAACAGGATAAATAAACATTGAAACATCTAAAACTTCATCAGCATTTAAGATTGGTGAAGCCCATCCAGTATAAAGCTGGCGTGGATAACCATAAACATAAATTGTTTGACCATATTTTGTGCCAAGTCGAAAATATCCTGAGTGAAATTCAAGACTTGATGGTGCGATTAAATCTCGCAAAGTGTTAATACCAGTTAAAAACGCTTGTTCAACTTCAGCTTGTTCTTGTGCTCGCTGTTGGGCTGCAATATCAACCGCATCTTTTTTCTTCGCCATAATTAAAATCCTCCTTGATCTGGTCGCTCACCTTCAGCTTTTCGAACGAATAAACTTGCTGTATCACGAAAATCGCCCAAAGGTTCATAAACAGCTGTATCTGGGTTATAAACATTATAATAAAGTTCACCGAGTTCTTTGGTGTTTAATTGAACTGATTTAATTCCCATTTGGTAAAGACCGCCAGTAATTGAATCAACGCGTTTTTTAATTTCTTCGCGTGCTTTATCCCAAGTGTTGCGGTCGATTTTCGAAATTTGACCACCTGGTTTTGCAAAAATTTTACCAAAAAATCCTTTTGCTGAACCCTTTAAATTGTTTAAATCGCCACTCGGATAATAAGGAACCACAATAAAGAAAGATTTATCCATAATATTCGCACTTCGGCTAAGGCTATCAATAAAGTTAATGTAATCTTCCATTAAGTCGCCAAGCAACATATTGTCTTGCGCTACTTGAATTTCAGCCAATTTATTTAAATAGGGCTCAATATCAACTCGTTGTGAGCGAACCAAAATCTGAATTGGAAAAGTTAATGCGTTCAAAAAACTTTGATAAGAATATTCTACACCCTCGCGTTCTCGTGAGCTCATAAGATCGAAGTTAATTGATTTGCAAGCAATAACAGCACGAAAGCTTCCGTCGCGCATTACAACCATTCCTTCGCGAAGTTCGGCAATGTCAAGCGAATTTTGCGTTGAAGATGGATTTGTTGGAGCACTTATATTTGTTTGATTTTGGCTCTGATTTTGTTGATTATTAACTTGATTATTATTCATATTACCTCAATGAAATTACTACTTCTTTTTCACCCAAGTCGACCTCGTTCGAATTTTCTTGGGTTTTCTTTTCCTTATCTGCTAGTTTATTTGCTTGGCGCGCAAGCGTTTCTACCGAAAGGTCTTTTCCTTCTGAAACTAACCTTTTCATTTCTGCGCTAATCTTATTTACAGATTCTCGTTCTGTGAAGTTTCTTCTATTTAAAAAAGGATTATTCTCTGGATTAGTAGAAATTCTAACTTTCGGATCTCGCTTTTCACGTTCAATAGTTTCATTATTTTGCCTAATTCGTTCAAAACTGTTGTTAATTCCTTCTAAATCTTGATTAAAATCATCTGGCGGATTTTCGAAATGGTTTTGTGACTCTGATTGTTGAGCTGGTTGTGGTGCGGGTGGTGTAAAATTCGAAAGTGGCTGTGGTGAAGGCTGCGTAAATTGTTGTGGTTGATCTTGCCAATTTGGTGAAATAACTGTTTGATTCATTGAGTCTGGGTAAGGATTGTAATTTAAATGAATATTTTCATCAAAATTTTGTTGCGGTTGATTTTGCCAATTTTTATTTTGCTGAAAATTATTATAATTTTGCGCTTGCGATTGATTCCAATTTTGCAAATTTGAAAAAGCCCCATTTTGCATTTGTGGCTGATTGTGGTTAAAATTCATTTGGTATTGATTTTGCTGATTTTGAGAAAAAGCCGTTGGCTTAACTTCAGCTGGTTCTAAAACTTGAACATCTTCAAATTTAATGTTGTCTGAACCTTCGTATCGATTTTTAGGGTCGAAATAATAAGTTTTGTCTTGAATATTTTCCGAATTTTCATTTGTAAATTGCGCTAAATTTCGTGCCATATCAAGATTTTGCATAATTTGCTGTTTTCGTCTCTGGTCGTGTTGGTTTAATAAATTATCAACATTTGAAGAAACTCGTGAATTATCAAACATATCTTCAGCTGCACGAGCTTCATTCGAATATTCTTCACGAACAGTTGTATTGATCGGTGCAATAGAGTGTTTAATAGCCCACCCTTCAGTATCAACAATATCCGCCAAGTAGCTGAGTCTGCGTGAGGCTTCATTTTGTGAAAGTTCTTTTGTGAGGTGTTCTTCTCTATTTACCGGTGCAGAAATTTGAATTAAATGTTCCACGCCATCTGGCTGCCAAAAACGCTTGTTTGGTTTTAAATAAAATGAAACAACCGCTGCAAGATAAGTTTCCATTGGTTGGTCTTTTCTAAGCGGTAAAGCGAGCGCACCGAAAAAGATAATAATAGGTAGTGGTAAAATAATTAACCCCGGGAAAATTCCCCAAAGAAAAATCTCCAGCGCAATACAGCCTGCCACAATAATCAGGTAAATGAATTGCCGAAAGTTAAACGGCCCAAGCAATTTGTCATCAGCCTCAACGTCTTGAGGAACTTTATAAACGCTCATTCTTTATTTGCCCACTTCTCCTTATTTCAATAATATTAATTTTAACATATTTTCGAAAAAAAATAAAGCTTAAAAATAAAATAGGCAAAACATTTAGATTCTGCCTATTTCTTGTCTTTAATATTTTCAGGTTTCCAATTTCCACCCAAAACTTTATCATAAAGATCTCTATTATTTCGTTCAATCTCTTTAAGCATTTTGCGAATTTCAGCACCTTGCACAGCATTGAGTTTTCCGTATTCTGAAGGGTTTTCATTAATCGCCTTAACACTTTCGAGTGTGGATCTAATGGTTTCATTCGACATATTCGAAATTGCTGATTTATCCCAAATGATTTTCATTGCGTCATTTGAAGCTTTAATAATTTTATCATCTGAGACATTTTTAGCGTAATTGTCGTGAATGGCATTATAAACTTCTTTCGAATTCATACCATTTACAGCAATATTTTCAAGTGCTGCACCACCAATAAATTGAAGATCGTCTTTTTTGGTTTTCTTGAAAGCTTCAACCAAGTCGTTGCGGTTAGCGTTTAATTCCCCACCAATTTCAGTTTTACCAAGTGAATCAATAGCACCTTTTAAGTCGGTCGTTCCCATAAACTTTTCGGCTGTTGCAGCGCGTAAGTTTTTAGTAATTTCGAAATTAATTCCATCTTTCTGGATTTTTTCACCCATATTTTTCGAAAAGATTTCGCTATAATCACTACCTGAAAAATTAAGTGATTTTGTGAGGTTTGTGAGTGATTCGACTTCTTCTTTGTTCTCTTTCGAAGCTGCTACTAAAGAACTTGCAAGCGCCGAGACTTTTCCAGCTTCACCACGCACACCAGATGCGGTTTCAAGCAAGTCGTTGCTATAGCGCATATTATTTGCCATTGCATTATTGAGTGAAAGATTATTATTCTTTTCAGCCAGTTTAAGAGCATTTGTTTGATTCATATTATCAACAAATCGAAGTGCTTGCTCGCCAAATTTCCCACGTAGAGCTTTTAGTGATGCTTCACTTAAATCAACAACACCAGTAATGTTTCCATTATCATCTTTTTTAAGCGTTGAATTAAATAATTCTGCTTTAATTTGCGAAAGTCCAGCATTTGTGCTTGCGGTTGCACGATTGAGAGCTTCGGTAGCTAACATTTCTTGATACTGAGTATCTGAATTTATTAAATGCTTTTTGCGAGCATTATAATACATGTTTGAAAATGCATTCGAACCTTCTGGCATATTTTGAATTGCATCTCGTCTTTCATTTTCAAGCTCCGCAAAGCGTTCTTTTTGATATAATTCTGCAATCGATTTTGAAGCACCTATTCGACGTTGGCGGTTGTAGTTCATCTGATTAATTCGTACAGGAAGTGAATTTGGCTTTTCTGCAATTGCACGATTTCGATACATTTCTTGGTTTTCTGAAAGGAATTTCTTTACACGATCAACCGGACCTTTATTCGGATTATTGATAATTCCGGCAAATTTACCAAGCAGACTACCGCTAATTCGCATAATTGTTGGCGTAATCGCTAGCGGCACAACTTGTACTACGGCACCAAGTAAGAAAATTAAAAAGCTACCGTTCGAACTTGCAATAATTGTTGTTCCAATTAATTGAGAACCCCCAAAAAGAAGTGAAATTAAAGGATACATCACGAGCATTGTTGTGAATAAATCTTTCCATTTTTCGAACCATTTTTCAGTATTTGGTAGAATATTCGCTGCAAATGCAAGTGGTGCTAAGAAAACTAAAACAATAATGATTGCCTGTCGTGCAGCTAAAATTACTAAAGCTACAACTGCCGAATAAATTACTGCAACTAGTGCTCCAAGAATCATCATTACTGCAGCACCAATATTACCCATAGTTGCAACCGTTACAGTGTAAGCACCATAAGCCACCACGCCAGTTCCGCTCAAAACCGCAGCGGTCATATTTGACCAATCAAGATTAGCTGTTTTTACCTTATTTTCACCACCACTGTTAAAAATGCTATCTCTAATTCCAATTAAAAGATTTTGAGTTTGTGCTCCTAAGATATTCGAAATATCAACTAGAATTGCACAAATATAATAGGAAACATTAATTAAAATTGCTGCAATAATTAGTTTTGGTAATAATTTTTTAATTCCGTAATTACTAATCCCAAAACCTGTTATTTGCGAATAAATTACGAAAACAAATCCAATCACAAAAAAGACGTTTGCGACATTTCGCATATAATCCCAAACTTGAAAAAGACCAGATTGATTTGATGTATAAAGTGGTTGTACTCGTAAAAATGCTTGGAGCCAGTCATAAATACCGTCCATCCATTTCGAAATTGTATTAGCAACCATACAAACCATCCAGCCGCCCCCACCTTCAACACTACAAAGTGACTTATCTTCGTCTTTCGAAACGCCATCAACTTTAACATCTTGTGCTTCACCGTTTTGTTTTACATTCCCGAGTGCGCTTACATCAAATGAATAAATTTTTCCGCTTGAAGTATCATTCTCATTATCAAGAGCGATTACTGTTGTTTTGTTTTCACCAGCATTTAATGAAGAATTTTCGGCATAAAGTTTTTTTGAACGAATTGATTCTGGAAATCTTGAAGTGTCAGAAACTTTTGAGTATGTTTTTCCGTTATATGTTATGCCATTTTTTGAAGAATCTGTCCATTTTGCTCCGTCAAGAGCAAGAGCGATATTCGAATTAAAAAATCCCAAGATTGCGACTACTGTAAAGATCGCGACAAAAAATCCATTTCGAAAATCTTGAGTTTTTGCTTTTTTAAACCTCGCCAAAGTTTGCATATGACCTGATTTTATCATAATTTAACCCTTTTGTCAACCTTAAAATTAAGTTTTTTAGAATAAAACACTTGCTTTTTCCCTAAAAATGGTTTAAAGTATAATTATCATGGTAAACAAAATAAAAAATATAATAATAGTTGGGTTAGTTTTGATGAGCTTTTTTACGTCTTTTCAGAGTGTTTTCTCTTTGAATTATACTTTTGCGAAAGAAGTGGTTCAAGATAGTAATGGTAATTATGTGGACCCTAGTGATTTAAAATCAAAATCGGATTCAAACAGTAATTCTGACAGTAAAAAAAATAAAGATACTCCCTCTACTGAAGCAAAAACTGCAATTCTCCCTTCAGACTGGAAAATTGAAGATATTTTAAATATGGTTTTAGTTGTAGTAACTACTGGTGTTGGAATTGCAGCAGTTGGCTCGATTGTTTTTGCTGGCGTTCTATATATTACCGCTCGTGATAATGCTGCACAAGTTTCGAAAGCTAAAACAATGATTACGAATACAATTATTGGTATTATAGCTTATATTTTAATGTGGGCGTTCTTAGAATGGATTATTCCAGGAGGAATTTTATAATGAAAAAGATTATTCTAGCGATTTTTATAACTTTTATGCCAGTTTTATATTTTTCGAATAATGCTTATGCGGCTGGTTGTAACGATAATCAAACTTTTTTCGGTCTCCCCGCTTGGTATCGTGGATTAACTAAATCTGGCGAAGGAGGATGTCAAATTAAAAATATTGGGCCATCTGGAAAGGGTGAAGTTACTTTAGAACAGTTTGTCTGGACAGTGGTTGCGAATGTTATTGATATGGCCTTTCGAATCGCTGGTGTCGCTGCAATAGGATTTATTATTTATGCAGGTTATCAATATATGATTGCTGTTGGTGATCCAGGAAAACTTGCGGGTGCTAAAAAATCACTAACCAATGCGATAATCGGACTAGTGATTGCGGTTCTTGCTTCAACAATAGTAACGTTTATATTAGGAATTTTAGGATAATGAAAGAATATAAATTTTTAGCAGAAGCATCCTTTGATAAATCAAAAGTATTAAACGGAATTGATACTTCGAATAAAAACAAAGCTAGTGATGCTTCGATGCAGAATGCTTTCAATACTGCTTTTATCTGGGCTGGAATTATCTGTGTAATTATAATTATCGTGGCTGGATTAACATTTATAACGGCTGCCGGAAATCCAGGAACAATTTCGAAAGCAAAATCTGCACTAATTTACGCTTGTGTAGGTATTGTTGTAATTATATCGGCTGCACTAATTGTTAACTTAATTCTTGGCGGATTACTAACGGGGTCAATATAATGAGAAAAATAATTTTAATAATTAGTATTTTATTTTCAATAATTCTATCACCTATCGCTTTTGCGGAAGGTGGAACTAACGGGACTAATGGTAGTGGAGGAACATTTAACGCTTGTAAACATGTTGTTTCTGGAAAGACTGCAGTTTGTTCTGGTGATTCGAAAAATGCTACAAATATTGCTAAAAATATAATCTCTATCCTCCTGTGGGTTGTTGGTATAGCGGCGGTTATTGTTATTATTTACGCAGGAATAACATTTGTAACAGCAGCCGGCAATCCTTCGAAAATTTCTCAAGCTAAAACTATGTTAATCTATGCTGTTGTTGGTTTAGCGGTTGCAATTCTTGCTTATGCGATTGTTAATTTCGTTATTAACACTTCAAGTGGAAAAGGGGTTGGCGGAGGATCATCTTGAAGCTAAGGCATATCTGTCGAATCTAATAATTTAAGTGACTTAACTAATATTGAATCGCAAAGCAAAAAAATGGTGAAAATAATTCAGGATAAAGTTCGAGCGGTTCGAACAGTTCAAATAATAATTAAAACAATATAAGGAGAATAAAATGAAGAAAATTTTAATAACTTTTGGATTAATCCTTGCGGTAGTTGGCTCTTTTGCCTTCAATGCTGGATTTTTCGAAAAACAAGCTTATGCAAATAGTGCAGCAGATTTAATTAAACAAGGTGCAGATTCAACTGGTCAAAAAGATACTCGTTCAGCTGGTGATATTGCTAAAGATGTTGTAAGTATAATGTTCTTTATTATTGGTGTTATGGCAGTTATTATGATTATTTGGGGCGGAATTCGATATGTTCTTTCAGCCGGAAATAGTGCTGCTCTCACTAGTGCAAAAAATACAATTGTCTATTCTATTATAGGTTTAATTATTGCAATCCTTGCATATGCAATTGTGAACTTTGTTATTAATACAGTTGCGGGTGGTAATCGGTAATCATAAGACTTCAAACTTAATTTTGTTTAGTTGAATGGATAACTAATAATTAAAATACTTGCAAAATAGTAAAAATTTGATATAATTTAAGTATATATAATTTAAGAAAGGAAATGTAATTTAAAATGAAAAATATTGTAAAAATGGCTCTATTGACCGCCGCAACAATATTCGCTGTTGGTGCTACTACATTTGCAACAATTCCAGCTTACGCCGCTGATTGTAAAGTTACTGGCGGTTTGAAGTCTGCTGATAGCTGTGCTAAAGGTGTTCAAGAAGAAAACGGCGGTCCGACAAGCTTGTTTGATGGCGACTCTCCAATTTTCACAACAGCAATTAATATTATGCTCTTCATTATTGGTATTCTTAGTGTGATCATGCTTATTTACGGTGGAATCCGATATGTTCTTTCGAGTGGTGATTCTGGAGCTGTTCAAAATGCTAAAAATACAATTATGTATGCTATTATCGGTCTTGTAATTGCAATCCTTGCTTACGCAATTGTTAACTTCGTTATTCATTCGATTACTAATAAAGAATAATAAAATAATAAATAAAGAGGCTTCATTTTTGCAGAGGTCTTTTTATTTATTCAAAAAATTATAAATTTTAAAAATAAACTTGATATAATAAAAATCCCGAAGTCTTATACTTCGAGAATTTTATTTTTCTACAGAACTTTAATTCGTGTTGCTTGAGTTTTAACTTTTGTGAAGCTGATTGTTAAAATTCCATCTTTTAACATTGCTTCAACTTCATCTTCTTTGATTGGAACTGGAAGAGCTAGTGTTCGGCTAAATTCTCCCCAGTAGCATTCTTGTGCATGATGAGCGATAATTCCCTCTTGATCACCGGGATTCAGACTTCCACTAATTGTTAAAGTTCCATCTGAAAGTGAAACATCCAAGTCATTTTTGTTTACGCCCGCAGTTCGTGCTTTAACAAAAAGCTTATCTTCTGTTTCATAAACATCAACAGCTAATTGACCAGGAAGTTCATTTTCTTCTTCCGCAATTTCAATTTGTTCAGATCCACTGAAAGCTTCGTTTTCTGAAGTTTCCATTAAATCATCTCCAAAATTGAAAGCAGCTTCCAATTCATCATTCAAAAAGCTATCATCATTTTGTCTTCTAGCCATTTTTCCTCCGCATTAAATTTCCTAAATAAGATTAATTTACTTTATTATACCGCACTTTTATTATATAATCAAGAGGTAGAAATGATTTTTTTATGAAGAAAAGCATATACGAAATAATTTTAAATTCTTTTGCGCCAGATGATTGCTATTTTTGCCAAAAATTGGGTGAACCTATTTGCAAAAAATGCCTTAAATCAAGGTGTAATTTTGGTAATTCCCTTTCTCGCTCGAATAGTATTATTTCGAAAGAATTTTATCTTTCGAAAAGGTCTGGAGAACTTCAAAAAATAGTTGATGAATTTAAATTTCAAAGCAAGAGACAAAATAATTATTATCTCGCGAAACTTTTATCTGATTTTCTGCTTTCGAATAGCGAATTTATTAGTAATCGTGAAAAATTGGTTTTAATTCCAGTTCCAACACTTTCGAATCATATTCGTGAACGTGGTTTAGATCATACTGAACTTTTGGCTCGCCAGCTTGCAAGGAATTTGAAAATTAAAAAATCGACATTAATTAAAAGAATATCAAAAACCACTCAACGTGGCAAAAATTTTAAAACGCGACAAATTCAGGCAAAAAGTAGTTATGAATTTATAGGAGAAAAGCTTTTGGAAGGTAAAATTTATGTAATTTTTGATGACATTCGCACAACTGGTGCAACTTTAGACTCTATTGCGAAAATTCTTCTCCAGAGTGGTGCTAAAGAGGTCTGGGCATTTTATTTACTTCAGCAAGAAAAATAACTTGAGAATTCAAAAAAAATGTGATATAATGGAAAATATCTGGAGAGGTGGCCGAGTGGTTGAAGGCACCGGTCTTGAAAACCGGCATGCGGTAAAACGTATCGAGGGTTCGAATCCCTCCTTCTCCGCCAAAATAGGTAATTCTGCTTAACGGCAGGATTTTCTATTTTAATAGAGATTTTTTGAATTTTTAAATAGCTTATGGTATAATTAAAATATTATGAATTTCGACAATGAAAACCGAAATGGCGTTCCTCGTGTAACGGGTTTGCCTGAATCACAATTTCGAACACCTGAGGTGGGTAGTTTTATGGCTGAAAACCCTAAAGAATCTAATGATTCGGTTTTTGAAGAAGTTAAACCCTTTAATCCAGAAGAGTATACGCAAGTTCGTGAAGTTAAAAATAGTCAATCACCCGCTGAAAATATTGAAGAACGAGAAATTGTTAATTGGCAAGCTCAAGACTTAATAATTGGCGATAAAAATAAATCTTGGTATATTATATTTTCAATTATTATTTTAGCATTTTGTCTTTTTGCAATTTTGAACCAATCTTGGACTTTTCTTGCTTTAATTATAGTGTCAGCCATTGGAATTTTAACTCTTCGAAAATCAAATCACACTCAAATTATATCTTATAGTCTTTCGACTCATGGAGTTTATATGGGTGAAACTTTTCATTCCTATGGTGAATTTCGAGCTTTTGGTATTCGAAAAGAGACAAATGCTTATGCTATTATTCTTTTGCCTAAAAAACGCTTTTCGCCCAGCACAATTATTTACTTCCCAAAGGAAAATGGTGAAAAAATCACAGATATTATTGGCGCTCGCCTACCAATGGAAGAAGTTAAACTTGATTTAATTGATAAAATTATTCGAAAAATAAATCTTTAATCTTGCAATATTTTAGAAAATGTGCTAAAATTTAAATGTCTGCTTAGCGCGGAAGAACTTCAAAAGTTAGCTACTGAAAAGTAGCATATGCACCTGTAGCTCAGCTGGATAGAGCGTTGGCTTGCGGAGCCAAAGGTCGTAAGTTCGAATCTTGCCAGGTGTACCATAGAAAAAGCATCAGAATAATCTGGTGTTTTTTCTATTTTGGTGATATAATCGTTTTATGATTAAAAAAATACCAAAAAGAATAAAAAATGACAAGGTTATATATATTTCAACTATCATTTTATTACTTTTACTGAGTGGAATTATATTTCTTAATAAAATTAACCATAATGTAGAAGAAAAACATAATCAAGATATTACAAAGTATTATTTTAAAGATTCAAAATATAATGGAATCAGTTCAAAATTTATTGAAAGAAAAAATTCAAAAGAAGATTCTATATTAGAAATCCCTGTTACGAAGAATAACAAAATCAATGAATTTATAAATAATAAAATTCAAGAAATTGATGATATTTTTAAAGATGATGCGAAAAAATCAACTTTCGAAAATATTTCAACCGAAAGAATTAGCTATCAAGTTTACTATAACAGCGATGACGCTATTTCAATTTTAATTTCAATTAAACAAGATACCCATGGAGCAAATTCGAATGATCAAAATTTATTTTGGACGTTCAATGCTAAAAATGGAGAAATTATAAAATTTAGTGACTTTTTAAACAATAAAGAGAAAGATAAATCTAGTATTTTAGAAATTATTAAAAATAAAATTCAAGATTATTTAAAAAATAGTAAAAAAGAATTCTCGAATGAAATTTTGAATGATTTAGATTTTGAAAGTTTCGAAAATATAATAATATTAGATAAACAAACGATTGATTTTCCTTTCTCTAAAGGTCAAATTATTCCTTCTAATTTTTCTTCAGTTCAATTTCAAATTAAAGTTTCAGAAATTTCTAATTTCTTGCAAAATGATTTTTCAAGAAAAATATTCGAAGTTCCTGATGTGCAAAATTCGAAACAAGTTCAAAAGACAACACCATTAACTTCTAAATCTCCGCTTCTAGATAAAGATTGTTCAAAATGTATTGCTCTAACCTTTGATGATGGACCAGGTATATATACCGATAAACTCCTTTCTTATCTTCAAAGTTATAAAGCGAAAGCAACTTTCTTCATGATTGGCCCAAGTGCTCAGAGATATCCTTCCATTGTAAAGCGAGTTTTTGATAATGGACATCAAATTGGTAACCATACCTGGTCTCATTCTTCCTTGCCAAGCCTATCTTCTGCACAAGTTCAAAATGAAATATCCTCAACTAATAATATCCTACAAGGAATTACAGGTGTAAAACCTACTACACTTAGGCCTCCATATGGTGCAACTAATGCGGCCGTGCAAAGAGTTGTTTCTAATCTTGGAATGAGTTCAATTTTATGGTCTGTTGACACTCGCGATTGGGCAGATAGAAATTCGAATATTGTTTGTAATAGAACAATTTCGAACACACGCCCTGGTGCAATAATTTTAATGCATGATATTCACCGAACATCGGTTGATGCGGTTCCATGTATTCTGCAGAATTTAAGTTCTCAAGGCTATCAATTTGTAACTGTTGATAAGTTGCTTGGCAATCTTCAGCCTGGGAGTATATACTATTCGGCAAAATAAATCTTTATTTAATCTCTGATATATGATAAAATATAAATATTGGAGAGGTGGCCGAGTGGTTGAAGGCGCACGACTCGAAATCGTGTATGCGGGCAACCGTATCGGGGGTTCGAATCCCCCCTTCTCCGCCACGAAAGTAGCTCGCATTTGCGGGCTTTTTTCGTATTTATTGACTTTAATTTTAAGTTTTGTTATAATCGAAAAATCTTTTTATAGATAGTTCTTTTAGAAATTAGGTTAAGATATGAAAAAGACGTTTTTTCTACTTACTTTTGTTTATGTATTTTCGCTAATTGCTGCGATATATCTGTTAATTTTCGAATTGGAAAATTCAGAAATTAGCTATCTTATAGCACAAATTTTACTTTTTGTATATAGTGTGTTGACAGGTACAGTGCTTTTTGCCCAAAGATTTGTAGTAAGGTTATTAAATAATATCTTCAAGAGCAGTTCTCTTAACCCTGATGAATATCCGGATGTTTCAATACCTTGGCTATGTTTTGTTTTAGTTGTTTTTATTCTAAATGTATTCTTTGGATTTACTTTAATGATCCCTATAGCTGTTATTGCGCAATCCAGTTGTGTTTTATATAGACTTACTGAAATATATAAAACTTTAATTTTAGAAAATCCAGAAGAATAACCTCTCTAAGTCAGCAAAAGCTGGCTTTTTTATTTTTTAAAAAAACTGCTATTTTTCTAATTCCGAGAATACATTTGAAATAAAAAAGAATGCTGACAAATCAAGATTCTTTTTATGTTCACATTGATAAACATTATAAAAATTTGTCTGTTTAGCTACCAAAAAGCTACCAATAGATTTGCAATTTTTAAAAAATAAATTAGTAGTACTATATTTAAATACCTAGTTATCTAAAAGAATAAATTTACTAGATTAGTAAATTAAATTAGACTTTGTCAGTAATGACATTGCCATGGTTTGTTGTTATATAATCATTTATGGTTATTGAAGGAGAATACGCCAACAACTACTATGTGCTTTTTATATATCCTAGATGATTTTTACAAACACCCAGATTATATATTAGCTAGCTTTGATTTGTAAAATTCTAACTCATCGTTAATTCTCATAACATAAAAAATGACTATTTGGAGCAACTCTAAGTAATTTTTTTGATGTTCCTCTTCACTTTTATAAGAAAATTTTCCATGAGAGAATTTATTTCGAATTTTCAACCCATTACCATATTTTTTATCATCCAAAATATAAGATAAATAATTACTTTCATATTCAGAAAAAAGCTTATCTGAATATTCACAATACCCTTTCTTACAAAGGTCTTCTGCAATGTCTAGTATCAATTTATCTTTATAGTATAGGCAATACGTACCTGATTTCCATAATTTATTCAAAATGTTAATTTCTTGGAAATTTGAAAACTTTATTACATCGTTTGATAGTTTTAAAAAATTCTTTTCTATTAGAACATTTATTTGTCTTACCTGATAATCATCAAAATCTGTAATCTTCACACCTTCTTTTATATGTTTGAAGAAGGTTTTATGTTCTTTTTTCGATGAAATTAAGCTAAGTGGACTTTGGTCATAAAAAAGCGCAGAGAACAATGCAGAATTATCAGGAGTATTGTTCAATTTGATAAATTTTTTCTCATTGAATGATTTTAATGAAGCATAAGAGGAGGCTTTAGATTTAATCTCTAATAAATCTTGGTTGATTTCCCTATGTCTAAAAAAAAGTTCATATTGGTCTAGGATACTATCCATCTCACAGATTATGGATTTCCCTCTTTCATAATAAGAAGATTCTTTATTGGAAGCGTGGAAGTGAAATCCTTTTATATTCAATTTAGTTTCTAAATAAATGTTGAAGTACCAATTAATAATCTCCTCAATATCAATATCATTTTTCTTTAGATACTCAAAATATGCATAAAATAATAAACCATAAGAATTTTTTAAATGAGAATCGTAGTCTTCGAAATGAGCATTTGATTTTGGGGAAAAGAAACGAGTGAAGCTGAATGTTTCTTCATTCGCAACTAGCCAAGGCAATCCCGTTTCATGATTAAAGAAGCCAAGTAAATAAAAATTATTTAATAATGTCGGAAAATCATGATGTTCATCTAGTATAATTTTATTTAAAAGAATACCATTCTCAATAGGCTTACATAATTTATCAGAATCTAAAGGCTTGATGACAACTGATATAGAGTAATGTATCCCTTCATTAGTTTCAAAATGTTTTTCCCAAAATTCCTTACTTTTTCTTTTAGCTAAAAGCTTAACCTCATCATCAAACTCATATTTGCTTAATTTTTTATAATCAACAATTGATTGTAAATAATTTGGGTTAATATTATCTGTCTGACAATATTCTATTGCTAGATTATTTATCTCTTCATTTGTGATACCTAACTTAATGTATAAACCATTAGAATCTATGAATTTTCCTGATTGATGATTCAAGAAAAATTCTATATTTCTAGACAGAGAGAGAAAATTTTCTTTGATAACTTGCGGAAATAGGTCAATCAGTTGTGTAACATTTTTAAGATTTATTGTCTGGATATTGTATTTTTTTATATATGATTCAAACTGACTAACATCATCTTTATTAATTTTTTCTAAGTCTAGTACTAACTCCCAGAAGACATCTTTATAAAAAACATCAATACTATCATAGTCTATTTCAAAAATGGTAATTGGGAAATTCGCGGATAAATCGTTATGAAACTTTCTAATTAGATATTTGAATTTAGAAAATTGATTTTCTTTTTTAATTAATTTCAGGATTAAATAGGTTTCTATTAAATTATTAATTTCAGTCGATGGCTGATATGCTTTAATGTAGTTCAGAGCTATATCGTATTGGTGTGGTTCTATTACATTGTTAGGAGCATGAAATCTTTTATGTTGCATATCTGTGATATCCTTCTTAAATTTGCGCGTTTCTATGTGATGCTTAAAATAATTGAGTATATTTTGAAGAATACCGTATTAATTTTTAGTTGACTCTTCATACATCTCAAATAATCTTGCTACTGTTTCACTTTTTGTTAACCAAGTCTTCTTACCATCGACAACTTTCGTCATGCCATAAGCTTCCATGACGGCTTTGTCGTTAGCTTGGTGTGCTTTTCTGAGTTCGACTGGCATGGTCAATTCATCATAGAGGTCAGCTAGCGAACTTTCTGGATAGAGCGCACGTGCATCGAGAATTGCTTGAGCAGTTTTAGAGATTTTACTCTTCTGCTCCTCAGTCAATTCAGGCCAAGGGAAATTATTATAAACAATGTCTTTTGAATATCTGTAATCAGATTTCAAACGACCAGATACTGTCCTCATCCATGCCATATGGACATTTGATGTCAATATTCCTAAATCAAGTAAATCTGCATCAGGCACTATCAAAGTTCCCATAACTGGAATTGTTTTATCATCTAAAAAACCAATTGGAACATATTTTCTTCTTTCAGAAGAAACACAAGGAATAATTAGATATTTATCAGGGTTTAATTGCTCTCTAAATAGTGTTGGTGTATTTGCTAATTTTAATGATTCAGAAGTATTCGCATTGATACGAGCTTCTCTACATTTTTCAACTCTATCCAAAACTATCGGCATTGAACGGAGTTCTTTAGGTGTGATTCCTACAAGCCACAAGCAATAGCGTTCTTTATTTTGAATAAATTCCTTTGCACCAACCATTCGCTTAATCCACTTTGCAGATTCAGGAGATGATTTGATAAAGTCGTCATACTCCGTGGCTTCAATTTTTAGATGATTATAGTCACATGGCTTATTTGGAGCAATCATTGGCTTAGCACCACTAATTGGCTTATTTCTACTTTCTATAAAGATATTTTCAGCTTCAATCTGATAAGCATTTATATTACTTACTTTAGATTCACTTCCATTATCATAAATAACTTTATTCGTTGTGACCGATGTAGAACT
Organism: Candidatus Saccharimonas sp.; assembly: GCA_015256915.3. NCBI lineage: Bacteria > Candidatus Saccharimonadota > Candidatus Saccharimonadia > Saccharimonadales (SeqCode) > Saccharimonadaceae (SeqCode) > Saccharimonas (SeqCode) > Saccharimonas sp. (SeqCode). The sequence goes on from CP076101.2 coordinate 27,128, forward strand.
GAATCCTACAATGATACAATGAACATGAGCTTTTAAGTTTGCATCATTATTCCAAATAAAGGATTTATAGACAAAATCAATTTCATTACCCATATCAAAGATTAGTGGCCATAGAATAGAGATTTGCTCTCCTTGCATGATTGAGTTGGTCGATACAAATGCGCTCTTGATACTTGTACCTTCCATGAATTTAGAAGCTAACAGGTACCAACTAGCAACAAAGTCTAATTTTCTATATTTCTTAGTGTAGGGAGAAAATACGACATCCATATCTTTCTTTTGTTCAGGTGTTGAATATTTTGAGCCAACAAAAGGCGGATTCCCAATAATATAACTCAGCCTATCTTTAGGTACAATTGTTTCCCAATCAATCTTTAAAGCATTTCCTTCAACAATGTTTGTATAGGACTTAAGTGGCAAGAAATCAATATTCGCAAACACAATATCTTTAGTTTCTTCCAGCATCTGACTTTCTGCAATCCAGAGAGCCGTTTTAGCAACAGAAACCGCAAAGTCATTGATCTCGATACCATAAAATTGGTTCAGTTGGACTTTGACAAGTTCTTGTCCGACGTCAAGCGCAATAGTGTCCCCCATATAGAGCTTAATGGCTTCATTTTCTAAGCGTCTAAGAGAAACGTATGTTTCGGTTAAGAAATTTCCAGAACCACAAGCCGGGTCAAAGAATACTAGACTCGCTAGTTTTGATTGAAACTGTTTTGCTTTTTGTTCAACGATTTTAGGCTGCTTAAATTGACGAATCTCATTCAATTCATCTTTTAACTCATCTAAGAAGAGTGGATCAATAACTTTATGGATATTCTCAATAGAGGTATAATGCATCCCGCCACTACGACGTGTTTCGGGGTTGAGAGTTGACTCAAATACTGCACCAAAAATAGTAGGGCTGATTTCTGACCAGTCGAAACTAGAAGAAGCATGCTCCAAAATTAACTCACGTAGTTCATCGGTAAAATTAGGGATTTCCAAATTATTCTCGGCAAACATTCCTCCATTAACATAGGGGAAAGCAAGAAGTTCCGTATCCAAATACGGATCACGTTCTTTAATTGGCGTATCTAGTATAGAAAAGAGGTCAATTAAAGCACGCCTAAAATCACGACTACTAAAACGGGCAAGGTAATCATGAAACACCATGTGATGGCCAAAAATACCAGCATCTTCAGCATATAGACAAAATACTAATCGGACTATAAGTTGATTGATAGCATGAAGGCTTTCGGGGCTATCCGGATTAATATACTGCTTAAGAAGGCTTTCATAAATCTCACCGACAATCTCACCGGCTTCGATAGAAACCTTCATTTCACGTTCTAAGTGTTCATTAGTTTTGTCAATTAAAAATTCTAAACGATAGGCTTCTTTATCCAAATCAGCAAGTTTAATGACTTTAGGTTCGCCGTTTGGTTGCTCCATATCATAAACATAGAACTCTTTAAAATTACAAGTCACAATCCACCGTGGACGTTGAGAATATGGCAAGTTAGCAGAATATCGTTTAGCCTGTTGAAACGGTGTAAGGTAAGTTCCATCAGACTGTTTTATCGCCTTATTAAGGTCTTTGTTTGAACCTTTTTGTTCAATTAATACTTTTGTTTTATCAATAAAGCCATCTATAAAACTAGTATGGTCAAGCATCACTGTATCTTCAAATGTTATATACTCACTTGGGTTTTCTACTCCATAAACAGATTGAAGTAAGTCTAACCAGAAAGACTGACTATCTTGCCTTTCGTTTCCTCTATTTCCCCAGCGTTTAATAAATGCTTTAGCTTGCTTTTTTTGTTCCCGGATATTATTCACTTTGTTCTTTCTAACTACCACATTATTATTTCACCAATTCAATCTTTAATTTTTCAATTAACTCCACTGGTGTTGGGTTGACATTATTCAAAATTGCAAGATAAATACTTACGAAATCTGCTAAAATCGAACCCCAGAAAATTTGTTCAAGATAGGTTGAACCTTTAAGCTCGATATTTCGTGCAGCCGGGCGTTTTCCACTTAAAAGCCTATCTGATATTTCGAAACGCTTTTGAACTCGCGGATGGTCTAAATTACTTCGAAGATTAAAAATTGCAAAGAGTTTTTCAACTGGGTGCGAGCTCCAACCGATAAATTCATTATGATTGAATTCTGGATATTCGTTATAGAAGCTGACATTTTTAGCATTTTCATTCCAAGAAATCTTCCATTTATAAGCTAGTGGTGAAAAATCATTCGAACTTAGAAAAACTGCACTTCGCCCTGCCGAATAAAGCGCTAATTGTTTGGCATAGTTTCTCTCGGTTGAGATATTCGCCACCCAAGATTCGCTTTCTTTTCGCAAAAAATCAGCATAATGCTCAATCTCTTCGTGTTTTTCGTTCGAAATAATTCCAAAATTCACCAAAATTTTAGTTAAAGCTCTAAAATTATAAATTACCGCCATTCGTGGTTGAAGGCCTGTTGGCAATTTAACATGAGCAATCTGATTTTTGCGGGCAATTTCTTCCATTTTGCCGTGCGAAGAAACTGTGGCAACTTGTGCACCAATTTCAATTGCTTGAGTTAACGCTGAAATTGACTCTTCTGTATTTCCGGAATATGAGCTTGCGATCACTAAAGTATTTTTCGAAACACTTTTTGGTAAATTATAATTTCGAATAATTTCGATTGGTAAAGTTATTTCATTTTCGAGCCATTTTTTTACAATTAAACCGGCTAAAGCTGAGCCACCCATTCCTGTAATAACAATATTTTTGATTTCACGACCATCATTTTCTGGTGAAATAACTTCAACTTGAAAAAGCGCCTGTTTCCACTGCTCGCTAGCGACTAAAAGCGCATTTTGCGGGTCGCGCTGAACTAATAAATTAAAATTATCTAACATTTTCCACCCTTCCGAAAAAATAATCTTGATTATGCTTTAATTCTATGATACAATATAATTAATAAAAAGTAAAGTCAATTAAATATAAAGGTGGGTTATGGAAATTGATATGAATCAAACAAGTAAAATGCCAGTTAGCGATGATCCAGAACTCGCTAAGATTCTTTCTGGTGTTAGCGGTTCTTCAGATGATTCTGATGACAATCAAAGTACTGATGAACTCCAATATGAAGATTTAAACCAAGTTGAGGTTCCAGTTGCTGAAGAAGCTCAACCGATTGTTGAACAAACTCAGCCAACTGTAATGCCAAGTTTTGGTGGTTTAGATTTAGATACGATTAAAGGCTATGCTCTTGAAGATTTACGACCATTAGTTAATAAATTAACCGTTTCTAATGAAGAAAAATTTGATATTTATCTTTTACTTCTCCGTTCAAGTGATGATGATACCTTAATTGAACCGGCTTACAATGCTGCTCGAATGATTGAAGATGAAGCAAAGCGTGCAAATGCACTTCTCAATGTGATTAAAGAAATTGATTACTTTAAATCAAAATAATTATAAAGACTGCGATAGATTTTAAACTCTCGCAGTTTTTTATTTTATAAAATTTTAAATTGCACTCAGTTTTTTTATAAAATTATCTGTAAATTAATAAAAATAGGCCCTAAGTTCAGAGCCTATTTTGCTTTTTCAAAATTAGATTTTTTTCGAATTTCTCTTCAATTTTTTAGCGAAGAATGCAATTATTGGTGTGAAAATTACAGTAACCAAACCAATTAAAACTAATATAGTATTGCTGTCTTGTTGGTTTTGCTTTTCGCGTAAATATCCAGTTTCTGGAGAATTTAAATGTTGCTTTGCAATTTCCTCATCACGTTTTTTGATAGCTTCTGAAAGTTTGTCTACTTCAATTTGAGCTTCTTTTTGCTTGATAGAATTTTTAATTTCTTGCAATTTTTCGCTTAACTCTTGGCGTTTTTTCTCATCTTTAACTTTCGAAATTAAATTCTCAATATTTTCAATATCAACAGCTGGAAGCTCATTTTTCTTCGTTTTGTTATCTTCAATGATTTTTTCAATTTCTTTTAGCTTATCTTCAGATGATTTTTGGCGCTCACTTTCTGCTTTTTTAGCTTTTTCAATAGCCGATTTCAAATCTTCTTCTGCTTTTTTAATTTCTTCAAAAGTTGGATTATCTTCTTTTTGAACTTCTTTAGCTTTATCTGCTTCAGTTTTAACTTCATCTTTCAGCCATTTTTGTGAATCTTCGAAATCTTTAATTTGTGAATTTAAGGCTGTTTTATCAGCTCGTAAACCGTTCAAAGCGCTTTCAAGTTCATTAATTGCTTCTAATATTTCACTCTCTGAAGCAAGATCTTCGGTTGAATTTTTTATCGCCTCGGCAGTTTTAAGTTGGCTTGAAATATTTAAGTTTGACGCTGCATCTACAACTTCTTGCAACTGTGCTAAAGTTTCCTTAGAAAAATTATTAAGATTTTTTAAATTAGCAATTTTGTCTAAAGTTTGCTCCAACTTTTTGGTATTTTTATTATAGCGTTCAGCAATTTTCTCTAGCTCTTTAAGATTTGCTTGTTTTGCTACAGGGTCAAGAATTTTATCATTTTCATTCATGACATCTTTAAAATCGGTTATATATTCAATCATTTTCTTTAATTCGTTAATTGCATTTGAAATATCAGTTTTGCGCTCATTTTCTAGAGCTACGATTTCGGCAATTTTATTGTTTAAAGAATCTGCTGCGTTTTTAACGTCATCGTTGGTTATTCCTAAAGGCTGCGTTTCAGTACGCTTAACCTCAGTTAATAAATTAGCAGGGATTGCATTTTTAATATAATCTGGCTGTTTTTCGAAATTTTCAAGAGCTTTTTTAGCTGGCTCACGAGAAGCGAAAGCAGTTAAAAGCCTAAATTGAGCGGTCGTGGTATTTCCGTATTTATTTGTAGCCTTAACTGTAACCAAATAGTCACCATTTATTTGATTTTCTTTATTGCTGAATACTTCTTCGGCATCAGTTGTGAAAGAAGTAATATCTGATGTTGGACTACTTGTTGTAAAGAAATTTCCACCAGCTTGCGGATTATAACTCTTCTTGAAAGATTCTATTATAGTATCATTAATTGTAGAATTATCCTGTCTTGGTTTTTCCCAAACTAACGGAGTATCTTCTTTTAATGAAATCCTTTTGCCATTAAAGTTGAAATATATATCTGGTTTTTCTTCTGAATTTACGTCAATATCTTCAACTGAAGCAAAGCTTATACTATAATCCAAGTTAAACTTATTTCCATTTGGCAGAGTGTCATTTTTTTCTGGAATATTAAAACTGTGATTACCTTTTAAGATTGGTTTAATAATTTTAACATATCCACCATCTTGTTTCGGATTTCCGTTTATATCAACATTAATGAAGTTTTCATTTTCTTCGATCGGCATAATTGTGCCATCAAAATTGATAAAAGGGTTCTTAAAAATTCTCTGACCTTTTTGGACTTTAATTGCTATATTTGATCGAATTCCCCAAACTCCAGCATATGGAAGCTCGCTAAGGAATGAAAAATCAGTAACATGAGTATCATGAATCCAAATTAATCTAACTTGTTTCCAATTTTTTGCAGCCGACATATCTGAAATGTTTAATGAACTTAAGTAAGCTGTTCTAACTTTAGTTAGTGTAGAAGCTGCAGAGATATCCTTTAAGCTACTTATTCCGGCAATATGAATTGTCTCAAGATTTGTAAAATATTGAATTCCTTCAAGATTTTCAAAATTGCGATAAGGAATATCTGGCCAAAATGTAGTCATTTTTTTAGCCTCACCAACTGTAATTGGGCTATCGAGATTTCGAGAAGTTTCAGTTTTCATTAAAACTGAATTTAATGCACGCTTAAAATTCGCATCTGTAAATTTAATTTCATAACTATCTGGAGCGTTGCTTGGATCAACGGGGTTCACCGCTGAAGTATAAGCTGATACTTTCGAAAAAATATTTTGTTTGTTGATAATTTGTGTTCCATAGTACCCTCCACCGAGTACTAGAACTGCTACCGTCATTGCGGGTAATAAGATTCTATTATTTTTTACTTTCATTTAATCTTTCCTTGAATATATTTATGCTTATTCTATTTTATTAAATAATTGCAAAAAAATCAATATTATGCTAAAATTAAAAATACTTTTCAAAAAGGGGTGAATATAATGAAGAAGGTACCTTTAAGGTTTGGTAAAAACGATTTGTTTTTCTGGATTGCTGCCACTCTTTGCACTGAAAGAGTTACAGAGCCAGAGAAATCTTATCTACTTAGTGATAGCTCTAATTTTGAGGAATTGATTCTTGAAATTATTGTCAATGAGCCTACTGGAGTTTTTCGTAGAAAGAGTTTCTTTTTTGAATTAAATGATTATAATCTTAAAGAAGCTCGAATTGCGTTTCGTAGTGGTGAAATTGCGAATTGGTATATCCGTAAAATTACGGTTTCAGACGCTCAATTAAACTCACAAATTAACCAAACCCTTTAATAAAAATCAAAAGATTGATTTTTATTTTTAAAAACTAAAATCGCCCAGATATGAGCGATTTTTTGCTATTTTTTGAAGATTTCTTTTGTGATTTTTTGCACAATCTCTGTGTCATTCCAAGGTGTTTTTTTGCCGTCAATTACGCGGTAAACTTCATGCCCTAAACCTGTAATTAACACAATATCTCCCTTTCCTGCAATTTGTAAAGCTTTTCGAATTGCTTCTTCGCGATCTGGAATTTCTTGAATATTTGCTGGCAATTTTTCACCTTTTTTCGAAATTCCCGCAATAATTTCTTCACGAATTTGCTTAGCGTCTTCGGTGTAATTTTCTTCATCGGTAATAATAATTCGGTTGGCTAAATCTTGAGCGATTTTTCCCATAATTGGGCGTTTTTCACGATCACGGTCACCGCAAGCACCAAAAACCAAAATCGTGCGCGATTTAGTGATTTTTTTTGAAGCTTTAAGAAGTTTTTCAAGCGCGTCTGGCGTATGGGCGTAATCTACAACCACGTCAAAAGGTAAATTCGAAACAGCATATTCAAACCTTCCTGAAACTCCTTCAAGATTAGCGATTCCCTCTTGAATATCTTCTAGCGAGATTCCCAAAAGATAAGCGCCGGCCGCCGCCGCAGTCATGTTGTAAACATTAAATTCGCCTGGTAGATTTGTGGCGATTTCAAGTGTAACATTATTATCAATTCGCAAATTAGCTTCGCTTCCCTTTTTGTAAAGTTTGAAATTTTCAATTTTGACTTCTGCAGAATCACTTTCGCCATAAGTTATTTTTTGCTCGCCAGCCTCAAATTTATTGAAAAATTCGAAATAAGCATCATCAGTATTTAAAACAATAAATCGTGGTTGCATTTCGAAAAGTTTTGCTTTAGCGTTAGCGTAGTTTTCCATTGTTTTATGGTAATCAAGATGATCTTGCGTAAGATTGGTCATAATTGCCATCTCAATAGGAACTCCAGCAAATTTGTATTGATCAAGCGCGTGCGAAGTTGCCTCAATTAACGCAAATTCAACACCAGCTTTTTTTGCATCAGAGAAAAATTTTTGTAATTTCGAAACTGTTGCGGTTGTAGAATTGGTGTCATTCACTGTTTGAATACCCGCAATCTCAATATTTGCGGTTGAAAACATCGCAGTTTTATACCCAGCTTCTTTTAAGATTTCATTAAGAAAATTAACAGTGGTGGTTTTACCGTTCGTACCTGTTACAGCAATCACTCGCAAGTCGCGCGCTGGGTTGCCATAACGCGTGGCGATAACTTTTGCACGAGATTTTCGATAAGTTTTTTCAAGCCCAGAAATTGCCGTTTTTGGCAGAATTTTGCGAGCTGTTTTTGCTAAATTGTTCTTAATGCTCATAGTTAAATTATAGCACATCTCGCCCAGCAGTCCAAATCTGCATTCTATCATTAGAGCCAGTATCTGAATCGCAAAACTCAGAGATATAATATCGCCAAAAAGAACGATAAACAACATACAGCCTAAAGTCAGACTGTATTTCTGAAAATGAGGTGTTTTGGAAGATTTTTAATCTCAATAGTTTAGAAAAATGGTTGGTGGGGTAAAATTGGGGGTATGGTTAATGAAGAATCTTGGGTTCTTAATTTTGTAAGTTTGAAATTTTCTTTACTGTGTTTGCAGTATAGATTTCGAGGGCTTGGTTATTGTTAGTTTAATATTAGTTAAAGACTAGCAAAGATATAGAAATAAACAGTAAGTCGCCTGACTATTTGTAATGTGTTTAGCAATTTGTCGGGTAGAGTTGCCCATTCTTAAAACACCTGAAGCGAATGACGGTGCGAATAAGCATAATTTTTATACATTCCCAGACTTGCTACGAAATTTATCCCTACATCTTAGTTGATCAACCATTTCGTTTGCTATAAACCCTATAAAATGAGTCCTCCTCATGATAAGAACTTATCTTGCCCTCGCTTTTTAGATACTCTAAAATCCCTTCATTTACTTCAGTTATTGTTAATTTAGGGTTTTTACTTTTACTAATATTGCTCATCAAATTATTGTATATTTCTAAAAGCCGAACTTTTTGAAGTTGTTCATTTAATTCTAAGGCAGTAAAATTCGATAGCTGTTTACTTAATAAGATTTGACGACTCTCGATATCTATATCGTCTATAGAAATTATCTTTTTTAATAGCGAAGTGTCTACCGTAATTTCACCACTTAGAATATCATCAATATGGGTTTGCGAAATATTTTCAATAATTTTCTGAACCTCCTTACTGAAGTCAGAATAATTAGACACAATATATTCTAAATCATCCTCATCGAAACGATTTTTTAAAATATGACCTTGTAGTTTAGCACTGTACGCTTTATTTTGGATGCTGATATTAGTTTTAAAGCAATCCACTATAGAAATCGCATCTTCGATAGTAATATTCTCATCTAATACCTGAAGAGCCTCTTCTTCATTATAAACATTTATATCTGTAAATTCCTGAATATAACTATCTATATACTCTAAAATATAAATATTTACTTGATTTGGGTATCTTTCTCGCAAACTTTTCAGTACATCAACACTAAATTCAGAAGATACAGATCTAGTTTTTATAAGAATATTAATCTTACTTTCATCAATATCTTTATCGGGGAGTGATGTAAGCTCCCGCCCGATTACCGATAATATATTTCTATAATGTTCATCCTTCAACTTATTGCACATAGCCGTTTTCCTAAAGAACAGTCTTTGTTGCTCTTCTGAGTATTTATCAAAAATTGTTTTTTCAAAACGTATGTTCAACTTCGAATTAACAAAATCGAGAAGCAATTCGTTCCATTCCTCGTATTCATTGAATGAATCCATTAAATTTTGAGTATTGCAGATAATTTTATTGAACTTAAACGCGGCGTCAATCATCGGCATTGTTTCAAGGAGTGTTACGTTAAGTATTTCATCTGAAAGACATTTCATATAGTCAATTCGGGTCTCTTCAACTACCTCTTTATTGTTTAATATCTCATAGACATCAGGTAACTTATCATTAATCGAATTGCCAGAAAACCGAATAATTTGTTTAACATAATCTTCAATATTTTCTTGGATATACTCGCTCAGTTCTTTAAATAACTTAGTTATACTAATTGGTTGATTTTTAACCTGTTCCTCAGTAATTGAAGAATCTAGATAACTTATAAGATTAGTAATATTTGCCATATTTATTGCATACAGATTGTGATCATACACATATTGGCTCATTGATCCATGAGACCCATTGAAGTCAAAATCAGTAATTTTAACATTCAACTTTGACAAATTAGCTTGAATTTGCGAGTTATCTACCTTTAATGGGTCGCTAAAATTATCAAAACTTTCCTGAATTGATTTCCAATTCTCCTCAATAAAAATTACTAAAACATCTACTAGTTTAGAGTCAAGAGTATAGAGACTCAAGTTGGTCAGCGATAACAACAAGTTAGTAATATAGACTTTATCCCTATTCAAAATATTATCTGATAACAGTAAAATTCTCAGTGTTTTCTTATCAGACTTCAAAAGTTCTACAATTAAAGAAATTCGATAATCTATTTCAATTGTTTCATTTTGTAAGTATCTATTTAAAAATTCATAACGTTCCTCTACTATATACGAATTAATACGTTCTTGAATTTTACCTTCAGTCAAAGTATATTTCAATAAATCATAGTTCAGGATTGAAGCGTGATTAAAATCTGAATCATCCAATCGGTCGTAAACCTCAGAAATTTCAGTTAGCGAATAATCTTCTTCTAAAATATTATCTCCCTGAACTGCAATAAGAAATTCTTTATCTTCCTTTTTTAGTGTATTCGGATAAAAATAAGTAATATAATCCGAATATCCCTTATCTATATAACCGTTCTGAATCAAGAAAAAAATCATAGAAAGCTTTTCATCAGATTTTAGATATCCAAATTCTGCTTGAGAGCATATATCGTCAAAACTGGAACGCTCTAAGAGATGTGCAATTTTTTCTGAAGAAACCTCAGATAATTCTTTACGAAATGAAATGAGTTCGTCATTTAGTGAATTGATTTTTTCCCTGTCTTCTAGTTTTTTTAGTCGATTTTGAAACTCTTCATCGTTCGGAAAAATATTATCAAAGTTCTCTATTTGATCATAGTTATAGCTGTAACCAGATGATGTGGACTTAATTTCAACGCCTTCCTTGAGTAATTCCCTAATAAACTCAATTCTATTTGGGAACTCACTCTCGAGCTTTCCATCAACCTTAATCGCCTCTCTACCTTCTGGCACTTTTAAAAATATAGAATAAAGCTCTAATTTATTTCTTGAAAATTCTTGTTCAGCCTCCATAATTCTACTTTTAAGCGTTGATATTTCTTTATTTAATTTTTCTCTTTTGTGTTTTTTTAGACTAATCTCCTCTTGTAGGAGTTTGTACACTAAACCCGAATTCATTTGTAAATATGAAAAGTCTTTTGGAAATATATTCTTATAGACAATCATTGCAAATAATTTTTCATCAACGAGCTGAAGTTTATCAGCCTTCTCCGTGTCTGATAATGCTGAACGATAAAAGGCAAATTCATTACAAATATTATAAGCAAGACGCATTTCATCCACGTAAATAGAGATTTTTTGAAGAAATTTTTTATCTAAGGTGTTTTCGAGATGCATATCTTTCAAAATATCCGTAAAACGCTCTCCAGCATTAGATGAAGTAATTACAGGTATTATAGGAATAACAAAATCAAAAAACTTCGTACGTTCTCGAGAGATAAACATATCATCTTTGATTAAGTAAATAAATAATAGTTTTTCGCCATTTTTCTTTTTACCATTTACAAGCGTATTGATTTCTCGTAGCTTCTCAAAGATTAGATTGGTTTCAAACCTATCAATATCCTCAAAAATAATAACATTAGTTTTACAATTTTCAAACAAATATAATACATCATCTAAATACTTGTCAAAATATGAGATATTCGAATTTTGGAAAACTTCTATTTGACCCGAAATTCCCGCACCTTTGAAAGATATATTTCGAAGTAGTTTTTGATGAAACTGAAGCTTAACTAATTGATATATGATTTTATATAAGATAAATACAGTCACAGCATAAGCCACTAATCGGCTAATTGCTCCAATTACAGTCACAGCATAAGCCACTAATCGGCTAATTGCTCCAATTCTAGGTAATGGAGGGATAGTAGTAACTAAAGTTGAAGCGATAATATTATAATTAACTAAGAATAGTATCATGAAAAGAAGGCCAGCTAACAACGCAGTCCAATATCCAATATTGGTATTGCTTGGATTTTGTTTTGATTTAAAAATAGTCATTGGAATATCATTTGGGTCAATTCTATGAAGTAATTGATTTATGACTTTTCCCTCTAGGATATTAACCTGTTCATTGGTAGTTATCGTATTAAACTTATCATCACTCTCGTTCTCACTTTCATCTTTATTCTCTCGAGTAAAATGAGAAAGCGAGAGATGAATAGGATTAAAAGTCTCATCCTTCGTCTTATATGTTTCAATAAAACTACTTTTCCCTGCGCCATAATTTCCCGATATAGCAACATTCGTTATATCTTTTTCAGATAAAACAAAACGCATCGCCTTTATCTGTGATTCATCAATTTCTATATCATTTTTTGGCGTTAATTTATTAAAAATGTAGGTCATAACATTCTCCGTATCCGCACTTATACCCGATACAATACAACCAATTCTCCATCTATATTCCTCTCAACTTTTTCACCGAAGGAGCTAATAGAATTCATTATCTATGGATATAACTAATGAATAGAACTCTCTTCAGATTTATGTTTAACTATATTATAGCATAGTTCAGGGGATTTTTTGAGACAAGAAAACCCCACATAAGGCGGACTAAGACCAGCTACTAAGGAACTGTTCATTAAAAATCTGAAACCGTGCAGTTGACATTCCAAATATGCGAGCTAAGCCAATACTGTTCGACAAATCGAACTATATTATCACTTTATCGGCGAAATCTTAAAGGAGTAATCTTAAAAAGCTCGTTCCATAATTTAACAGATTAGACTGCTCCGGAAGGGGTGAACCTTATATCACTTTTTCAATATCATAGCAAATTACAAAATAAAAACAGCTTCTCTCGAAGTCTGCTTTTAAAAAATAATTTCTGGTACACGAGAAAGGACTTGAACCTTCACGCCAATTGGCACTAGTTCCTAAGACTAGCGTGTCTACCAATTCCACCACTCGTGCAAAATTACTTTACTATTTTAACTGATATTTTTCGAAAAGTCAAGGATTTTTTCAGAAAATAGATTTTTTGGCGGAGAGAACAGGATTCGAACCTGCGAGAGCTTGCACTCAACACGCGTTCCAGGCGTGCGCCTTAAACCACTCGGCCATCTCTCCATAAAAATATTTTACTTTATTTTTTCGAAATTTTCAATTGAATCATGATATAATTTGAAATATGGAAGTTAAAAAATATAAGCCAGAAGATATTTACCCAACACCGCAAGAAAAACCAAAAGAAAACCAAGAAAAATCGCGAGAAGCCCAAAACAATGAATTTATTCTTGAAGAATATAAAGTTATTCGAAAAGGCAAAAGCGAAAATTTTATGCCAATTCAAATTGCCGCAATATTGGGAATTTTAAGCCTATCTCCAACTTCTTCGCCAGTTCCAATCCTTAACTATGGTTTTAGCTTGCTTTCAGTTGTAGCTATTAGCTATTCACTTAAAACTGCAAATAAATTCGAAATTGAAACTGGGCGAAAATCAAAAGTTAAAATCTGGGCAGAAATTCTATTAACAATTCAAATTTGCATTTTTATAATGTACTTGATTTCTGGTATATTTTCTGCCGGAAGAATGTTGAACGGAATTAAATTATTTTAGGATTACATTGTTTTTTAAAAATGTTTATGATAAAATTTAATTGAATTTTAATCTAAAAGAGGTATTAATATATGAAAAAATTCACAAAACCACAAAAACTAAAAGATATTATCATCATTTCATTAGTTGTTTTTAATTTTATCGTGAGCATTTTTGCAATCTTTTTGGGAGTTCAATTTTACATTCAAAAAGATGCCCTATCGCATTATTTGGTGCAAGACCTAAATACTGACCAAATAAATTACGAATGCCACAAAGCACCCTCAGACCAGTGTACGAAAGAATATAACCGAATGGTTGATATTAAGAGACATATCCTTTCTGAAAGATTTTAATTTTTAAGTTATTTCTAAGCTACCAAATTATGGTGGCTTTTATTTTTTTTCAAAATTTTAAGATTTTTCTAAGCTGAATGTGTTAAAATATAAATAGAAAAGAGGTAAATATGAAAACGAAACTTGTAATCTTTGGCTTAACTGGTGATTTAGGGCGCCGCAAACTTTTGCCTGCGCTCGATTCCCTGCTTGAAAAAAATGAGATTTCACCAGATGAACTTGAAGTTGTTGGCGTTTCTCGGCGGCAAATTCAGCCTTTCGAAATTCTTGAAAGTTCGCTCGGGCTTTCGCGCGCAGAAAATTCTAAACTTTTGCAAATTTTAAGTTTTTTCGAAATGAATTTGGCAGATGAAACAGAATACAAAAAGCTTAAAAAATACCTTCAAGATGAAAATGAAGAATCACAAATTTTACTGTATCTTTCAGTTCCGCCAGCAAGTGCTGCACAGATTTCAACATTAGCCGGAAAAGCTGGTTTAAATGGTAAAAATGTTAAAATTCTTTTCGAAAAACCTTTCGGAATTGATCTAAAATCAGCGCAAGAATTTATTTCTCGAACGGCGGAATTTTTTAGTGAAAAGCATATTTTTCGAATCGACCATTATTTAGCAAAAGAAATGGCACAAAATTTACTAATTTTGCGGCACAAAAACGCATTATTTTCGCAAATTTGGAGCGGAAAATCGATTTCGAAAGTGCAAATTATCGCCAGCGAACAGATCGGAATCGAAGGTCGTGGCACTTTTTATGAACAAAGTGGCGCTTTGCGTGATTTTATTCAAAGTCATTTAATTCAGATTTTGGCATTATTTTTGGCGGATTTTCCAAAGAGCTGGAACGATTTGCCTGAAGCTCGCTTTAAAGCATTAGAACAGATTGAAAAATTACAAAATCCTAAAGAAAATGCAATTCGTGGTCAATATCAAACCTATCGTGGAGAAGTTGAAAATCCAAAATCTTGCGTTGAAACTTTTGCTAAAATTCGACTATTTTCGAAAGATGAAAATTGGAAAAATGTGCCTTTCGAACTAATTTCTGGTAAAAACTTGAGTGAAAAACGCAGCGAAATTCGTATTCATTTGCGCAAAACCGAAGAAAATCAAGCCAATTTAATTCAAATTTCGCTTGATGATTCGGCGAGTGTAAAAATTGAACTTGCAACGAAAATTCCAGGTTTAAATCGTCGCACAGAAATTCGAAATTTGAGTTTTTCTTATGATGAAAATGCTCAGCCTGCCGAAGCTTATGAAAAAGTTTTGGCTGAAGCGATTCGGAATGAAAAAGCGTTTTTTGCTGAGAGCGATGAAATTTTGCGTGCGTGGGAAATTCTTCAGCCAGCTTTGGATTTTTGGCAAAATTCGAATGAAGAAACTTTGCGATTTTATAAAAAAGGAACAGATTGGAGCGATATTTAATGCAAGAAAAATCAATTTTTACACGAATTATTGAGGGAGAAATCCCCTGCCACAAGATTTATGAAGACGAAAAAGTTTTCGCAATGCTTGACATTGAGCCGCTTTCGAACGGCCATGTTTTGGTTATTCCAAAAAAACAAGTTGATTTGCTTTGGGATTTAGAGAAAGATGATTATGATTATCTGTGGCAAATTACTAAAAAAATTGCCCAGAAAATTCAAGCTGAAATGAAGCCGATCCGTGTGGGTGTTATCGTTGAAGGTTTCGGCGTGCCACATGCGCATATTCACCTTGTTCCGCTTTATGATAAAAATGTTTTGCAGCTCCACCACGGCTACCCCGCCGAAACTGCTTCTGAAGAATTAACGAAAATTACACAAAAAATTGCTTTCGAAAAATAAAAAAGCCCCACGATTTTGTGGGGTTTTGAAGTGAATCTGCTTTTAGAGAATGATGATATTGTGTCTTTCACAAAAATCAATTGTGTCTCTAACATGAGCTTCGAAATATTTGTCGTGCTTGGAAGCGCAGTTGATTGAGTAAGGGCCTGTTTTACCCTTAATTAGGTAATTATCAATGTGGCGTTCCTCGCGATCGAGGAATGCTTTACGGTCATCTTCTGATGCATCCTTAAAGTCGAGTCCTTCGACAGGTTTTGGCTCTTTATGGTCACATGAACTGAGCATGAGCAAAACTGATCCGTCTTCTTGAGTCTCAAACTTTTTTAAAACTTTAACCATACTGGTTCTCCTGCGTTTAAAGTCCGCCTGACTATAGATTTTTTCGAAACTTTCAGCTTCGAAAGCTAAGTTTAACTTTTTAAACTCAATTTTCGAAACTGAAAAATCGGCAAAACTAGTCAGATTCACACTTTTGAAATGTCCTCTCACTCCGCGCAAGTAACTTAATTATATCACAAAAAAATAAAAAAGTCAAGAGTTATAACATAAAAAAGAAAAAGCCTTGCTTTTTTGCAAGGCTTGAATTGATAGAACTGAGCTATTCAAATATGCACAATGATTGGCAGCCAATAATTTGGCCTTTGTCATTTCTCACCGTTTTACCAGTGATAAATAAATCTCTAGTGGTTCGACCACTTGATTTTGCAGCTTTCGCGGTTATAACGCTGACGATGTAAAATACGCGATCACTGGGTTCCGGCAAACCAACTGGCTCACCGAAAGTCATTTTAATGATTGGAATACCTTCAACCGTTCTAATCTCAACTTCATCTTGAGTAGCTCTCGCTTCTCCATCAGATGGAAAGGTTTTAACTACTTTTCCATCTTTATCGATAATGTTGATTTCGTGTGGAGTCAAATTATTAATAATAATTTCCATTTTATCTACCTCTCTTTTCGAGATCTTTCTTTATTTTACCAAGTTTTACTACTTAGCAAGAAATCTTTAAAGGATCTTTAAAAACTTATTGCTAAGTAGTAAAAAGATAATAAAATGGATAACATCTTTTAGCTCAATTCTGATAATGTTCGGTTGTGTTTTTAATAATCACAACTGTTTTAATTATAGCATAATTACATTGAAAAGTCAAGTCCGAAAAAAGTTAAAAAAATGTTAAAATAAGAATATGAAAATTATTGCGATTGGTAAAAAACATGAAAAATGGGTTGCAAGCGGAATTGAAATGTTCGAAAAACGATTAAAAAAACCGTTTGAAGTGGAGTGGCAAATTTTAGCGCATTCGAATTTTGCCGAAGAAAAAGCGCGCGAAGAAGAAACCCAGCGAATTTTAGCAAAAATTAAACCGAGCGATTTTGTGATTTTACTGGATGAGCGTGGTAAAAATATTTCTAGCCCAGAGCTCGCCAAAATGCTTTCGAACGGATTTGTGAATTCGCAGAATTTTGTGATTATTATTGGTGGAGCTTTTGGTGTGTCTGAAGAACTTAGAAAGCGTGCAAATTTTGTTTGGAGCCTTTCGAAATTAGTTTTTCCGCATCAAATTGTGCGCTTAATTTTGGTTGAACAAGTTTATCGTGCGCAAGAAATTTCTTCTGGCGGAAAATATCACCATGAATAAATTATTTTTTGTGGAAAAAGCTGTGGAAACTCCTTGAACATTCGAAAAAACTCGCCTGAAAGTATTTGCGAAAAATGGTGAAAAAATATATAATAGAATTACTATGGCGAAAAATGAAAAAGAGATTGTTAGACTTCGAAATTTGAAAAAGCGTTTTGGTGTTGGTGATGCTGAGAATTATGCTTTAAATGGTGTGAATTTAAGTATTAAACAGGGCGAATTCATTATAATTATGGGGCCTTCTGGTTGTGGAAAGACCACACTTTTAAATACAATTGGTCTTCTTGATCGTGCAACTGAGGGAGATTATGTTCTTGACGGGCAGAACGTTGCACGAATGTCGCGCCGCAACCAAGCTAAAATTCGAAGTGAAAAAATCGGTTTTATTTTTCAAAATTTTAATTTAATTCCCCGCCTAACTGTAATTGAAAATGTGGCTTTACCACTGGTTTATAAAGGAATTGGAAAAGTTAAACGGCTCGAAAAAGCTTCAGAAGTTTTAAAGCAATTTCATCTTGGTGAGCGCGAGTTCTATATGCCGTGGCAACTTTCTGGTGGGCAAACTCAGCGCGTAGCAATTGCGCGGGCGCTCGTGAATAAGCCTTCAATTATCCTTGCTGATGAGCCAACAGGAAATCTTGATTCGAAAAGTTCGCATATTATTATGGAAGAGCTTGCTGAAGTTCATGAAAAAGGCAACACAATTATTATGGTAACGCATAATCCAGATTTAATGGCTTATGCAACACGAATTATTACAATGTTCGATGGCAAAATTGATACCGATGTTAAGAAAAAACCTGCAAAAAAATCTTCGAAAAAAGATGAAAAGCTAAATACGCTCGATAAAATTGAAAAAGTTGAAGAAAAAATTGATGAAATTAAAGAAGAATTGGGAGTTTAAATGAGCTTGCGAGTTTTAAAAACTAATATTGAAAATGCATTTGAATCGTTGCAAGCCAACCGTTTGCGAACTTTTCTTACAATGCTAGGTGTAATGATTGGAATTTCTAGTGTTGTGATAATTTTTTCACTTTCGGGCGGGGTTAGCTCAATGATTTCGAATCAAATTATAGCCGAGGGTGAATCTTTGGCTGTGGTTCGACCAAAAGAATTGACCACAAATAATAAAAATGTTATTACAAATTTGGCAACTTCTCGAAATTTTACACAGAGTTCAATCAAAAATGAAGATTTAGGCTTAATTTCGAAAGTAAAAGATGTTTTAGCTGTAGCACCGCTTGCGAATTTTTCAGCAAAAGTTAAGGGTGATGGAGATGAAAAATATGCAAATTTGCTAGCAACCAGCCCAAACCTTGACCAAACTGTAGGTTTGAAAGTTCGTGAAGGCCAATTTATTGCAGAAAGTGCCAATGCAAACACTGTTGTGATTGGTAATCAAATGGCGATTGATTTGTTTGGTACAACTCAGGCTTTAGGAAAAGAAATCACAATGAAAGGTGAAAAATTTATTGTGATTGGTGTTTTAGCTCATCAAAGTTCATCAATTAACTTTAGTAATGTTGATTTTAACAATACAGCGATTATTCCATATGTGACTGCAAAACGAATTATCGGTGAAAATCTCCAGATTCAGCAAGTGAATATTCGTGTGAAAAGTATTAATAATTTAAATCAAGTTCAGCAAGAAATTGAAAAAGGAATGTTAAAAAACCACAATGGCGAAAAAGATTTCGAAGTTTTGACTGGTAAAAATATTTCGCATCCATCAGACAAATTTATTGAGCTTTCAACATTTATTTTGGCAATTGTGGCGAGTATCTCACTAGTTGTTGGTGGAATTGGCATTATGAATATTATGCTCGTGAATGTAAGTGAGCGAACGAGAGAAATTGGTATTCGAAAAGCGCTTGGTGCAAATAATCGGCACATTTTGTTTCAATTTTTAACAGAATCAATGATAATTTCATTAAGTGGCGGATTTTTTGGTTATCTCATTGGTTATGCATTTTCTTTTGGAGTGAGTGTATTTCTACCGTTTAGTCCGGTTATTTCTTGGCAAATTGCTGTTTTGGTTTGCGGAATTTCGATGTTGGTTGGTGTAATCTTTGGCCTTTATCCTGCCTTCCGTGCAGCTCGAAAAGATCCGATCATTAGTTTACGCCAATATTTATAAGAATAGACAAAATAAAAAAGTCGCTTAGAAGGCGACTTTTTAGTTTCGAAAATTAAACATTTGTTGGAGGAATACCATTTGCTCCATTTGAGCTACCGCCAAAACCAGTTCCGGCTCCTCCTAAGAATAAGCTAATAATGAAGTTAATAATTGCATAAGAAAGCATTGCAATAATTAAACCAACGATTGCATAAAGAATTGTATTTTTTGCAGCATCAACCTTTTTCGAATCGCCGTTTGATAGTATATAGCGTAAACCGCCATAAATTAACATTATAACACTTAAAATTCCAACTGCAAAAAGCATCATATTCACCATTTGGGTGAAAATTCCAGTGTTGCCTTCACCGAAAAGTTGAGTTGGAACACCTTCGCCACGTCCTTTATCAGCTCCGCCTTGAACGCCACCGCTAAATATTCCACCGGTTGCAAAAGCATTTAATGCCAAGAAGGTTGCAGGAAATGTAGAAGCTACAAAACCGCTGATTGAGATTTTCGAAACTTGTTTAAAATTCTTCATAATGGCTATATTATAGCAAAAAAAGTGATTTTTGTCAATACTCTTGTGTTTTTTGGCAAAATTTGATAAAATAGAAATATTGGAGGATTACCCAAGTGGCTGAAGGGGACGGTTTGCTAAATCGTTAGTCTGGGGAGACCTGGAGCGGGAGTTCGAATCTCCCATCCTCCGCCAAATAAAAAAGCTTATTATAAAGACTAGCGATATTTAGTATTCTAAAATATATAAGCTCATATATATTATAAGTAAATTGAAAGATGGTTCGAATGAACTGTCTTTTTATATTTAGCTATTATTTAAAAGTATGAAAAGCCCCACTATGAGTGAGGCTAAAAGTGTATAAATTCATACTGAGGCCTTCTGGCTTGTGCTTCAGCAGTTTTTCTGCACTCTTCTCTAAGTTTTTTACAACTAGCAATCTCTTCTTTGAGACCGCTGATGATATCTCCTTCAAGTTCTCTCTCTATATATATTATCAGAGAGTCTGGAATATATAGAGGTTTAACTTTAACTCCTACATATTCAGATAGAGGCACCCAGCCGTCTACAGGTGTAGATAGATAGCTTTTGTAATATGCTCTATCTATAGTTAGAAAGACATCGACACTATTGTAAGGGTGAATAAATTTAAATTTTAGCTTTATTTCTTGAGGGATATTCCCTACGATTATACTAAAAATTAAACCACCATCTCCATCCACTTTTTCAGCCTCAAGAGCTTTTTCAAACTCTTTTTCGGCCTTTTTTTGTAAAAGATTTAGAATTATTTCATTTCTTGCTTTTGTCATAATGTACTCTTTTCTAGTAGTAGATATATGTATTATAATGAAAAGATTTTATAATATTAGTCAATTTCCACTACGCTATAATTATAACATAATAATAGCAATAAGTCAATATAGAGTTATTGTTAAAAATTAAAGATCACTCATATTTTATGAGTGATCTAGTGGGCAGAATTATTGCTTAACACCTTTCATTGTGAGGTTTAATCTTCCCTTTTCGTCAATTTTATCTAGTTTAACCCAAATTTCTTGATTTTGTTTTAAAACATCAGTCACTTTTTCAGTTCGCTTTTCAGATATTTGTGAGATATGCAGCATTCCGTCAATTCCGGGTAGGATATTTACGAAAGCGCCAAAATCCTTGATCGAAACCACTTTTCCGTGGTAGATTTTACCAACTTCTGGCTCTTCAACCAAAGATTTAATCCAGTTGAGGGCTTTTTCGATTTGCTCGGCGTTAGGGCTGGCAATTGTGATTAAGCCATCTTCTTTGATGTCGACTTCGGCTCCAGTTTCAGAAGTGATTTTATTGATTGTTTCACCACCCTTACCAATAATTGCACCAATTTTATCGGGATTGATTTTAATTTTTTCGATTCGTGGTGCATATGGCGAAAGCTCAGCTTTTGGCTCAGAAATTACGCTCAGCATATGGCGCAGAATATGTTCTCGGCCTTTACGAGAGGTTAAAATTGCTTTTTCAAGAACTGAAACCGGTAAACCGTGAACTTTCATATCCATTTGTAGTGCGGTAATTCCATTTTTTGAACCTGTACATTTGAAGTCCATATCGCCAGCAAAATCTTCTGCGTCGGCAATATCACTTAAAATATAAGGCGTTTCACCGTCCATCATGAGCCCCATTGCAATTCCAGAAACCGCATTTTTTAGTGGCACACCAGCACTCATTAGCGCCATACAACTTGAGCAGGTTGCGGCCATTGATGTTGAACCATTCTGGCTCATAATTTCAGTTACGCTACGAATTGCATAAGGGAAATCCTCTTCGCTCGGCAAAACTGCTTCCAAAGCGCGCTGAGCTAAATACCCGTGGCCGATTTCACGGCGACCAGGGCTACCTAATCGACGCGGTTCACCGACAGTGTAACCAGGAGCGTTATAGTGATGCATATAACGGCGTTCAATTTCGTTAAATTCCATTGTGTCAACCAGTTGCGAATATGAAAGTGGCGCAAGTGTCACTATATTCATTGCTTGAGTTACGCCACGAGTAAATAAACTCGAACCGTGCGCGCGTGGCAAAAAGTCGATTTCGCTTGAAAGCGGGCGGATTTCATCTAGAGCTCGCCCATCTGGTCGCTCACCATCTTCCACAATTCCCTTTCGAACAGCTTTATGAACCGCCAAAGTGAAAGCCTCGTCGTAATCTTTTCGAATTTCTTCATAAACTTCTTCGCCAAATTTTTCGAGCATTTCTGAGTGGAATTTTTCACGAATTTCGGTAATATTTTGGTTATATTTTGGGTAGGCTTCACGAATCTTGGAGCCGAATTTTCCTTCTGTCCAGGCTTCAACTTCTTTCGAAATTTCTTCATCTGGCAAAATAAGCTCAAATTTTCTCTCTTCAAAATAACCTGCCTCGATATATTTGGCGCGAAGTTCATTTTGGAGTTTAATTGCTGGCTGAAAATTCTCAAAAGCCCAAGCGAGCCCTGCAATAATTTCTTCTTCAGGAACTTCATTTGCACCCGCTTCAACCATGGTAATTCCGCTTTTGATTCCAGCTACAACTAAATCGAGCGAGGAATTTTCGCGCTCCTCAGTATTTAGAAAGGCTTTAAACTCGCCATTCACTTTACCGATTCGGAGCCCAGCAACTGGGCCATCAAACGGCACGCCAGCTAGATGAAGTGCGCTTGAGGCTGCAATCATTGCAATCATATCTGGGCGAAATTCTGGGTCGGCGGAAAGAACAGTTGCGACAATCTGCACTTCCTCGCGATAGCCTTTTGGAAAGAGTGGTCGAATTGGTCGGTCAATCAAGCGCCCAATTAAAATTGCATCGTCGCTTGGTCGCCCTTCACGCTTGATGAATCGTGAACCAGAAATTCGTCCGCTGGCATACCATTTTTCTTCATAATCAATTGATAGCGGAAAATAATCTAAAGCTACTGGTTTTGAGCCCAGCTGAACTGTTCCTAAAACCACAGTTTCACCGTATTTTGCAATCACGCTCGCGGTTGAACGAAAACCAACTTTACCAACTTCTAACGTTAATTTTCGCCCCAAAAAATCAGTACTAACCGAAATCACGCTCTTGCCCGTTGGGTTTATAATCATATTTTCTCCTTCTGCCAAATGAGTTGCAGGAATCTTCTTCGAAAAGGCTTTCGAAAATAATTTCTACCACACATTCAGCGTTAATTTTACTATTTCATTATAACATTTTTGAGTGAATTTAGCAAAAATAAAACCGCCAAGCATTTAAGCGTGGCGATTTTACGGTTTTGAAATTATTTTCGCAAACCTAATTTAGAAACAACAGCTTTGTAGGCTTCAAAATCTTTTCGTTCAAGATATTTTAGAAGTTTTTTACGGCGACCAACCATTTGCATCAAACCGCGTCGAGCCATGAAGTCGTGCTTGTTTGATTTAAGGTGTTCCGTCACTTCTTTGATACGAGCCGTCAAGATTGACACTTGTGCCTGTGGCGAACCAACGTCATTCTTTGAAACCTGAGTCAAAGCGATTGCCTTCTCTTTATTCTCTTTAGTAATCATCTTTAAGATTTTATCATTTTTTAAGATTTTAGTCAAGAGTATATTATATTTTAATTACAATTATTTGTAATATAAATAATAAAAAGCCCCGCACTAAGTCGGAGCTTATAGGAGCTTATATTTTTATTCATCTTTTTGCAACTTCTTTTTGAGCTCTTTGGCGAATTTTTCTAGAAACCAGTCTTCGAGTTCGTTATCGATCCAGTATTCTAGTTTTTCTAGATCGCTCCACTCGGATAAGACGCGCACTATAGGATAAGGATAGTATTCTTCCCAATCTCCATTCGTGTAATAATGAAATACTTGGTGCGGGAGTAAACAAAGATATTCCTCCCACTGATCTTCATCTAAGTAAATGTTACCTCCTCCTGCTTGCTGTTTTAAACATATTTCGACTTCAAATTGACCATTTCCAGGGCGTAAGTAGACGAAAACAAACTGACCGAATATTATTTGATTGGAGAATTCGATACAATTCGGATTGATAGTGCTTAGAATAATCTTAAGTTTATCCTTTGCGGCTTGAAGAAGAGACTTCTCTTTATCTCTAATTTTTTTGAATTCAATAGCTTTCAGCCATTCTTTTTTATCTTGGACTTTAATTATACTTTCGAATTGTTTCATTTTAATGTTCTCTTTCTAATAATTCTCACATTTCAATATTACCGTCGCTAGAAAGTTTTTGCGCCAGTAATTATTTTTTCCTCCTTATAAGTATTTAAAACATGCGAATTATATACATATTCTACCATAAATATAATAAAAAGTCAAGCAAAAACCGCCATTTTCTGGCGGTGATGCTTTTATAAAATTTCGAAAGCTTTTTTAACTTTTTCAAGCTCGGCTTTTTTGTTTGAAAATTCTTCACGAGTTTCTTCAACCAAATATGCTGGCGCTTTTGAAACATAATTTTCGTTCGAAAGGCGTTTTTCAAGTAAATTAATTTCGCTCGAAATTTTATTGATTCGTTCGGCGAGCTCGGTTTTATATTCAGCCAAAATATTGGTTGGCACATCAAGATAAGCACCTAAACCGCTAGCGGCAAGGCTAAATCCGTGTGGCGCATCTGTTTGAACAATTTCTGGCACGCGCGAAAGGTGGCGAATAGTTTCAATATTTTTTGCAATTAGTTCATCTTTTTCAAAAACCAAATTATAGCGTTTTTTGCCAGGTAGTTCAGCCGTAATCAGGCGAATTTCACCAACTAAATCTTGGATTCGTTCAAATTGAAGTGCTTCGAATTCGTTAAATTTCAAAGATTCGGCTAGTTTTTCGTTCGCTAAAATTCCCTCAGTCCAAGGCAGAGTTTGCCAGATGGTTTCAGTCACAAATGGTGCAAAAGGATGCGTGATTTTAAGA
This sequence comes from Candidatus Saccharimonas sp., assembly GCA_015256915.3. NCBI lineage: Bacteria > Candidatus Saccharimonadota > Candidatus Saccharimonadia > Saccharimonadales (SeqCode) > Saccharimonadaceae (SeqCode) > Saccharimonas (SeqCode) > Saccharimonas sp. (SeqCode). The sequence continues at coordinate 51,784 of CP076101.2, forward strand.
CAAGTTTCAAGAACCCAGGCAAGAAGTTCAGGATTATCTTGTGTTTTTGAAGCTTCAATATACCAATCGGCAACGGTGCTCCAAATTGTGTGATAAACCGTTTCTGAGGCCTCGGCAAAACGGTAATTTTGCATATGGCTTTCAATTTCAGCAATTGCTTTATCAAGTTCTCGCACGATCCAGTGGTCCGCTGGCGTGAAAGCTTCAGGCTGTTTTGTACTCTTAATTTCGCCAACTTTTTCAGAAATGAACCGTGAAATATTCCATAATTTATTACAGAAATTACGGCCAGCGATAACTTTATTTTTCGAAAATGCCTGATTCTGCCCTGCTGAACGTGAAGCGATAATTCCAAGGCGAAAAGCGTCGGAACCAAACTCGGCAATTACATCCATTGGGTTAATTACATTCCCCTTTGATTTACTCATTTTTTGGCCATGCTCATCAAGAACCATTCCGTGCAAGTAGACTTCGCGGAATGGAATTTGCCCTGTGCAGTAAATTCCCAACATAATCATTCGAGAAATCCAAGGAAAAATCAAATCATGACCAGTTTCCATTACACTATTTGGATAGAATTTCGAAAGCTCACCGCCTTCCAAAAAATCGGTTGTAATGAACGGCCATTGACCGCTCGAGAACCAAGTATCAAGCGTATCTTCATCTCGTTTGTATGTCTTGCCGTTAACTTCAATTTGTGATTCATGTACGCGCTCATCAAAAATCCAATCAGTTGGATCTTCAATATTTTGAAAAGCCGGAATTGGAATTCCCCAAGGGATTTGACGTGAAATATTCCAGTCGCGAATATTTTTCAAGTATTCAGCTAAAACATTTTTCTTATTTTCTGGCGTAAATTTAATTTCATTATTCTCAAGAGCTTCAAGGGCTTTTTTAGCTAAAGGCTTAGTTGAAATAAACCACTGCTCTTTTACGAGCGGCTGAATTGGTTCTCCAGATTTATAATCGTATCCAACAACATGAGTAATATCTTCTTCTTTAAACAATGCATTGATTTTTCGAAGATCCTCAAGAATCTTCTTACGCGCCTCTAACACTTCTAAGCCAGCATATTTACCTGCATTTTTGGTCATTTTTCCATCAAATCCAATTACTTGGATTTTTGGCAAGTTGTGGCGATTACCAACTTCAAAATCATTTGGATCGTGGAATGGTGTAATTTTAACAACGCCAGTTCCAAATTGTGGGTCGGCATATTCATCAGCGATAATTTTGATTTCACGATTTATTAAGGGTATGCGGACTTTTTTACCAATCAGATTTTCGTATCTTTCATCTTCTGGATTAACCGCAAGAGCTGTATCGCCGAGCATTGTTTCAGGGCGAGTTGTTGAAACAAGCATATATTCGCTTGCTCCACCAAATTCATCAAGAACTGGATACGCAATCGTCCAGAGCTTCCCCTTCTCTTCTTTGTAATCTACCTCAATATCGGCATAAGAAGTTTGATATTTTGTTGAATAATTAACAATGCGCTCACCTCTGTAAATTAAGCCATCGTTCCACATTTTTTCGAAAGTTTTATAAACGCGATTAACTACTTTTTCATCTAATGTGAAAGTGAGATTTTTCCAGTCAACACCAGCTCCCAAAGCGCGCAATTGAAGTTCCATATTTCCGCGTTGACTTGCTACGAAGTCCCAAACATTTTTATAAAGTTCATCACGAGAATAATCTAAACGACTCTTCCCTTCAGCGTTCAAAAGGCGTTCATAAACAACCCAAGTTTCGAAGCCCGCGTGGTCGGCGCCAGGCAAATAAATTGCATCATAACCCTTCATTTTGTGATAACGCACTAAAATATCTTCAACCGCAGCCATTAGTCCGTGGCCGATATGAAGATTTCCATTTGCATTTGGTGGTGGCATTACGATTGAATATTTTGGGCCAACTCCACTACTTTCGAAAGCGCCAGATAGCTCCCATAAATTATAAATTTCAGGTTCGTAATTATTCGGTTCGTAAGTCTTTGTAATTTTCATATTTCCCTTTAAAATCGCATTTATTCAACAACATTTCACACGAAAGTTAAACTGTGCGAAATTCTACATTTACAATTATACCACATTCGGTGTATAATATAAATATGCTAAAGATTATCGAAATTACTGATAAAAAAGAATGGAATGATTTTATTAACGAGCACGGCGGTCACCCTTTGCAACTTTGGGGTTGGGGTGAGTTAAAATCGCAATCAGCAAATTGGCAAGTTGTGCGAGTTTTTTTGAAAAATGGTGAAGAAAAATATATTGATCGCAAAAAAAATGACCACTCAGATATTGTAGCAGCGGCTCAAATTCTGGTTCGAAAGCTCCCTTTTCCGCTTCGTAATTTTGCTTATATTCCGCGCGGTGCTTTGGTGATTTCGAAAAAACCAATCGAGCGAGCCCGCATTTCGCGTGAAATTGCTCTTTGGGTTTCGAAGAATATCAAACCAAAGCCAGTTTGTTTAACCATGGAACCAGATTGGAATAGCGGTGAATTTGACTTGCGTGATGGCTGGAGAAGTTCAAAAAACACAATTTTAATTCCAAGAACCTTAATCCTTGATTTAGCGCAAAATGAAGATGAGTTACTCGCCAAAATGAGCAAAAAAACGCGACAATATATTCGAAAAAGTGGTGGAGAAGTACGAGTTAGACAGCTGTTTTCAAAAGAAGAAATTGATCGCGCATTAGAAATTTACACAGAAACCGCCAAAAGGGCAGGGTTTGCGATCCATTCGAAAAATTATTATCATGAACTTTATAAAAAAATGGGCGAAAATTCACCGATTTTTGGAGCTTTTATTGAAAAAGAGCAGGGTAAGTCTATAGAAAAAAATAAAAATACTGAAGATTATATAGCGGAAAAGCTTAAAAATCAAGAAATGGTGGCATTTTTATGGTTTGCTCAAAGTAATGATGTGGCGTTTGAACTTTATGGTGGAGTGACTGAGGCGGGGCAAAAATCACGCGCAAATTATGTTTTGAAGTGGATTGCGATTATTGAAATGAAAAATCGCGGAGTTAAGCGATATGATTTTAACGGCCTTTTGAACGATGGAATTTCAAAATTTAAAGCTGGTTTTGCAAATCACGAGGATTTATTGGTTGGCACACTAGATTTTCCGATTTCGAAAACATACTTTATCTGGAATTCATTTTTGCCAACTGCTAAAAAAATTGTTCGAAAATTCAAAAAATAGGGAAGTGAGAATATAAAAATTCGCTCAAATCGGGCGAATTTTATGTTTTTGAAAATGAAAAAGCCAATAGAGATTTTCGAAAATTGACCAAACTTGTAAAAAGTAGTAAAATAGTAGTTATGAAAATCTTAGGAATTGAAAGCACTTGTGATGAAACTGCGGCAGCTGTGGTGGAGTTTGATGCAAATAAAATTTCGCGTGAAAGCTCACCAAAGTTAAAACTGCTTTCAAACGTAGTTCATTCACAAATTGATATTCATGCGCAATTTGGCGGGGTAATTCCAGAGGTGGCGGCACGTTCTCATATTGAATATGCTAACCCTGTTGTGCGAGAAGCGCTTTCGAAAGCAGGGATTTCCTTTAAAGATTTGGACGGAATTGCCGTTTCTTATGCACCTGGTTTGGTGGGCTCGTTATTAGTTGGCACGCTTACGGCACGAACTTACGCTCGAATTTTTAATAAACCGTTTTACCCAATTCATCATGTTGAGGCTCATGTTTATGCAAATTTTCTAAACGAGGAGCCGCCAGAATTTCCATTTTTAGCATTAGTGGTTTCGGGCGGTCATTCACAAATTGTATTATTTAAATCGCACGGAAATTACCAAATTTTAGGAGAAACTCAAGATGACGCAGTTGGTGAGGCTTTCGATAAAGTTGCAAAAATCCTTGGCTTACCGTATCCTGGTGGCCCTGCAATTTCAAAAGCAGCATTAAGTGGTAATTCTTTAAAATATAAATTGCCAAAAGCTCGCTTAAAAGGGAAGTATGATTTTAGTTTTTCGGGATTAAAAACAGCAGTTTTACGTGCAGTTCAAAAAGAGGTTGGTGTAGATTTTAACTTTCCGTCTTTTAAGTTGGCAGCAAAATTAAATGAACAACAGAAAAATGATTTCGCTGCAAGTTTTCAAAAAATAGCTGTTGAAACTTTAGTTGATAAGCTTGAGCTTGCGGTTGAAGATTTTTCGCCAACAACTGTTGTGATTGCGGGCGGTGTAGCAGCGAATTCAGCTTTAAGAGAGGAATTAATTAAGAGAGTTTCGAAAAAACTGCCAAACCCTGTAATTTTCACTCCGCCAGAACTTTGCACTGATAACGCCGCAATGGTGGCGACTTTGGGCGCTTTTCAAGCTGTGCTGAGCGAACCGCAAAATCCGCTCAAGCTTGAAGTAAAACCGTCGCTTTCGATGAGTGACTCAAATTGGTAAATAATTTTCAAAAAATGTTAGAAATAAAATAACCCGCAAATTTCTGCGGGTTTTGTTTTTTGATGACCTTTCTAAAGAAATACACGAATACCCTTAAAGATGAACTTTTTATCCATATAGGTATAAATAGAGCTGCCACCGTTTTTGGCAAGTGCTTCCTGATATCCAGCCATATGCGGGTCAAGATAATTTGTATTCTCAAACTCTTTGACATCGTAAATCTTTTTGAATTTGATGTCTTCATTTTCAAGAAAGTGTTCGATGACACGCACCTTGTAACCATATTCGTCCGTAAGAGGTAGGAAAACACTAGATTCGCCACTTTTTGCAGCTGCTAGCAAAGTTTCTTTTACCTTTGCTGTGATAGCGTTGCAATCGCGCCCTTCTTGTTTGGTTTCTTCCAATTCGTCTTTAAATGACATAATGCATCCCCCTTACTACAAAAATACACGAATTCCCTTAAACCGACGTTTGTTCACAGTGACGGGCTTACTATCATCAATATCACTAGCGCCACCCATGTGCGTATCGATGTACGGAAATTGAGTTGTTTGATATGATTCGTAAGCCTTTTCGAAATCAATTCCTTCCTGGGTTAGAAAATAACGCACAAATTGGGTTTTGCAATCATTCTCATTGTCAAGGTAGATGAGCACGCTTGATCTACCATCCTTGGCGGCCTCGACAAGGATGCCTTCAACTTGCTTGGCAATATTTTCATAGGTTAAAGCAGCTTCTTTTTCTGCAGCTAGTCGTTCTTTTAGTGACATAACTAAGTCCTCCAAATGTTCTATTTTTACCAAAAGGTAAATCTTTTAAATTATAGCATTTTTAAGTAGAATTGTCAAGTTTTTGAAAAAAGAAAAATAAAAAACCGCCCAATTTTGAGCGATTTTCGAAAAAGTATCAAATTAAGCAAGTTTTACGCCAGCTTTTTTTGCGGCAGCGGCAAGAGAAGCTTTTCGGCGAGCAGCTGTATTTTTCTTGATAAGACCTTTTTTAACAGCTTTGTCAAGTTCGCTTTGTGCTTTCGAAAGGCTTTTTGCGCTTGGTTCAGCAACAAAAGCTTTAACTGCACCTTTGATATCTTTTTTAATTCCAACGTTGCGTTCGCGTCGTTTTGCGGTTTGTCGCATTCGCTTTACAGCAGATTTAATAATTGGCATTTAATTCCTTCTTTTAGGTTGTTATTTACAATTCAACATCAATTATATATTATTTCGAAATAAAAAGCAAGTATTTCAAATAAACTGTTGACATTTCATTGCGATTATGCTAATATAGAGCTATAAATTATAAAAATAAACAATAGGATTCAATAAATGTCAAAAAATAATGCTCAAGAGCAGATTATCGCAAAATTGAAAGAATCAGAGAGTATTTTGATTGCGGTAAATGATAACCCAAGTGTTGATGAGCTTTCTTCAGCATTGGCTTTAACTCTCGCAATTAATAATTCTGGCAAGCATGCGACGGCGGTTTCAAGCGGTAAAATGCCCGACGCGCTAGCTTTTTTGCGCCCAGAAAAAACTTTCGAAAATTCTGTAGATTCTTTGCGTGATTTTATTATTGCTTTAAATAAAGAAAAAGCCGATCATCTTCGTTATAAGCTTGTTGGTGATCATGTGAAAATTTTTATTACGCCATATCGCTCAATTATTTCTGAAAAAGACCTCGAATTTGAACAGGGTGATTTTAACATTGATTTTGTGCTAGCTTTAAATGTTGAAAGTCAAGATCGACTCGATGGCGCTTTAGCGGCGCACGGGCGAATTTTTCATGATGCTTCAGTTGCAATTTTAACCATTGGTGAAAACCAAACGAATCTTAACGGAATCCACTGGTATGCCGAAAACGCCAGCTCTTTGAGTGAAATTTCTGTTCAAATTATTGAATCCCTTGGAAAGAAAAATCTTACTCAACCAGTCGCAACTGCTCTTTTGACTGGAATTGTTGCTGAAACTGATCGCTTTTCAAATGCAAAAGCTACGGCTGAAGCTATGAGCCTTGCAGCAAAACTTATTTCATCTGGCGCCGACCAGCAACTTGTGGTTTCAAAAATCCGTGAAGCTGAAGAAAAAGCGGGTGAATTTGCTGTGCAAAAAAATGCTAAAATGGAAGAAGCTTTAGAAGAAATTTCGAACGAAAAAGAAAAATCGAGCGAAAAATCTTCTTCAAAGAAAGAGCAAAAGCGTAATGGTGCATTTGTGATTGCACATGAAGAAGCTAAAAATGAAGCAGAAAAAGCTAATCTTGAAAATTCACAAAATCAAGCCGAAGACGAACTTGAAGAATCTTTAAATAAACTAAAAAATATTAATAAACCAGAAAATGCCTTTGCTGAGCTTGAAGAAGTTGAAGCTCCTGAGCAAAATCAAGAACTTGCGCAAGAAAATTCGAACGAAGATATTTTCGAAAATCCAAGCGAAAATCTTGAAAATACACAAGTTCAAAATGAAAATTTAGCTGAAGAAAATTCAGCAAAAAATATATCAGAAAGCCAAGAAACTTTGGCTGAACAAAATATTTCAATCCCAGCTCCCGAAAACACTCAGCCACAAACTTTCGAAACTATTGAACCTCAAACTGCTCAACCAGAAGTTGCGCCAGCTTTCGAACAACGAAATCCAGCTGAAACTTCTGCCTCTTCAGAATTTAATCAGACTGAAAATACGCAAGGCTTGGTTGAGGCGCCAGTTCAAAATTATGCACCAGAAATTCCAGTGCCAAGTGTGCCTTTTGAAAATCCAAATGCATTTATTGCAGAAACTCCAGTTCAGGAGCAAGTTTTTGAGCCAGCTCGCCAAGTTGATATTTCAATCCCAGCTCCTGAAAACACTCAACCACAAACTTTCGAAACTATTGAACCTCAAACTGCTCAACCAGAAGTTGCGCCAGTTTTCGAACAACAAAATTCAGCCGAAACTTCTGCCACTCAAGAGATTCAAACTCAAAATATTCAGCCAGTGAAAAATCAGGGCGATGAATATTATCACCCAACCGAAAATGCTCAAATTGCAAGTGGTTTGATGGGTGCTCAGCCTTATGAGCCAAGTGGAATTTCTCGTGAAGAAAACTCTGTAGCAACTTCAAATCCACAAAATAATGATTATGTTTTAAGCCATGGTAAAGTTCAAAATGCGATTTATGAAGAGCCACAGGCGAATGAGAATTTTATTCCTGAAACTCAGCCTTATGCTCAAGCTACACCAATCCAGCCGCTTTCAAATTTTGAATCAAGTAATCCGATTTCGAATGAACAATATGCGCAGACTTTACCGCAAAATAATTTTGAGAATCAGCAAACTTACTTGACTGAAAATCCTGCGCAAAATTCGAATGATTTTGCAATGCCAATGCCACCAGCTATGCCAGATTTTAGCTCAATGCCAATGCCGCCAGAAGTTCCAGCTTTTGATTTTATTCCAAATCCAGCGGAACAGCCTGCAATGGGCACTGAAAGTAGCAAAAATAAAGTGATGACCGACCAAATTTACCCTAATGATCCTTCACAATTCAGAATTCCAGGAATGTAAAATGGTATTTTTCGAAAATGAAAGTGGGCGAATCTTAATTGATAAGCCCGCTGGAATTACTAGCTTTGGCGTGGTCGCTAGAATCCGCCGCGTTCTTAAAGATGAATTTGGTAAAAAAGTTAAAGTTGGCCATACTGGCACGCTTGATCCTTTTGCAACGGGGCTTTTAGTTTTACTTTACGGCAAGGAAACTAAAAATGCAATGAGCCTTACTAAGCTTGATAAAGTTTATGAGGCGGAATTTACACTTGGGCAAATTTCCAGCACAGGCGATCCTGAAGGTGAGATTTCGAAATGTGAGAATTTTGAAATTCCAACTTTTGAACATATTGAAAAAGAAATTAAAACTAACTTTTTAGGCAAAATTGAACAAACTCCACCAGCTTTTAGTGCAATCAAAATTGATGGTAAGCGTGCTTATGATTTGGCGCGAAAGGGCGAGGATTTTGAAATTCCTAAACGCACGGTTAAAGTTTTTAATTTCGAAATTTTAAGTTATGATTTTCCAAAACTAAAAGTTCGCACACATGTTTCAAGTGGAACTTACATTCGTTCGCTGGCAGAAGATTTAGGTAAGAATTTGGGTTGTGGTGCGTTTTGTTCGCAACTTCGGCGCACAAAAATTGCTGATTTCAACATTTCGAAAGCTAAAAAGCTTGAAGATTTTGGAATTTTAGATTAGTTTTTTGCTTATCCTGCCAAAAAATGATATAATTTAAATAATGAAAAACGCAAAAATTCTTTGGATTGATTTAGAAATGACTGGTCTTGAACCTAAAAAAGACCGAATTTTAGAAGTTGCCGCGATTGCAACAGATTGGGATTTTAATGAAATTGCCACTTTCGAAAGTGCCGTAAAAGTTGAAAATGAAATTCTCGAAAGCCGAATGGTTGGCGATTTTTGGGATACTTTTAGCGAAACGCGCGATGCTTTAAAAATGCAAAATTCTCATGCTACTAAAAATTCACAAGAAGTTGAAGCGGACTTAATTAAATTTGTAGAAGAAAACTTTGCTGAAGAAATTTTGAAAGCCGAGAAAATTCTTTTGGGTGGAAATTCAATTCACCAAGATCGCCGATTTATTCGTGCAGAATGGAAAAGACTTGAAAAAATGTTGCATTATCGAATGCTGGATGTTTCGGCGTGGAAAGTTGTGATGAGTGCTAAATTTAAACGTGTTTTTGCTAAGCCTGAAAATCACCGTGCGTTAGATGATATTCGTGGCTCGATTGAAGAATTGAAATTTTATTTAAAAAAGGTGAAAAAGTAATGGATCAGAGTGAAATTAAAGATTTTTTGCTGAATTTTGATGCGGCAGAAGTTCGGAAAGATGAAGAAAATAAACTTGAAATTTTCGAAGTTAATTTTGATAAATTAGAAAAAATTTGGCAAGAAAAAATGGCTGGCGATCTTGGCGATTTTGAACGTGAAACTGGTGAAAAGATTCTTTCGAAAATTACAGAAGGTGAAGAGCCGAAAGCAATTTTTGCAATCATTCACGATGGTTCAAAACCTTTAAAAGTTGAAATGAAAACAGGCACGCAGCTTGCTAGGATTTTACGTGAAAAAGAAAGTGTAGTACCTTCGAAGTTGATGAGTGAGCGTGAGTGGAATTTGATTATTGGCCAAGGACAAGTTTCGGCTGAAGAATTGCGAGATTTGCTTCGCTTGAGTTATCGCTTGGTTTGCGAGTAAAATGTATTTTGTAGTTTATCTTTTAGATAGGAATAGCCTTGCAAAAAGCGGGGTTTTTCTTTGCGAAAAAAACTTTTTTGTGATATAATCATAAGTAATATGAAACCGAATGAAGATTGGAATCAGGGCGGCCAAAATCAAAATTTTGGTACACCAAATAATTATCCTCAAAATCCTTATCCGCCACAACAAAATTACGGTGGTTTTTCGAATAATTTTGCTCAAAATGGTCAATTCCCAAGCAATCAATTCCCGAATGAACAATTTTCGAATGGACAAAATCCACAGCAACAATTTGGCGGCCAAAATCAAAATTTTGGCGCACAACAGAATTTTCCGCAATATCCAAATAATTACCAAAATCAACAACAATTTCCAGCTCCGCCGAATCAAACTGTTCAAAATCTGCAAGCTGCTCCAAATTTAATGCCAGATCAAAATTATTCGCAAGATACTACAACTGAGAACCCTTACACAGTTGAGTATCTCAATAAGATTGCACCTAAAAAAGCCGCTCCGTTTTGGACTAAGGGCAAAATTTTAGGTACTTCAGTGTTATTGATCTCGTTATTTTTCTCAATTTTTATTATTGTAACTAGCAATAAAGGCGACGATAATACTCAGGCAGTAGTTCGTGCTTATTATAATATTTCGAAATTAAAGGAAACTGCAAAATCTTTTCAAAATAAGATTAAAAGTTCAGACTTAGCGGCCGTGAACGCAGGAATTAACACTTCACTTACTTCGAATGAACAGGATTTGAAAGAATTTATGAAGAGCCGAAAGATCGAAGTTCCTCGTGGAGATTCAAAAAAGAATTCGCAAGCGATAAAACAAACTGATGCGATTTTTGATAAGTTTATTGCGACGCTAGATGACGCTTTCTTGAACGCTACGATTGATGAAGTTTATTCCCGTGAAATGGCATATCAGTTAATTCGTGTAAAAGATTTAATTACACGACGTAAAAAAGCTTCGCCTTCTTCGCAAAGATCAGTGTATGAAAAAATTGAAAAAAATCTTGCAGAATCTTCAAAACAGCTTGAAAATTACCACAAAGCAAAATAATTTCCTGAAACGCAGCCCAATTTTTTAATTGATGAGGGCTGCTTTTTATGTTAAAATATAGACATGAATGATGCCAGAGACGAAATTAAAGCAAGAATAAGCATTGAAGATTTGGCTGGCGAATATCTTGAGCTCAAGCGAACTGGGCGTAATTTTAAAGCACTTAGCCCCTGGACAAATGAACGAACTCCAAGTTTTATAATTAGCCCCGATAAACAAATTTGGCACGATTTTTCATCTGGAAAAGGCGGTGACATCTTTGGTTTTATTATGGAAGTTGAAGGAATGAATTTCCGCGAGGCCTTGGAATTTCTGGCACGAAAAGCTGGCGTTGAAATTGAAACTTTTGATTCGAAGCGTTCAAGAGAAATTTCTGAAAAAAAAGAACGACTTCGAAAAATTTTGCAAATTAGTGCAAATTTTTATCAGCATATGTTGGTTCGTAATAAAGAAGCTTTGAATTATGTTTTTAAAAATCGCAAACTTTCGAAAGAAATTGTGCAAGAGTTCAAAATTGGTTTTGCTCCAAATACTCAAAAAATGCTCACGAATTTTTTGCTAAAAAAAGGTTTTGCGATGAGCGATATTCGTGATGCTGGGTTGTTAAACCGATTTGGCGGCGATATTTTTCGAAATCGAATGGTGATTGCTTTGCAGGATTCTGGTGGGTCGCCAGTTGGTTTTACCGGTCGAATTATTAAAGATGAGCCAAATGCGCCAAAATATTTAAACACGCCTCAAACTTTGCTTTATGATAAATCCTCAAACATTTTTGGCCTTTCGCAAGCAAAAAATGAAATTCGAAAAGCTGGTTTTGTGGTTGTGGTTGAAGGAAATATGGATGTAATTTCGAGCCATCAAGCTGGTGTGAAAAATGTGGTTGCAACAGCTGGTACGGCAATGACAGTTCATCATTTGAAGGCTCTTGGTAGGTTTTCGAATGATGTTCGCCTTTGCTTCGATAGTGATCAGGCTGGAATTAGCGCTACCGAGCGAGCGATTTCATTGGGCCAGCAAGCTGGCGTGGAACTTTCGATTATTACCTTAAACCAATCGGCGGGTGAAGCTAAAGACCCAGATGAATTAATTCAAAAAGATTTGGAACTTTGGAAGGATTCAATTTCGAAACCACAACCAGCGATAGAATGGATTTTTGACCAATATGAAAAACGGCTAAATATTGCAACCGCCGTAGGGAAAAAGGAGTTTTCCACAATAGCACTAAAACTTGTGGAAAACTTAAATGACCCTGTGGAAAAAGATTTTTATATTGAACAAATTTCGAAAAGAATTGGCATTTCGAAAACAACATTACTCGGAAAATTTGACGAAAAGCCCAGGCCGGTTAAGCCGAAAAGGCGAATAAAAATTGAAAAAACTGATGAGAAGTTTGTTGATGAGTACATTTATGAAGATGATTTGCTAGCTCTTGCGATTAAAGAACAGAAGCTCGCCGAAATGTTGAGTGAGTTGCAAGATAATATTTTGCACGATAAACAGCGAAATCAAATTCTGCAAATTTTGAAATCAAATAATCTCGATCTCTTGAAAAACTTCGATGATTATGTTAAAATACTTCTATTAAAGGCTGACGAACGACTCGGAAATATAAAAGGCAGTGCCACCGACGAAATGAAGCGTTTGATTCATAAAATTAAAACCCAAAATTTACAAGAACGAAAAATAAATCTTCAAGAGCAACTCGAAGAGGCTGAAATTCAAGGTGATGAAAATTTGAAAATGAAGATTTTGATAGAAATTATGCAATTAAATAAGGAGCTGAATAGTGGTAAAAGGTAAGAGTAAAAAAGAACTACCAGAAGAAATTCTAAATGAAGACGGCATTGTGGATGCAACTCTTTCGCTTGATGATTTCGAACCAGATTTTGATGACCTTGCGGTTGAAGATGAAGAAGACATCACTGAAGAAGATTTATTGAACGGTGCTTATAACGATGATATAACAGATGATAGCGTTCGAATGTATCTTCGTGAAATTGGTAAGATTCCGCTCCTTTCACTCGAAAAAGAGACCGAGCTTGCTGAAAAAGCAATGCAGGGCGATCAACGTGCAAAAGATAAAATGGCTGAAGCAAATATGCGTTTGGTTGTTTCAATTGCGAAAAGATATTCTGGCCGTGGTTTGGAGCTACTTGACTTAATTCAAGAAGGGAACACGGGGCTTCTTCGTGCGGTCGATAAATTCGACCCAAGTAAAGGTTTTAAATTCTCAACTTATGCAACTTGGTGGATTCGGCAGGCAATTACACGCGCAATTGCCGACCAAGCTCGGACTATTCGAATTCCTGTTCATATGGTTGAAACGATTAATAAACTTATGCGAACTTCTCGCCGATTAACGCAAGAGCTAAATCGTGAGCCAACCAACCAAGAACTCGCTAAAGAAATGGATATGGATGTTGAAAAAATTGAATACATCCAAAAAATTAAGCAAGATATTACTTCTTTAGATGCTGGAATTGGTCGTGATGGCGAGGAAGGCGAAGAATCAACACTTGGTGATTTTATCGAAGATGAAGATACTGCTAGCCCAGAAGAATCCGCAACGGTTCAACTTTTGAAAGAACAAGTTCGTGAAATTCTTTCAACGCTTTCTGATCGTGAGCGGAAAATTCTTGAAATGCGTTTTGGTTTAAATGGTACAAAAAGTCATACGCTTGAAGAAGTTGGTCTTGAATTCGCAGTGACTCGCGAGCGGATTCGCCAGATTGAAGCTAAAGCTTTAATGAAGCTTAAAAAGCATAAAGATTCGAAAAAGCTTCATGAATATTTGGACTAAACATGGTGGGGAAAGGTTAAGATGAAAGAAAAAATTATACGAATTGCACCAATTTTATTGATTATTGCGATTGCAATTCTTTCAATTATTACAGTTGTAACAATTGTTAATGCATTTATGAATGGTGGAAATGGCTCAGATCAAGCCCAACAGGCAAACAATGAAACTTCGAAAGAAGATAATTCGCCTTCAAGTAAAGAATTGTTAAGTGCTGACCAGAATCGCAGCGTTAAAATGGTGGTCCGTGGGCCTATTGTTGCACAAGAGAATTTTCGTTCTTACACGGTTGAGGTTTCACCAAAATTTCGAAAACTCACAACTTACAAAGGTTATCTTGGTGAAGTAATTAAAGAGGTTAAGCTTGATAATAATGCCGAATCTTATACGCAATTCGTAAATGCTTTAAATAAAGCGAATATGATGAAAGGAACTCCTTTTAGCGGTGAGGCAGATGATTTAGCTGGCGTTTGTGCTACTGGCCATCTTTATGATTTCTCGATGCTAAAAGATGATAAAACTGAAAAACACCTCTGGACTTCAACTTGCTCAGGCTCAAAAGGTTCACTTATTGCAAATACAAGACAATTGCAAAATTTGTTCATTGCGCAAGTTCCTGGACATGAGCAAATAGTTCGCGATCTTGGGATAAATGAAATTAAACGCTAAAGTTTTGATTTTTGATTGCTTCGGGGTGCTGGTTTCTCGCCAGCCTTCTTCGGAGCATCTTTTTGAGTATATTTGGCAAAAGGATCAAAATTTGTTGAATTTTATTCGAAAAAATAAAGTTAAAGGTTCAAAAATTGGCGTTTTATCTAATGTCGCACAATATCAATTTAATCAGCTTTTTTCGAAAGAGGAGCAGAAGGAGCTCTTTGATTTCTTGGTGCTCTCAGGTGGGGTTGGTTTTTCGAAGCCTTCAAAAGAGATTTTTGAAATTGCAATTGATAAAAGTGAGGCTTGTTTAAATGAAATTTATTTTTTTGATGATTCTTGGCAAAATGTTGAAGCTGCTAAGAAACTTGGAATAAACGCATTTTTATATCAAAATTGGAATGAATTTTCGAAAGAATTTAAGGAGGAATAATGCCAGAATTACCAGAAGTTGAAACAGTTGTAAGAGGCTTGAATCGACTAATTTTAAAAAAGAAAATTGCGAAAGTTAAACACGATTGGCCTAAAAGTTTTCCGAATGCTGAAAGAGATGTTCAGGATTTTATGATTGGTGCTGAAATTTCGAATGTTCGCCGCAGTGGAAAAGCTATAATTATTGAACTAGAGAATGGTTGGTCGCTTGTAACGCACCTTCGAATGACAGGGCAAATGGTTTATCGTGGCGAAGAAAACTGGGGCGCAGGTCATCCAAATGAGGATTTTTTGAATGATCTTCCAAATAAATCAACAAGAGTTGAGATTGATTTTGAAGATGAAACTAAATTATTTTTTAATGACCAGCGAAAATTTGGCTATATGAAATTATTACCAATACCAGAAATTGAAAATTTGCCATTTTTTCAAAAGCTTGGTCCTGAACCTCTTGAAGATAATTTTACGGTTGAAATTTTAAAAAATCGTCTTTCGAAAAAACAAAATAGTATGATAAAGCCTGCGATTTTGGAGCAGAGTGTTATTGCTGGTGTTGGAAATATTTATGCTGATGAGGCCTTGTGGCGAGCAAAAATTCACCCTGAAACTAGAGTTAAAGATTTTTCGAACGAAGATTTTGTGAATTTGCATGAGTCGATTCGTTTTGTGATGAATGAATCAATTAAAAGAGGTGGCTCAACCGACCGAAATTATGTCAATGCAGATGGCTCGCGCGGAAATTATTTAAATTATGCCGCCGTTTATCATAAAGATGGCGAGCCTTGTAAGCGCTGTGGAACAGAAATCTCAAAAATTCGTGTTGGTGGTAGAGGAACACATTTTTGCACAAATTGCCAAAAAATTAAAGGTAATGAAAACTGATGATTGGTGGAAAAACAACAATTCTATATGGTGATAACTCTTATGAACGCACTGCTCAACTCGCTAAAATGAAGATTGATGCTGAAAAATCTGGTTTTGAAATTCAGAAAAGTAACTCCGATGAGCTTTCGAAGAGTGATTTTGTAAATTTAATTTGTGGCGTTAGCTTGTTATCTGAAAAACGTTTTGTTTATATCCGAAATTTAAGCGAAAATTCAGAAATTTGGCAGAATTTAGCTGAAATTTTACCAAGAATTTCAACCGATGTTCATCTTTGCTTGGTTGAAGATAAAATTGATAAGCGATCGGTTGTTTATAAGGCCATTTCAAAAATTGTTGAATTATATGAATTTAAGAATTTAACCGCAAGAGATTCGAAAAATTTGGCAGAGTTTGCACGACTTTTTGCAAAAAAACAAGGTTTGTCGCTTGATAATAAAACGGCGAATTTTTTGATTTCTTGGGTTGGTATTGATGAATGGCGAATACGTGATGCAATCGAAAAAATAGCGTTAATTGGTGAGGCTAGTGAACAAAATATTCGTGAATTTGTTCCGCAGAATATTGAGAGTAACGCATTTGCAATTATTGAAATGATGTTTTTGGGCGATATTTTGAAGTTGCAAGAAGAGTTTTCGAAATTAAAAATTACAGATAGCGAAGATGGAGCTTTTCGCTTTTTAGGAATGATTTCAACACAAATTTTTAATTTAGTAGCCTTAAAAATCGGTAAAAATATTGGGAAAACTACGGCAGAAATTGCTAAAGAAATCGGTGCGAATACTTGGGCTTTAGGAAAAATGGAGAATTTTGTACAAAATCTGAGCGAAAGCCAACTTGCTGAGATTGTTTCAAAATTTGCGCAGGTAGATGAAATTATTAAAACTGAAAGTGTTGATCCTTGGAATTTAGTTGAGTCAACAATTCTTGAAATTGCTAGCAAATTAAAGAGCCAAAAATAGTTTTCGAAAAAACATTTTTATGATATAATATAAATTGATTATGGCTAAAAAACAAGTAAAATCAACAAAAGGTAAATCTAAAAAAGTTTCAGCTCCAAAACAAAGTGTTTTGCCGGCTGGTTTTTGGGCACAGGTTGGTGCAGTTATTTTGATTGCTTTTTCGCTTTTTCTTGTTTTAAGCTGGTTTGGCGCTGGTGGTTCAGCATTGGTTGCAATTCATAAAGCACTTCTTGGGCTTATGGGCTGGGCAACTTTCTTTTTGCCAGCAGTTCTAATTTTTATTGCTGTTGAAATCTTTCGTGACGAGCAAAATAGATTTCCAATTTTAAACACTTTTGGGTTAATTCTAATTTTAATTTGGCTAAGTGGATTTTTTGGTCTATTTAAAACTTCAGCTGGTGTTCATTATGGAGGTTGGAGCGGAGAAGTTTCGAATAAAATTATGCTAGCAATGGTTAATTCAATGGTGGCAGCAATTATTTATCTTTTGTTAATTTCAATTACGCTTCTTTCGATTTTACGAGTTTCACCAATCGTTGTTATTAAAAAGATTGGCGAAATGCTTAAAACTAGCGATTTTGCAAATGAATCTAAAAATGCCAAAGTTTTTGAAAAAGCTAAAGAATCGATGTTGCTGAAAAAAGTTAATGATTCTGCTGAAGAAAAACCAGAAATTAAGCTAAATGCTGGCGTTGCAGTATTAGATAAAAAATCGCAAGAAAAAGATGAACCAAAAGAGAAAAAAGGTTTGATGCGAATTTCAAAGAAGCTGGAAAAGGTTTCGAAAGGAGAAAATACTGGGCATATTTTTGATGATTCAAAATGGAAAGCACCAGATTTTAGTTTGCTTGAGCAATCACAAGCTCCTGCTGATGCTGGTGATGTTGAGCAAAATGCACGCACAATTAAGAATACTTTGAGTGAATTTAATATTGAAGTTGAAATGGAAGCCGCAAATATTGGTCCAAGAGTAACTCAATATACTTTAGTTCCGCAAAGTGGCGTTAAGTTAAGCAGAATTGAAAATCTTAGTGATAATATCGCTCTAAATTTGGCAGCTGAAGCGATTCGTGTTGAAGCTCCGATTCCAGGAAAGCGTGCAGTTGGTATTGAAATTCCAAATTTGAAGTCGGCCGATGTGCGGCTTTACAGTGTTTTAGATTCGAAGGAGTGGAAAAACTCACACGACCCACTAACTTTCGCAATAGGTAAAGATATATCTGGTCATCCTGTTGTTGGAAATTTGGCAAAAATGCCACATCTTTTGATTGCTGGTCAAACTGGTTCAGGAAAATCTGTAATGATGAATGCACTTTTAACGAGTTTGCTTTATCGCCATTCACCAAGCGAATTGAAGTTAATTATGGTTGATCCAAAAGTTGTAGAAATGACCGCGTATGAAGATATTCCACACCTTTTAACACCAATTATTAATGATTCCGAAAAAGCGCTCTCAGCTCTTCGCTGGGCAGTGAATGAAATGGAGCGGCGCTATCGTGTTTTAGCTGATGAAAAAATTAAAGAAATTAAGAGCTATAATAAGCATGTAATTTCGAAAAACGAAAAAATCAAGAAGAATACACCAGAAGGGGAAGAGCCAAAACTTCTTGAGCCTTTGCCGTATATCGTAATTGTGGTTGATGAGCTTGCTGACTTAATGATGGCGGCTTCAAAAGATGTTGAAGCTATGATTGTGCGAATTGCTCAAAAAGCACGCGCAGTTGGAATTCATCTTGTTCTTGCAACTCAAAAACCAGTTGTTAGCGTTGTGACGGGCTTGATTAAAGGTAATGTTCCGAGTCGAATTGCTTTTAAGGTTGCGGCAAATGGTGATTCTCGAACAATTCTTGATCGTGGTGGTGCTGAAAAACTCCTTGGTTATGGTGATATGCTTTTCTATATGAATGGAGCTTCTAATTTGAAGCGTGTTCAGGGAGCTTGGGTAACCGATGAGGAGGTCTTGCGGGTAACTAATTTTATCCGTTCGCAAGGTCCGCCGCAATATAATGATGAAGTTATTTCGCAACCAGTTCAGACGCCAAGCTCAATGGGTGGTCTTGTGATGAATGGCGGTAGCTCTTCTGTTGATGAAACTTTCGAAACGGCTGTAAAAATTGTAATTGAAGCACGAAAAGCTTCAACTAGCTATTTGCAACGTAGGCTTGGAATTGGTTATAGTCGTGCTGCAAAATTAATCGATGATATGGAAGATAAAGGAATTGTTGGTCCGCCAAACGGTTCAAAGCCTCGCGAGGTTTTAGTTTCGAGCTATGAAGAAATCGGTGAATAATTTGCCGATTTTTTTATTTTCTAATAATATTTTGATAGACTCTTAAAGTTAAATAAATATTGGAGTTTTATTGATTTTTTTCTCTAAAGATGATATAATTTAAAAGAATATTAGCTCAGCTTATTTGAAAGGATAGGCTTTAACCAAAGGAGTAAAAATGAAGGATTACGAACTTACAGTTCTTGTTCATCCAGACTTCGAAAGTGATCTTGAAAAAGTGCTTGATAAGGTTCGAAGTTTGATTACTGCTAACGGCGGTGAAATTGCAAAAGAAGACAACTGGGGTAAGAAAAAACTTGCTTACGCTATTAAAGGTCAGGATTTTGCAATTTATGCTGCAATGGATGTTAAACTTCCAGCTGCTGCACCCCTAAAAATCAGTAATACTTTGAACATTACCGACGAAGTTTTGCGATATTTGCTTGTTAAAGCAGAAGCACGACCAGTTGTAGAATCAGAAGAAAAATAATTTAAGAATAGGATAGAAGATAGTTATGGCTTTTAACAAAGTAATTTTGATGGGAAACTTAACTGCAGACCCAGAACTTCGAACAACTCCAAACGGCCAAAATCTTGCAAGTTTCACTCTTGCTATTAACCGAACTTGGAATAGTACTAACGGTGAGCGCCAAGAAGAAACCAGCTTCATTAACTGTACTGCTTGGGGTAAAACTGGCGAAACGATTTCGAAATATGTATCGAAAGGTCGCCAACTACTTGTGAGCGGTCGTTTGCAGCAACGAACTTGGCAAGATAAAGATACTGGCAAAAATCGAAGTGCGATTGATGTTGTGGTTGAAGAATTTAGCTTTGTGAGTGATGGAAATCGCAGTGGAAGCGCGCCTTCAGTACAAAAAAATGAAGAGCCAACTATCAGCGATGACTTTTCGGACGAGCCAATCGACCTATCCGATATTCCATTCTAATTTAATTAAGGAGTAAAATGGCTAAACGATTTAAACGAGAAATCCCAGCGTATTTTGATTACCGAGATGTTAAAACTTTGCAAAAATTTGTTAACATTTATGGTCAAATTGAGCCAGCTACAAAAACTGGTTTGAGCGCTAAACAACAACGACAATTGACAGTTGCTATCAAACGAGCTCGTCATTTGGCGTTGCTAGCATTCGTAACAAATGCTTAATTGATTTTTGAATCTTCCTTGCTCAAAACCGGGTAGGGAAGATTTATTTTTTAAAATAATTTAAGGAGGAAAATGTATCAGCCAACTGATTTAAAAAAAGGTGTAGTTTTTCAGCTTGATGGTCAGCCATATCGAGTGGTTGAATATAACCAAAAAGTTGTTGGTCGCGGTGGAAGCATTGTAAGTTTAAAAATTAAGAACCTTATTACAGGAGCTTTATTACCAAAAACTTTTAAGGGCCAAGATAAAGTTGAACCGGCAGAGGTTTCGAATAAAAAAGTTCAATATCTCTATAATGACGGTAAAGATTTTCATTTTATGGATCCAGAGACTTTTGAACAATTTCAGCTTTCGAAGGAAATTATTGATGAAGCTGCTGGATATTTAAAAGAAGCAGAAGAATTGAATTTGCAATTTTTTGATGGTAAGGTTATCAATGTTGAGTTACCAAAAAATGTTTGGTTGAAAGTTGTTTATACTGAAAATGTGGTAAAGGGTGATACAACTTCAAGCGTTTTGAAAGATGCTGAACTTGAAACTGGAATTACAGTTAAAGTACCTGCCTTTATTAAGGAAAATGATGTTATTTCTGTCGATACTTCAACTGGTGAATATCGAGAACGCCAAAAATAATTAATGTTATTATTAAGAAATAAGCTGAGATTTTAATAATCAGCTTATTTTTATTGTATAAAAAAATTGAACAATAAGCCTGTATATATTTTTAAGATGAAATGTGGTATAATATACAATGTGAAAACTAGACTAGACATTTTATTAACTCAAAAAAAGATAGTTGATAGCCGTTCTCAGGCTGAGAGCTATATTAAACTGGGTAAAGTTTTTGTTGATGGCATAAAAAGGACTAAGCCTGGATTTTTTACTAATATTGATTCGGAGATAAAGCTTCTTCAAGAGGTTCAATATGTTTCAAGAGCAGGTCTCAAGCTTGAAAGTGTTGCAAAAATAATGAAAATCAATTTTAAAGATAAAGTTGTCTTAGATGTTGGTTCAAGTACTGGTGGATTTACGGATTACTCATTGAGAAATGGTGCAAAAAAAGTTATTGCTATCGATGTTGGTACAAACCAGCTTCATCCAAAGTTAAGATTGAATAAAAAAGTTGAACTTCATGAAAAAACAGATATAAGAGATTTTAACACGAGTCAAAAAATTGATTTAGTTGTTATTGATGTTAGTTTTATATCTATAAAAGAAATTTTGCCAAGTGTTACAAAATTATCTAATAACGATACACTAATAATTGCAATGGTTAAGCCGCAATTTGAAGCAGGTAGAAATGGAACTACTAACGGCATCGTTAAAAATAATTCATATCGAAGAAGAATACTTCAAGAATTCGAAAATTGGTGTCGTATAAATAATTTATACATAAAAGATAAACGAGATAGTGGAGTAAAAGGCTCTAAAGGTAATCAAGAGAGATTTTATATTCTGAAAGTATTGAATAAATAATTTATACAAAATAAAAAACCACAAAACGTTGTATGTGGTTTTTTATTATCTTAAACGTTAAACCTAAATTCAACAACATCATTTGGTGACATAATATATTCTTTGCCTTCAGTTCGAATTTTTCCACGATTCTTTGCTTCAAGCTCACTTCCAGCTTCAATTAAATCGTTAAAGTCGATAACTTGTGCAGCAATAAAACCTCTTTCGAAATCTGTATGAATTACTCCTGCAGCTTGTGGGGCTGTCCATCCTTTCTTGATCGTCCAGGCATGAACTTCTTTTGGCCCTGCTGTCATATAACTTTGTAGCCCAAGTGTGTCATAGGCAGCATGAACCATCTGATTTAAGCCAGTTTCTTGAACTCCGTAGCTTTCGAGTAAATCTTTTGAATCTTCCTCACTTAAACCTTTTAGCTCTTCCTCTAACTTAGCGCATACAAATATTGACTTTGCAGGAAGAACTATTTTTGAAAGTTCTTCTTTTTTAGCTCCATCGGTTAAAGTATTTTCATCAACATTGAATGCATAAATTACGGGTTTTGCGGTTAGTAAATGTAAATCTTGGATTGCTTCGTAATCTAAATCTTCTATTGAAGAGAGAAGAACTCCGGCCTGAAGTTGTTCAACTAATTTGTTCAAGTATTCAGCTTGTTTTCGAAGAGCTGGTTTTGCCTTTGCTTCTTTTTGGAGTTTGGGCAAGCGGTTTTCGATAGTTTGAATATCTGCTAAAATTAACTCAGTATTAATAACCTCAATGTCATTTTTTGGATTGACTTCGTTCGAAACATGAACAATATCATTGTTCACGAAAGCTCGAACAATATGAACAATTGCGTCACATTGGCGAATATTTGCGAGAAATTTATTACCTAAACCTTCACCTTTCGAAGCTCCTGAAACTAGCCCGGCAATATCAACAAAAGTTACTGTTGCTGGAATAATTTTTTGTGATCCGTAAATTTCAGCTAATTTATTTAAGCGTGAATCTGGTACTGGCACAATTCCAGTATTTGGCTCAATTGTTGCAAAAGGGTAATTTGCTGCTAAAATATCATTATTAGTTAGTGCGTTAAATAGTGTTGATTTGCCGACATTTGGTAGTCCAACAATTCCAATTGATAAACTCATAAAATCTCCTTTTAGTATCTTTTTATTTTAACATAAAAGTTTGTAAAATAAAAATAAAAAAGCTTGATTTTTCAATTACGTTTATGTTAAAATATAGGCATGATTAATATTAAAGGTGTGGGCGATTTCTTCTCGTTAGATATTGGAACAAATGCGATTCGTGCTGTCCAGCTTTCGAAAGCTGGAGAGAATTCTTGGAATTTGGTTGGCCTCGGTTATACACCAGTCGACCCTCAATTGGTTTTGAGTAATTCGGATGAAAGCCGTCGTCGTTTGGGGGAAATTATCTCAACAATGATCGGACAGAGCGATATTAAAACAAAAAATGTAGCGATTAGTCTTACGTCCCAGAAGACATTCACGACAATTTTCGAAGTACCAAAACAGGATATGAGAGAATTACAAAAAAACATAAAATATCAAGTTGATCAGTATATTCCAATGGCGGTTGATGACGCTCAAGTCGACTGGGCTCTTCTTGGAGAATCTCCTTCTAACCCTGATTCATTGGAGATTTTACTTGCAAGTACAGCTAAAACTTATAGTGAAGAAAAGATGGAATTTATTGAAGGTCTAGGCTTGAATGTAGTTGCGAGCGAACCTGATTCTTTAGCAATGACTCGTGCTTTATTTATGCCTAACCAATCCGATCAGGCTCAGCTAATTATTGATATGGGTGAGCTTTCTACTGATTTATCTATTGTATATCAAGGTGTTCCAAGGCTTGTTCGTACAATTCCTACTGGAATATCAAGCTTGGTGAAATCTGCTACTCAAAATTTGAATATTAAAGAAGATCAAGCTCGACAATTTATTATGAAATTCGGCTTAGCCCAAGATAAACTAGAGGGTCAGGTTTTTAGAGCTATCGAAATGACTCTTGAGAATTTCGTTCAAGAAATTGCTAAATCAATAAAATTTTTAGGAACAAAATACCAAAATGCTCAAGTTGGGGTAATTTCACTTTCAGGATTTTCTGGAATTATTCCACAAATGCCAGAATATGTTTCTTCGAAAACTGGAATTCAGTCTTATTCCGCAAATCCTTTCCAAAATATTAATGTTCCTGCGAAATATCAGCAGCAGATTGCAGGTGTTGGAAATGAATTTGCGGTCGCTGTCGGTTTAGCTGAAAGGAGTAACAAATAATGATTGAAATTAACCTTTTGCCAGATGTTAAACGCGATCTTATTAAAGCTCAGCAACTTCGAAATATAGTTACTTTCGTATCTATAATTATTGGTGGTGTGATGCTTGCTGGAGTGGTTTTATTGTTCTTAACAACTCAAGGTCAGCAATTTGTTATGGGCTTAAAAACCAATGATATCTCAAACAAATTTGCTGAGATGCAAAAAATTAAAGATGGGGAAACAGCGGCTACTCTTCGAAATCAGCTTAATGCAATTCAAAAAATTAGAAATGCTTCGCCAGATACCTCACGATTGATCGGAACAATTCTACCGGCAATTCAGACTACCGGTGAAAACGCTGTTCAGTTTTCTTCAGTGAATTACGACCCTGAAACTCGAATCGTTTCAATTGAAGGTCAAGCAAGTAATGGTTTTCCAGCCCTTGAAGCTTTTATTAAAACAATTAAATATTCACAAATTATCTATGATGGTGAAGGCTCTCAATGTAAGGCTAGTGAAGTCGAAAAAGATGCTAATATCTGTATGCTTGCTGATGAAGGGTCAGTTGTTCGAAATGAAAGTTCGCTTGGAGCTAATGAACAAGGCCAAAATGTTTTGCGTTTCACTGTTAGCTTTAAATTGAACGAAGCAGCTTTGAAATTTTCTTCGAAAAACTTTGCGGTAAAAGCTCTTGGTCGAAAGAATGTAACAGACTCAACTATTCAGGTTCCTGCTGGAATTTTTACTCAAAATTCAAAAAAAGATTCTGAAAAGGAGAATAAATAATGGGTGAAAATAAAGAAGTAGCTTTTTTGAAGCGAAATGCCATTAATAAGGCTAACCAAACAATGTTTTTGGCGGTTGCGGGCGCTGCTTTAATTGCTGGCGCATCTGTTGTTGGAATGATTTATCTTTTTAGGATTTTTACATTTAATTCTAAAGTTCTTGGTGAACAAGATAAAAGTATTTCAACAATTCAAAAAAATATCCAAAATATTGAAGATTTAAAGAGTAAGTTAAGTTCATTAGAAACCGATCCGAATCTTAATGAGCGAAAATTGAAATCTAATGCCGAAGATGGTGGTTTGCGCGTTATTGCTGATGCCTTGCCTGATAGCGAGAATGCTGCCGCTCTTGCAGCTAGCCTTGAAAAGAATATTTTTTCTGAAGGCGTAACTCTTGATTCTTTTAGTATTGACTCTGCTGATTCTGCAAACAAAAGTCTTTCAGGTTCAAGCTCAGCGTCAAATTCTTCTAGTTCATCAGTAACTAGCGGTGTTCAAGATTCAAATAAAATTCCAGAAGGTGTGAAAGATATTCAATTTTCAGCAACAATTTCTGCAGGTTTTCAGGGTGAAGGCTCAAATTCAGCGCGAGTCGCTAAATCTCAAGATGAAGCACTTAATAATCTAATTAATACTGTTCGAAAGATGGAAAGATCAATTCGATCAATAAATATTACGAGTTTTAAATTCGAGCGTTCACTTAACCGATTTAGTCTTAACTTTTCTGCGAAATCCTACTATTATCCTAAATATACAATGAAGCTTGAAAGTAAGAAAGTTAAAGCAGACGAAACTGCAAAGCCAGCAACTTCTACAACTGGAACTGGTAAAACTCAAAACTCAAGCACTACGGGAGGATCGAAATAATGAAAAAAACTGATATTGCGATGATTGTTTTGATTGCGGGCTTTAGCGTTTTGATTTCATATTTAGTTATTAACTCTTTGGCTCAGGGTGGATTTTCTGAGCAAACTTATGATGTTAAAATTACTGAACCAATTTCGAACGAATATGTAAAACCAAGTAGTGAAATTTTTAATAAGGATGCTATCAATCCAACGGTTCAAGTTAATATTGGACAATAAATATTAAATAATTCAAAAAGGAATGTAATGACATTATTAACCAATGATATTCAGGATAGACTTGCGAAAATCCTTGTTGAAGAGGGTCTTATTCAAGAATCAAAAATTGAGTTGGCTATAAAAGAGGCTGGTTTAAATAATCAGTCTCTAATGTCGTATATGATTGAGCATAAGTTTCTTGATAATGAAATTCTTATTCACGCAACAGCTCATGTTTCGGGGATTCCCTATGTTAATCTTGAAAATACTACCATTCCGCAAGAGACTCTTGATTTAATTTCAGTTGATATTGCTGAACGAAATATGGCGGTTCCAATTGCTGAAGTTCAGGGGCGAATTGCTGTTGCAATGCTTGATGCAACAAACATTCAAGCTGTTGATTATCTTTCTAGTCTAATTCAGCGCCCTCTAAAAGTATTTATGGCGAGCCAAAAATCAATTAGGCATATTTTAGACCAATATAAAACTGATCTTTCCGGTGTTGATGCTCTGGCTGAAAATGTTGATGCGCAAACTCAGGCGGAAGCAGAATCGAAACGGCAGGTTCAAACAATTGTGCAGGACTCACCGATTTCGAAAGCTTTGAATACAATTTTAGAATATGCTGTTCGCGCAAAAGCATCCGATATCCATATTGAACCACTTGAAAAATCTTTGAAAATTCGCTGTCGAATAGATGGTGTTCTTCGAGAAATTATGAATTTGCCAAAGAGTATTGAGCCGGCTTTAATTTCACGTATTAAGATTCTCTCAAGCTTAAAGATCGATGAGCACCGCGTACCGCAAGATGGTCAGTTTGCTGTTGCTGTTGGAGATAAAGAAGTTGACCTTCGTATCGCTATTTCGCCAGTTGTTTGGGGTGAGCAAGTCGTGATTCGTTTGCTTGATAAAACGGGTAATTCTTTTAATCTTGAAGAAATGGGATACGCCGGGCGAGCTCTTCGAACAATTCGAAAGGGAATTGCTGCTCCAAATGGAATGGTTTTAACATCTGGTCCAACTGGTTCTGGTAAATCAACATCGCTTTACGCATTGATTAAAGAGATTAAAGATGATTCGGTGAATATTATTACTCTCGAAGACCCTGTTGAATATAAGATGGATGGCGTAAATCAGATTCAAGTTAATGCTGAGGTTGGATTAACTTTTGCAGCGGGATTGCGTTCTATTTTGCGTCTTGACCCTGATATTGTGATGGTTGGAGAAATTCGTGATGGTGAAACAGCCAACCTCGCCGTTCAGGCCGCATTAACTGGACACTTAGTATTTTCAACACTTCACACCAACTCTGCTGCCGGAATTTTGCCTCGCTTGATTGATATGGGGATTGAACCTTTCTTGATCGCTTCAACAGTGAATACAATTATTGGTCAGCGTCTTGTTCGAAGGGTTGCGGCCAAGCGAAATACTTATCAATCTTCACCACTTGAAACGCAAAGTATTATCGATACTGTAGGTCATTTGCTGCCAAAAACACCAGATGAAGTAGAAAGAGTTTCAGCTGACTTAGGCTATAAAAATCTACCTCTTGCAAACCAGAAGTCTTACACTCTTGTGAAAGGTCGTGATACACCGCAAACGCCAGGAGGATACAAAGGGCGTGCAGGTTTGTATGAAGTTATGGAGGTAACCGAAGAAATTCAACAGCTTATCATTAAGCATGCAACTTCACACGAGGTTCAGAAGGTAGCAATGGCGCAAGGAATGATTACAATGCGTCAAGATGGATATCTTAAAGCTTTAACAGGAATTACAACATTAGAAGAAGTTAATAGGGTTGCGTCTGATAGCGCATAAAACGGGAGGAATATGAATCAAAATCTAAGAATAGAAATTTTACTTGAAGAAATCGTTCGAAAAAATGCAAGCGATCTTCATCTGCAAGTTGGTTTGCCGCCGATGATGCGGCTTGATGGCGTTTTGGCGCCATTCCCAGGATACAATCCATTGAATGCCGAAGAAGTTGAGCATCTTGTTTTTGCAATCCTTGATGATGATCAGCAAAAAATTCTAATTAAAGATAAAGAATTCGACTTCTCATTTGCCTTTGGTGATTTGGGCCGTTTTCGTGTTAATGCTTTTCATGAACGCGGTAATTTAGCAGCTTCACTTCGTTTAATTCCAAATCAAATCAAAACTATTACTGAGCTTGGAATGCCGCCAGTAATTCAGTCTTTTGCCGATTTTCCGCGTGGTTTAGTTTTAGTTACGGGGCCAACTGGTTCAGGAAAATCTACAACTCTTGCCGCTTTGATTGATAAAATTAACAGCGAAAAAGCTCAGCATATCATTACAATTGAAGATCCAATTGAGTTTACGCATAAATCAAAACGCTCAGCGATTGTTCAGCGAGAGGTTCATTATGACACCTACTCATTTTCTGCGGCTCTTCGAAGTTCGCTTCGTCAAGATCCAGATGTTGTTTTAATTGGTGAGATGCGTGATCTTGAAACAATCTCGGCTGCAATTACAATTGCTGAAACTGGGCACTTAGTGTTTGCAACGCTTCACACAAACTCTGCAGCGCAATCAATCGACCGTATGATTGATGTTTTTCCGCCACACCAACAACCTCAAGTTCGTTCGCAACTTGCTAATATTCTGCAAGGAATTTGTGCTCAACGACTTATTCCTGCAATTGGCGGTGGGCGAGTTGTTGCAGCCGAAGTTATGGTTGCCAACCCTGCAATTCGAAATATTATTCGTGAAGGAAAAACTCATCAGCTTGATACTGTTATTCAAACTGGATCCGACCAAGGGATGCAGACAATGGACAGAACGCTTGTTAAATTAGTACAATCTGGTGTGGTAACTTATGACGATGCACGCGAATTTGCGGTTGATTTAGTTGAATTTGAAAGGTTGATGAGAGGCTAATATGAAAAAATTTTCTTATAAAGTAAAAGATCGTGTTACTGGTAAAATCATTAAAGGCGAAATTTCAGCAGATAGTCAGCGTGCGGCTGGAAAAGCTCTTATTGATCAAGGCTATATTTTGCAAGATGATATTTATGAAGTCGGCCAAGAAAACGCTTTGGCGAGGTTTATGAACCGAATCACAACTAAGGATAAAATCGTCTTCACTCGTCAGTTCGCTACTTTGATTGGTGCAGGTTTACCTCTTGCGCAGGCTCTTCGAACAGTTTCTGAGCAAACTGAAAATAAAAAAATGCGTTCAGTTGTTGATGATATTTTAGCTTCAGTTGAAAGTGGCTCAATCTTGAAAGATGCTTTTTCGAAATTTCCAGATGTTTTTGATAAAGTTTATCTTGCTTTGATTGCTGCTGGTGAAATGTCGGGAACACTTGATGAATCGCTTCGCCGTGTTGCAACTCAGCAGGAAAAAGACGCGGCAATGATGAGTAAGATTCGTGGAGCTTTAACTTACCCAGTAATTGTGCTTGTGGTTATTGGTCTCGTGATGACGTTTATGATGGTGCAGGTTGTTCCTCAAGTTAAACAGCTCTATAAAGATATGCACCAAGAATTGCCATTTGCAACACAAATTCTTATTGGAATATCAGACTTTATAATCAACTTTTGGTGGCTTGTTTTGGTCGGAATAGGTGTTGCTGGTTATTTCTTCCGCCAATATCTTAAGACAGGGTCAGGGATTAAATTTGCGGCAAACTTCAAGCTTAACGTGCCACTTTTTAGCCCGCTATTTCGAAAGCTTTATATGGCGCGATTTGCAAGAACTGGTCAGCTTTTGCTTTCAACTGGTGTGGCACTACTTGATATGCTCAATATTTGTGGTGATGCAATGAATAATATTATTGTGAAAAAAAGTATTGATGAAGCCGGAAAACTCGTTCAAAGCGGTAAAAGTCTTTCAGAATCTTTAAAGGGTAAAGATTATATTTTGGATATGGTGCCACAAATGATTAACATTGGTGAGCAATCTGGTAAAATTGATGAAATGCTTGGCAAAACCGCACAGGTTTATGAAGATGAACTTGATGAGCAAATTAAAGCTATTTCAACCTTGATTGAGCCAATCTTGATGGTTGTGATGGCATTGATGGCGGGTGGCTTGATTGGTGCAATTTTATTCCCAATTTACTCGCTAGTTACAAAAGTCTAATTTTTCGAAAGGAAGAGAGAGTGGAGAATTTTCTATTAAGTTTAATTTGTGGTGTAATCGGTGCCGTTTTGGGTAGTTTTTCGGTTGCCCAAGTTTGGCGAGTGCGCGCAAAACAACTTCAAGAAGAGAGAGAGTCTGGTAAAAAAGTTGATTCTACTGAATGGAAAAAACTCCGCTCTTTGGTTTCGGTTAAAACAAAAAAAGACCGCTCGCATTGTTTGAACTGTAATTATCAACTAAAATGGTTTGATTTAATTCCGATTATCTCTTGGCTTTCACTTGGCGGAAAATGTCGTAAATGCTGTTCAAGAATCGGCTCGCTTGAATTTTTCTCTGAAATTTTAATGTTTGCACTTTTTGTAATTATTTTCTTGATTTTTAACCCAATTTCGAATGGCACAGTTTTAGTTTTGCCAGCAATTAGACTTTTCATTTTATTAATTTCTCTGGTTCCGCTTGCAATTATGCTTATTTATGATGCTAAGTGGTCACTTTTACCAACCAAACTTCTATATATTTTCAATATTTTAGCATTTATTTATTGGGCAACTGGATTTTTGACGGTTTCTGGTGGATTTAATTTGAGATCCATTTTTTACTTAGTAATTTCAATGATGTTCTTCCCGTTGATCTATTTTGTACTTGCAAAAATTTCGAAAGAGCAATGGGTTGGTGGTGGTGACTGGATTTTGGCGGTTGGCTTGATTTTTCTTTTACCAAATCACCCAGTCTTTGCGATTTTTCTACTTTTCCTTTCAAATGTTGTGGGCTTGGTTTTTGCAGTTTTTCAATCTATCTTGCATTTTCGAAAAGTTAAACGTGGAACACAAATTCCATTTGGCCCAGCAATGATTTTAGCAGCTTTAATTTTGTTAGCTTTTCAACAGCAAATTTTGGTATTTTTTGTCAATTTAATAATGTAAAAATAAAAAGCTTATGGTATAATAGGAGAAAATATGGAAAACTTTATGATGAAAAAAGCTTTTACAATTATTGAAGTAATACTTGTTTTGGGTATCTCTGGCTTGATGTTGGCGACTATGCTTGTTGGATGGAATGCCAGTATTGAAAAACAGCGCTATA
This sequence comes from Candidatus Saccharimonas sp., assembly GCA_015256915.3. Taxonomy (NCBI): domain Bacteria; phylum Candidatus Saccharimonadota; class Candidatus Saccharimonadia; order Saccharimonadales (SeqCode); family Saccharimonadaceae (SeqCode); genus Saccharimonas (SeqCode); species Saccharimonas sp. (SeqCode). Next base: position 82,431 of record CP076101.2, read on the forward strand.
ATGATTCGGTGAATACTTTTAAGTCAGATATTCAAGGTGTGTTTTCGGATGTAGAAAATCAAACTAACGATAAGGGTTCTACAAAAATTAAATGTGACACGTCTGGCGCAAATATAAGTATTTTAAAAGATAATAGCGGCAATTTAACGGGGTCAAGCAATTGTGTTATACTTGGAAAGTATATTTCTTTATATAATGGAAATGTTATTCCTGGGAATGAAAATGCAACTCTTGGACAAGAGCGATTTAGGGTTTTTGATGTTATAGGAAAAGATATAGATATATCAAAGGATTGTCGGGCAATAGATGAGAATGGCAAATTTCATGGTGATTTAAGAGAATGTAGAAACAGCATAGAGGCTTTACGTGCAACAAAGTTTGTTCTTGATGGTGGTAAGAATAGTGTAAAAGGCCCAAAGGATATAGAGTTGCAATGGCGCGGAACATATAAAAATGTTACAGATAATAGGATAACTAGTGCTAGTGGGATACGGGCATTCAGCTATAAAAGTGCAGTTACCTCAATAACGAGTGGCGATAGTAAGTGGCATGGTTTAGATACGATCACTGGTGTTTTAATATTAAGGTCTCCTATTGATAATTCAATAATTTCTTTCGGTACTTCAGCAATGATAGAACATGGCTCTCTTGATAATGATGGCCTTATAGCCGCTTTTAGAGATATAAATGTGAATAGTGATTTTGTTATTAAAAATGGAAAAACAGTTAATGTTTGCGTTCGACCTTCTAACGACGGAGTACAGTGGTATGCTGGCGGTTTCAATTTCTTCGGCGATAGAAATAAAGTTGTAAAAATTGGACCTTCGGCTTCTGCCGTTGAAATCGCGCCTCTTGACGGTCCTAAGGGCTCTTCTTGTGGAGGCGATAGAAAGGGTGATGCAAGATTTGGTGATGTAATAATTGATGGAAAGAATTTATAATGAAATTTCGAAAAGGTGATACATTAATTGAAGTGCTTCTTGCTATTGCTGTTTTTGCAACTGTAATGATGATTGGGTTGACCGCAATGAATAATGGAATGTCGCGTGCACTAGCAAGTTTGCAGCTTACTATGGCGCGAAATGCTATGGATACTCAAGCGGAAGCTTTGCGTTTTGCTAATGCGGCGTTTATTTCTGAATATCGTGCAGATAGTTCAGAAGTTTCAAGTCCTGCGGCAGAATTATGGAAAAATAGCTTAACGAAAGACGCTCAAGGCTCAGCAACCCCGCTTGGGGAGTGTAGTCGAGGTTCAAGTGCTTTTGTTATCTCAACAAGAGATATGGTGACGAATCGTGGTTATCATAATGAAAAAATAGTTAATGCAATAACTTATCCACGAATTGCTTATGGTGATGATAAAGATAATAATGCGAACTGGCTACGTGATGATCTTCCTTATAGAAGTGCGCAAGGTATTTGGGTTGAGAAAGTCCATGCTCCAAATACGAAATATTATGATTTTCATATTCGTGCATGTTGGTCTGCGCCAGGAACTAACGTAAAAACAACTCTTGGAACGATTGTGAGGTTATATGACCCAAGGAGCTAAAAAAGGTTTTACGATTATGGAATTAATGCTAGCAATGGGCGTGATTGCATTTTTGCTCGTTGGTGTTGCTGGCTTAATTATTCAAATGACGAATACAATTACTCGTGGTACAACTTATAAAGATTTAAACACTGCTGCTCGTACAATTAATACAGATTTTACTAAGACTTTTAATTCTTCGCCAATGCTTGATGATTGGAATGGCGGTGTTGATGGTAAATTTTATAAATCTACTGGTGCGGCTGGCGCATTTTGTACTGGAACCGTGAGCTACTTGTGGAATATAGGAGATGGAAGACGGATAGTTTTCGATGATATTAGTGCCGTTAAATTAGTAAAAGTTCGCGATACTGCTAGATCTTATTGCGCTGATGGTGCCGAAAATACAATTTGGCGAAGGGTGCCTCGTGACAACAATGTTACAGAAATCCTAACTGGCGGTGAAATTGATCTTCGACTACACGGAATTAATTTTTCAACCTCGCCTAATTTAAAAAATAGTGCATCAAACCAAATGATCGTTAATATTTCTTATATTTTAGGAACACCGAACAACGGTGATATAGATGTAAGCACGTATAATTGTGAAGGGAATATTAAAAGTAATTATTGTGCAGTTAATAGATTCGATTTAACTGTTCGAACTCTTGGCAGATAAAAAGTGGCTTTCGAAAGCCACTTTTATTCTGTTTCGCTGTGAAATTTCTCGTGAATTTCTTTTAAATGTTGGTCAGTGATATGTGTATAGATTTGTGTTGTTGCAATACTGGCGTGGCCAAGCATTCCTTGCACTGAGCGCAAATCCGCACCATTTACGAGTAAATCTGTTGCAAAAGAATGTCGCATTGTGTGGGGTGAAACGTGTTTTGTAATTCCGGCAAGTTTTGCGTATTTTTCAACCATTCTTTGCACCGAACGTGGTGTAATTCGCCGATAATTTCCATCAGTTGAAGGTTTCTTGTATCGCCGCGAATAATTTAAAAATAATGGTTGCAAGTTGTCATTTCGAGCGTCTAAATAATTTTCGATATGCTCTGCGGCTTTTTTCGAAATAAAAATTGGTCGGTCTTTGTTTCCTTTTCCGCGAACGGTAAATTCACGCCGCTTTGTATTAATGCTTCCACGGTTTAAATTTACAAGCTCAGAAACACGCAAACCGCTTGAAAAGAGTAATTCCACAATTGCGCGGTCTCGTAAATCACTTTCGGTTTCATTTGGAATCTCAGCAATTAAACGCTCGATTTCTTCATAATGCAAAAAATTAACTTGTGGCTTTACAATTTTTGGTAGCTCAATTTTTGAAGGTTCCAAGCTTTTAATGTCGCGCCGAGCAAGATAAGTTAAAAATCTTCGAAGGGCAATTAAGTGATAAGCTTGTGTAGCTCGCCCTAAATCTTTGCCGAATTCATTTTCGTAACGATTAAGCCATAAACGATATTTTCGAACTAATTCTGAGGTAATTTCTTTTGCTGGAATATCGCCCGCAAATTCAACAAATCGCTCCAAATAAAGTCGATAATTCTCGGCCGTCTTTTTCGAACGACCGCCTTCAACTTCAAGCGATTCAATAAAATCTTCAATTCCTTCGGAAATATACATAATCTTATTATAGCATTTTTTTATGAAAAATAGTATAATTTATAAAGAAGTCTAATAAGGAGTTTTATGTCGAAAGAATTAGTTCAGCGAACATTAATTTTATTTAAACCAGACGCTGTTCAACGTGGAATTGTGGGAGAAATTTTAACGCGTTTCGAAAGGGTTGGTTTGAAAATAATCGGCACAAAAATGATTTTCCCAAGCAAAGAACATTATCATAAGCACTATGAAGGAATTGGTAAAATGGTCACACGGCGCGGTGAAAAAGCTTTTGACATGGCGTTGGAATTTATGACTCAAGGGCCTGTAATTGCAATGGTTTTTGAAGGCGTGGAGGCGGTTGAATTGGTGCGAAAACTTGTTGGTGGAACTGAACCAAAAACGGCGCTTCCTGGTACGATTCGCGGTGATTATTCGCACATGAGTTTTGGCTATGCAGATGAGCATAATGTTGGGATTCCGAATCTAATTCATGCTTCAGGTAGCATTGAAGAAGCAAAGCAAGAAATTTCACACTGGTTTTCAGATTTTGAAATTTATAACTATACTTCACCTCGCGAAAAATTTACGCGTTAAAATCTCGCTATTTTTTTAAAAATCTGGTAAAATAGAGTAGTGAGCCTCGGTAGCTCAATTGGATAGAGCAGTTCCGTCCTAAGGAAAAGGTTATAGGTTCGATTCCTATCCGGGGTACCACTAAATTTATTTATGAAAGAACAAATTTTTAAAGGTCAAAGAGAAGGCGAAGAATTTCTCTTTATGTTTCGAAAGCATATCATTGCAATGCGAAAGGGTTTTTACCTTTTTTTGGGCGTTTTTGCGATTTCTTGTTTGCCAACATTTTTTATGCTAACATCAGATAGTCTAATGGATGCGCTCTGGATTGCTTTTGGTGGATTTATTGTTGGTTTAATTTTATTTTTTTATCAATTCATGCTTTGGTATTATTCTCTTTATATTGTTTCGAATGAGCGGATTCGCCAGATTACACAAAAAGGCTTTTTTGGGCGAAAAATGATGGACTTACCGCTTTCGAAAATTCAAAGTGTTAATTTTGAAATCCCAGGTTTTTTTGGTGAAATTTTCCATTTTGGAACAATCAATATTTTTACAATTGTGGGTGATTTAGAAATTAAAAATGTTGAACATCCAGAAGAGATTTATAATAAAATTCAAGATGCGATTTCGAAAGTTGAAATGGAGGGAGAAAATGAAGAATATTAGAGAGAAAGCTAAAAAAATTAGAGATAAGGTTTCAAAAAAACCTGAATCTCACGAAAGCCAGATTGCAAAAATTACAAATACGACACTTGAAGAACAGCGTCGTGAGATTTTAAATAAGGGTAAAAAATTTAAATATCCTGTGCAGTATAGCAAAAATCGTTTAGTGATTAACGCCTTAATTATTGCTGGTGTAATACTGATTACGGGTGCGAGCTTGCTTTGGTATCAGCTTTATCAAGCTCAAAATACCAGTGAGTTTGTTTATCGTTTTACGACTATATTTCCATTTCCAGTTGCAAAAGTTGATGGTGAGAAAGCACTTTATAGTGATTATTTAATGGAATATCGGGCAAATATGCAAATTGCAAATGCCAAAAAAGATGAAATTGAAGGAGCGAATAATATAAGCGCACTTTCAACTCTAAATAAATCAAAAGCAATGAAAAATGCAATCGCAAATGCTTATGCCCAAAAGAAGGCTCGTGAACTTGGAATTTCAGTTTCAGATAAAGAAATTAGCGAAGCTTTTGATGCACAGCGAAAAATACAAAATACCGAGCTTACTGAAAGCGCTTTATATAAGATTGCGGCTGATAATTATAGTCTTTCGCCAAGTGAATATCGCCGAATGTTCATTGAGTTGCCACTACTTCGCCGAAAAGTGACTGCACAAATTGACAAAACGGCTGAAAGCCTTAAAAATGATGTTTCAAAATATTTAAGTGAAAATGCAAATAATTTTTCGAAGGCTGTTGAACATTTTGGCGATAAAATTGAATACGCAAAACCCGGAAAAGTTCGAAAAACTAACATTGATGGTGGTCGTTCTAAAATTGCGGCAGGATTAAAAGTTGGTGAAGTTTCGGAACCATTTATTTCAAACTCGGGTGATGGCTATTACATAGTTAAATTGATTGAAAAAACTGATAATGAAGTTAGTTATGAATCGATAAAAATTAAATTTACCGAGTTTAATAAACAACTTGAGCAGCTCGAAAAAGACGGTAAGATTCAAAAATATATTAAAGTTGACTAAATAAATTGCACAGCAAAAGTTGTGCTTTTTATTTTTGTCTTAATAGGTTAAATAAAATAAAAAATCGCCCGAAAGCGATTCTTTAAAGTCTAAATTTGGCGCGCCCGACCGGATTCGAACCGGCGATCTCCTCCGTGACAGGGAGGCGTACTAGGCCAACTATACCACGAGCGCATCAGTAGACTAATACAATTTTATCAGACTCCCAGCAAAAAATCAAGCACTTTTTTGGTTTATTTTTCAAAAAGTTTGTGGTATAATTTAAGTATGTGCCGATGTAGCTCAGTTGGTAGAGCAACGCACTCGTAACGCGTAGGTCAGCAGTTCAATCCTGCTCATCGGCTCCAATTTATTTTTTTATGAAAACAATAGTTAATTTATTTAAACCAATTCTAAAAGACCGTAAAATGTTAATTTTGATGGCTTCTGTATTCATGTCTGGAATTATTTTCTTTATTTTTATGATTTTGAATACAAAATCATATGACTATCTTTTGAACGTGCGTTATACAGTTTTTGGAGCTAGTGAGTTTTATAAAGATTCCTGGACTTATCGTGTTGTTTTGGCTATTTTTGGTCTAATTATTTCATTTATTCATAATATTATTATCGCAAAAATTTATAACATTTCTGGTAGGCGTGCGGCTGCAGTTTTTGCAATTTTTAGTATTATTCTTGTTCTGGTTGGTATAATAATTATAGGCACTTCAATTCGTGAGATTCCAAACTAATGAGCAAGAAAGTTGATATTGAAATTCCACTTGGAAAGCGAACTTTTAAATATCGCTTTTTCGAAATTCTGCCAGCTTTTTTGAGTTTTGGTGCAATTATTTTAATGTTTATACTTTCGGCTTTTTCTCCTTTTTTGGCATCTCTTTATCTTTTAACGATTATCACAACTCTTCTTGTTAAGGCAATTGGAATTGCCTATCGAATGATAACGGGTCATCTTCAGATTGAAAAAGCTCAAAAAGTTGATTGGAATAAACGTCTAAATGAGCTTGAGAATGCTGAAAAATCTTTAGATATTCTCAAAAATCAGAGAAATAATGAATATGAGTTTAAAAACCATCTTCAGAATTTGAATGATATTATAGAAAATCCAGCTAGCTTTCCAAAGTCATCAAAGGTGAAAAATGCGGTAATTATTGCAGCTTATAATGAGCCTTATGAAGTGATTCAGCCAACTATTCAATCTGTTTTGGCTTCAAATTATGATGCAAAAAACTTGCTAATTTTTTTGGCATATGAAGAGCGGGGCGGTGAAGAAATTGAAAAAACTGCAATTAGGCTTAAAAAAGAATTTTCGAAAAGCTTTGGTGTTTTTGAAATTGTGAAACACCCAAAAAATCTACCAAATGAAGTTGTTGGGAAGGGTGGAAATATTACTTTTGCTGGGCGAGCGCTTCAAAAATATTGTGAAAACAATAAAATTCATTTCGAAAATGTACTCGTTACAACGCTTGATAGCGATAATAAGCCGCATAAGGAATATTTTGCTTGCGCAACTTATAGTTTTATTGTTCATGAAGACCGTAAAAGACTTTCGTATCAGCCAGTTTCGTTATTTTTGAATAATATTTGGGATGTTCCAGCTCCAATGCGTGTGGTCGCAACTGGCAACTCATTCTGGAATATCGTTTCAACAATGCGGCCGCATCTTTTACGAAATTTTGCTTCACACTCACAACCTCTTGATGCTTTAGTTGAAATGGATTTTTGGTCAACTCGCACAATCGTTGAAGATGGTCATCAATTTTGGAGAAGTTATTTTCATTTTGGTAGCGACTATTATGTGGTGCCGATTCGTGTACCAATTTACCAAGATGCGGTTCTAAGTGAAACTTTACCAAAAACGCTCAAGGCACAGTTTATTCAGCTTCGTCGCTGGATGTACGGAGCAAGCGATATACCATATGTTGCTAATTTATACTTTTCGAAAACTCGCAATGTGCCAATTGTTGATGGCTTAATGAAACTTATTCGCTTGATCGATGGTCATGTAACAGCTGTTTTTCAATCACCAATGGCTGCCTTTGGCGGTTGGGTACCACTGATTGTTTATGCTGCTTCTTCTCGTAGCGTGATTGTGCATCAATTACCAAATGTGATTAGTACACTTCAGCAAGTTGCAACTGTGGGGATTTTTATCACAATCTTGATTAGCTTAAAAATGCTACCGCCACGCCCAGAACGCTATAGAAAACGCCGTTCTTTATGGATGGTTGCGCAGTGGGTTTATATGCCTGTAACTTCAATATGTTATAACGCAGCAGCAGCAGCATATTCACAAACTCGTTTAGCATTCGGTAAATATCTTGATAAATTTGATGTTACTGAAAAAGGGCGAATTGAAGATGTTGAACGTGCGAAGGCTGAAAGAGCTAAAAGACGAGCTTTAAAGAAGCAAAAAAAATAAGTACTCTGAAAAGGGTATTTTATTTTTTGGCTTAATATTCATGAAATTTAAAAGCGGCCAATTTGACCGCCTGATGTAGGAGCATTTGTAAGATTTTCTTAAACCTTACCAAAAAATCGTTTGTCGTTTGGGTGACAAAAGGGAATGTGCCAATATGAATGTAACAGAGGATTACTAGAAAAACTTTCATTTTTTATAGTTTTTTATTTGCCCAAACCTGATTAGACTTTTTCCGAAGTCTAATCTCGTTTTTTATTTTACAGCGTTTTATTTAAAAAAGCAAGCATAATTACGATATTGAGTGTCTTTTTTTTGAAAGTTAAAAATTTTGTTCGCTTTTTAATAAAATTGAGTTTTTGAAAATAAAACATTTCACACGAAAGTCAAACTCAAAAAAGCGAACAACCCAAAATAAATATCTCACCAAATGAATAAAAATTTTCGAAAGCTAAAAACCAGCTTGTGGAAAAGCTTTGATGGAATGTGTAAAACTAAAAACACCATAACGCTATATGTAGTTAAGAAAAAAAGAACAAAAGTTGTAAAATCTATTGAGTTTTTTGCAAAGAAGTTGGTTTTTTGATATAATGATAGTGTTCTAAAATATTATAAATATAAAGCAGACTTTCGAAAAAGTTATTTTTTGCGTATTTGAGCCTTAGATAGGGCACTCTACGCGAATCATATTTTGTTGGCTCAATTGGGTCTGCTATAAATATTTTAGAACACTTCGCAAGGAGTGTCCTATTTTATTTATAGTAAAAATGAAAATCCTTTTTCGAAAAAGAAAGGATTTTTCGTGGCGAATAAAAATCTCACACGAGCAAAAAAGGTCAAAAATGATGAATTTTATACACAATACGATGATATTGAGAAGGAGTGTGAAAGGTATCGTGACCAATTTTATGGCAAAATAATTTACTGTAATTGCGACGACCCTGAAAATAGTAATTTCTTCTTATATTTTGCGAATAATTTTAAGTTTTTTGGCTTAAAGAAACTTATAACCACTCATTATGATTCTGAAAGGCCAACTTATAAACTGGAACTAACAGAAGAAATGATTGAAGACGGCGCCGTAACTGCTGAATGTGCCAAGAAAACTCTGCTCAAGGGTAACGGAGATTTTCGCAATCAAGAGAGTATTAAATTATTAAAAGAAGCCGATATAATCATAACTAATCCACCGTTTTCACTTTTTAGAGAATATATCGCTCAATTGATTAAGTATGGAAAGCAATTTTTAATTATGGGAAATAATAACTCAATCACCTATAAAGAGATTTTTAAATTAATAAAAGAAAACAAAATTTGGCTTGGTTATGATGTTAATAAAACTATGGAGTTTGCTTTAAGTGATAGTTATGAGAAATGGAGTCGTATAGAAAATGGTGTAAAGTATGGAAAAGTTCCTGCAATATCTTGGTTTACGAATCTTGAAACAGATAAACGCCATCAGGAGTTGATTTTATATAAAAAATATACCGCTGAAGAATTTCCGAAATATGATAATTATGACGCAATTGAAGTTTCGAAAGTTGTTGATATTCCGCAAGATTATGACGGTGTTATGGGTGTACCAATTACTTTTCTTGATAAATTCAATCCAGATCAATTTGAATTAATAGGCTCTAATCGTTGGGTTGGTCAAGACGAAGACGGAGTGTATGGTAGAAGTTCGTATTTGAATGGAAAAGAAACTTTTAAAAGGCTATTTATAAAGAATAAGAAAGTGAGTAAATAATTATGAAAATTGAACTTCATAAGATAAAAATCAAAGATATTTTTGAAGGCTATCGAAACAATAATGAAGAAGGTGTTGTTGGCTTTAGCGGAAAGTTAAATATTCGCCCAAAGTATCAGCGAGAATTTGTTTATGATGATCGCAAACGAAATGCTGTGATTGATACGGTTCGAAAGGGTTTTCCGCTAAATGTGATGTATTGGGTGAAAAATTCTGATGGAACTTTTGAAGTTTTAGATGGGCAACAACGAACAATTTCAATTTGTGAATATTTAAATAATAAATTCTCAATTTTGGATGAAGGAAATCGGAGGAAATTTTTCAATTTGACAGATTTTGAAAAGGAACAGATTAAGAATTATGAATTGATGATTTATTTTTGTGAAGGTAACGATAAAGAGAAGCTTGACTGGTTTAAAGTCATTAATATTGCTGGCGAAAAGTTAACAGATCAGGAACTTCGTAATGCTATTTATACTGGGGAATGGCTGACGCATGCGAAGAGTATTTTTAGTAAAAATAATTGTCCAGCTTGGAATTTAGCAAAAGATTATTTGAACGGTTCGCCAATTCGGCAAGATTATCTTGAAATTGCTCTTGATTGGATATCGAACGGTGAGATTGAAAAATATATGTCTGAAAATCAGAATAAACAAAACGCAAACGAGCTCTGGTTATATTTTCAAAATGTTATTTCTTGGGTGAAAATGACATTTATAAATTATCGCAAAGAAATGAAAGGTGTTAATTGGGGTGAGCTATATAATAGATTTAGCAGAGAAAATTTTGATACTACTGAAATTGAAAATCGAATTGTTGAATTATTGAAAGATGATGAAGTTACTAAGAAGTCTGGAATTTATAGATATATTTTAACAGGCGAAGAACGTTGGTTGAGCTTGCGAACTTTTACAGAAAATCAAAAAAGAGAAGCTTACGAGCAACAAAACGGAATTTGTTCGTTATGTGGAGAATATTTTAAGCTCGAAGAAATGCATGCCGACCATATTGTGCCGTGGAGTAAGGGTGGTAAAACAGTTATCGAAAATTGCCAAATGCTTTGCATGCAAGATAATATTAAAAAGAGTAATAACTAAAATAAAAAACAGCTTTCGAAAATGAAGGCTGTTTTGATTTTAATTTTGGTGGGCGATAGAGGACTCGAACCTCTGACTTTCACAACGTCAATGTGACGCTCTAGCCAACTGAGCTAATCGCCCGTGGTTTTATTTTAGCAAAGCTTGCAAGAAAATTCAAGTGGTGATAAAATAAAAAGAGTTAAAATATTATTTTCGAAAGGATTTTAAGTGGATAATAAAGAAGAAAAACTTTTTAAAATGCGTCACAGCCTTGCGCATATTATGGCGGCAGCAGTTCAGCGAATTTATAAGGACGCAAAGTTCGGTGTGGGGCCAGCAATCAGTGATGGTTTTTATTATGATATTGATTTAGGCGAAAATAAAATTTCAGAAAAAAACTTTGGAAAAATTGAAAAAGCTATGCGCCGAATTATTGCTGAAAAGCAAGATTTTGTGCGAAGCGAAGTTTCAATTGAAGAAGCAATTTCTTGGGCAAAAGAAACTAATCAACCATATAAATTGGAACTCTTGAATGATTTGAAAAATACTGGCACAACAGACGCAAAAATCCTTGCTGAAGGTGATTTTGAGCTTGGCAATGGTGCTGAAACTGTTAGTTTTTATACTAATGGAAACTATAAGGATTTATGCCGAGGTCCACACCTTTCGAATACTAGCGAAGTTGGCGCTTTTAAATTGATGCGTGTGGCGGGTGCTTATTGGCGTGGTGATGAGAGAAAACCACAGATGCAACGACTTTATGGTGTGGCTTTTGAAACGCAAGAAGAACTCGATGAATATCTTGAACGAATGGAAGAAGCCAAAAAACGTGACCATCGTAAACTTGGTAAAGAACTTGATTTGTATACCGTTTCTCCACTTGTTGGCATTGGTTTGCCACTCTTCACGCCGCGTGGAACAATTTTACGCGATGTTTTAGCAAACTATTCAAATCAATTACGCCAAAAATACGGTTTCGAAAAAGTTTGGACTCCGCACATTACTAAAAAAGATTTGTATGAAAAATCTGGACACTGGGCTAAATTTGGCGAAGAGCTTTTCTTGGTGAAATCGCAGGTTACTGGTGGTCAATTTGCACTAAAACCAATGAACTGCCCACATCATACACAGATTTTTGCTTCGAATCCAAGAAGCTACAAAGATTTACCAATCCGTTATCTTGAAACAACAACAGATTATCGTGATGAGCAAACTGGTGAGCTTGGTGGTTTGAACCGTGTTCGTTCTTTAACACAGGATGATTCGCATATTTTTTGTCGAACTGATCAAATTGAAGGTGAAATTCAAAACTTGTTAGCTGCTGCCCATGAGCTTTATTCTGGAATTGGAATGAAACTTCGAGTGCGCCTTAGCTATCGTGATGATTCTGATAGCTATCTTGGTGATTTGGCGGTCTGGGAAAGTGCACAAAATCAGCTTAAGAAAGCGGTTATTTCGAATAATTTAGATTATTTTGAAGAAGAGGGTGAAGCAGCATTTTATGGACCAAAAATCGACTTTATGGCAACAGATGCAATTGGTCGTGAACACCAAGTTGCAACGGTTCAGCTTGATTTTGTTCAGCCTGAGCGATTCGAACTTTCATATAAAAATTCTGAAGGCCAAGATGAACGGCCTGTGATGATTCACTGTGCTTTACTCGGTTCAATTGAGCGGTTTATGAGTGTTTATATTGAGCATAAAGCTGGCTGGTTTGATTTTTGGGCAGCTCCTGAGCAAGTTCGAATTTTAACAATCAACGATACTTTAAATGATTACGTTGAAGAAGTTTCGAAGATTCTTTCAGCTACTGTTCTTGATTCCCCAGTTAGACTCAATGAGATTCGCTATTCGGTAGATGGACGCAATGAATCATTAGGAAAGAAGATTCGTGAGGCAACTGCAATGAAAATCCCGGTTCAGCTAATTATTGGCCCTAAAGATAAAGAAAATAATGAAGTTAGTGTTCGTTTTCGAAAAAATAGTGAATTCGTTGAAGAAAAAGTTACTCTTCAAGATTTAGTGGAATTTATTCGAAAAATATAAAGTATGAGAAATAACACTTTAGTTATAATCACTGGCCCGACTGCAAGCGGTAAGACGAGCTTGGCTATAAAATTAGCCAAGCTTTTTGGCGGTGAGATTATTTCTGCTGATTCACGTGCGATTTATAAAGATATTAATATTGCTTCTGCAAAACCAACGATTAAGGAGCAAGAAGGTGTTATGCATTGGGGCTTTGATTTAGTTGAGCCCGGAGAGCGTTTTACTGCAGCAGATTTTAAGGAATATACCTATGCTAAGATTGATGATATTTTAGATCGTGGTAAAATTCCATTTTTAGTTGGTGGAACTGGATTATATATTGATGCGGTTTTATATGATTATAACTTTGGTGGTGAAGTTGATGATGATTTTCGAAAAGGCCTGAACCAGAGAACTGTCGAAGATCTACAAAAGTATATTTTTGAAAATAAAATTGAAATGCCAGAAAATAATAAGAATAAGCGATATCTAATTCGATCAATAGAAAAAAGCATAAGCGAAAAGGGTAAAAGTTGTAAAAAACACAATAAGTATAATAATATTGTTGTAGGAATAACAACTAATCGCGAAGAACTACGAGAAAAAATCTTTAAAAGAAATGAGCATTTTTTTATCTCTGGAATAATTGAAGAATACAAAAAAGTTGAACAGAAATATGGCCCAAATTCTGAAGCAATGACAGCAAATGCTTATCCGTTAATTCGAAATTTTTTGAATGGAGAATTGGATGAAAAGGAACTTATTGATAAGATGTCTGTGCGGGATTGGAGATTGGCTAAAAGACAGATAACTTTTATGAAGAGAAATAAAGATATAGTGTGGCTTGATTTAAAAGATGCTGAACAATTTATTATTTCGAAAATTAATAAATGTATAAAAAAGTTGTAAAAGGTCTAGTTGATTTTTGAAAAATATGGTAAAATAGATTTATGGAACAGAGTATAAATGCACTATTTGGCTCAAAAACGAGGGTTAAACTTTTAAACCTATTTTTCAATAGTCCAGAAGAGAAGTTTTATGTTCGTGAAATATCGCGAATTATTGATGAACAAGTTAACTCTGTTCGGAGAGAACTAACCAATCTTGAAAGTGTTGGCATCGTAAAAAACTCAACAGAAGATAGGAAGATTTTCTATCAAGCGAACCAGAGGTTTAAATACTACCTTCCGCTAAGGGCGATTTTTGCTGGAGTTAAAATGAACGAGAGTGTTTCTGTTGATAAAAAAATATCTTCTATAGATAGATGGCAGTCTGAAGTTGAAAATATTCAAAAGCAAATAGATATTCTTGTATTATTTGGAGTTTTCGTTGATGATGTGGATTCGGATATTGATATGTTGATAGTTGGAAATAACCAGGATAAAAAGCTTTCGAATTGGGCTTCAGATATTGAGAAGAAAGAAGGCCGTGAGCTAAACTATATGATTTTATCTATGGAAGATTTTTATTATCGATACACTACGCAAGATACCTTTATGAAAGGGTTATTTAAAAATAATTACAAAATAGTCTTTGATAAAGAGAATATACTTGAAAAATTATAATGGGAGTAAAAAATGTTTGATATTGAATATAAGGGTGCAAACAGTATCGTAATTTCTACAAAAAAGATTTCATTAATAACTGATCCTAAACATTCTATTTTTGGTGACAAAGATTTAGTTATTAAAGAAGGGGTTGAGCTTGCCACTGAGGAGAGGTTTAAAACTAGTAATGAAGATTTTAAGCTTTCAATATCCTATCCTGGAAGTTATGAAGTGTCAGATTTTACTATAAATGGTTATCAAGAAAAACGGCATATTGATGAAGACAAGGATGGTGAAAAATCTGTAATTTATAGTGTTGAAGTTTGTGGTGTTAGAATTGGTATTTTGGGAAATATTGACCCAAATTTATCTGATGACCAGCTTGAGAACCTTGGTGTTTTGGATATTTTAGTTTTACCGATTGGTGGTGGCGGATATACTCTAGATGTAACAGCTGCGGCAAATATTGCTAGAAGATCTGATGCGAAAATAATTATTCCTGTTCATTATGCTGATGATGGGATTAACTACGAAGTTCCTCAATCTGATTTTGCGCTTTTCGAAAAAGAACTAGGTGTTGATGTTGAAAAAACTACAAAGTATAAAGTGAAATCAGCTACAAGTTTACCTGAGAAAATGACAATAGTTAAAATTGAACGGACAAAATAATATTTTTTAAAGAGCTAATCTTTCGAAGATAGGCTCTTTTTTATATAAGAAAAAACCCACAAAATTGTGGGAATTTTCTTTTGAGATAAAAATATTATAGAATACCTTTTTTCTTCAAAGTTCGGATAGCTGCGGTGCTCAAATTTAGTCGAACTTTTTTACCATCAATAATAATAGTTTTCTTTTGGATGTTTGGCTTAAAAGTTCGTTTTGTGCGTCGCAATGAAAAGCTAACGTTGTTTCCGTGTTGCTTTCCTTTTCCTGTTAAATCACATACTGCCATTTTAACTCTCTTTACTTTAATATTTACAATCTGTTCCATTATAACGTATTTTTTAAAAAAGGTCAAGTGGTGTATAATAGATATATGGTTTTTATAATATTTATATCTATAATTTCAATATTAGTAGCAATGATCGTTCATGAATTTTCTCACGGATTTGTCGCCTATTTATTGGGTGATGAAACAGCAAAAAGGGAGGGAAGATTAACTTTAAATCCAATTGCGCATTTAGACCCTTATATTAGTATTATTTTACCGATATTGTGCGTATTTTCAAATCTTCCTGTAATTGGTGGTGCAAAACCTGTCCCAGTTGATTCTAGGGAGCTTAAATGGGGCAAATGGGGTATGGCCCTCGTTGCTCTTGCTGGGCCTTTGTCTAATTTTATAATGGCGTTCATATCTTTTACGATAATGCACGCTTTAAACTTATCACATGGTGATATCGCGGCTATTTTTGGTAGATTTACACTAATTAATTTGAGTTTGGCGATTTTTAACTTAATTCCGATTCCGCCGCTAGATGGTTCAAAAATTCTTCAACCATTTGCACCAGAATTTATTCAAGATTTTTTTGACAGGCTGGAATCTTACGGTTCAATTTTTATTTTAGCTTTAATGTTTTTGTTTTCTACCGTAATTTCTAATTATGTTAATTTCTCAATGAGTCTCATTCTTGAAGGGTTCTCAGCTTTTTTACGGATTTTTGGTTTGTAGAATTTAAAACACTGGATTTTTATTTTAAAAATTGGTATAATTAAAGTAAGCCCTGCTGGCGAATGATTTTTCCTGAATAATCATTTATAAAGGAACTCCAAACGATGATCTACTATCGTGGTAGTAGGTTGAGGAGGTATCCACCGTATAATTTTATGCGGGGAAAATATCAAAGTTGGCGGGGCTTTTTATATTTGTTGAAATTTGATATAATAGAAGATAGCTTGTTAGATGGTCGCTAATTTAAAATTAGAGGAAAGTCCGGGCAGCATAGAGCAAGGCAGTTGTTAACGACAACCGAGGGAAACCTTAGGGAAAGTGCCACAGAAACGATACCGCCTGAAAAGGTAAGGGTGAAAGGAGTGAGGTAAGAGCTCACAGTTGCTCGCGGTGACGCGAAGTAAGAGGTAAACCCTGTCTGCTGCAAGGAGAATTATAAAAATGGTTGCTCGCCATAATTCGATAACCGCTTGATTTAAGGAGTAATTCTTAAACTAGATAGATGACTATCCACGACAGAACCCGGCTTATAGACAAGCTTTTAATTTTAAACTAAAAATCACACCTCTTTCGAAAGTGTGATTTTTAGTTTTTATTGAAGAATTACTTTACTGATTCAACAATTTTCGCAAAAGCTTTTGGTTCGCTAACTGCTAATTCTGCAAGAACTTTTCGGTCAAGTTCAATATTTTTAGCTTTCAAGCCAGCGATAAGCTTTCCGTAAGTGATTCCGTTTTCGCGCGCTGCAATATTGATTCGAGTAATCCATAGGGCTCGAAGATCTCGTTTGCGATTTCGGCGGTCACGATATGCGTATTGCAATGAGCGGATTACGCCTTGTTTAGCTAATCGATATGAGCGTGTTCGCGCATGTTGCATACCCTTAGCTGCTTTTAGGATTTTCTTATGCTTTGCTCGTGCTGTTACACCTCGTTTTACTCGCATATTATTTTACTCCCAATGCTCGTTTAATATTTTTAGCCATTGCTCCTTCTACAGTTGCAGTGGTGTTAATTCGTCGTTTTCGACTTTTGCTTTTCTTGGAAAGCATGTGGTTCTTAAAGGCCCGACGGCGTACTACTTTGCCGCTTCCAGTAAGCTTCATTCGCTTTGCTGTGCCCTTATGTGTTTTTAATTTAGGCATTATTATTTACTCCTTACTACCAAACTCAGATTGCGGCCAGCCATCTGAGGTTTTTGCTCGACTATAGCTTCTTCTTCGAGAAGGGAAACAATTTTATCAGCCATTTCAAATCCAATTTCTTTATGAGCCATTTCTCGACCCTTGAAAACGATTTGAATTTTAACTTTATTTCCTGCAGACAAGAATTTTTTAACTTTTCGAAGTTTTATATCCAGGTCTCCAGAACCAATTTTTAGCCCAAAGCGCATTTGTTTAAGTTCAACTTGTTTGGCTTTACGCTTATTCTTCTGCTGTTCTTTCATTTTTTGATATTGGAATTTACCCCAATCAATAATTTTAACAACAGGCGGTTCAGCGTTTGGTGAGATTTCTACAAGATCTAGTCCTGCTTCTTGAGCAAGATTAAAAGCCTCTTTCGAACTCATAATTCCAAGTTGTTCGCCACTTTGACCGATAACGCGAACTTCGCGAGCGCGAATTTCTTCGTTTATTCGAATTTTTTTGCTAATAATTTTCCTTCCTTTCGAATTGCTATTTTTCAGCAATTTACTCGCATATTATTTTATCAAATTTTTTAAAATAAATCAAGTATTTTACTTAATTTTCATTTTTATGACGATATTGTAAAGCTTCGCTAATGTGATTTACTTTAATATCTTTTGATGAATTAAGGTCTGCGATTGTGCGCGAAACTTTAAGTATCTTTAGAAATGCTCGAGCGGATAGGTCAAGCCTTGATGTTGCTAAATTTAATAGATCTTCAGCTTCTTTCGAAATATTAAATCTATTTTTTACATCATTAGTTTTAACCATACTGTTGTATAAATTACTGCAATCATAACGCTTATGCTGTAATTCTAACGACATCTCTATCTGTTTTTTAGCATTAGCATGTTCAGAATTTTGATTGTTATTCTTTGAAAGAAGATTTTTGTTATGTATTCTATCAACATTAACAACCATATCAATTCTATCCATTAACGGTCCAGAAAGCTTTCTTTGGTAATTAAGAATTTGTGTGGATGAACAAGTGCATTCTTTTGTTGTGTCTCCATAAAAACCACAAGGGCAGGGGTTCATTGTTGCAATAAGCATAAAATTTGCAGGATAAGAGCTTTTTCGATTTGTGCGAGTTATGGTTATTTTTCTATCTTCTAACGGCTGCCGTAAGCTTTCGAGTATAGATTTGGGGAATTCTGGCATTTCGTCTAAAAATAGAACACCATTGTGTGCTAGACTAATCTCGCCAGGTAAAGCTTTCGAACCGCCTCCAATTATGGAAACTTTACTTGCGGTATGATGTGGCGTGCGAAAAGGCCTCAAAATATTTGAGTTAATTTCATCAACTAAACCGTGAATTTTTAAAACTTCTAATAACTCACTTTTCGAAAGCGGTGGCAGTAGATTTAAGGCGGCTTGGGCAAGCATTGTTTTTCCTGTTCCTGGAGGGCCAGTTAGTAGTATATTGTGCCTTCCAGCTATCGCGATAGTTAGAGCTCTTTTTGCTTGTTCTTGACTGATAATATCATCGAGAATAATGCCATCGTTATTATCTTTAAAAGTGTTAATATTTTCTTCATTTTTTATTATTTTTTCATTTTTAAGATGAAGAAAAATATCTTTAAGATTTCTTGCGCCAATTAATTTTACACCGTCTATTATTGAGCTTGTTCCTAAATTTTCAATAGGTAAGAAAATTTCTTTAATTCCGTGGCTTCGAAGTTTTTCGACAATATTGATAATACCTTTAATTGGTCTAAGATCTCCATTTAGTGATAACTCGCCAACAAATACGCGGGATTTTAATTCGTGCTGCTTTAGTTGGTTTGAGAGCGTTAAAATCGAAATTGCAATAGGTAGGTCGAAAAAAGTTCCGTCTTTTGGAATTTCTGCAGGTGCTAAATTGATGATAATTTTCTTAGCAGGGAAATCTAACATTGAGTTTTTAATTGCGCTTCGAACTCGCTCTTTTGCTTCATCGATTGCTTTATTTCCCATTCCAACAATTTGTAGGCTTGGTAATCCTTTCGAAGAATCTCCTTCCACCTCAATAATCTCTGCTTCATAGCCAATTGGTGCGGCTGATATAACTTTACTCACCATAATGTAATAATTTTATCATAAGCATTTAAAAATCTCAATTTTATGATATAATGTAAATATGTTGGGGCTGAATTAGCTTTAGACAAGAGGAATTTAACAGTTTGGCTTGCAAGTCGTTTACTGCGTAAAGTATTAAATAAATGCAAAAAACTTTGCAGCTAAAGTTGCAGCATTCTTTGCTCCAGCTTCAGCACCAGTTGCTGCTTAATTTTATTGGCAACCATTTTTCGAAATGGGGCAGTGTGTATTTCGAAAAGTGTCATATTTTTTTCACTGATAGCTTAAAATTTTCGCGATAAATTTTAAGTGAGATTTTTTTCGCAACTTTTAATATATTTTTGTTGATTTTTTAAGTATTAAATTTTAACCAAAATTGACTAAACTTGTAGAAGGCTAAAATGTTACCTTTTGGACCCGAGGGCAGTTCTCGGCAGCTCCACCAAAAATATTCTTAAGAGCATCTTTCATATAAGATGTTTTTTATTTTTTGAAAAATAAAAATGAGCGACTGCGAGGAACGCTCATTTTATAAATAGTAATGTGGAGTTTTTGATTTTTAATTTTAGAGTTTTATGTGAACTGCGGGATTCACTTGAAATAATTTTTATTTTTGGCTCATGTATAAACTTTTTATTCATAAGCTACCTCTATAATAATCTAAAATAAGCATAAAGTCAATACTTTTTTGTATAATTTTTTTGTTCATTAAAATTAACAGATTTAAACATGTTAAAAGTACAACAAAACTAATTTTATTGCGCTTATGGTATTGACTTTTCGAAAAGCTTGTGATAGAATAAGAATAGCTTTGAAAGAAATAAAAAGCAAAAATAAAAAACAGTATTGTACATTTCACCAAGCACATTAGAAATTTTAAAATTTAATAATTTTGAGTTGTCCGTTAGACTTTTTACGGAGTTTGAACGGCGATTTGAAATTAAGGTTTATAAAATCGTCATTGGATTTTTAACTTATTTTCGAAACGCCAAAAAGCTCCGCAAATAGTATAGATGCGTAGAGCGCTGAGGCACTAAAATAAGTACTTGTATCTTCAAAAGAAGATATTTAAGGAACCCTCAATGAAATATGCTTCTCCTTGCGAGAAGCGGTCAACTAGCTCAAAAGAGTAGGCATCAAAAGAGTAGGCCGTAGACCACATATTTTAGTAAGGTATTTTGTTATGATGGAAATCTACTTGTTTGCTCTTTGTACTTGCTTACTCTTTGGGCTGAATCTAACAAAATGGTATTATATTATGATTTCAAAAATTATTTTTAGTCTGTCTGGGTTGTCGGGTGTTGGTATTTTTTTAATGCTCACTCAAACTTCTCCTAATAAAGTTGGTCCGGTTGGGATCCTTGCATTATTTGCGATGATATATTTGGTCTTTCTTGGTATTATTGCGATATTTTTATATTCTTCACATCGGGTTTTTTCGCTTGCATATTCTTTAGTCAGAAAGGGCCAGCCTTCACTAAAAAAACAAGAAAAAAATCCAGCTTTCTTTTTGAAATATTCTGCTGCGCTCGCTTTTGCTCCAATTGGAATTATAGCAAAACAATCCACCGGCGGAGTCGGAGTATTCGAAATATTATTATTGATAATTATTGAAGCAATCGCAATAATTTACATTTCAAAACGCTAACGTTTGTGATATAATAGTTATATATGGAACCGCAAAAAAATCTTGAAATTCCACGAGTTTTTGAAGCTCAATCGCAACCAACAAATAATCCTCACGAAGTGGGGAATTTTGGCTTTGAGCAAAATATAAACAGAATTGATAGTGATAAGGCTAGAGCCGAAGCTATGCAAGCTTTTTCGAATCAAGATTCTCAGCAGCCAATTTCACAAGCTATTTTGCCAGCAGTTCAGGAATCATCGGCAAACAGCCCAGTAGCTGTAGTTCCAGCTACTGCAAGAGATATCGACCTTATGGAAGATGAATGGGTGAAAGATTTGAAGAAGATGATAGTTGAAACTAAGGGCGATCCATATGCTCGTGAGGTTCGATTTAAAGAAATGCAGATAGACTATTTGAAAAAAAGATATAACAGAATTATAAATGGTGGGAAGTAATGGGGATTTGGATAATATTATTTATTAGCTTTGTAATTATTTGCGTGGCTTCTTATTTTGCTTTTGACCAATATAAAAGAATGGTCCAAGAGGCAAAAAATTATGAGCGTGGTTTAAAAATGGTGCCAATTCGAATTCACCTTCCGCCACCAAGCGATGACCTTGAGGTTGGTGGTCGTGATGAACGGGATGTTGTAGACGAAGTTCTTTCTGAAGCTCAAACAATGTATAATATTATCGCAAGCACTGCAACAAAAGGGTTTAAAACTAAACTTTATGGTCAAAGACATATTTCTTTCGAAATTGTTGCAAGCGACGGTCTTGTTCGTTATTATGCGGTCGTTCCTGCGGTTTTAACCGAAACTATCAAGCAAGCAATCTCTGCTGCATACCCAGCGGCTCGTCTTGAAGAAGTTGAAATGGAAAATATTTTTTCTCAACAAGGAAAGATGCAAGGTGTGATTGGGGGTGAATTTGAACTTAAAAAAGACTACTTTTATCCAATTGCAACGTATCAAGAAAGTCGTCGTGATGCTGCCCGTGCATTATTGGATGCCTTGAGTGGTGTTGAACGTGGAGATGGAGCAGCTATTCAAATTATGTTCAGGCCTGCACCTGAGAGCTGGACTCTTAAATCTAATGAAAAGGTTGAGTCAATTCGAAAGGGCAAAGGTAAGAAAAATAATAATACTACAGCCGTACTTGATATTATGGAGGCTTTGTGGAAACCACCTACATACGGTTTAAATACTTCAAATACCGAATATCCACAACTTACGGCTTTAGAAAATGAAGAAATCCAAGCAATTGAAGATAAAACTAAATATCCAGGTTATGAAGTTTTAACTCGGGTGGTAACTTCTTCTTCAACGGCTTCGAAAAGTCAAGCAATTTTACAATCTATTGTTTCAGCATTTTCTTTATTTGATTCACCGCGATATAATGGATTCAAATTTAATATGACTAATAATATTGACGAATTAGTTACTGCTTATATTTTTCGATTTTTCCCTCAAAGTACGAATCAAAATATCTTGAATAGTGTTGAACTTTCAACAATTTTTCACTTGCCAAATCAAAATTCAATTCCAACGGGCAAAATTGAGCGTCAAAGAATTCGACAAGTTGATGGTCCAACTGAGCTAATGAAAGAAGGTCTATTGATTGGAGTAAATGAGTTCCGCGGTGTTGAAAAGCAAATTCGTCTTGGAGTTAACGATCGCCGCCGCCATACATATATCATTGGTCAGACTGGTATGGGTAAATCTAAGCTCCTTGAAAATTTGGCTTATCAAGATATAATGGACGGACGAGGTTTCTGTTTTATTGATCCGCATGGAGATTCTGTTGAAGAATTACTTGGGATGATTCCTCAATCTCGAATGGACGATGTGATTTATTTCGATCCGAGTGATACCGAGAATCCACTTGGTTTTAATATTTTTGAGGCCTCAAGTCCTGAAGAGATGGATTTTGTGATTTCCGAGACTAATTCAATGCTGAAATCTCTCTATGATCCAGGAAATACTGGTGTTGTCGGCCCTCGAATGGAAAATATTGTTCGAAATGCGGCATTACTACTAATGAGCGACCCAGATGGAGGAACTTTTATGGATATTCCAAAAGTCCTTGTTGACCCAGAGTTCGCAAAGCAAAAAATTAAGTACCTTCGAAATCAACGCGCAATCGACTTTTGGACTAAAGAGTGGCCAGCTTCGCAAAAATCTAATGATGCAGGAGAACTTGTTTCTTGGGTTGTTTCTAAGTGGGCGCCCTTCGAAAGTGGCTTGGTTAATAATATTATTGGCCAAAAAAAGAGTGCATTTAGTATTCGCGAAGTTATGGATAATAATAAGATTTTGCTCGTAAATCTTTCGAAAGGTAAACTTGGAGAGGCAGCAGCAAAACTCCTTGGTATGGTTTTTGTGATGAAGTTTCAAGCGGCAGCAATGAGTCGCGCAGATATACCTGAAGACCAGCGAAAAGATTTTTGTCTATTTGTTGATGAGTTTCAAAACTTTGCAACCGATTCTTTTGAATCTATTTTGTCTGAAGCTCGAAAATATCGCCTGAATTTAATTTTGGCAAACCAGTTTACAACTCAGTTGAAAGATTCGATCAAGGGTGCTATTTTTGGTAACGTTCCTAACAAGATTGTTGGTAGGATTGGTATTGATGATGCGGAAGTTCTTCAAAAGGCCTTTACACCAACATTTACCGCTGAAGATTTAACCAAAACGCCTAATTATAATTCAATTACGACTGTTTTAGTTAATGGATTTCCGTCAGCTCCATTCACAATGAAACTTTTGCCTCCTTTTGGTAAATCCAATCCGGAGATTCGTGAAGGACTTCGAAAATATTCAGCTTCAAAATATGGTCGTCCTCGAGCTATTGTTGAAGATGAAATTCGAAGGCGTTTAAGTGTTAATCCTGGAGCTAATTTGTCTCAGCCGCAGTTACGCCAAACTCAGACGCAACAAAAAAATCAAGTTAGTTGGCAGGAAAGGGCGTTCTCAGGCAGCGCTAATAATGCTAATCTAAATGATTCTGGTGATAGTATTAAAAAAGATTCATTTTTGGATGATTGGCTAAAAAAGAGGGATGAAATAAGGGGCAGTAATTCAAATTCTAATACCCAACAAAATGGACCAGATATTCCTTTAAAGAGTAATTTAGCGAGAAATTTTCAGAAAAACATTATGCAGAACCAAAGTGTAAGTTTTTATAATGCAAATAATTCAAATAATCTAAATAATCCACAAGTTCAGCAAAACATTAAGCCGCAACAAATTCAAAATGATTCTGTAATTCAGGATATAAGAACTACGAGAATCTCTAATAACTTAAGTAATAACTCTTCTAATGCTGCTAAGAATAACTATAAAAAAGTTGATGATGGCGAGGTTATATTTAAAATCAGGTAGTTATTAACTACCTGATTTTATTTTTGATTAATCTTATAAGAGATAAAAAGATGAATAATGTTGATATTAAATATATCAAAATCTCTGATCTTACAGAGAATCCGTTAAGCATTGAAATATAAAGAACGGGGTAATAAATAATTAACGATAATATTATTGATATAAAAAGTACTTTTGGTTTTATTATCTTTTCGACAATATTTAGTAAAAAATCTAAAACGCTAGAGTGAAAAATACTTCGAAAAAGATTATTTTTAAAATTTGAATCTTTATGTATGAAATCTAATATTTTTTGGTAAGTTTGATTATTTTTCATTATTTCATTTCTCCTGAATATTGACTAAAATAGCGTATTTCTTTGTATAATAAATTTGTACGAAGTGCCATAACTATTGATATAGAAAATAGAACAATTAAAAATAGTAAAATTGTATATTGCTCAAGAGTTGGGATTGAATTTAAGAAGTAATCGATTTTTTTTATAAAAGGACATTTTATTGGGGTTTTCGAAACTTCACCAAAATTTAATTTAATAAAGCAATCAAATGACTCTCCCTGTTGTTTAAGAGTTGGGATCCTATCTTTAATTTCTATTGCAAAAAATTTGCTTTTTGATTCTCCGGGCTCGATACTAGAATTATTCCAATATATTATGCCATCTTTGATTTTATAATCTCCTCCATCAAGAAGGTTGGCATATTCTAGTATGTCTGATATATTGACTTCGAAATTTGAATCCTGAACTTTTTTTGAATTATTAGTTACGGTCAGTGTATAAGAAATGATATCTTTAGGTTGGAGTGGGTGTTTTGCTGTTGATTTTACAGTATAAGTTAGGTTAGGATTAAATGATGTTTTTTTTACTATATTATTAGATATAGTTTTCGAAGGTAAGATATTAGTTAAAAATATTGTGAAAAATACAAAAATAATAGCAAAAATATTAAAAATCCACCATTTTAAATCATTTTTTAGTTTTCTTTTATAATCTTGTATTTTTTTACCCATAGAAGGGCTGCGGTAATAACCTAAAATAATATCTTTAAACATATCCCACCTTTTAACTTAATGCTTATATTTTAGCATATTTTTTATAAAAAAATAAGCTTTATTTGAATTTTTTTATAAAATAAGGTATAATACAGATATAAATTTTATTTATGGAAGTTCTGAATGAGAGGTAAGAATGTCTAAACAAAAAGAAAATAATTACGACGGTTCTCAGATCCAAGTTCTTGAGGGTCTTGAGCCTGTTCGAAAGCGCCCCGGAATGTATATCGGTTCAACCGGATATGAGGGTGTTCATCACTTAATTAAAGAGATTGCTGATAACTCTATAGATGAAGCTATTGCTGGATATGGCACAAAAGTTATTGTGCGAATTTTGGAAGATGGTGGAATAAATATTGCTGATGATGGTCGAGGTATTCCTGTTGATATTCATCTAAAAACTGGAAAAAGTACACTTGAAACTGTCTTGACTGTTCTTCACGCTGGTGGAAAATTTGGTGGAGGTGGATATAAAGTCTCATCTGGTTTACATGGCGTAGGATCGAGTGTTGTGAATGCTCTTTCAACAAAAATGATTGCTGAAGTTGTTAAGAAAGGCCAACTTTATCGGATTGAATTTGAGCGAGGTGTTCCAACTACTGAACTTAAGAAACTTGGCAAAACTAACCGCGAAGATGGAACGAGCATAACTTTTTACCCAGACCCAACAATTTTTAAAGAAACTGTGACCTTTGATTATAAATGGGTTGTTAATTATCTCCGTCATCAATCATATCTAACAAAAGGAATTTATACTCAAGTTGATGATGAACGAACTGGTGAGCGACAAGCTTTCTATTTCGAAGGAGGGATTCAGAGCTACGTTAAAAGTTTAAATGTCGGTAAAGAAGTTCTTTCCGACCAGCCATTCTATGTTGAGAAACAAGTTGAGGATTCGATGGTTGAAGTGGCGATTCAATACAACGATAGCTATAATGAGAACGTTCGCGCTTTTGCGAACAATGTAATTAACCCAGATGGTGGAACTCATGTTGTTGGTTTTCGAAGTTCTTTAACTCAAACGATTAACGAGTACGCTCGTAAGAATAATCTTCTTAAAGAAAAAGAAGATAACCTTTCAGGTGACGATATTCGCGAAGGTTTGACTGCAATTATTTTGGTGAAATTACCAGACCCGCAATTTGAAGGGCAAACTAAAAACAAGCTTGGTAATCCAGAGGTTCGCCGGTATGTTCAGCAAGTAATGAATGAGTATTTTGGCTACTATCTTGATGAAAATCCAGCTGTAGCTAAAAAAATTGTGAATAAAGCTCTCCTTGCAGCTCGAGCACGAAAAGCTGCACGTGCTGCACGTGAAAATGTGATTCGAAAAGGTGTTTTGGATGGTTTGAATCTACCTGGAAAACTTGCAGACTGTTCTTCAAAGAAACCAGAAGAGTGTGAACTTTATATTGTTGAGGGAGATTCAGCTGGTGGTTCTGCGAAGAACGGACGTGATGCTCGAACGCAAGCAATTTTGCCTCTTCGTGGTAAAGTTTTAAATACGGAACGTGCTCGACTTGACAAGATGCTGGCTAATAATGAAATTGTTTCACTTATTAAAGGGATGGGCGTTGGAATTGGAGAACAATTTGATATTTCTGGCTTGCGATATCACCGAATTATTATTATGACCGATGCCGATGTTGACGGAAGTCATATTGCAACACTTTTAATGACTTTCTTTTTCCGATATATGCGTGAAGTTGTTGAAGGTGGACATATCTATCTTGCGAAGCCTCCACTTTTCTTATTAAAGGGCTCAGGAAATAAACACTATTATGTTTATAGTGATGAAGAACGTGATGCAAAAATTAAAGAATTAATTGAAGAGAGAAAAGCTCGCGGAACACAAATTAATCCAGAAGATAATGAGATCAAGCAGGCTGGTCTAACGGGAATTCAGCGATATAAGGGTCTTGGTGAAATGGATGCAACACAACTCTGGGAAACAACAATGAATCCAGAAAACCGTGTCTTAATTCAATTAAGGCTTGAAGATGCTGAGCGTGCAGATGCAATTTTCACGAAGTTGATGGGAAGTGAAGTCTCAATGCGAAAGAGTTTCATTCAGACAAATGCGAAATATGTTAACCTTGAAGAATTGGATGTTTAATTATGGAAGATGAAAATAAAAAACCTCTTGAAGGTGAAATTATCGAACAACAAAATCATTCGAAAGTTTTAGAATATCGCACGGTTGAAGATGTGATGGAGGATTCATTTCTTCGTTATTCAATGTCTGTTATTATTGACCGTGCATTGCCTGATGTTCGAGATGGAATGAAGCCAGTTCATCGCCGTGTTCTTTATACAATGGGCGAAATGGGTGTTCGACCAGGCTCTTCATTTAAGAAGTCTGCGCGTATCGTTGGTGACGTAATGGGTAAATACCACCCACACGGCGATAGCTCCATTTATGATTCGATGGTTCGTTTGGCACAGGACTGGGTGATGCGATATCCTCTTGTTGAAGGTCAAGGAAACTTCGGCTCAATGGATGGCGATCCTGCAGCCGCTATGCGTTATACTGAAGCAAGGCTTGGTCGAATTGGTGATATTTTGCTAAACGATCTTGATAAAGATACGGTTGATTTTCGACCAAACTATGATGGATCTGAAAGCGAGCCTTCAGTTCTCCCGGCTAAATTACCAAATCTTCTCTTAAATGGTCAAATGGGTATTGCAGTTGGTATGGCAACAAGTATTCCGACTCATAATTTGAGCGAAATTGTTGATGCAACTGTTGAGCTAATTAGTAATCCAGAAGCCAAGCTTGAAGATTTAATGAAATATGTCAAAGGCCCAGACTTCCCAACAGGTGCGGTAGTTTATGGTGGAGCTCCGATGATCCAGGCTTATCGAACTGGTCGTGGAAGTGTTACTATGCGAGCCGTTGCTGAAATCATTGAAACTAAACGCGGTCGTCATCAGATTGTAGTTTCGGAAATACCTTATAACGTTAATAAAGCTTCTTTGATCGAGAAGATTGCTGATCTCGTAAAAGAAAAGAAAATTACAACTATAGCTGACCTTCGTGATGAATCTGCGCGCGGAACGGTTAAGATTGTAATCGATCTTAAGAAGGATGCATACCCAAAGAAAGTTCTCAACCAGCTCTACAAATTAACTCCACTTCAATCAAACTTTCATTACAATATGCTTGCTTTGGTTGATGGTGTTCAGCCGCGAGTGCTTGGCTTAAAAGAAATGCTTGATGAATTCGTAAAGCATCGCCGAAATGTTGTGCGTCGCCGAACAGAATTCGAACTTAAAAAAGCAAAAGCTCGTGCACATATTTTAGAAGGTTTGAAAATTGCGCTTGATCATATCGATGAAGTTATTGGAACGATTCGAGCTTCGAAAACTACAGATATTGCCGAAAAAGCTTTGCGTGAAAAATTCGGATTGACTGAAATTCAAGCAAAAGCAATTCTTGCGATGCAACTTCGCCGATTGACTGGATTGGAGCGCGAAGCAATCGAAGCTGAGCTTGCTGCTCTCTTGAAACTTATTGGTGAGCTTGAGTCAATTCTTGCTGATGAGAATGAAATTCTTCGAATTATTAAAGAAGAACTTCTCGAAATGAAAGAAAAATATGGTGATGAGCGTAAAACTAAGGTCATTAATCATGAGCTTGGCAAATTCTCAGATGAAGAGCTTATTCCTGAGGAAGAAAGTGTTATTCTTCTAACTGGTGAAAACTATATTAAGCGAACTCTACTTGCAGATTATCGCCGCCAAAATCGTGGCGGAAAAGGTAAGCGTGGGATGACAACAAAAGATCAAGATATTATTGATCAATTGATTCCAGCAAGTACGCATGATTGGTTGTTGTTCTTTACGAATAAAGGTCGAGTATTTAGACTTAAAGCTTACGAGGTTCCTGCTGCAAGCCTTCAAGCTAAAGGTGTTGCTGCGGTAAATCTACTACAACTCCAACCTGAAGAAAAAATTACATCAATCATCAAGCTTGAACAAAATAGTAGTACAGAAGATTACCTCTTTATGGCTACCGTAAAGGGGACTGTAAAAAAGACAGCACTTAAAGACTTTGCGAATATTCGAACGAATGGTTTGAACGCAATTAATCTTGATGAAGGCGATGAGCTCCGTTGGATTCAGAAAACTGATGGTCAGAGCGATATTATTGTTTCAACATCAGCTGGTCAGGCTGTTCGATTTAATGAGAATGATGTTCGAGCAATGGGTCGTGCGGCTCGTGGTGTTCGTGGCGTTCGACTTCGACCAAATGATAGCGTTGTTGGGATGGATGTTGCTAAAGATGGAACACAAAAACTTCTTGTGATTTCAGCAAATGGTTACGGAAAAGCAACAAAAGTCTCGAACTTTGAAGTTAAACATCGTGGTGGAATTGGTGTTAAAGCCGCAATTGTAACCGCAAAAACTGGTCCAATCGTTTCAGTTCAAACTTTGCCAGAGGCTGTTTCTGATGCGTTAATGATTTCAAGCGGTGGTCAAACAATTCGAGTTGCTGTTAAAGATATTCCAACTTTAGGTCGAACTACGCAGGGCGTTCGAATTATGAAACTTTCTGATAATGATACTGTGGCAAGTGTTGGTTTAATGGAAGAAAGTCGAGAGGAGGAATGATGCCAAGATATTTAGTGATTTTTGTGTTAGCATGGATAATTGCGCAAGGTGCTAAATATATTCTAGAAATTCGAAAAGATAAAAGTGCAAAATTTAAGCAAATCATCACTGAAAGTGGTGGGATGCCAAGTTCTCATAGTTCAGTGGTGATTGCGCTCGCAACACTTGTTGGTTTGCATGAAGGTGTTTATTCTTCAATTTTTGGTTTAGCTTTTGTATTTGCGATGATAGTGATATATGATTCAATGAAAGTGCGATTTTCGAACGGTATTCAAGCACAAAGAATTAATGAAATCATTGAAAAGCAGAATTTAAAAATTAAAAAAGTCCGAGTTGTTAAAGGCCACACTCCGCTAGAAGTTGCTGTTGGTTCAGTTATTGGAATTTTTATTGGATATACAGCATTTTTGCTTGGGTTATAGGCTAAATTAGATGGGCTTTCAAGGCCTATTTAATTTTTTCTAAATTTTCTTTTAAAAAAGTGTTGACTTTTAAAAATCTATTGAGTATAATGGTTAATAGTTCAGCGCGCGGAGTAAAAAGCGAGGTTGGATAAAACTGAACTTTAACAATTTAATTGTGCAAATTTATCGTCAGTCTATTTTATAGATTATCAATTTGATAATTCTTTTTATGGAGAGTTTGATCCTGGCTCAGGATTAACGCTGGCGGCGTGCCTAACACATGCAAGTCGAGCGGCAGCGAGTTTTACACTGAATTCTGGAAGCTTCTAGTTGAAAGAGAAGATTTATTCAAGAATTTTGTGTAAAATGTCGGCGAGCGGCGGACGGCTGAGTAACGCGTGGGAACGTACCCCAAAGTGAGGGATAACGCATCGAAAGGTGTGCTAATACCGCATATGGTCTTCGGATTAAAGCCTTCGGGCGCTTTGGGAACGGCCTGCGTAAGATTAGATAGTTGGTGGGGTAATGGCCTACCAAGTCGACGATCTTTAACTGGTTTGAGAGGATGATCAGTCAGACTGGAACTGAGACACGGTCCAGACTCCTACGGGAGGCAGCAGTGAGGAATCTTCCACAATGGGCGAAAGCCTGATGGAGCAACGCCGCGTGCAGGATGAAGGCCTTCGGGTTGTAAACTGCTTTATAAGTGAGGATTATGACAGTAACTTATGAATAAGGATCGGCTAACTACGTGCCAGCAGCCGCGGTCATACGTAGGATCCGAGCGTTATCCGGAGTGACTGGGCGTAAAGAGTTGCGTAGGTGGTTCAATAAGCGAATAGTGAAAGCTGGTGGCTCAACCATTCAGATTATTATTCGAACTGTTGAACTCGAGAGCAGAAGAGGTAGCTGGAATTTCTAGTGTAGGAGTGAAATCCGTAGATATTAGAAGGAACACCGATGGCGTAGGCAGGCTACTGGGCTGTTTCTGACACTGAGGCACGAAAGCGTGGGGAGCGAACCGGATTAGATACCCGGGTAGTCCACGCCGTAAACGATGGATACTAGCTGTTTGGGGTATCGACCCCCTGAGTAGCGAAGCTAACGCGTTAAGTATCCCGCCTGTGGAGTACGATCGCAAGATTAAAACATAAAGGAATTGACGGGGACCCGCACAAGCGGTGGATCATGTTCTTTAATTCGATGATAACCGATAAACCTTACCAGGTCTTGACATCCTTGGAATCTTTCAGAAATGAGAGAGTGCTTTTTAAGAGCCAAGTGACAGGTGATGCATGGCCGTCGTCAGCTCGTGTCGTGAGATGTTTGGTTAAGTCCATCAACGAGCGCAACCCTTGTCAGTAGTTGTATTTTTCTACTGAGACTGCCCCGGTAACGGGGAGGAAGGAGGGGATGACGTCAGGTCAGTATTTCCTTACGTCCTGGGCTAGAAACGTGATACAATGGCTAGTACAATGCGCAGCGAAGCCGCGAGGTGAAGCAAATCGCATCAAAGCTAGTCCCAGTTCGGATTGTAGGCTGAAACTCGCCTGCATGAAGTCGGAATCGCTAGTAATCGCAGATCAGCATGCTGCGGTGAATACGTTCCCGGGTCTTGTACACACCGCCCGTCAAACCATGAAAGTCACTAACACCCGAAGTCCGATTCGTCGGGCCTAAGGTGGGAGGGATGATTGGGGTTAAGTCGTAACAAGGTATCCGTACCGGAAGGTGCGGATGGATTACCTCCTTTCTAGGGAGAGTTATGCCAAAGGTTTGAGAAATCAACCTTTGAAGCTAGGTCGGTCTTTTCGAAAGTTTCTGTAAATTTTACTTTCGAATTTAGCCTTCTAAAGGTAAGACTAAAATTTACCACAGATTGAGATAGATTGCACAATTAAATTGTTAAAACTAAATAGCCTTTCGAAAGATTGGCTATTTTTATTAATAAGAAAAAAACTCTTGCATTTTATTAATAAATAATATATACTATTATAGTATTCGTTAAAATCTGGGGATATAGCTCAGTTGGCTAGAGCACCTGTTTGTAAGCAGGGGTCCAGGGTTCGAGTCCCTGTATCTCCACCAAAGAAAGCTTTTGAATATTTTTCGAAAGTTCTCTTTGGCAAAAAGCCGAATATGGGCGATTAGCTCAGCTGGTTAGAGCGCGTCACTGATAATGACGAGGTCGGAGGTTCAAGTCCCTCATCGCCCACCATAGAACTCCCAAGAGGGAGTGTTTTTATTTTGTAAAACTTTTAAAAACTCTTGCATTCAAATGTAAAATAATATATAATAGTATTTACTTAGCGAACGTTCATCCTGAACCTCTCAGGAGAGAATATTTATTAAATCAGTAGAAAATGCATTTTAATAGAAAATAAATAAAATTGCAAAAAACTATTGACAAAAAATATTCAAAAATATATAATAGTAAAGCGTTTAAGATCAGGATAGTGAGTTCGAATCTTTCGAAAGTTGAACTTATGGTTTTGCTCTTAAAATGGGAGCGAGAAATTTAACAATTTGGTGATGTAAAAGAAGATAAGAATTTAAGATTGACGGCAAGTATTGGTTGTTACCAATTACTAGTTAAGTCAATGCATAAAAGGTACTCAAGGGCACACAATGGATGCCTAGACGTATATTACCGATGAAGGACGTGGAAGACTGCGATAAGCTTCGGGTAGCTGTCAACAAGCTTTGATCCGGAGATTTCCGAATGGGGAAACCCAGCACGAGTCATGTCGTGTTGCTCTCAACTGAATACATAGGTTGTGTAGTGGGAACCACCTGAACTGAAACATCTTAGTAGGGTGAGGAAGAGAAAAATAAATAATGATTCTGGGAGTAGTGGCGAGCGAAACTGGAAGAGCCCAAACCTTTTAAGTTTCTACTTTGTAGATAAGCTGATAGGCGAATACTTAATAAGGGGTTGTGAAATTACATAAGACCAAGTCAGAATGCTTAACTTTGTTGAGTAGTCTGACTTGCGATAAAAGGCTATCAACTTTTAGTAAGGTAAGAAATTTGCGTGGTTAGCAGAATAATTTGAATGACTAGCCAAAGAACGTGAAAGCCGTGTACGCGAAAACGACGCAGACCTTATATATGTTTTTTCGAGTAGGACGGGGCACGAGAAACCCTGTTTGAATCCGGCTGGACCACCAGCCAAGGCTAAATATAATATACGATCGATAGTGAACTAGTACAGCGATGGAAAGGTGAAAAGAACCCCGGGGGGAGTGAAATAGAACCTGAAATTAGGTGCCTACAAGGAGTCGGAGCAGTATTTATACTGTGACGGCGTGCTTTTGTAGAACGATCCAGCGAGTTAATTTCATGCGCCAGGTTAAGTCAAGTGACGGAGCCACAGTGAAAGCGAGCCTGAATAGGGCGATAAGTGCATGGGATTAGACCCGAAACCGGGTGACCTAACCATGAGCAGGTTGAAGCTGCGGTAACACGCAGTGAAGGACCGAACCATTGCGCAGTAAAGCATTTGGATGACTTGTGGTTAGCGGTGAATGCCAATCGAACTCGGAGATAGCTGGTTCTCCTCGAAATAGCTTTAGGGCTAGCGTCATGTAATATAGCCAACGGGGGTAGAGCTCTGTAAACGACTGGGGGCAACTGTACCCACCGTTAACAAACTACGAATACCGTTGGTGGTACCATGGCAGTTAGAACATCGGGGCTAAGCTCGGTGCTCAAAAGGGAAACAGCCCAGACCATCATCTAAGGTCCCTAAATTAACACTAAGTGGGAAACAAGGTGAAATTTCTAAACAGGTGAGGATGTTAGCTTAGAAGCAGCCATTCATTTAAAGAGTGCGTAACAGCTCACTCGTCAAGAGATTTTGCGGGAAAATGTAACGGGGCTAAAGTGTTATACCGAAGATATGGATTTCGTTATTCCTACGGGTTTAACGGAGTGGTAGAGGAGCGTTCCTATCGGCAGTGAAGCTCAATCGTAAGGTTGGGTGGAGCGTTAGGAAGTGAGAATGCTGGAATGAGTAACCATAAGAAAGGTGAGAACTTTTCGGCCGTAAGAGCGAGGTTTCCAGGGCTACTGTAATAATCCCTCAAGAAGTCGGCCTAGCCGAGGCGTAGCAGCGTAGGCGATGGACATCAGGTTAATATTCCTGAACCGGTTATAATTTGTATACTGTGTACGGTAAATTAGTCGAAGCGGATTATTGGTATATATCCGTCCAACTTAGCGGGAACGCAAAAGGAGTGAAAGTTAATCTACGGATTAACGATTTTGATGAAAGTACTGGCTAGAAAAGCAGATATACGCGTGGTTATAGCCGCCCGTACCGCAAACCAACACAGGTGCTCGAGTCGAGTAGACTCAGGCTTACGAGAGACCCTTCGCTAAGGAACTCGGCAAAACAGCGACCGTAACTTGATAATTGCCTCCGCATCATTCGATGCGAGTCGTGTTTCAAGCAATTAGGTTAAGATTAATGGTATATATGAGTATCTTAAACTCTTTACCGAGATAGAACAAGTCAAATGGCTTAGCTTGGAACGTGGCAAACTCGTATCAAACGATGCGGAGGCCGCAGCAAAAGAGCCCACGGAACTGTTTACCAAAAACACAGGTCCCTGCGAACACGAAAGTGGATGTATAGGGGCTGACTCCTGCCCAGTGCTGGAAGGTTAAGGGGAGTGCTTTACGGTGCGAACTGAAGCCCCAGTGAACGGCGGCGGTAACTATAACCGTCCTAAGGTAGCGAAATTCCTTGTCAGGTAAGTTCTGACCCGCACGAATGGAGTAATCATGTGGGCACTGTCTCGGCGAAGGACTCGGTGAAAGTGCATTGGCGGTAAAGATGCTGTCCGTCCATGCCAGGACGAGAAGACCCCATGGAGCTTTACTACAGCTTTACATTGACACGGGTTACATCATGTGTAGCATAGGTGGGAGGCTTTGAAGCAGATACGCCAGTATTTGTGGAGCCACAGGTGAAATACCACCCTTGATGTAGTCTTTGTCTTACCATTGCCGTTATCCGGTAATGGGACCGTAGAGGTGGGTAGTTTAACTGAAGCGGTTGCCTCCTAAAGAGTAGCGGAGGCGTTCAAAGTTACAGCTTCGGATGGAAATCGAAGTGATAGTGCATGCGCAAAAGCCAGCTTGACTGCGAGAATTACAATTCGACCAGAGTGGAAACACGGAGCAAGTGACCCGCTGTAAGAACATTGTTCATTGAATGTGGGATCGACAGCGCACACGGATAAAAGCTACCCTGGGGATAACAGGCTTATCGCGCCCAATAGTTCACATAGACGGCGCGGTCGGCACCTCGATGTCGGCTCATCACATCCTGAGGAGCACCTTCCAAGGGGTTCGGCTGTTCGCCGATTAAAGTGGTACGCGAGCTGGGTTCAGAACGTCGTGAGACAGTTCGGTTTATATCCGGCATGGACGTAAGGATTCTTGAGGAGATTTGTCTCTAGTACGAGAGGACCGAGATGAACGAACCTCTGTGTATCGATTGTGGCCACCTGCCGCAGCGTCGAGTAGCTATGTTCGGTTAAGATAAGCGCTGAAAGCATATTAAGCGCGAAACTGACTCCAAGATTAGGAATCCCATGAGGACACACGAAAGATGATCTGTTTTGATAGGCGCAAGGTGTAAACCTGGTAACAGGCTAGCCGAAGCGTACTAATAGTCCAATCGCCTTTTTATGTCCATATTCATTAAAATAATCTTGTATTATTGGCGTGAATATGGTAGACTTAACTAGTGTTTGGTGATTATCAAAGATAATCGCTAGTCAATCTAAAATCTTGGCATTACCAAATGATACCAAGGACATCGAAATGAGGTTTTGGCTCACCGCTTAGGAATTTGTGGCGAGTTGAAGCGCAAAACCTTTTTTCGGTGCCCATGGCGCTGGGGAAACACCTGTTCTCATTCCGAACACAGAAGTTAAGCCCAGTAGCGGCGAGCATACTACGAAAGTGGGAAAATAGCACGGTGCCGAATTATAAGAAACTCCTCCTAACCGGTGGAGTTTTTTCGTATTTTTTTTAAAGAATGTCCTTGACTTTATAAGAAAAAAATGATACAATATGTTTTATGGAAAGATTTAATAGTAAAATAGAAAAAGAAAATAATAATGAATATTCAAAAGAAGCCTTTGATGAGGCTGTGAAAGTACTTGGGTCAAGATTTCATGAAGACTGGCGTAAAACTCGTTTAAATGATGATGGTACTTTTGAGCCACGGTTAAAAACTACTAAAGATCAAGAATGGATTTCTGCTCACGGAACTAATGAAGTAGATATTGCTAATTCAACCTATGATGAACTTCCTGAGGACTGGAAGGGTGAGAATAAAGCCGCTGCAGAGGTTATTGCTAATATTTTCAATGAATATAGCGGCGATATTGAGCTAGAAAATCCAATTATTCGATCGCAAGTTGGTAATAAAGTGCACGATGCCTGGCTCGAGAGAAATGGTGAATGGGCACCAGAAGAGCAGAAGTTACCATTTGATGATCTTT
The DNA here is from genome assembly GCA_015256915.3 of Candidatus Saccharimonas sp. NCBI lineage: Bacteria > Candidatus Saccharimonadota > Candidatus Saccharimonadia > Saccharimonadales (SeqCode) > Saccharimonadaceae (SeqCode) > Saccharimonas (SeqCode) > Saccharimonas sp. (SeqCode). Next base: position 119,167 of record CP076101.2, read on the forward strand.
CTATTGAAGAACAAGAAAAAGACCTTGAACAAATTCGAATAGCGAAGGAAGTTTTTGAAGTTTAATTATTAACCATAAACTATAAAATGCTAAAAATAGCCTTTCGGGGCTATTTTTTAATGATTTAAAGAAATCTTAGTAAATAACTTAATATCGAAAAGCTTCTTACACCTCTCAATAAGAGTTTTAAACAGCGTTAAGTGCTTCAGAATAACCCAGAAATTATAAAACTTATAATAAAATAAAAAAGCTCTTATGTAAATATTGACAAAAAGCATAAGTTGTGCTATAATTAAAACATAATCAAAAATAGATTAGATTTTAATAAAACAAAGGAGATTAAATGGCCGGAACAAAGGCGGGCGGCGCAAAGGCAGCTGCAACTAATAAAGCAAAATATGGAAAAGATTTTTATTCACGAATTGGGCAAAAAGGCGGTAAAAATGGAACAACTGGTGGATTTGCTGCAAACCGTGAACTTGCAAAAATTGCGGGGCAAAAGGGCGGTCGAATTAGCCGCCGTGGTCCAGCTACAACAAAGATTCCAATGACTGAAGAGTCTGAAGAATCAAAAATTGAAGTTCGTGTAGCTTAAAAAGTATACAAATAAAATCACGCTTTCGAAATATTGCGTGATTTTATTTTATTTTATTTTTCGCCGCAAACTTTTAAAACGAGAATCATTATTTTGCCAGATAGTTCCGCAAGCGGGGCATTTATATGTTAAATCTTTTTGTTGAAAACCATTTAGTTTGCATTTTGGGCAGAGGCTTCTTTTATGTAGCCAATCTCGGTAAGTGTCAAGCTTGCTTTCAGCTAAATTTGAACTAAAACAAAATCCATATTGACTTACAAGGTTATTTTGAACGAACTCCCAAGCTTCAGACTCCATCTTAAGTAGTTCAATATCAAGCCAAAAATCTTCGTGGCCAAGCAGTGCGTGAGCTAATTCATGCAAAATTAACAGATGAAAATTTGAAGATTCTGGTTCGAAAAAAATTGTATTTTCTTTCTTTGACCAATAGAAATCATCACTTTCTTCGAAATTGAATTGAGGAAAGTCTTTGCGCAATTTTTCGACAAATTCTAAATTCATTAAAAATTCAATGCCTCTTTTGCAAATTCAAAACAGCCATAAATAACTGCTTCGCGCGGTTTTTGAGCTTTAACGATTTTTGGGCAAGAAATCCCTTCGGGCAGATTTTCGCGAACAATTTGTTCTAGAAAAAGATCGAATTTTTTAAAATTTTCACCAAGGCTACCACCAATAATAATTAACTCTGGCTGAATTATTGGAATTATCACTAAAAATCCGCGTGAAATTCTATCTGCAATATTTTGCCATTGTCGTGGTTTTGAAATCTCGCTCGCATATTTACCATAAACATTAAAAATTGCTCGTGCACTTGCAAATTCTTCCCACTCTCGCACTCGGCCATCAAATTCAATTGGAATTCTCCCAATTTCGCTATTTTTTAGGCCTTGGTTGATTTTTCCATCTGTTATTATGCCTGAACCAACTCCCGTTGAAAGTGTAATATAAAGAATATTTTGAGCTTTATTTTTGAATTTTTTACTTTCAAAAAGCCCAGCAAGATTGGCGTCATTTTCAACTAAAATTTTAATATTTGGAAATATTTTTGAAAGTTCAGCTTTTACATTAAAATTCTGCCAACGTAAATTTTTTGCCCACAAAATTACACCGTTTTCAATAATTCCAGGTTCGGCACAAGAAATTGCTTGGATTTCACCCGATTTCAGTTGTTCCGAAAATTCTTTTTTAATAACTTTTTCAATAATTTCAAGATATTTTTGCTGAGATTTTGGCGTTTGAAATTCGAAAGATTTTAAAAGTTTACCTTCTTTCGAAAATCCTGCTAATAAAGTTTTTGTTCCACCCGTATCAATTGCAATAATCATAACTCTATTTTACGATGAAAAAAATAAAAATTCAACCTTTTAAAACGCTTGATTTTTTTAGCTCAAAATGTTAAAATGGTAACAATCTATTGGGCAGGTTAATTTTAGCTATGTTCAAAGAAATACAATTAAGGAAGGAGTCTTAAAGACTAATGGCAACAGCCAAAAAAATAACAATGGACGAATTGTTGGCGTCTGCTCCAGAGAGCGTAAACCAACTAAATCAAGGCGAAACTGTTGAGGGAACAATTCTTTCAGTTCGCAAACACGAGATTTTAATTGACCTAGGAGCGAAAGGTGTTGGATTTGTCCCTCGCCGAGAAGCTGGTCATTCAAAGAACCTTGTTGAAGGTGAAACAGTAACAGCAAGCGTTGTTGACACTGAAATGGACAACGGAATGTCGTTGCTTTCTCTTCGAAAAGCTGCAAAAGATCGCGGTTGGGAAGAAGTTATCGAAAAGATGGAAAAAGGCGAAATTATCGAAATTATTCCATTTGATGCTAACCGAGGTGGTTTGCTAGTTGAATATGAAGGAATTCGCGGATTCTTGCCTGTTTCTCAACTTTCAGCAGAACACTACCCACGCGTTGGTGCAAGTGATAAAGATGAGATTTTGAGCCGATTGAATGCGCTTATTGATAAGCCAATTAGTGTTCGAATTCTTGATGCGGATCGTAAAACTAATAAACTTATCTTCAGCGAAAAAGAAGCTATCAAAGATGGTTTAAACGAACGATTTGACAGCTTGAAGATTGGAGATGAAGTTGAAGGTGTTGCGACTGGCGTTGTAGATTTTGGCGTTTTTGTAAATATTGAAGGAATTGAAGGTTTGGTCCACATTTCTGAAATTTCTTGGGAACGCGTAAATAATCCAAAAGATTATGTAAAAATCGGTGACACAATTAAGGCAAAAATTATCGCAATTGATAAAGATCGCCTAAGCCTTTCAATGAAACAACTAACTGAAGACCCTTGGCTTTCAGAAGTTGAGCAATTTAAAAAAGGTTCAAGTGTTGAAGGAACTGTAACGCGAATTACGCCATTTGGTGCTTTCGTAAAAATCAGCCCAGCAATTGAAGCTCTTGTTCATGTTTCAGAACTTGGTAAAGGAAACGATATTAACCCAGAAAATATCTTTACTCTAAATGAGCGTAAAGAATTTGTAGTTATTGATATCGATAAAGAGAATCGAAAAATTTCTCTTAGCCTTGCAAAATAATTCAAAATTATTCTTGCGCTGAATAGTCGGAAATCGGTTTTAAAATCGGTTTCCGAACTTCAGCTTAAGAAAAATAAAAAACCAGAGGAGGTTGTATGAGTCAGAAGAAAATCGTAAATATCACAGATTCAATTACTGTTGATGAGCTAGCTGGAGCTTTAAATCTCCCTGTTACAACTTTGATTGGTGAGCTTTTTAAGAATGGAATTGTTGCAACTATTAATCAACGAATTGATTTCGAAACTGCTGTGATTGTGGTTGAAGAACTTGGCTTAAAAGATGTTGAACTTAAGAAAAAAGCAAAAGCTGATGTTGTGACTTCTCGATTGCAAAAAATGCATGAAGTTTCTGAAAATGCAAAACCTCGGCCACCAATTGTGGCGGTAATGGGGCATGTTGACCATGGAAAAACTACACTTCTTGATACGATTCTCGGTACAAAAACTGTTTCTGGCGAGGCTGGCGGAATTACTCAGCATATTTCAGCATATCAAACTGAAAGAAAAGGCCGAAAAATTACACTTCTTGATACGCCAGGGCATGAGGCTTTTGCGGCACTTCGCCAACACGGAGCCACTTTGACTGACGTTGTGATTATTGTCGTTGCGGCAGATGATGGTGTTAAGCCTCAAACCGTTGAAGCAATTAGATTTGCTCAAAATGCCAACGCAAAAATTGTTGTTGCAATCAATAAGATGGATAAAGACACTGCAAATAAAGATCGCGTAATGGCAGAGCTTTCTGAGCGTGGTTTAATGCCAGAGGAGTGGGGTGGTGATGTTACTATGGTACCAATCTCGGCGAAAAATGGTGACGGGATCGATGATCTTCTTGATATGGTTATTTTAACTGCTGATCTAGAGGAGTTGCGCGCCGATGTTGATATTCCTGCTGAAGGCTTGGTGATTGAATCACATATGGAGGTTGGGAAAGGTTCAGTTGTTTCTCTTCTTGTTGAACATGGAGAATTAAAACAAGGTGGATTTTTAGTTGCTGGAACAACTTACGCAAAAGTTCGAACCCTTCAAGATTATAAGGGGGGAGCTCTTAAGTCTGCGGGCCCTTCAACTCCCGTAACTGTAACTGGCTTCAAAGAGCTACCACAATTTGGCGATGTTTTTAAGGTGGTAAAGAATGAGAAAGAGGCTCGAAATCTTGCTCAAAAAGCTAAAATTGAGGCTGCTCAAAATGCTGCAACCGCCAACGTTACTGGTGCAGATTTATTAAAAATGATGAATCAGAAACACGATGCAGAAGATTTCAATATCGTAATTAAAGCTGATGTTCAAGGTTCGCTTACGTCTGTCTCAGATAGTTTGCGTTTGATTGAAACTGGTGGTGAAGTTAATCTAAATGTTGTAAGTAGTGGAATCGGAAATATTACTGAGAATGACATTCATCTAGCTGCTGCTGGCGAAAAAACAATTATTTATGGATTTAATGTTGAGCTTCCTCCCGCAATCAAGAAAATTGCTACTCGTGACCGTGTCGAAGTTCGAATTTATAAAGTTATCTATGAGCTTCTTGACGACGCTCGTGCTGAAATGGAAAAACTTCTTGCGCCAGAAGTTGTTGAAACTGAGATTGGATCGCTGGAGGTTAAAGGTGTTTTCCGTACAATGAAAGAAGAAATTATTGCTGGTGGTGAAGTTAAATCAGGCCGTGTTTACGCTGGATTACTTGCTCGTGTAATTCGAAAGAAAGAGCAAATTGCTGAAGTAGAAGTTTCACACGTTCAACGCCAGCAGCAAGAAGCGAAAGATGTTATTGAGGGTGAAATGTGTGGTCTTTCGTTGAAAACTAAAAAGAAAATCCAGCTTGAAGTTGGTGACAAGCTTGAATTCTTTACTCGTGAAGTTGTTGCTCGTAAACTTAAAGACTAAATAATATAATAAATAATTTGAAAAAACATTTTGCTTGTGCTAAAATAGAAATAACTAAACAAGGAAAAGAGAATGTTTCAATTAGACGACAAATTTTTTGAAGGAATTGGCATTGAACGAATGTCTCCACAAGAAGCAGCAGTTTTTAAACAACACGTTCAGGAAGAACTTGAAACTCGCGTTGGCGAGCGCATAACAGATGGATTTTCGAATGAGAAGCTTGAAGAGTTTGAAAGAATTATCGACGACGCTCCAGGATTTGTAGATAATTGGCTAATGATTAATGTGCCAGATTTTCGAAACGATCGTGCATTTATAGCACTCACTCAACAAAATGGTGGGCAAGAAAATCGCCAAACGATTTCGGAATTTGCTTCAATGAAATGGCTTGAAATCAATCGTCCAGATTTTAATCAAATTACAACAATCGTAATGAGGGAAATGCAAGACGAACTTAAAGCTAATATTGATAAAATTTTTAGCTAGAATTTGAAAAACCGTGTAACTAAACACGGTTTTTTCTTTGTAAAATTATTTCAAATAGCCGTTTATAAAGCTCTGCGTAGTTGTTTCTTTGCCGTTTGGCGTAAGAAGCGTTTTTATTTCTAGAAAATTGCCATCTGCAAATTTGAGCGTTAAAGGTGAATTTTTTAGGTTAGAGTTTACCACTTTCGCAGTTTTAACAACTACTAAATAGTCATCAATTTGAATCTTACTTTTTGGAAAGATTTCAAAAGCTCGAATTTGTTGTTCTGCTTGTTTTGCTGTTTGATTTTCTTGATTTAGAATTGAATCACTTTTTTTAAGGAGTTGGCAATATTCGGCTTGTGAATTATCTTGTTTTTCACCTTTTAACTCACCAGAAAGAATCTTTGGCAAATCTCGCACCAACATTTCAGCACCAATCTTACCGCAAATTTCATAAAGCTCACTGGCAGTTTCTGTTTTTGAAAGTTTAATTTCTTCTTGTGAATAAACATCGCCAGCGTCCATTTCTTTTGAGAGTTTCATTAGCGAAACGCCAGTTTTTGTATCGCCATTTAAAATTGCGCTCTCAATTGGGCTTGGCCCGCGGTATTTTGGTAAAAGTGAAGGGTGAACGTTTACTATTGCGGGTGTGAACAAATCAATGATTTCTTGCGGAATAATTCGCCCAAACGAAACTAAAATACCTACTGGATTTTCGAAATTCTGCACAAATTCGATAATTTCATTCATTTTTTGTGGTTGAAGAACGGGGATTTTAAAATTTTCGCCAATTTTCTTAACTTTTGGCGATTGAAGTTTTTGGCCACGACCTTTTTTGGAATCTGGTTTAGTGATAATTCCAGCAATTTCAAAATTTTCGTCAATAAGTTTTTGGAGCGAAACGGCCGAAAAATCTTCCGTACCAAAGAAAATTATAGGATTTTTCATCTATAAATCTTCCCAAAGGTCTGAGTTGTTTTCAATATCTTTTTCGTAGTCTAATGGCTGTAATTCGCCATCTTTGTCTAAGCGATAAAATGCATCTTTTTTGTCGCGAATATGGTCGATGAAGAGAACGCCGTTTGTGTGGTCAATTTCATGCTGAAGAACGCGGGCAAGAAAATCTTCAGCCTTAATTCGAACTTCATTTCCATGAATATCAAGCGCTTTAACACGAATTTTTGAAGCTCGCGGAACTTTGCCGTAAATTCCTTTGATTGAAAGGCAACCTTCAAAATCTTCGACGGTTTTTCCTTCAAATTTTGTAATTTCTGGGTTGATTAAAGCGGTAAATTCCTTGTTATTTTTGTCATCTAGATCACTTCGAACGATAATGATTTTATAAAGTTTGTTGATCTGTGGTGCAGCAATTGCAGCTGAAATTTCGTGCGGGTGGGCATTTTCCCAATCAAGGCTGGCATTAATCATATCTTGCACAATTTGGCGAACTTCATCTGTGATAACATGCACACGTTCGCATTTTTTGCGCAGATTTTGGTTGGGTAAGGTTATTATATCTTCTTTTTTCATTAAGCTCTATTATAACATTTTCGGGGTAAAAAAGCTACAAAATCATTGATTTTTAGGTTTGATTATGATAGGATTAAAACCAGATATTTAAAATGGCAAATATTTCTAACAAGCTAAGAATACTCCGCACTTTATATAGAGGAGGTTATTATGCCTTGGGGAAATAATGATAATGCTAACACTCCTGATAATTTTGGGAACGGTGAAAGCTATAGTGGTGCTACACACGGAACAGACTCTAATGGTAAACCTGTAACTTTTGCATTTGATGGCAATGGTGGAACTTATGTTTCATCTGGCCACATTGAATCTCCAAATGATTTTTTTTGGGGGGGTATCGTGCTGATGGTGTAAAAGGACATGACCATTTTCAGGCTGATGGTTCTTCGGATTTTGGCAATAATCATGATGGAGACCGTGGACGCTATACGTTAGTAGTTTTTTTGGCGAGTGTATATCTCGCCTTTTTAATTTATATAAAGGATATAGTATGAAAGAGAATATTAATAATTTATTAAAATTAGTAAAACCAAAAAATGACAGGGAATTATTTATCACGCTAACCTATCTTGCGTTGATATTCTTCGAAACGGATAATTATGAAGGTATAGAATATCTTGCGAAATATTATTACGGACAAATGATTTCTGAAGGGCGAGGATTTTCTAGCTCTGATAATAAATTTTCGCCAAGCGTGGTGGAATTTGGCGAGCTAACTGGATTTATGCTTGAAGATATTGAAAAGATGAAATCTGGCAAAATAACGAAAGATGAAGCAAGAAAAGATAATTTACACTATCTAAATAATTATGTTTTTAACATTTCGAAAAAAAGATAATTAAATCAATCCTGGCGGGTCTAAATCAACTCGCCACTGTGGCTTGCCTTGAAATTCGCGTGCAATTGTGAGAAGCGGTGCGCGTTTTTTACTTTTTATAACAATTTGCCAGCGATAAGTTTCGCCGATTCGTTCATAAAAAGCTGGCGTTGGGCCAAAAATTTGAATATCTTTCGAAAACTTTTTACGAATTTCACGTGCTTCTTTTTGTGAATTTCGTACGGCTGAAATTTCAGTTTTATAAACGCAAGTTAATTTTAGTAGATAAACAAATGGCGGATAATTCTGTTTTTGGCGATTTTTAATTTCTAAATCATAAAAGCTGGCGTAATCTTGTTTTAAACCAAATTGAATCGACGGAGCTTCAGGTTGATAAGTTTGAATAATCACATTTGATTCATTCGAATGTCGCCCAACTCGCCCAACAACTTGTGAAATAAGCTGGAAATTTCGCTCGCTTGAAGTGAAATCTGGCAAAGCTAAACCGGCGTCTGCCTGAACTACACAGACAGTTTTTAAATTTGGCAAATCCAAACCCTTAGCAATAACTTGTGTACCGATAATAATATCGATTTCACTGTTTCGAATTTGATAATAAAGCTTCTCGACAGTTTCATTTTTATCGCTGTCAGCATCAAACCGTGCAATTTTTTTGTTTGGAAAAAGCTTGCGAATCTCTTCTTCGATTGCTTTTGTGCCAATACCTTTATGAATGATTTCTGGTTCTCCACAATCTGGGCAAGAAGTTGGCGGCCTTTCTTTGTGCCCACAAATATGGCAAACTAGTTGAAATTTATCTGTATGCAAAGTGAGCGGGATGAGGCAATTCGGGCAAAGTGCCGTCCATCCGCAGTTTTGACAAAGTGTTATACTCGCTGAACCACGGCGGTTGTGATAAATTAAAACTTGTTTATTTTCATTTAAAGTTTGTTCCATTTCGGCAAGCATTTTTTTTGAAAATAATCGGTGTGATTTTGAATCTTTTTTAGTTAAATCTATTAGTTCAATTTTTGGCGGTTTGGCTTCTTTTTTGGCAAGTTCAGTTAGTTTTATGATTTCATTTCCGCCGTTTTTTGCTGAAATTTCTGCCAGAAAATAATCTTCAACAAGCGGAGTTGCTGAGCCGAAAATCGCTTTAAAATTAAATTTCGAAGCTAAAAAACTGCTCGCTCGTAATGCGGAATATTTTGGTGTTTGATCTTGTTTAAAACTTGGCTCATGGCATTCATCAATTACAATTAAACCTAAATTTCGAACTGGTGCAAAAAGTGCAGAGCGAGCCCCAATAATAATTTGCGGGTTTTCGTCGTGCAAAATTTTTAACCAAGTTTTGTGGCGTTCTGATTCAGTTTGGTGTGAATGAATGATCTTAATATTTTCAAAATGCTTTTCAAAATTAGAAACTAATTGTGAAGTTAATGCGATTTCCGGAACTAAAATTATTACCGATTTTTGATTTTGTAAAGTTTTTTTTGCTTGGTCAATATAAATTGAAGTTTTTCCAGAACCTGTAATTCCATGCAAAAGGATTGTTCCTGAATTTATTTTGTCAAGTTTATTGATAGCTTTTTCTTGTTGAGCTGTGTATAAAAAATTTGAACAACTAGTTTGTTTTTTATCTGTTATTTTATTTTTTTCAGTTTTCGAAAAACGCCGATTTTTATTAACACCATTTGGTAAAATTCCACTCAAAACTTGTGAGAGCGGAGTGCCATAATATTCTTTCATCCATTTTGAAAGCCGAATTAAGTGCTTAGGGATTGCTATTTTTTCTATAATTTTTGTAATTTCACGAGTCTCAAAATCCGGCTTTTGAACTTCACGCCAAACTATGCCAGTCATATTTTTTTTACCAACGGGAATTTCAACAATCTGGCCAATTTTAAGTTTCTCTTTTGAAGCATAAGTAAAAACTTCGCTATTTGAGCGAACAATTTTTGTTGGGGCAACTTCAAAATAGAATTCCATATATTTTATTTTACATCAAAAATAGCGAAAAATAAAATATTTTTATGCTAAAATAAGCCTTGCGAAAATATCGAAAATTTTGTAAAATAGAAATAAGAAAAGGCGAGTATATGGTAGATTTAGATATTTTTATTACATCACGAGTAAAGCGAAAAATTGTTGTGTTTTTTGTGACGTATCCTGTAATTAAAATGCATTCTCGTGGTCTTGCGAAACTTTTAAAAGAAGACCCGGGGAATATTCAGCGTGAGCTCGCTAAGCTTGAAAAAGTTGGTTTTTTGTATAGAGAAAAGAAAAAGAACACATATACTTATTTTGCAAATACGAATTTTTTATTTTTTTCTGAGCTTCAATCAATTGTAATAAAAGTTCGCGAGCAAAATAGTGTTTCGCGTTCTAGAAACTATATTGAAAAATCTGTAAAAAGGTAGGTTTTTTAAAAAAGTGGTGGAGCGAATTTTTGAACAAATTTTAGAGAATCGTGGAATTTCGAAAGAGAATCGTGAGGCTTTTCTGAACCCAGATTATGATAATCAGCACGATCCTTTTTTATTGCCCGATATGGAAAAAGCAGTCGAGCGATTGCTTGTTGCTCATAAAAATCAAGAAAAAGTCACTGTTTATGGCGACTATGATGTTGACGGTGTGTCAGCTTCAACTGTGATTTTAACTGCTTTCGAAAGTTTTGGCTTTAAGAATGTAGATTATTTTTTGCCAGATCGTTTTAAAGATGGCTATGGAATGAACGAACGTGGCGTTAAAATTTTAGCAGAACGCGGAACAAATCTAATTTTAACAGTTGACTGTGGAAGTTTAAACCATACTGAAATTGATTTTGCAAAAGGCTTTGGAATTGATACAATTGTGACCGATCATCATAATATTGCCGAAGTTCAGCCGAATGCAGTGGCGGTTGTAAATCCTCGCCGAAAAGAAAATAAATATCCGCAGGCTGAGAAATTTGCAGGTGTTGGTGTGGCTTTTAAATTGGTTCAAGCCTTGCAAACCAAACTTAATGGTTTGCCTCTTGGCCAAGAAAAATGGTTTCTTGATATGGTGGCGCTTGGCACGGTTTGTGATATTATGGAGCAAACTATCGAAAATCGCCAAAATATTTTTTGGGGGCTAAAAGTCCTTTCGAAAACTCGCCGAGCTGGTTTGAAGTCGATGCTTGCATTAGCCGGCGTAAAAGAGCCAAAAAGTTCAACGCTTGGTTTTATTATTGGCCCGCGAATCAATTCAGCTGGCCGGCTCGAAACGGCTGAAAAGGCTCTGGATTTAATGCTTGAAAACGACGCTTTCGTGGCTTTCGAAAAAGCTAAAAATCTTGATGATTTGAATAAAAAACGCCGTAAAATTCAACACGAAGCGCTCGAAATTGCAATTCAAAAAGCTAAGGATTTCGAAAATGATAAAGTTTTAGTTTTAGCGGATGAAAGTTTTAATGACGGGATTATTGGAATTGTGGCGAGTGGTTTGCTTGAACGCTTTAAAAAACCAGTTTTTGTAATTTCAATTGAGGGTGAAATTGCAAAAGGTTCGGCGCGAAGTTTTGGCGGATTTTCGGCAAGTCAAGCCGTTGATAAAGCGCGCAAAATCATTATTAAGGGCGGTGGTCATGATGCCGCAGCCGGTGTGACTCTGCCGACCTCGAAAATTAATGAATTTCGAAAAATCGTTAATAAATTTTATGATTCGCTTAATCTCAAAAATCAGCTTGAATATCTTTTGCCGAAAGTGGATATTCAACTTGAAGACTTTTCACCAATTTCGTTAGATCTTTTCGAAAAGATTACAGCACTTGAGCCTTTTGGAAAGGGAAATGAAGAACCAACTTTCGAAATTAAAAAGGTGCGAGTTGTAGCTCGGCAAGAAATGGGCGATAAAAAACAGCATTTAAAGCTAACTTTAACAGATGGTGAGAATGAAATTAAAATGTTAAAATTTAATGCGCCAGAAGAATTTTTTGCTGAAATTGGTGAAGAAATTGACGTGGTTTTTTCGCTTGGCCTGAACGAATGGCAAGGGCAAAAAAATGTTGAAGGGCAGATTTTACATTTAGAGAGAAAGCGTGTATAATCGTCCTATGAATAAAATCCATGTGAATATGATGAGCTCTGCAGATAAGGTTGCTGGCCAAGGTGTTGGCGGCGCTTATGCTGAGCTAATGAATCTTCTTGAGAATCGAGCAAAGAGCGAGTTAAAAATTACCAAAACACTTCGTGCGAAAAATCCAGATATTACGCATTTTCACACTATTGATCCACATTTCTATCTAGCTGCACAGTTTAAAAAATATACTGGCCGCAGAATTGGCTACGTTCACTTAATTCCCGACACTCTTGATGGTAGCTTAGATATGCCAGCAATTGCTGAAAAAATTGTAAAAAAATATCTGATTAAATTTTATGATAAAATGGATCATTTAGTGGTTGTGAATCCAGATTTTAAAGAGGAATTAGTTAAAATTGGTATCGACCGAGAAAAAATAACTTATATTCCGAATTTCGTTGCAAAAGATAAATGGTCGCCTTTAAGTAAAGAAAAACGAGAGGAGTTTCGAAAAATACAAGGCTGGAAAAAAAATGATATTGTGGTTTTTGGAGTTGGTCAAGTTCAACAGCGTAAAGGCATTGATGATTTTGTAAAATTAGCAGAAAATAATCCCAATGTTAAATTTGTTTGGGCTGGCGGTTTTTCGTTTGGAAAAATTACCAGCGGCTATGAGCGATACAAAAAAATAGTTGAAAATCCACCAAAAAATTTGAAATTTTTAGGAATTGTTCCACGCGAAGAAATTCGAAAGTTTTATGCAAGTTGTGATTTGTTTCTTCTACCAAGTTATGCGGAGCTTTTCCCAATGTCTATTTTAGAAGCGGCTAGTTGCGGTGCGCCAATAATGTTGCGAGATTTAGATTTATATAAAAATATTCTTGAAGGAAAATATTTGGCAGGTAAAGATTTCGAAGAGATGAATGAAGTAATTAAAGATATTTCGAAAAATCCAGAAAAATTAAAAGAATTTAAAGCGAAGTCGAAAGAAATTTCAGAGTATTATTCAGAAGACAGGCTGTTAAAAATTTGGATTGATTTTTATAAAGAACAGGCAAAATTAAAGTGAAAAAATCTTGAATATAATTTGGAGTTGGGGTATAATTTAGGCATAATCTTAAAAAAGAAAGGAAAATATGGACGAAGGTTCAAAGGGTTTAAATAATAACATTAACATTAATATTAATCAGCCAGCTCTCGTGGCTAATACTAAAACTCTTAATGGAATTGCCTATTTCTTAGTGACTTGGTTTGTTGGTTTATTTGGCGTTCACCGATTCATGCGTGGTCAAGCTGGAATGGGGGTCTTGTATATTTTAACTTTTGGCTTATTTGGAATTGGCTGGATGATCGACTGGATTTTATCTATTGTGTATCTTTTCGAAATGGATCAAAATAACGAAATCCATTTTGTTAATGGAAAGTATGCAAAAGTTCAAAAATAGTTTTGAAAATTATAAAATCGTTCAAAATCGGGCGATTTTATTTTTTTCTTGCTTTTTTAAAAAAACTTTGGTAAAATAGTAATCAGTATGAGTATTAGTGTAACAAGGAAAGACCAGAAAGAAGCTAACGAAAATATTATTCGTCGCTTTAATCGAAAAGTTTTACAAAGTGGAGTTTTGAGCGAAGCTAAAGCATCGATGCGATTTTCAAAGCCTCTAAGTAAGGTTGAACGACGCAAAAAAGCAATCGTTCGAAATCAACGCCGTGCTGAAAAAGCACAAAAAATGCGACTTGGTATTCGCTAAAAAAACATAAATTCCAGTCGAAAGGCTGGATTTATTTTTAAAGGAGGAAAATGTTAAAAGAACAAATTAGTGCTGATTTAAAAACTGCAATGCTTGCCCGAAATGCTTTCGAAACTACAGTTTTGCGAGGCTTGAAGGCTTCGATTTTGGACGAAGAAGTAAAGCTTGGTAAGCGTGAAGAAGGCTTAAATGATACTGAAATTGAAACTTTGGTTGCACGAGAAGTAAAAAAGCGCAAAGAAGCAGCAAGTTTATTAGATGAAGAGCGTGCTGAAAATGAATTAAAAGAAGCTGAAATTCTTTCAAAATATTTGCCGGAAATGGCGAGTGAGGAAGAAATTCGTGCAGCCGTGAAAGACGAAATTTCAATAATGGGTGAAGTTTCGATTAAACAAATGGGCGCAATTATCAGTAAAATGAAAGCAAAATTTGGTAATTCTGCTGATGGTGCGGTTCTGGCAAAAATCGTAAAAGAGGAACTTTCGTAAGTAGTAAGTAATTATTGTGATCACAACGTGGTTTCATTTTATAATAGTGTTATAAAATATAGGTTTAACTTCTTAAAATACCAGCTCTATAACAAAATAATTGAAATATTACTTAATTTAGCTAAGATTTCTAACTTTTAAATTTTTATGCTATAATGTAAAAGTATATAATTTTAAAAACAAAAGGAATTTAATGATTGTATTTTTTGGTCCAGCAGGCGCTGGTAAAAGTGTTCAAGGTAATCTGTTGGCAGCACGAAACGATTGGCGCTGGCTTGGCGCTGGTCAGCTTTTGCGTGATAGTAAAGATCCCGAACTTCTTGCGCGAATGAGTACGGGAAAGCTAGTCGACCCAGAAATTGTTAATCGCGTTATGGGTGAGGCTCTTGATCGTGCAAACAGTAAAAATGTGAAACAGGTTATTCTTGATGGTTACCCACGCCAGCTTGCTCAGGCTAAATGGCTAATTGAAAATAAGCAAAATCATGGCCGAAATGTTGATTTGGTAATTGTTCTAGAGGTGCCACGAAGTGAATTGATGCGTCGGCTTGAAATTCGTGGTCGACTTGATGACACACCAGAAGTTATTGATGAACGACTTCGAATTTATCGCCAAGAAATGTACCCAGTTTTAAATTATTTTAATGAAAATGGTGTGAGAATTGCTCATATTGATGGAACCGGTACGGTTGGTCAAGTTCATGATCGTATTATGGAGGAAATTGAATCGTGCGGAATTTAATTACTGGTAATAAAACTGAAGCGCAGATTCAGGCGATGCGTGAGGGCGGAAAAATCCTCGCGCGAATTTTGCGTGAGCTTACGGAATTTTCAAAAGTTGGCACGACTGGCCTTGAAGTTGATGCTTTTGCGCGCAAGAAAATTAAAGAATATGGAGCAAAATCTGCTTATCTCACGCCAGAGGTAAATTTTCCTGGTGTAGTTTGTATTTCAGTGAATGATTGTGTTGTCCACGGCGCGCCAAATGATATCCCTTTCGAAAAAGGTGATGTGGTAAAATTTGACATGGTAATTGAGTTTAAAGGAATGATGACTGATTCTGCCACAACAACCGTGATTGGTGAAGAGCCAAAAGGAGCAGTTAAGCATCTCTTGAACGATACTAAAAAAGCGCTTTCAGCTGGAATTGCTGTTGTTAAGCCTGGCGTGAAAACTGGCGATATTGGTGCGGCAGTTGAAAAATCGCTAAAAAAATCAAAACTTGGTAATGTTCGGGAATTGGTTGGTCATGGTGTTGGCTTAAAAATGCATATGGCACCAGAAGTTCCAAATTATGGTAAAGCTGGTATGGGTGTAGCTTTTCAAGAGGGTGACACTTTTTGTATCGAGCCAATGACTTCACTGGGTAAGGGTGATGTAATTTTCAATGGAACAGATAGTAAATGGGATGTTTTAATGAGAGATGGTTCACTTTCGGCACATTTTGAGCACACCATTTTAGTCACAAAAGATGGAGCAGAAATTCTTACGCTAGAATAAAATTTCGAAAAATGGGAGGGAAAGGCAAATTTTCGAAAGAGAAAAAAGCTTGCAAACAAATGCATGCTCATTTTGGAATGGTACATGATCATAAAAAATCGAGTAATCTTCCATTAGCGATTGGTTTAAATTTGGGTTTTTCGATTGCGGAGTTTTTCTTTGGCACACTTTTTAGTTCGGCGGCGATTTCGGCTGATGCTGTTCACGATTTAGGTGATGCAATTTTGCTTACGATTACATTGATTTTAAATAAACTAAGCAAGAAAAAACCAACTTCCGCAATGAGCTATGGTTATAAACGTTTTGCAGCGCTTGGGGCTCTTTTAAATACTGGTGTGATTTTATGGCTTTCATACACAATGGTGATTTCTGTATATTATGAATTTACTTTTCCGCATGCTCACCCATATGTAAATGTTCCAGGGTTAATGATTGTTTCAATTGTGGGGATTTTAGTAAATTTATTCGCTGCAGCACGCTTATATGGTTCGAAAAATATTCTTGACCGAACAGTTTCGCTCCACTTAATTGAAGATCTGCTTGGTTGGATTTTAACATTTATTACCTCTGTTTTAATTTCATTTTCAGGACTTCATATACTCGATCGCGTGGCGAGTTTATGTATTTTATTATTTATTTCTTGGGGGGCAATTTCGAATGCTTGGGGAGTTTTAAAAATCTTAACTCAACGTGCACCAAGTATAAAAAATTTGAACAAAATTAAAAAGCAAATTTTAGCGATTGAAGGTGTTTTGAAAATTGAAAATATTCATTTTTGGAGCCTTGACGGAGCGGAACATATTTTTACGGCAAGAATTTTTGTGAGCGATATTTCAAGAGCTACTGAGATTCGCAAAAAAATCTCCCATTTTTTACCAGATTTTCAAATTGTAGATTCAACAATTGAGTTTTTAGAAAAATAATCAAAAAAGTGCTTGCAATTTTGAAAAGGCTCGTGTATAATTATTAATGTACTTGGTTGTGCCACCTTAGCTCAGCTGGTTAGAGCAGCTGTTTTGTAAACAGCAGGCCTTCGGTTCGAATCCGAAAGGTGGCTCCAAGTATTTTTTAATACAAGAGTTGAATGCTGGGATAGTGAAGCGGTCAAACACAACAGACTGTAAATCTGTCGGCAGATGCCTTCGAAAGTTCGAATCTTTCTCCCAGCACCAGAAATTATTTTTAAAAAAACACCCACCTACTGCGAGGGTGTTTTTTTATTTTTTATATTCTACCTTGAAATAAAAATATAAATTTTGTTGGTTTTATTATTTTTACTCTTGCTAAAAATTAGCATTAACGGTATAATATAACTATGAATGAGAATTCTCGATATGTGGTAGGAATAGATATTGGAACAAGCAAGGTTCGTGTGCTTATTGCGAACTTTGATAGAGATGGCTCGCCAAATATTTTGGGGCTTGGATCGGCTGAAAATTCTGGACTTAAAAAAGGTGTTGTTACGCATCCAGAAAATGTTTATCGTGCGATTGATAAAGCTCTTGCTGAAGCTGAACGCATGAGTGGCTATAAAACGGAAATAGCAGCCGTGAGTGTTAATGGCACGCAAATTTTGAGTACAAAAGTAGACGGAATGGTTGCAGTGAACTCAGAAAAAGGCTTGGTTAGTGATGAAGATATTTACCGAGTTGAAGATGTTGCATTGATTGGCAAAATCCCAGAAAATCGAGAAATCTTGAAGTTTATACCTTATTATTATAATGTTGATAATCAAGAAGGGATTGCTGATCCTTTCGAAATGGTTGGAACGCGACTTGAGGTTTATGGAAACGCAATTTTTGCACCAAGAATACAAGTTGAAAATGTTGAAAATATTTTGGAGCGGCTTGATATTTCTTCGAATTTATACATTCCAAGTGCGGTAGCTTCAGCTCGGGCTGTACTAACTGAAAACCAAAAAGAAAATGGCGTTGTTGTTATTGATTTGGGGGCTTCAACGACTGGTATTGTGATTTTCGAAGATGGCAATCTGCAATTCATTGAAAATATTCCGCTCGGAGGGATAAATATTACTAACGATCTTGCGATTGGGCTAAAAGTTTCTCCAGAAGTTGCTGAAGAAATTAAAATTAAGCACGGTTTTGCTTTCGAAAGAGAAGATAATAGCGATATTGTTGTGAAACATGGTCGCGAGCATTACAGCTTTAATACGCAAGAAATTGATGAAATTATTGAGGCAAGGGTTGAAGAAATTTTTGAGGAAGTTCGAAAGGTTCTTCGAAAGTCTGGCTTTGAAAATCAATTACCAGGCGGTATTGTACTAACTGGAGGTGGAGCAGCTCTTAAAGGAATTGACACATTTGCGAAAAAATACCTTCAGCTTGCAGTACAGATTAGTAAAAATGGAATTGATAATACGGTTTCTGAAAAGGTTAAAACACTCGAATATTCTGCTGCAGTCGGTTTGTTAATCGAAATGCGCGATAATACTTCGAGATATAATAGTTATAGAGATGAAGAGCCAGCGAAAATCGGATTTTTTGCAAAATTATTTAAGAAAAAACAATAAAGTGATATAATGGGAGTAGATTAAGGAGAAGAAATGCCAGAAATTATACCAAATGAAGTTCAAACTTTTGCTAAAATTAAAGTTGTAGGTATCGGTGGTGCCGGTGGAAGCGCCGTTAATCGAATGAAAGATGTTGGTTTGAGTAACATCGAGTTTATTGCGATGAATACTGATGCACAAGCTTTATATAAATCAAAGGCTGACAAGAAAATCCACCTCGGTCGTGAAACTACAAATGGTTTAGGCGCTGGTGCTGATCCTATTGTCGGTGAGAGTGCCGCTCTTGAATCTCGAGAAGAAATTCGCGAGGCTCTTGATGGGGCCGATATGGTATTTATCGCCATTGGTGCTGGTGGTGGAACTGGTTCTGGAGCTGGTCACGTTGTGGCTGAAATTGCTCGTGAAATGGGAATTTTAGTTATTGGCGTTGCAACACGTCCATTTACTTTCGAGGGTGCAAAACGCAAAACTAATGCTGATTGGGCAATTGAAAAGCTTGCCGCTGCGGTTGATACTCTAATAACAATCCCAAATGATCGTCTTCTTCAAACTGTTGATAGGAATTTGCCGCTTCTTGAAACTTTTAAAATTGCTGACGATGTTCTTCGGCAAGGTGTTCAGGGCGTTTCCGAACTTATTACCGAGCATGGCTTAATCAACCTTGACTTCGCAGATGTTAAATCAATTATGAGCAATGCCGGTTCTGCTTTAATGGGAATTGGCCGTGCCAGTGGCGATAATCGTGCTCAAAAAGCTGCCGAACAGGCTATCGAAAGCCCAATGATTGAGGTTTCTATTGATGGCGCACGTGGTGTTCTATTTAATGTTGCTGGTGGCTATGATATGAGTATGAGCGAGATTCAGGAGGCGGCTGAAATTATTACTGGTGCCGTTGCTCCGGATGCGAATATTATTTTTGGTGCAACACTTAAACCTGAGCTTGAAGATGAATTGATTATCACAGTTGTTGCAACTGGTTTTGATCGTGATTACAATGAGCCTGTAATAAATTCGCTCGAAAGTGCTGTTTCGAAAACTTTTAATCTTGAAGATGAACATACTGAAGCGCAAGAAATCAACCATACAATTTCGAACGCAATTGATATGGAATTAAATAATGAAGAAAAAACTTCAGCCGAAGATTTTGCTAGTGATATCGAAACTAAAAATATTTGGGCTCAAGACGAAGAAGAAAAGGACGAAAGCGATATTCCTGCATTTTTGCGACGCCGAAAACGTAATAAAAAGGAAGATTAATGGAATTTAATCTTGACGAAACAAAAGTTTTGGAAAGTAGAATGTCAGTTGACGGTCAATCTGTGCGCCGCCGCCGAGTTGCGCCAGACGGTACTCGTTTTACCACCTATGAGCGGATCGAAAAACCACGAATTGTTGTGATGAAGTCGCACGGTGGTCGCGAGGATTTTAGCCGTGAAAAGCTTAAAAGTTCAATTATTCGTTCAATTGGTAAGTTCATTTCTGACCTTCAAGTTGAAGAAATTATTAATCGTGTCGAGAATGAACTTCTTCAAAAATCAAGTAAAGTTTCTTCGCACCAGATTGGCGAGACGGTTCTTTCGGTATTGTTTGAGATGAACAAGGTTGCGTATATTCGTTTTGCGAGTGTTTTTAATGGCTTTGAAACGGTTGAAGATTTCGAAGACATTTTAGTAAAAGTTAGAGGTGAAAATGAGAATTGTAGTAGTTTATAAAGATGCTAGCGATCATGGCCGTGAAGTTCGAGAATATGTTGACGATTTCGAAAAGCAAACTGGGCTCGAAATTGAGCAAAAGAACCCAGATGATGGTAGAAATCAATTCTTCTTGCGAGCTTATGATATAGTTGAATATCCAACAATCTTAGCAATTGCTGATGATGGCCGACTTTTGCAGATGTGGCACGGGCAACCTTTGCCATTAATTGATGAAGTCGCATACTATGCACGCTAAGCTAAAAAAATAGCGTGTTTTTTTGTATTGATAATAATTTTATTTGGATATATACTCTATTTTAGCATTATATATTATTAAAAATAATTATATCAATATTCTAAATTGTTAAGGAACTATAACATTTATTGAAATAAGCTTATTCTTGATATATAATTAAAATATGGATAGAAAAACAATAGAGCCACTAAATAGTAATATTGAAATTGAAGAAAATAAAAGTTTTGCTTCAAGAGAAATTCAACAAAAAGCTTCAGATGTATATCAAGAAAACACTCAAAAAGAAGCTTTAGCGATCGAGACAAGAAATCTTTTAAGACAACGGCTTAAGCACGATATACGCCAAGAAGTTGCTAAAATGCGAAAACACGTTTTGTGGCTATCTTTCTTTTTTATGCTTATGTTTTTTATATCTAATTCACAAAAAAACAGCTCTTCTTTTGCTTGGCTTTTCTTCGTTGCTCTACAAGTTCCCTATTATTATTTCAGAAAATCACGCATAATTAAATCTTATACTGATGATTCAGAAATATAAAAATTTAATGGAGTTGTTTATGCAAGAAAAAAATGAATTTACCGAAAAGGACTATTTAGAAGCTCAATACAAAATTCAACGAAGTATTCAAGCTAATGTTAATGTTATAACTTTTATTGTTGCCACTCAATTTTTATTAAATATTATAGGAGCTGCTATTACTTATTTTTATTTATCTTCTCTCCCATCTCTTATTACTCAAAATTTAAAATAGTGTAAATATTACACTATTTTTATTATATCCATCTGTAATTATGTCATATTCTAAATTATTAAGGGGATATGGCAACTAATTAAGCTTTAAAGATGAGATACTTGGATGGTTTACAGGTGGCAATTACAATCTAATGAGCGATATGGAGCTTAATGTATTCAAACCAGCGAGGAAGTAACTTGCGTACAACTAATGATAGACTAGATATTTATTTAGCAAACTAAGGTACTAAAAAGTTGCAGATGAAATGTTGGAAATTTCTAAAAGTGGTAAATAATAGTGTCGTGTCGGCTTTACTTAGCTGTCCGAAGGATAGTAATAAATAAAACGCTTAAAAGCTTGAAAATATCTTTAAATTTTGATAAAATAAAATCATAAAAGCATTTTATTTTGATAAATGAGTGGCTATCAACCGCGAAGCTCCCAGAAGAAAGGTTTTGAAAACTGATTAGAACTGGGCGGGAAGGCTCCGTAAAAGCTAAAATTAAGGGCTAAAAGAATCACTTCTTTTGGAATCGAGATGGTATCGCCGAGCTTGCTGGGTTCTCGAATTCGAAAGAAGTGATTTTTAATTTAGGAGAGGGTAGGAATTATGCTTTATAGGTTGAATGATAAAAAATTAACAGCTATCAAACAGGAGAATGTTTCTCAAAAATATCTTGAGAAGGACATTCAAAAAATGACTGAAGATAACCTTGAAGAAGTTTTTGGTCTAAGATTTATAGAAACAGAATTTGCTGTTGATAGCCTACGGATAGATACTTTGGCATTTGATAATGAGAGTAATAGCTTTGTGATCATTGAATATAAAAAGATCAAAAGTGATTCTGTTGCGGATCAGGGTTTGGCTTATTTATCATTAATGCTGAAAAATAAAGAAGCTTTTATTTTAAAATTTATTGAGAAAAATGGAGGAGGAATACCAGAAATTGATTGGTCTCAATCTCGTGTAATTCTTATCTCTCCGAAATTTACTGAATATCAGCTTAGGGCAAGCGAATATACTACCGAAAATTTCCCGGTCGAGTTATATGAGTTTAGAAAATATGGTGATATAGTAGAATACTTGCAAAAGGGTATGAAAAAGGGAAGAGATCAAAAAAGTCGAGTAAGTATAACGAATAATAGTAAAGATGAAAAAGCCGTACTTAAGGAAATTATTCACTATAGTGAAGATGAGTTGGTGTCAAAAGGTTCAGATTTCATTCAGGAGTTTTATTGGGAATTAAAAGATTTTGCTGAGAATATTAGTCCAGAAATTAAATTTGAAGTTAAAAAATTATATTTAGTATTTAAAGTAAATAAGAAGAATATTTTTAGTATTATTATCCAAAGAAACTCTCTGTATTTAAATCTTAATATTAATTATTCTGATTTTGATTCAAAATTATATCCTAATGTTGAAGATGTTTCAAAAAAAGGACATTGGGCTACTGGCGATTTTCAGTTAAAAATAGATAATATTGATCAATTGGAGGCCGCAAAAGAAATGATGAGACTAAGTTATAAAGTGAATTCGTAGGAGGAAAAATGAAATTTCAAGCAAATTCAAGAAGACAAGCAAAAGAATATGAAGCTGATGTTTTGGCGCGATGGAAAGCAGAAAAAACTTTCGAGCAATCAGTTGAAAACCGTAGCGAAGACAACGCTTTCGTGTTTTATGACGGCCCTCCTTTTATCACTGGCGTGCCGCACCACGGAACACTTCTTAGTTCAATCGTAAAAGACGTCGTTCCGCGCTACCAAACGATGCTTGGCAAAAGAGTTGAACGCCGTTGGGGTTGGGATACGCACGGTTTGCCAGCCGAAAACTTTGTTGAAAAAAAGCTCGGTATCACTTCTCGGCACGAAGTTGGTGAAAAAATTTCGCTCGCCGAATATATCACAACTGCGCGTGAAAGTATGGTCTCAAATGCGGCGCTTTGGGAGAATACGATTGATCGCATTGGTCGTTGGGTTGAATTTAAAAATGCCTACAAAACGATGGACAAAGATTTCATGGAAAGTGTTTGGTGGGCGTTTAAAACTCTTTACGAAAAAGGTAAAATTTATGAAGGTGAACGTGTTTTGATGTATGATACGGCGTGGGCAACTCCACTTTCGAAAAGTGAAGTCACAATGGATAACGACGCCTATAAAACCGTAACCGACCCAAGCGTTTTTGTGAAGTTTTGGTTGAAAGATTTTGAAGATACAGAAGGCTCAAAAGATAAAACTGCAATGCTCGCTTGGACAACAACTCCTTGGACTTTACCGGCAAATATGGGACTATTTGTTAATCCTGAAATTACCTACGCGAAAGTAAAAGTTGGCGATGAATTCTTCATTTTGGCAAAAGATTTGCTCGAAAAAGTTTTTATTGATGAGAAAAAGCAGCCGATTCATTTTGAAATTGTTAATTTAATTGATGGTTCAGAATTGGTTGGTTTGAGCTACGAACCACTTTTCGAAGATTCGAAATATTCGGGCGAAGGTGAAGAGAACGCTTATAAAGTTTGGGGTGCAGATTATGTTTCTCTTGAAAGCGGAACGGGAATTGTTCACTCCGCACCAGCTTATGGTGAAGAAGACTTCAACTTTGGTAAAAAATATGGAATTCCAGTTTTTCACGTTCTTGATGAATATGGAAAATACCTTCACGGCGAATTTGCGGGCGAAGATGTTTGGGAATTTAATAAGCTACTTGCCAAAATTTTGAAAGAGCGTGGCGTTGTTTGGAGAATCGATTACATTCGTCACGAGTATCCACACAATCCGCGTACTGGCCATCGATTGATGTATCGCGCGCACCCGAGCTGGTTCTTTGATATTCAAGGACAAAAAGAATTAATGCTTGAGCAAAATGAAAACATCAACTGGTTCCCAGCGCACTTGAAGCACGGTCGTTTTGAAAAAAATCTTGAAGCTGCACCAGATTGGAATTTGTCGCGCGATCGTTTTTGGGCGACAGCAATGCCAGTTTGGAAGTCTGAAAGCGGTAAGATTCGTGTTATTGGATCTTATGCAGAACTTAAAGAATTGAGTGGCGTGGAGCTTGAAGATTATCACCGACCTTGGGTTGATGAAATTACTTTCGAAATTGATGGTGAAAAATACACTCGAATTGACAAAGTGCTTGACTGCTGGTTCGAAAGTGGCTCAATGCCATTTGCACAATTCCATTATCCTTTCGAAAATAAAGAGAAGTTCGAAAAGAATTTCCCAGGTGATTTTATTGTTGAATACATTGGCCAGGTTCGTGCGTGGTTCTATTATGTTCACGCTGTAAATACTGCTTTGTTTGGTAAGAATGCCTTCAAAAACGTTATTACAACTGGTGTTGTTGCTGGAAATGATGGCCGAAAAATGAGTAAATCTCTTGGAAACTACACCGATCCGAACGAACTAATGGATCAATATTCAGCTGATAGTTTGCGATTTTTGTTACTAACGAGTCCACTTTTGAATGGCGAAGATTTTGCGCTTCACGATAAGGATGTCTCAGATGTTGCGCGCAAGCTTTCAATGATTTGGAATATGTATGATTTCTTCACAATGTATGCGAGTGTTGATGGTTGGGAATTTAATGGCGAGCTTAAAGATCCTTCAAAAGATCTTAAAAACCCGCTTGATAAATGGATTGTGAGTCGTGTTCATGAGCTTCGAAACGAAATCACTGAAAATATGAATGTTTATAATATTCCACGTGCTCTTGAAGGCGTTTTGCCATTCCTCGATGACGCTTCGAACTGGTTTGTCCGCCGTTCGCGCCGTCGTTTCTGGAAGAGCGAAAATGGTACCGATAAACTTCAGGCCTATCAAACACTCCACTATGTTTTGAGCTATCTTGCGTTGATTCTTGCGCCATTTGTGCCTTTCTTAGCAGAAGAACTTTGGGGTAAAATGGTTGGTGATGGCTCAGTTCATTTGAAAGATTGGCCAGAGGCTGGCGAGATTGATGAGAGCTTACTTTCTGAAATGGCTGAAGTTCGCGGTTACGTGAATGAAGCTCTTGCGCTTCGAGCAAAAAATGGCGTAAAAATTCGCCAACCGTTAGCTAGCGTAAAAGTTCCGCAAAATGCAAAATCTTTTGATTTTACGCCAATTCTAATGGAAGAATTAAACGTTAAAAATGTTGAGTTTGGCGTTGAGGGTGTTGAATTTGACTTTGAGCTAACTCCTGAGCTTCATGCAGAAGGCTTAATGCGTGAGATTATTCGCCACATTCAGGCAGCACGCAAAAAAGCTGGCCTAAACGTTGATGATAGAATTGAGCTTAACTTTGTATCTGAAAATACTGAAGTTCTTGATTCGTTCAAAAAATTTGAACAAGAAATTTCGAAAGAAGTTTTGGCTACAAAGGCTGAAATTTCAGAAAATGAACTTGATTTTGTTCAGGTTGTAAAAGTTGAAGGTTCAGAAGTAAAAATTTCACTCAAAAAAGCTTAACCAAAATATTGACAATCAAAATAACTTATGCTATAATACAAGCATAAGTTATTTTTTAAATAAAAAACATGAAAAATCAAAAGGCAAAAATGGAAAATTTTAAGATAAACGATTATAACACGAACGAGCAAGATAAAAAATCTCTTGAGCGAGAGAATAGCTTTGAAGAATTTCAAGATTTTAAATTTGACTCTTTCGAAAGTTTAAGTTCAGAACAGCAAAAAGAAATTGAAGAATCTCAAGAGAGTTCAAAAAAAGAAGCTCTTGAAAACTTGAACAATATTTATGCGCTAGCTGAACGATATGCTAACCGCGAAAGCAATAGTTTTTTCTTGCATGAAGATGAAATTCGAAATATGCATATTACGCATTTCGAAGATTATGGTGCAAATTTTGAAACTTATGAGGGTCGTGAAGATAAATTTATCTTGCGTGAAAATCAGTTTAAAACACAAGAACAACTCGTTCAAGAAATTAGTACAATAAAATCTATTCCTCGAGAAATCTCAGCAGGGAAACGTTTTTCGAACATTATTCGAGCAATTTCTGGAAAAATCGCAGCTTAATATCTAGAAAAAATAAAATCGGTAGAAATATCGATTTTATTTTTAAAAAAGTATTGACTTTTTAATGCGCTTGTGGTAAAATACGGGAGTAAAATAAATTAAAAATAAACAAGGACAGAAATGAAAAACGGGGAAAATTTTAATTCTGCGGCAGACGCAAGCAAGTCTTTCGAAGACGCTTATGGTTCTTGGGATACTCTTCGTGAAGAATTGAACCAAAAACAAGAAGCAAAAGCCGAGGCCGATGCTTTTAAGAAGCGCGAAGAAGAATTGAAGAAAGGTGCAAAAAAATTCGATAAATCTGTTCGCGATGCAATTCATAAAGGTGATAAAGTTGCTTTTGATGAAATGATGGAGCGCGACGAACACTACCGCCAAATGGAAAATAGTGAAAATCGAGTTGAAAGCGAACAACCTTATGAAATTTCTACTCTTTCAAAAGAAGAAATGGATCAAGCTGTAGGAGCGAGTTCAGAAATTCAAAGAATGAATTCGTTGGCTAAAATGATTCAAAATGCGGAAAGTGAAGAAGCTAAAAATAAATATCGTCAGCAATTGATTGAGGCTTCTAATGATTTTTCAAAAAATGGTGTAAATTTTGACGGTTTAAAAAATAAGCTTGAAGATAGATTTATCTGGGAATATTCGAAAAAACCAGAATATCGACAAAAGGTTCTTGATACAATTTGGGAAAATGCAATGGCAGAGCCTGATGCTAAAAAATCGAATCCAGATGATGGCGCAAAAAACGAAGCATTAAATAATGGTGATGATGCGGAAAAGCAAAAACCGGAAGTGATTGAACTTTCAGATGCTGAGAAGAAATTCGATGAATTGTTTTCGAAAGATGTAAGCGCCGAAGAGCTAGCGCGATTTCGCCGACAAGTTCGTTCAGAGTTGATTCAAAAAAATGAATTAACTCCTGAGAATGAAGCAATGCTTGAACGAATGCTAGAAGTTAGCCTTGCAGTTGGCAACCAAGAGCGAGCGCTCAATAAAGCTAATTCTTCAATTGATACTGATTCGAATATTGAAAAAAAAGTAAGTATATTCCGGAAAATTGGACACAGAATTATGAAATTTGGTGCATTGGGAATACTTGCTGTGACGATTTTTGGAGTTGGAAGACAGTCTTCTGAAGGTCCTAAGTCAAACGATAATTCTCCTCAAACTGAACAAACTTTTTCCGGCACTGTTCATGCAAATAGCCTAAATGGAGCTGCAAACTTCAATAGTGATGGTTCTGTGATTGAGAGTGAAAAGAACTTTAATAATGGTAAATATGACTCTGAGAATGATGATTATAATAAGATCGATCAAAAAGAGAATAAATATTCCATTGGAACGGACACCTCAAAACTTTCAAACGAAGAGTATCAAAAGAAAATGATCGAATCTCACAACGAAGACGATATTGAATATATGGGACAATTCTTCATTAACGATGCCGAATCTGCTCAAAATCTACTTGGAATTTCGAATAATGAGGTTGATGCTTTGGTTGATGCTGCTCGAGATGGCGATCAGACAGCTTTCAAGAAATTGAATGATGCATATTCGAAATATATGGAAGGTGCTAAAGTTGTTGGAAATCAAACTTTGGATGGTGATTATTACTCGCTATTTATAAATACTAATAAAGATTATGCTCATGCCGAAGGTGCATTTGGCGGAACAGCTCGTGTGGTTGAATTGAAGAATGGGCAACAAATTTTGATTCGTGATCAGTGTAGGCAAATGGTTATGAAGAAAATTGCGGAAGTTCCAAACACTTGGACAACTCCAAAAATTCCATTCGAAGAAACTTATACTCCACCAACTCCAGATACTGAAAAACCACCAGCACCTACTCCAGAAACTCCACCTGAGACACCTCCAGAAACTCCACCTGAGACACCTCCAGAAACTCCACCTGAAAAACATGATGATACTAAATTTAAGACTGATCAGTCTATCTATAATATAGATAATGCGGTTACTAGAATGGATAAAGGTGAATTAATAGGTGAAGCTTCTCAAGAGGAAAGAAACAATAATATAAATCCTGAAGTTACTCCTGGAACAACAACCAGCAAAATAAAAGCTGAAGGTATTGATGAATCTATAGATGTCTCAAAAATAGGTGAGCAACCAGGTGAATATACTGGCGAAACTACTGCAGAAGCTCAAGCGCAAGCTGCGGAACAAGCTAGACAAGCACAGGCTGAAGCTGAAGCTAAGGCTCGCGAGGCTGAACAAGCACAGAACAAAACTGTAAATATTGGTGGTGAAACTGTGAATTATAACGATGTTTGGGCAGCTCAACAAAATTATAACCAAACATATGGCTCTTCAGCTGCTACAAATCAAAATAATACACAACAATAAAATAAAAAAGGTAAGAAATGTTAGTAAAAAATAAATTACAAATTTTGGGGGTTGCGGCATTCGCAGCCCTCATCGGGGCGGTAGCTTTAGGCGGAAGTGCTTTCGCTTATGGTCCAGAAAGGAAAACCTTCACTGCCGAAAACCCTGCCGACTATGTAACATTTAACTCTATTACAAATAATCCAACCGTTGGGGATGAACGAAATTTTGTTCGAGTTCGTCAAGCTGGCGTGGGAAATTTTGTTGATAGTATTGATATTGTACCTGGTCGAGAATACGAAGTTTATATCTATTATCACAATAATGCAAAAAGCTCTTTAAATTCAAAAGAGAATAGCTATCGTGGAATTGCTTTAGGTGCAAAACTTAATACAATTGTTCCTTCAGCTATTGTGAAAGGTAAAGAGGGTCTTGTGCGGGCAGAAATTACCGCTCGAAACGCCCGACCACAGAAAGTTTGGGACCAAGCTGTTTTGCGTTCTCCTTCGCGAGATGTTGCTTTGAGATATATTCAAGGCTCAGCTAAAATTACAACAAAAGGTGCAGCAAATGGTCAAATCTTGAATGGAGGAAATCTATTCGGTTCTGGCACAAACCTTGGTTATGATAGCTTAAATGGAATACTCCCTGGATGTGACCAATATTCAGGTGTTATAACTTATCGATTCAAAGCAGATTATGCAGATTTCGAAACAACTAAAACAGTTTCGAAAGCTGGTGCAAATAATTTTGCAAAAAATCAAAATATTGGTTTAAATGATGAAGTTGAATTTAAAATCACTTATAAGAACACTGGAACAATTTCACAAAATAATGTAAATATTAAAGATTTACTTCCTGCTGGATTAGTTCTTATTCCTGGAACAACTCGAATTACAACTCCATCAGATGCTGCTGGTAAAATCTTGAGTGATAATATTGTGAAATCTGGAGTTAATATCGGAAATTACTCGTTTGGTGGTTCTGCAACGATAACCTTCCGTGCAAAAATTGATGCTTCGAAATTAATTTGTGGAAACAATACAATCACAAATACGGCTCAAGTTTTAACTGAAAACGGCGGAAAGTCTGATAAAGCAACTATAACTGTGCAAAAAAATTGTACACCGCAAGAACGCAAAGAATTTTGTGAAATTCCTGGAAAAGGAAACTTAAAGAAGAATGACCCAAATTGTAACGATAAATGTAAAATTACGGGTCTTGAAAATCTTGCAGCTAATGATCCGAAATGTGCTGAAGTTCCAAGTGAACTACCACATACTGGTCCTGCTGAGGCTGCAATGATGGTGATTGCGATTATGGCGATTACTGGTGCCGTAGCCTACTGGTACCGAAGTCGTGAAGAAATGAAAAAAGCAACTGCTGAATTTACGAAAAAAGCAAATGATGTTGTTAAATCTGAAGCGACAAAAACTCATGAAGCTAAAAAATCTGAAAAAGTAGAGAAAAAATAGTTTCGAAAACTGAATAAACCTCGTATAAGCGGGGTTTATTTTTTTCGGCTTTACTGGACTTACTTTAAAAAGTTAGTAAAATGATTATGTCGCACAATTTAAATATTAAGCTTTTTGTCGAATATGCCAACCCTAAAATATATATAGTTAAATCTATGAATGAAAAATAAAAAACTAGCCCTTGAGTAGAGAGCTAGTTTTTTGAATGGCTGGCCGCCTTTTAATTATTTAATTGAAGCAATTTCAATTTTAGTGTATTTTTGACGATGTCCGTTTTCTTTGTGAACTCGTTTTTTAGCCTTGTAACGGATCACACGGATTTTTTCGCCCTTAACAAGTTCGTCAACAACTTTAGCGGAAACTTTCACGCCTTTCACAACAGGAGTTCCAACTTCCACTTTGTCGCCATTAATAAGCATCAAAGCATCAAGTTCGAGCTCTTTTGTTCCTTGCGGGAGGAGGTCCACCAGAAGGGTCTCTTTTTCGCCAACGATAAATTGTTTACCGCCAACTTTTATGACTGCTTTTTTCATAAAATCCTCATTAAATTTAATATCTTTATTATTTTATCATAGTTTTAAGTTTAAATCAAGGGTAAAATAAGTTGAAAAAGGTAGTGCTTTGTGCTAAAATGGTTGTAATTAATATTGTAGGAATAAATTAAAGAGAGGGACTTTATGGAGAGAGATAAATATGCTTCTAAACGGGCGTTAAGGGTTACAAACGTTGCTTTGATTATTTTATTGATCATTGTGTTGCTATTTTGGTGGCGCGGATCTTCGAATTTTCAATTTAAAGGTGTAAATCCTGGACAAATTAGTATTCGCCAGCAAGATGGAAAAATTCAATATCAGTTCTTGGACGGCGAATGGCAAGATATTACATCTGTTGCTAGTCTTAAAGGCGAAAAAGGAGCTGATGGAAAAAATGGACAAGATGGCAAGAACGGTGTCGATGGAAAAAATGGCGTTAATGGCTTAAACGGTTCGAATGGTACTAACGGAGTTAATGGTATTGACGGGAAAAACGGGCTAAACGGCGCACAAGGAATCCAAGGCCAAAAAGGTGACCGAGGTGAAAAAGGTGAGCAAGGCGCACAAGGAATCCAAGGCCAAAAAGGTGACCGAGGTGAAAAAGGTGACACCGGAGCTAAGGGCGAACAAGGAATTCAAGGTATTCAGGGCATTGCTGGAGTTGGTATACCTCAAACTCTAAGCTTAAATAATGGCATTCTTTCGCTTTCTCATGGGGGTGGAAGTATAGCGTTGCCAAATAATAATCTTGGTGCTTACTCTGTATTTCGAATGACTTCTGCTGATACTTCAAATGTTTTCGCTTCCGGAAGACTTGCACGAGAATTTGACGCTAATCGAAACTACATGATAATCAATAACGCAACAGGTCAAGGCTTTATTCACGTTGATTTCTGGGCGAGTTCGGTTTCTGATAGTAAGCAAATTCTAAGCCTACCAGCCAATGCTCCTACACCAAAAGAACTTTCTGAAGTCCAGTTGTTCGATGGTGGTAGTGTTTGGATTGTGCCGGGTGCTAAAAATGTACAGATTCAAGGTCTTTCACCAAATAGGCGATATGTTAATAACATTCCAGTAATGGTTGAGCCTATCAAATAATATAAAAAAGAGCGTCTAAAAAGGCGTTCTTTTTAAAGGTTATGGTTTTTTTAAAAAAAATATGATATAATATAATTATTATGAAGGTAATTTCGATAACCAATCAAAAGGGAGGAGTCGGCAAAACAACCAGCGCTATTAATATTGCTTATTTTATCGCAAAAAAGGGTTTTCGAACGCTTCTTGTAGATTTTGACCCACAAGGAAATGCAACTAGCGGTCTTGGTATTGACAAGAATAATCTTGATTTTACTATGGCAGATGTAGTTTCTGGTGAAAAGCAGTTAGGTGAAATCATTATTGAAACAGAATTTTCGAAATTAAAAATTGCACCAAGTACACCGATTTTAGCTAATGCTGAAGTTGAGCTCGCGTCAGCAAAAGGTCGATTTACTCGATTGAAAGATGCTTTAAAATCTGTCGAAGCCGATTTTGACTATGTTATTTTAGATTCTCCACCAAGTTTGAGTCTATTGACTGTGAATGGTTTTATTGCTAGCGATTATTTAATACTACCAGTTCAGGCTGAATTTTATGCGATGGAAGGCCTTGGCCAGCTTCTTGAAAGCATGAAGCTTGTGAAAAAGGGGATGAATCCAAACCTTGAGCTTCTTGGGGTTCTTCCAACAATGGTGGATTCTCGCACAACTTTGGGTGGGCAAGTCCTTGAAGAAATTAAAAAATTCTTTCCAGATAAGATTTTTTCGAATGCAATTCCGCGGAATATTCGTCTTGCAGAAGCTCCAAGTCATGGTGTTCCTATTGGTGTTTATGATAGGTTTAGTAAGGGGGCTCGTGCTTATAAAGCAGTTTCGAAAGAGATTATTCAGCGTATAGAAGGGAGCAAATAATGGCAAAAAAAGGACTTGGTCGTGGATTCTCTTCTTTGATTCCAACCGAGATGATTATTGATGAAAAAATCGATTCAGAATTGGGTTTAGAATATGATAAAAGCCAACTAAAAGAACTAAAAATTAGTGATATTTCGCCTGATCCAGAGCAACCTCGCCGACACTTCAATAAGGAAAAGCTTGAAGAACTCGTGAACTCAATTAGAATTCATGGTGTTTTACAACCGATTGTAGTCGTTCGAAAAAACTCTAAGTTTTTAATTGTTGCTGGTGAGAGGCGTTATCGCGCCTCAAAGCTCGCGGGGCTAGAAAGGGTTCCTGCAGTTGTTCGTGAGCTTTCTGACCAGAACCGCCTCGAATTAAGTTTGATTGAAAATATTCAGCGCGATAATTTAAATGTTCTTGAAATGGCTGAAGCCTATTTAAAACTTCGTGAACAATTTAATTTAACGGCAAAGGAAATTGGTGAACGCGTTGGTGGAAGGAGCGAAAGTGCAGTTTTAAATACCTTGCGCTTATTAAAACTTCCACAAATTGTTAAAGACTATATCATTTCTGGCAAACTAAAAGAAGGCCAAGCGCGCCCACTTTTAAAGATTGATGAGGAAACTATCAAAAAAATTCTACCAAAAATTATTGAAGAAAATTGGAGCTCACGTAAAATTGAACAATTCTTGGTGAATTATAAAAAGCAGATTGAAGAGTCTAAAAAAGTTGAACCTAAAAAAGTGAACAATCCTTTCGAAAAAACAGTTAAGCATATTTCGAAAAAGCTGAGTGCAGATGTAGATATTAAAACTTCTGCAAGAGGTTCAGGAAAGATCGTTATAAAATTTAAAAGTGAAGAAGAATTAAAGCGACTTGAGAAAATTCTTTCAAAATAAAATAACCCCCGTTAAAAGGGTTATTTTTTATATTTTAATAGTTCTGAGAATATTCAAAATTTCGAATTTTGTTAAAAGGAAAGATTCGGAAGGCAACAGGACCAACAATTTTATATAGCGGAACGGTACCAAGACCACTTCGGGAGTCATACGAATTATTTCCCTCGCGATTATCACCTGAAACGAATATTTCATTTTCTGGAACAGTCCATTCTCCATCATGACTTGTATACTTTTTTGGTTCATTGTTAAAATTATCATCTGGGCTAAAACCGTCAGGATGCTTATCGTTGTAAACTGTTAATTTTCCTTTTTCAACTTTTACTTTTTCACCAGCAAAGGCGATCACGCGTTTAATGATATATTGATCTTTCATCCCGTCGATAAACTGTGGGTTTTCGAAAACAATAATCTCACCACGTTTTGGTATAAATTTTGTGTTCGTAAAATTTGCCCAAGTTAAGGGTAAGCGATTTATAATGGCTTTATCGCCGTCTTTAAAAGTTGGTTCCATGCTCGAGCCGACGATTGTGAAGCTTTGAAAAATAAAAGTATTAATAAAGATTGTTCCTAAAGTTACACAAAAAAAGAAAACAAAAATCCCGAAAGTGTCGGCTATTCGAGGATGCCGTTGCCAAAAATTACTCTTCATTTTTATATTTTAGCATGATTTTTAAAGATTTTCAATTATGGTTATTTTTAAAATTGTGTGATATAATGGAGGAAGTATGGATTTTATTAGAATTTCGAAAAAATATTCTTTTTGGGGAAATATTGCGCATATTTTTTTAAATATTATTTTGGCGGTTATAGTTTGGCTCTCCATTTATATTACTAAAACCCCTTGGATTGCAATTCTCTTGGTTTTTGTGAGTAAATGGCGAACTTTTGCTGTTAGGCCAAGATTTTGGCTTGCAAACGTAAAATCAAATCTTGTTGATTTAATTTTTTCGTTAAGTATAGTTATTTTAATGTTCTCAACAGGTATAGACTATATTTTTTCGCAAGGGCTACTCTTGGCTTTATATATATTTTGGTTAACAATCATCAAGCCAAGCTCAAAAGAATTATTCGTGCAAGTTCAAGCTCTTTTCACCGTATTCTTTGGGTTTTCGGCTTTATATTCGATTGCCTATGGTTGGAACGAAGCTTTAATTTTTATCTTGGCATTTTTGCTCGGATATTCAACAATTCGGCATATTATTTCATCTTATGCAGATTTAAATATTGAGATTTTCAGTCTTTTTTGGGGTCTAATTGTTGCTGAATTTGCTTGGATATTTAACTTTTTGGTGATTGGCTATCGCATTAACTTTGCGCCATATTTTAATTTTGTAATTCCTCAGGCTGCAATTATTTTAACAGTTTTAAGTTTTATTGGTTTTAATGTGATTGTTTCAGATAAAGATAAAGAAAGGGAACGAAAAGAATTTCTACCAGAGGTGATTTTTGCAACAATTCTCATCTTGACTTTATTGTTATTCTTTTCTTCAATCCCAGTTGCGAAAGGTTAAGGTATGAATTTTCAAAAATATTTTAAAAAGCCAAAAAGTCAATTTTTAATAGCCATAATTATGGTGGTGGTTGTATTTTGTATAATTATTTTAGCTCAAATTATATCAAAAAGTAATTTTAATAAGAATAAAACTGGGTCTGCAAACTTTAACTTTTCGGCAAGCGATAAAGCTTCGAATTTTGCGAATCAAATGGATTCTAATTCGATTGAGTCGGTTGCGAATAGGGTTTCGCAAAGTGTTGTTTCTATTGTTAGCAAAAATCAAAAAAGTTCAAGATTCTTTTATTCAACAGAAGATTCTGCAAGCGCAGGAACGGGAATTATTATTAGTGAAAATGGCTATATCTTAACGAACAAGCACGTTATTGAAAAATCTTCTGAAATCTTAGTTGTTACTAATAATGGCGATTCTTATGAAAACGTTAGAGTGGTTATGGTCGACCCAATGAGTGATATTGCGATTTTAAAGATTTCGAACGCAAAAGGATTGAAAGCTGCCGAGCTTGGAGATTCGAAGAAAATAAATATCGGACAGCAAGTGATTGCGATCGGAAATGCTTTGGGCGAATATGACGGTACTGTCACAAGTGGCATTATTTCTGGAATTGGTCGTACAGTTGAGGCTTCTAGCGAAGACGGTTCTTCGAGAGAAGTTTTGACCGATATGATTCAAACAGACGCGGCAATCAATAGTGGAAATTCTGGTGGTCCTTTAGTGAATGCACAAGGACAGGTAATTGGAATTAATACTGCAGTAGCCTCTAAAGCTCAAAGCATTGGTTTTGCAATACCGATATCTTCAGTAAAGGGTATCTTAAAATCTATTAGTAAAGGCAAGGAACCGAAACGAGCTTATCTTGGAGCGAGTTATATATCAATTAATCAGCAAATTAGAAAAAAATATAATCTTGATGTTTCGAAAGGCGCTTTAGTTAAGTCGAGAAAAGGCAATGCTATTGTCTATGGTAGC
Source organism: Candidatus Saccharimonas sp. (assembly GCA_015256915.3). Classification (NCBI taxonomy): domain Bacteria; phylum Candidatus Saccharimonadota; class Candidatus Saccharimonadia; order Saccharimonadales (SeqCode); family Saccharimonadaceae (SeqCode); genus Saccharimonas (SeqCode); species Saccharimonas sp. (SeqCode). The sequence continues at coordinate 154,681 of CP076101.2, forward strand.
CCTGCGCAAAAAGCTGGTTTAAAAGACGGAGACATAATCACAAAAATTGATGGTGTTGAGGTTTCTAAAAATTCCAGCATTAGTTCTTTAATCGGTGAAAAGTCCGTTGGTGATATTATTGAAATTTCTTATATTCGAGACGGTAGAGAAAAATCTACTCGCGCAACTCTTGAAGAATATCATAAATAAAAATAACCCCTTGTTGGGTTATTTTTTTTCGAAAACAATTGTGTAATTTTCTGAATAAGTTTTTGAGAAACCACATTTTTTGGCGTAATTCTCAATTTCCTCAAATTGAGATGGGTCGGCTTCAAGAATAATTTTTTGTAATTTTGGTAAATCTTGAGCTTGAAAAATTAAATTAAAGATTGCCTCTAATCCGTTTTTCTGAGCATAAAGTGCAATTTGTGGTTCATAATGTAGCTCATTATTCTTTTCGAAATTTACCCAATCTTTATTAACATAAGGCAGATTTGCTGTAATTATTGTTATTTTTGAAAGAATTTCTGACGGTATTTGGCTTAAAAGGTCACTTTCGAAAAGCTCAATTTTACTTTCAAGGATTTTTATAGCGTTTAGATTCGCCACAGAAAGCGCTTGAAGTGAAATGTCGCTCGCAAAAAAATCAATATTTTCGCCAAGCTCAGCTTTTAGAGTGATTGGAATTATTCCAGAACCTGTACCAACATCTAAAATTTTATCACCTTTTTTGGCAATTTTTTTAGTAATTTCAATTAAGGTTTCAGTTTCTGGGCGAGGAACTAGTACATTTTCGTTCACGAAAAAAGTTCTTCCAAAAAACTCCTTTTCTCGAAAAATATAAGCGAGCGGAATCCTCTTCAGGCGCTTATTTAAAAAATTATTTGCGTGAAAAACCAGAGTTTTCGAAAGCTTTTTTTGCGGATTTGCATGTAAAAAAGTTCGTTCAACTTTTAAAACGTTTGCTAAAATTAGCTCAGCATCAAGTTGTGAACTCTCAATTTTAGCATTTCTAAGTTTTTGAGCTGATTTTTTCAGCCAAGATTCAATAGTCTCTCGCATAAATTAGTTATTTTCTGAAGCGTTAGCGGCCAAGAATTCAAGTTCGGCAGCTTGCAAGTGCTCAACAATATCTGAAATTTGCCCATTCATTGCGGCTGGAATATTGCTTCTTGAAAAGCCAATCCGGTGGTCGGTGATGCGATCTTGCGGGAAGTTGTAAGTTCGAATCTTTTCGGAGCGGTCACCAGAGCCAATTAGGCTGCGGCGTTCGGCTGTAAGTTTGGCGTTTTCTTCATCAATTTTAGCTTGAAGTAGGCGCGCACGCAAAATTCCAAGGGCTTTTTCCTTGTTCTTAATTTGTGATTTTTCATCTTGGTTTGTAACCACCATGCCAGTTGGAATGTGGGTGATTCGCACAGCAGAATCGGTCGTGTTCACACTCTGACCGCCATGACCACCCGAACGATAGACATCAATTCGTAAATCATTCGGATTGATCTCAATATCAGCCTCTTCGGCCTCAGGCAAAACTGCTACTGTTACAGTTGAAGTGTGGATTCGCCCTTGCGATTCAGTAGCCGGAATGCGTTGAACTCGATGAACGCCACTTTCGAATTTTAATTTTGAGTAAGGAGCATCGCCTTTTACCCCAAAAACAACTTCTTTATAGCCGCCAGCATCGTTTGCAGATTCGCTCAAAAGTTCGGTCTTTAAGCCATTTTGTTCGCAATATCGCAGATACATGCGGTAAAGTTCGCTCGCAAAAAGGGAAGCTTCGTCGCCACCGGCTCCTGCACGGATTTCAACAATCACGTTCTTCTCATCATTCGGATCTTTAGGGAGAAGCATTTCGAAAAGCTCCTGTTCGAGATTAGCAAGCTTTTCTTCGCTTTCAGCGATTTCAATTTTGGCAAGTTCTGCAAGTTCACCAGTCTCAAGACTAGCAAGTTCACGCGCTTCTTCGATATTTTTTTCAAGATTTTCGCGCAATTCACCACGCTCGATAATTTTTTCGAGTTCAGTAAATCGCTTATTTTTGGTAGAAAAATCAGGCGAAGAATAAGCGTTTGGTTCGCTCAAAAAAGCCTGAATTTCTTCGCGCTCAGTTTTAAGTTTCTCAAGATTTAAATCAATTTTTGGCATATAAAATATTATACCAGAAAATCGCATAAATTTGAAGTATTGAAATTTGATTGTGGTTATGATAAGATTTTGATATGAAAATAACTTCTTGGCGAGAATTTATCGAAAATGAAGCCGAAAAGCCATATTTTAAAAAGTTGTGGCAAAAAGTTGAACGTGAACGCATTTCGAAAGATATTTTTCCTGCAAGAGAAGATATTTTTTCTTGTTTTAAAGAATGCCCACTTAAAAAAACTAAGGTTGTGATTATTGGTCAAGATCCTTATCATGGAGAAGGGCAGGCACATGGAATGAGTTTTTCGGTCAAAAAAGGTGTTAGAATTCCGCCAAGTTTGCAAAATATTTATAAAGAACTTCAAAGTGATCTAGGAATTGAGCCGGCCAGCGATGGTTTTTTAGAGTCTTGGGCCGAGCAAGGTGTTTTACTGCTGAATACTTCTTTTAGTGTTGAAAAAGGCAAGCCAGCAAGTCATGCAAATTTTGGCTGGATGGAGTTTTCTGAACATGTTTTAGATTTTTTAAATGATTTCGAAAAGCCGTTAGTTTTTATTTTGTGGGGAGCACATGCACAAAAAGTTGGTGCCCGAATAACTAATTCAAAACACCTTAAAATTGAGAGTGCACACCCTTCGCCATTTTCAGCGCGGCGTGGATTTTTTGGCTCAAAGCCTTTTTCTAAAGTGAATAAATTTTTAGAACAAAATGGTGAAACTCCAATTGATTGGCGTGTAAAATAAAAATCTCGCAATTAAATGCGAGATTTTTCGATTAAACGAATTATCGTTCAGCTTTTTTAGCTTTTTCAGCAGCTTGTTTTTTGGCTTTATTTGCCAAAGCAGCTTTGCGAGCTTCTGCCATTTCTTGGGCTCGTTTGAAGCGATCAACACGACCTTCGGTGTCGATGATTTTTTCTTCACCAGTAAAGAATGGGTGAGAAGCACTTGAGATGTGCATTTTTACAAGTGGGTATTCGTTGCCGTCTTCCCATTTGATTGTTTCTTTTGAATCTGCTGTTGAGCGAGTCAAGAAAGCAAATCCAGCCACCTCGTCGCTAAATACGACAGGGCGATATTCGGTTGGATGTAAATTCTTTTTCATAACTTTTCCATTTTAGCAGATTATTTCGAAAAAAGCAAATTTAATTTTCTTAAAAAGATATTTATGAAACATTATGCTCGTGCTTGCAAATAATTTTGAAATAGTGTATTTTGGTGCCATAAATAGTTAATTTAAGGAGTTACAAATGAAAAAACTAACCATTCTAATGGTTGTGGGAATTCTTACTTTCTCTGGTTTTGTGAGTTTATTGACTGGCAAAAATGTATCCGCCGTTAAATCTGGCGACATGCAAAGTTTGGAAGAAGAAATCGCAAGTAATAAAGCTAAACTTGAAAACCAAATAGCTTTTCTTAAGAATTTAGAAATTAAGGCAGATAAATATATTAAAAATGAAAGTTCAATTTCGCCATCAAATCAAGCTCAAAGATATTTAGAAAAATTGAATAAAGACGATTTTTATGTTCTTGAATATCGAGAAGCTGTTATGAAAGAGATTGAGCATATTAACGAATTGGCTGAGAAAAAATATCAAGGCGTTTATGAGCAACTTCCGGAATTAAAAGAATTGCAAGAACGAATTGCAAATGCAATTTTGGCGCTAACAGATGAAGGAAATTTTATCGCACATATCGAAAATCGTCAAAAAGAACTTTTGGGTGAAAAAGATTTGAACAAAGCTGAGCAAAATGCAAAAATGCTTAAAGCTATCATTAATAGATATTTTAATAAATTGCGAGCTCAATATGGAAACGAGTTTCTTCTTGCTGATCGTTTCAAATCTAGCTTGATTGCTGGAATCGACAACGTTACAAATCAAATTAATAAAAAAATTGAAGAACAAAAGATGAAGGCTGCTGAGGAAGAGCTCAAAAAGGCCGCACAAGAAGAAGCTGATCGTTTGAAGAAAGACGAAGAAAATAATTCTGACGCTTGGGAGAAAATCGCAAACGAAGAAAATAAGAAAAATGAGAATAAAAAGCAAGACGAAAAGCTTGATGAAAAACAGGGGCAGAATTTGAGCGAAGTAAAAGCTTCCGAATTACTTGAAAATCAAATTTCAAAAAAAGATAATAAACAGATTCAAAAACTTCAAGCTCCGAATACTGGTGAAAACCGAAAGCAGAGCTTCGAAATTGCTTTGATCAGTGTTATTTCAATAATTCTTGCGGTAATTTCTGGGGTTGTTATCAAACGACAATAAAATTATAGAAGAGAGGTAATTTGCCTCTTTTCTTTTTATGCAAAGTGTGGTAGAATTGAAAAGTATATAAATTTAATGAAACAATTTTTGGGAGAATTCCTTTCGAAAGCTTTTCGAAATTATCCCCAAAAATGAAGACAAAGGAGTTAAAATGTCTGTAAAAGTTGATATCAAGCAATTGCTTGAAGCTGGCGTTCATTTTGGTCACAAAACTTCACGCTGGCACCCAAAAATGGCGCCATATATTCACAGTAAGCGTCAAGATAGCCACATTATTGATCTAACTAAAACTGTTGAAGGTCTTGAAAAAGCTCTTCCAGCTATTACTAAAGCGGTTGAATCTGGCCGAAAAGTTCTTTTTGTTGGAACTAAAAAACAAGTTAAAGAAGCTGTTCGTGAAGCTGCTGAAAGCGTAAAACAGCCATATGTTGTTGAACGATGGGTTGGCGGAATGCTTACAAACTCAGCAACTGTAAACCAACAAATCAAGAAATTAAAAACTCTTGAAAAACGAATGGATAGCGGTGAGCTTTCAAAACGATATTCAAAACTTGAAGTTCAACGATACGCTGAAGAAATCGAAGCTTTAAACACAAAATACGGTGGAATCAAAGATTTGATGGGTCGCCCAGGAATTTTGTTTGTAACTGATTCAATTGCTGACGCAAACGCAATTCGTGAAGCTAAAACTTTGAATATTCCAGTGGTTGCAATTGTTGATACAAATGTAAACCCAGATGGAATTGATTATGTAATTCCAGCAAATGATGACGCTATTAAAGGTGTTAAATTGCTTTTGGACTATGTGATCGAAGCTATCAAAGAAGCTAAAACTGATAAATAATTCTTAAATTCGAAAGGATAAAAATGGCTGTTTCTATTGAAGAAATTAAGAAACTTAAAGAATTGACAGGTCTTGGCTTGACCGATGCCAAAAAAGCCCTTATTGAAGCTGAAGGTGATTTTGATAAAGCGCTTGAAGCTCTTCGTAAAAAAGGTCTAACAAAAGCTGAGAAAAAAGGTGACCGCGAAGCTCGTGAAGGTTTGGTTGAAGCTTACGTTCACGGTGGTCGAATTGGTGTAATTGTTGAAGTTAACTGTGAAACTGATTTCGTTGCACGAACTGAAGATTTCAAAAACTTTGCACACCAAATTGCTATGCAAATTGCTGCTATGGCGCCAGTTTATGCTACTGAAGCTGATATTCCGGCTGAAGAAATTGCTCGTGTTAAAGCTGAAGCTGAAGAGCGAGTTTCGAAAGAAGGAAAGCCAGCTGAAATTGCTGCTAAAATTGTTGATGGCCAAGTAAAAAAATACTTTGCTGAAAAAGTTCTTCTTTCACAAGCTTACATTATGGATGACAGCAAAACTGTTGAACAATTCTTAAAAGAAACTGTTGCAAAACTTGGTGAAAATATCGTTGTGCGACAATTCTCACGAATTGAACTCGGTGTTAACGAATAATAAATAGTGCATTTGTAATAAAGCTCCACTAATAACGGTGGAGTTTTATTTTTGTGATTATTTAAGCCTTGACTTTTTATGCATAACCAGTTATAATTTTATGAACATAAGTAATAGAAAATAAAGGGAGAGAAATGTTTAAGAACAAAATAGCAGTTTATGCTTTTATGGGTGCTGTTTGTGCTATGTTTTTAGCTCAGCCCGCGTTTGCTGACACAGCAAAGAGAATTGATGTTGTCGCAACGGGTGAGATTAAAGAACTTACCATAGGGTCTGCATCTAATCGTACCAATACTAAAATTAATATAAATGTCAAAAATGGTCAGGTCATTAATGCCGGTGACTATGTTGATATTAGCTTGAATAATCTTTTTGATTATGGACTATTGAATAGGGATATTCGCTATAAAGATACAATTATTGGTAAAATTAAGTCTATTAAGGCTGAAGATAACTTAGACGGTTTCAAGCGAAGAGCTATAAAAGGTCATCCTGAAGCTGAGGATATTATACCAGAGAAAACTGTGGGTAGAAATTCAGAGTATAGGTTAATTTTTAATGAGCAAGCTAAGAAATTTACGAATATGGACCTTTCTATTGAACTTGTTGATTATAATTATGCCGGCTGGGTTAATCATAAATATAATGTTGAGCAATCCGTAAAGGTTAATGATAAAGATATTGCGCGTAAAACCGGCACAATTAATGGGGTTGATAAAACATCGCCAGTAGTCGATTTTAGTTTTAGAATTTTTCATGCTTCTAGCCAAGATGGCGAAAATTTAAATGGCGCTTTCTTTGATTTTGGATTGATGCAGTCCGATAAAAATAATCCTAAACATATTAAATCAGGTGATATTGTTAAGATGAAATTACCACAATCTTCTGGTATTGCATTTGACATAAAATTGAATCCAAAAGAGGGAGCGGTCGGCACTATAAATACTCAAGAGCTATATGCTAATTTTGGTGATAATGCTACTTCAAAAGGAGTCTTGCTTAAAACTGGTATAAACTTAAAATATAAAGTTATAAAAAACTCAAGCCACGAGCTTGTGTACCAGATTGTCGAGATTTCTAATGATAAAGCCTCGTATCAATTCTTACCAAGATTAACTATTTTAGACACTAGCGAAAAAACAGTTAACTATAATGAAGGTAAATTAAATCCAATTTCTGCAACCACAGAAATTTACCGAGGTGATGATAAATATTTTTCTCTAGATAAACCAGCTGCAGGTGTTATAAGTGGTACGAAAATGAAATCTTACGCAGATATTAAAAAGCGTGGATCTGTGATTGTGCGATATCAAGATGAGAACGGTGTGAGCCTTGCTCCTGAAGTTTTATTAGCGAATAAAGTTCAAGTGGGTACAGATTATTCTGCCGAAGAAAAGCAATTCGAAGGATTCGAAAAAGCTGAACTATTTAAAAACTCATCGCCTAAAACTGGAAAAGTTGAAGAAGGTGTAAAGATTGTAACATTTGTTTATAAAAAGAAAAGCATTCCTGCGCCTGAAAAACCTTTGAATCTAGTAAAAGAAGAGAAGAAGCCAAAAGAAAATATTAGTGCACCAAACACAGGTTTTGAAAATAATTTTATTAAAAATTTACTTTTCATGGGCGGTGCTGCACTTTCTATAATTTCTATAATTGTTATTAGAAAAAACTATTAAATAGAATAAATAAGATAAAAGACCTCTTTCGCTAAAATTTAAGAGGTCTTTTATTGTTGTTGCTATGATTATATTAAGCTAAACTCTTTTCGATAAAGGCGATTATTCGCACGTCGCGAGATTCTAACTCGCTTTCTTCATTAATTTCATTCACACCGAATATTTCTTCTGCGCCTTCACCAAATTTTGCATGCAAAGTTTTGATCCAGTTGCCATTTGCGAGCTTTTTTAGGCTAACATTTTCGCTAAAGCTCACACCACGAAAGAAGTTTTTTTCGTTGGGTAGTTCAATTTTTATTTCTTTGTTATTTTTTTCAATCTTCAATTTAAAATTTTTCTTAAAAATTGGGTCAAAGTATTCAATTACTTTTTTAATCTTTTTTTGTTTCATTTGATTCCTTTTTTGTTTTTGCTTTAAAACATAACTATAATAACATAAAAAAATAAAAAAGTCAATAGAAAACCCCGCCATTTTGGCGAGGCGTGTTGACCGCTTAGGGTTTATAATACTTGTGGCCCTTAGGAAGGAACTTCCTAATGTCGCCACGGAGCCAAACCCTAATATGCTTTTCACCATTTTTATCAAAGAATGCCACTCTTTTCACTGTTTGGAATAGGGGACTCATTCGAATGGTGTTATTGATATAATAGAGATATTTCTCTTCAAAAATATCGCTAGCCGGAATTTCAATAATATAACATTTTCCTGCAGAACAAGAACTGATCGCATTTTTAATCTCTTGATCGCTTAATCCTGCAAAAACTTCACGAATCTTCAATGAAAGTTTATCGTGATAATCTTTCGCATCAATTGTGCGAGCTTTTTCGGTCAATTCTGCATTTGATCTAGTTGTAACAGCTGTACCCATAGTAGTCCTCCTTAAAGTGCATCCCCGAAGGGAATAGTGATATACCAATTATACCACTTTTAAAAATAAAAGTCAATTAAAAAGCCCCAAATTTAAATTGGAGCTTAAGGATTAAAAATCCAGTCCGTGTATTTGAACATACAGATTGTATCCCTTTTTTCGGGATTCACTATCAATGTGCGGTCGCCTGAAACCAGTAATATTTTTAAATACTGTCTTCTGTCTCTTTAGGTATCTATATAAGGATGACGGATGAATATTCTCTGGTAAAACAATTGGAATTTCAATCATTTTGTTAATGCGAATTTGCTCACAAAGATCGTCGTATTCATCTTTCGAAAGTTTTCGAAGGTGTTTCTTAACTTCTTCCGATATTGCTTCATAATAAATATTAACTTTACCGTTTTGACTTGGCTTATCAGATTCCAAAATCAATTTTGGCTCTATTAGAAATATGATTTGTTCTACACCGTCTTTTTCAGCTTCATATTCTTCAAAAATATGAAACTTCCTATTGACGGTTCCGCGAACCTCAATAAATTTATCATTGCCATATCCTATTTCGATCGCTTCTTTCTTTGGAATACTAATCCTTGTGGAATACTTCCTCCAATGATCATAGTAATTGAATGGAATTGTTTGCCGTTCGGCAGATTGGCCGAGCTCTTTTATGATATGCCTAATAATCTTATATAAGATTATTGTATATTCTTCTTCAAGCTTTTTCAGCTTTTCTTCGCTTTGTAGAGGCCCAACGAGTTTACTTCTTTCCATGAAAACTTCCTCCTGGATTTTTTTCTGCACAGTTTTTGAAAGAACTAATACTTACATATTATATAATTTTATATTAATAAAGTCAAGTTAAAAAGGGGTTATTTTTTTGCCGAAACTGTAGTATAATTATTATATGTTAGATATTAGATTTATTCGTGAAAATGCTGAGCGTGTGCAAAAAGATGCGTTGAATAAAGGTTATAAAAATGCTGATGTCCAAGCTGTCATTTCGCTCGACGACGAAAGAAAAGCTCTTACGGCTCAAATTGACGAACTTCGAACTCGCCGTAACCAAATTGCGGCCTCAATGAAAAACTCTGGTGGAAAGCCGAGTGATGAACAAATTGCAGAAGGCAAGAAAATCAAAGAAGAGCTTGCCGAGCTTGAAAAAACTTATCGCGAACTTGACGAAAAACTTTCGAATGCTTTAAACGGTATTCCAAATATTCTTCAAGCTGATGTGCCGATTGGTGAGGAAGGCGAAGATGATTTGGTAAAAGCTTGGGGCGAAGAACTTTTCGAAAGTCGTAAAGGTGCTGAAGACCACTTAGATTTTGCAAACAAAAAAGGTTGGGTTGATTTTGAGCGTGGCTCGAAGGTTGCTGGAACGAAATTCTATTTCTTGAAAGGCGATTTGGCGCTTCTTGAAAATGCTATTTATCAGTTCGCTCTGAATAAATTGATTTCGAAAGGCTTTAATTTTATGACCGTTCCGCATATGGTTAATGGTGAAGTTGCCACGGGAACTGGATTTGCACCTCGTTCAAGCGAACAAAGTGATGAATATTTCATTGAAGGTGAGGATTTAAGTTTGATTGCAACTGCTGAAATGTCATTAACTGGTTATCATGCTGGTGAAATTTTGAACGAGAAAGATTTGCCAATTTTTTACGCTGGATATTCTCCTTGCTATCGAAAAGAGGCGGGAACTTACGGTAAGCACACGCGCGGGCTTTTCCGTGTTCATCAGTTCAACAAGCTTGAAATGTATGCCTATGCCTTACCGGAGCAAAGTGTTGATGTCCACGAGAAAATTTTGGTGGTGGAAGAAGAGATTTATCAAGAGCTTGGTATTCCTTATCGCGTGATTAATATCGCGAGTGGCGACTTGGGCGCACCAGCTTCAAAGAAATATGATATTGAATATTGGAGCCCAGTCGATGGTAGTTATCGCGAGATTACGAGCTGCTCAAACTGCACCGACTATCAAGCACGAAATTTGAATATTCGCGTGCGTCGTGAAAATGGTGAATTGCAAGTTGTTCACACTTTGAATGGTACAGCTGTTTCACTTGCGCGATGTTTGGTGGCGGCAATTGAAAATTTTCAAGATGGGGAAGATCTTGTTTTACCAAAAGTTCTTCGACCATATATGAATAATCGCGAACGAATCTAAAAAATAAAATAAGCACTAAATATAGAGTTTTGTAAATTTTACAACACTATATATAGTGCTTTTTTGATTTGTTTATGCTATAATCTAAATATAAATTAAGAAAGAAGGTGTCTAATATGCCAGTACTTTTCGTAGCTAAAAATTGTATGGCTTGCACTATGACAAAAAAACAACTAGAAAGAGAAGGTGTTTTAGATTGTTTTACTATTTATGATGCAAGCAATGACCCTGATGGTTCTATAGCGATAATGACTGACGAGTTGAAGCGGGACTACGGTCTATCGGGCGCTCCGTTCGTAGACCCAAGAGATTTGGGCCTCGAACCTTTTGTTGGGTTTAATCCCGATAAAATCAATGAAGTTATAGACAAGCTTAAGTAGCTAGTGTAGAGCTCGCATTCGCGGGCTTTTTTCTTGACAAAATAAAATGTTTATGCTAATATAGAGATATAAACTAACAAAAAAGGATTATATATGATCTCACAGATTGAAATTACAGGAAATAAATACGAAATTGACGAAACGACCAAAAAATACGCAGAAAAACACATCGGTAAATTAGATAAATATTTGCCACGACATGCTAAAAAATCAGCTTCAGCTCGCGTGGTGATTTCGCAAATCAATGGCACTCACGATAATAAATATGAAGTTGAGGCGGTTATTAACGTACCAGACAAAACTCTTGTTGCAAAAGACCAAAGTTCAAATGTTTTAGCGGCAATCGATATTGTTGAAGCGAAGCTTGATGGGCAAATTCGCCGTTATAAAACTGAGAAAAATCCACGCCTTGGCAAAGCTGGTATTATGGCGAAATTCAAGCGTTCTCTAAAACGTGGCTAAAAACTTTCGAAAACTTAAAAAATCTCTGCAATCTGGCAGAGATTTTGCTTTTTAAATAAAATATGATATAATTAAGCTATTGCTATTTTAAAATTTTTGTGGGGGTGAAAATATGAATAAACACACAAATGAGCAGCAAGAACTTTTACGTGAGATGTTACATCGCAAGTCGAGTGAAATACTAGCTTGCCTTCATCGTAAACAGGAAAGTGAGTCTTCTATAACGTATAGGATTGTGTTTTTTCGAAAAGATGGGAAGAATATAATTCCAGAAATTGGTGTTCGAGTTCAATTTTTGAAAGAGATTGAAGACCTCAAAGGTGATTCGGTTTTTACTGTTTTAGATTGGTTTTTCGAGCAAGATCAAGGTTTGGAATATCGACCATGTAAGGTTGAAATAATTGGTCGTGGTATGCTCAAAGAATTAAGCATTGAAGAATGCCTTGAGAATTATAGGCATTTTGTTTGGTATAATTCCTTAAGTTGGACTGATCGGCTTTTCGAAATTCAAGATATCGCAGAAGTTATTAAGCGCGAATTTATGAGTGGAGAAAGCAAAGAAGTGGTTGGTCAAGATTTAACATATCTTGGCGAAAGAGTCCAGGATATTATACCTTATTTTTGCATGCATATTAATGAAGGAGATTTTAGCTATGAATGGTGAATTAACAATTAAAGACTTATTCAGAAAATATGGTCGGCGATTCGTAACTATCTTTAAGAATGCTGATGGTATTAATACTGTTGGCTTCTATGAAATCATTACAGTTAAAGGTGAACCGCCAATAATTAAGCTGAAAGTAGTTGAATTTGATGAAAATAATCAAGAGCTTTTTATTTCAAGTGATGACGAAGGAGAAAACTGGTTTGAAGCTTATGAATTGAAAACTCTTGTTGAAAATGGATTTTTCTTTCCACTTTCCAGCCCGCCAACTAAAGCTAGTAGAAGATACCTAAAATTACTTGATAAATATCGAAAATTAGCTTTGAAAGTTTTTGAATATGAAAAGTTGCTTGATGATCTTGAGCTCTTTTCTCAGAAGTATGAACAGCTTAGAGTTGAGATAATTAATTCTTTGAATGATGTTATCAACACGGTTTTTGAATAAAGTCCTGAAAGGGGCTTTTTTTAATATTCAAATTATGGTAAAATATAAGATAGATTTTATACTGTTTTTAATGGAGAGGGAAATGTCTAAAAAAACTGCGAAGAAAAAAAATGTAATGGTGGAAGAAAACAAAGTTGATAAACTTTTGACTACTGTTTTTGGTGACCCGCAAAAGAAAGTTTTGCGCCGATTGCAACGAAAAGTTGATGAAATTAATAATCTAAGCGAAAAATACAAAAAAATGAGTGATGAAAAGCTCAAAGAAGCTTTTAAAAAACTCAAAAAAAGCCTTTCGAAAAAAGATTTAGATGATATTTTGCCAGATGTTTTTGCGCTTGTGCGTGAAGCTTCAACTCGTGTGCTTGGAATGCGACATTTTGATGTTCAATTGATTGGTGGAATGGTTTTACATGAAGGAAAAGTTGCAGAAATGAAAACTGGTGAAGGTAAAACTTTGGTGGCAACTTTACCGGTTTCTCTTAACGCGATGGAAGGAAAAGGCGTTCATGTTGTAACCGTGAACGATTATCTTGCTCAGCGCGATGCATCTTGGATGGGTAATCTATATGATTTTCTTGGCCTTTCGGTTGGTGTAATTATTAATGAAACAAGCTTTATTTTTGATCCAGAATATGACAACGAAGAACACGAAGATGAAAATATGCGAAAGCTTCGCCCAGCAACTCGAAAAGAGGCTTATGCGGCAGATATTACCTATGGAACAAATAATGAATTTGGCTTTGATTATTTGCGTGATAACATGGTGAATGAAGTTGAACTTTTACGCCAGCGTGAGCTTAATTTTGCAATTGTCGATGAGGTTGATTCTATCTTAATCGATGAGGCTCGAACTCCATTAATTATTTCTGCTCCTGCGGCTGAAAACCCAGAAAGCTATATTCAATTTGCGCAAGTTATTTCGCAGCTTTCGAAAGATGATTATGAAGTTGATGAAAAACGCCGAAGTGTAGCATTGACTGAATCTGGAATTGATAAAATCGAAAAACTTCTCAATATGAAGAATCTTTACACGCCAGAACATTCTCGTGCAGTTTACCATGTTGAGCAAGCTTTGCGTGCTGAAACCCTCTTCAAACGTGACAAAGATTATGTTGTGACAAATGATGGTGAGGTGATTATTGTTGATGAACACACTGGTCGTTTAATGAACGGTCGTCGATACAATGAAGGCCTACACCAAGCTATTGAGGCGAAAGAAAAAGTGCCGGTTCTTCAAGAATCAATGACACTTGCTACAATTTCGTTCCAGAATTTCTTCCGCCTTTATAATAAACTTTCTGGTATGACTGGAACTGCTTTTACTGAGGCCGAAGAATTTCAACAAATTTATTCTTTAGAGGTTGTGCAAATTCCTTCGAATAAACCAGTTATCCGTGACGATAAAGAAGACTTAATCTTTAAAACTGAAAAGGCAAAACTTAAAGCCGTTGCAGAAGCAATTAAAGAATATCATGCACAAGGTCGCCCAGTTTTGGTTGGTTCAGGTTCAATTGAAAAGAATGAACAAATTGCGAAATATCTTGATCAAGAAGGAATCAAGTATAACCTTTTGAATGCTAAAAATAACGAACATGAAGCCGCAATTGTAGCGCGTGCTGGAGAAAAAGGCGCAATTACGCTCGCAACGAATATTGCTGGTCGTGGAACCGATATTAAGCTTGGTAAAGGCGTGAAAGAATTGGGTGGACTAGTTGTTATTGGTTCAGAACGTCATGAATCTCGCCGAATCGATAATCAGTTCCGTGGTCGTGGTGGACGTCAGGGTGACCCTGGTGAAACGCAATTTTATGTTTCAACTGAAGATGATTTGATGCGAATTTTCCAGGGTGAACGAATTGCAATGTTGATGGATAGACTCGGTGTGCCAGAAGATATGCCAATCCAGCATAAATCTGTTTCGAAAACTCTTGAGAACGCTCAAAAACGTGTTGAAGGCTTTAATTTTGATACGCGTAAAAATGTTGTTCAATACGATAATGTGATTAATCGTCACCGAAAAGTTGTCTACACGATGCGCCGAAAAATTCTTGAAGGCGAAGATATTACAGATGAAATTAAGGCTTTGTTTATTTCTAAAGCAGAAGAACTTGCTGAACTTCCTTCAAAAAATAACGAAAAGTTTGTTTCGAATTTTACTGAAATCTTCCCAATCGAAGAAGAGAAAATTGAAGCACTTGGTCGAATTTCGAACGATAAAAAACGTATGAAATTAGCAAAACATATTGCCGAAGAACTTTACCAAGATAAAGAAAATGAGATCGGTAAAGAAGCGTTCCAAAAAGTTGAACGTGAAGTTTATATGCAAATTCTTGATACGCTTTGGATGAACCATCTTGAAAATATGAATTTCTTGCGTGAAGGAATTCATTGGCGAAGTGTTGGCCAGCGTGATCCGTTAGTTGAATATCGTGCTGAATCACAAAAATTGTTTGATGGTTTGCAAAATACTTTGCGTGATGAGACTATTCGAATTTTAACTAGAATTACACCTAATGATGCTGCTGTTCGTCAAGAAGAAGATCATGATACCGAGCTCACTCGCCTTGCTGAAAATTCGGTTGAGAAAGGTGTTAATGAAATTCAATCTGGTGAAAAAAACCGAGATGAAGACTTTTCGAAAGCTAAAAAAGTGTCTTCAAAAAATAGTGAAAATGCCAAGAAAAATAACGCACGGAAAGCTAAAAAAGCTCAACGTCAGAACAAGAGGAAGGGTCGTAAATAAATGCGGCACACCGTTGAAGAAGTACGCCTAAAAAATGGCGTACGCGGCCTTCTTGTAAATGTTCCAGATGCAACGGTGATGAGTTTTCAATTTCAGTTTCGGGCTGGTTCGCGTTATACGAAAAGTCCAAAAATTTATGAAACCGCTCATATTATGGAACATATGGCTTTTGGCGCAAACGCAAAATTTGTCAGCGAGCATGAATTTGAAGCTGAATTCACTAAAAATGGTGCTTATCACAACGCTTCAACTTCAGATATGAGTATGAACTATGTGGCGGATTGTGCCGATTTTGAGTGGGATAGGATTTTTGAACTTCAACTCCTATCAATTAGTCAGCCTAAATTTAATGAATTTGAGTTTAAAGCTGAAAAGGGGAACGTTCGAAATGAGCTTACAGGCTATTTGAATAATAATGCGCGTCTTCTTTGGCCAAAAATTCAGCAGGAATTTGGTGAGAAAGTTCTAACTTATGAAGAGCGACTTAAAACGATTGACAATATCACTCTTGAAGATATTTGCGAGCATCATAAACGTACGCACACAACCGATAATCTGCGTTTTGTGATTGCCGGAAAAATCACACCAACTCGCAAAAATAAAATTCTTGAAGGCTTTGAAAATTTACCGCTTGAAAGAGGTGAGCGTTTCGAAATCATTACTGATGAAATGAAAAAACCGAAAGAGCCAATTTTTATTTATCGCCCAGATTTGAAAAACATAAGTTTTGGTATTTCGCTTTTGCTTCCACGAAAACTTACAACATCTGAAATGGATGCAATGCACGCTTTGAACCATATTTTAACTGGTACAATGCACGCTCGAATCCTTGGCCAAGCTCGCAAACGCGGTTTAACTTATGGTATTTATTCTGGTGCTTCACGTGGCCCAAAAGATTCTTCTTGGGATTTTGAAGGGCAAACTAATTATGGAACCGCTAAAGAGCTTTTTGAATTAATTGTTTCAGAGCTCAAAAAGGTTCTAAACGAAGAAATTACCGAAGAAGAGCTTGACGCTATGAAGAGCTATTCTCTTGGTTCGTTTCAAATGGGCGGGCAAACGGTAGCTTCAACGGCAGGATTTTATGCTTCTAGATATTTTTGGGATGGGCATCTTCGAGATTATAAATCTCAGCCAAAATTTATTAAGCAGATTTCTCGCGAGCAAATTTTTAAAGTTGCGAAAGAATTTATAGACGCAAATACTTGGATTTTGGGTGCAGTTTCTGGCGGTGAAAAATCACAAATTCAAGAGTTGAACCGGGAATTTTCTAAAATATTCGAAAAATAATCGCTTCGCGGCGGTTATTTTTTATGCTTAAAATATGTTATAATAGTTTTATATGGATTTTGATGAATTCGAAGAGTTGTTAAATTTTGAAATAAAAAAACCTCAACCGAACGAGGTAATTTATAGCGTCTCAGATTTTATTGCAACTAGCAATGATATTTTTGAAAAGAGTTTTCCGAGTATTCTGATTGAAGGTGAAATTTCAAGCTTTAAGGTGAACCACAATAAGTTTGTTTTTTTTGATTTGAAAGATGAAGATTCGGTTCTTGGTTGCTTTATGACGGTTTGGCAAATGCGATTTCCGCTCGAAGATGGAATGAAGGTTATCGTACAAGCAAAGCCAAAACTCACAAATTGGGGAAAATTTAGCCTAACAATTGAGAAAATCATACCAAAAGGTGAAGGAAGTCTCAAAAAATCTTTCGAAATTTTAAAGGAAAAGTTAATAAAAGAGGGCTTATTTGATGAAAGCCGCAAACGTGAAATTCCACGAAATCCTCAAAAAATTGCTGTTATTTCGAGCGTTCAGGCAGCGGGCTATGCTGACTTTATTAAGATTATTAACGAGCGTTGGGGTGGGTTAGAAATTACTGTTGCACATACGCAGGTGCAGGGAATTTCTGCGAGCGACCAGATTATTCGAGCAATTGATTTTTTCAATTCGCAAAGTGAATTGCCAGATGTGATTACTATTATTCGTGGTGGTGGAAGTACTGATGATTTAGCGGTTTTTAATGACGAAAAATTAGTTCGTGCGATCTCTGCTTCTCGGGTGCCAGTTATTACAGGAATTGGCCACGAAATTGATGAAAGTTTGTGTGATTTAGCGGCAGATTTTGCGGCTTCAACACCAAGTAACGTTGCGCAATTTTTAACACCGAATAAATTTGACGAAATGAGATTTTTATGTTCAAAAATTTTGCACACAAACGATTTTATTATTTCGAAGATTGATGAATTGAAAATTGAAAACCATCAAAAGATTTATAAAATGAAAGATTTAATTTTGAATAATATTTTTGAACAGCAAAGAGAAATTCAAGCTAAAAAGCGAATTTTAGAAAGCTACAATCCACAAAACATACTTTCGAAAGGCTATGCTTTAGTAAGCGGAAAATTAGCGGCTGGTGAAGAAATTATGATTCAAACAATTGATAAAAAAATAACGGCGGAGGTAAAAAATGTCGAACAAAATTAGTAAAAAAATGGCTGAAATTGATGATATTTTAATAAAAATTGAAAGTGGTGAGATTCCTCTTGAAGAGGTTTTTGAAAAATATAAAGAAGCAATTTCGAAAGCCGAAAAACTCGAGGGGGAACTTGATTCACTTAAAAATGAAATTCAAATTTTGAGTAAAAATTTTGCACAAGAAGAATAAAATCTCGCCGTAGCGAGATTGAAGCTAAACCGAAAAAATGAAAACTTGTGTTTTATATCTACCACGAGAATCTCCTTCTGCAATATGAAGGAGAAGGTCTATCTTGTGTCGTTTACAAAAGTCAATCAAAATTTTACGCTGATAGTTTGAGTCTTTAGACTCACTGTAGCACTCAATATCACGGAGGTATTCTTTGAGTCAAAATTTATTTTGTGCATTTTCTTTGAAAGAATCTCAGCATCTTTGACTTTCGAAAAGCGAGAATTTTTATCAAAAATATGAATAAATTCTTGATTCCTTCGACCGCGGTCAGAAAGTTTAATTTGCAATACTCCAAATCTATCAATTAAATCAGTTTTGCTTAGGTAAAAGTTCTTGGCTCATTTGCCACCTCCATTTTTAGTTTTAATATTTTAACATTTTATATAATTTTAGTCAAGAAAAACCCCGCAGTTTGTTGCGGGGGAGAGAAATGTACTGTCTGCCTACCAAACCTGCATTCCGTATAGCTCTTCGCTTAAGTTTATATCAACTTCTCTGAAGAAATATGAGTCATCTTCCTCCTCTTCAGGATCTTCGTTTTTACAATAAAGCGAAATACTTAGTTCGATTCCTGCTTTACTGCACTCATTTTTCAATATGAGTAAGTTTCCAAGCTTATCGTTTTGCTTGTCAGCAAAAACGAGGAGCTTATCTTCTACTTCTACTCTCTTCTTAAGAAATTTTTGAATAATCTTTCGAGTTGTTTTCTCTTGAGATGGGTTATATTGAAGAATAGCTTCTTTAACGTCTAGATGAGTATGATCTAGTGCTGATTTAGTAAGTTTTACACATACTAGTGCCATTTTGGCACCTCCTTTTTATTTTTTAGCTTTCTAAAAAGCTATAACTAATATTATAGCATAAAAACTCTTAAAAGTCAATTTGAATAATAATGGTGATGTATGATATAATAGTGTTATGTTTGATACAGATGAATTTAAATTAAAAATGACTGAAGCCGTTGAGCATTTTAAGGGTGAAATGAAGAAGGTTCGAACGGGTCGAGCGCATCCTTCAATGCTTGATAGTGTTATGGTTGAAGTTTATGGTACAAAAATGCCATTAAACCAAGTTTCGAATATGACTGCACCAGAGGCGGGGATGATCTTAATTACGCCATTTGACGCGAATAATATTTCAGCAATTTCGGCTGCAATTCGTAACGATCAAAGCCTTGGATTCAATCCAAGCGATGACGGCCGAGTTGTTCGAGTGCCAGTTCCGCCACTAACAGAGGAGCGTCGTAAGCAAATCGTAAAACAAACTTCAGAAAAAGTTGAAGGCGCAAAAATTACGCTTCGAAATATTCGCCAAGATGCTTTAAAACATGCCAAAAAACTTAAAGATGAAAAATCTTTAACTGAAGACGATTTAAAGCGAATTGAAAAAGAAATTGACGCTGAAATTAAAGATTTTAGCGCACAAATTGATGTAATTTTTAAAGAAAAAGAGAAAGAAATTCTCACAATTTAAATTATTTTTTGCTGGCGCTTTAAAAACGTCGGCAAAAGCTAATTTAAAGAATTTCGAAAGGGCAGGATGGAGATTTTGAATTTAGTTTTTGGGATAATTATTGGTCTAATTTCGCTAACTTTTTTAGTTGCAATACATGAACTTGGTCACGCGCTTGCGGCCAAGAAAAACGGTGTAAAACTTAAAGAATACGCAATCGGTTTTCCGCCAAGAATTAAAAGTTTTAGAGCAAAAACTAACAAAATTCTACCAAAAAACACAAAAATTTCGATCGGTGCGATTCCATTAGGTGGTTTTGTTCGGTTGAAAGGGGAACACGATTCAGATTCTAAAAAAGGTGATTATGGTGCGGCAAGTTTTTGGGCAAAAACTCAAATTTTATTTGCCGGTGTTGCAATGAATTGGCTAGTTGCTTTTGTTATTTTTACGATCCTGTCGATTTTTGGAATGCCAAAGTTAATTTCGAATCAGTTTTATTTAGGTTCTGATGTTAGAATTTCTGGTGGTGGCGTGCAGGTTTCACAGATTTCGAATGATTCGCCTGCACAAAAAGCTGGCTTGCAAAAAAATGATATAATTTTGGAATTTAATGGTAAAAAAGTTGATAATTCTACCACCGTTAAAGAAGATTTGCGTAGTAATGCTGGCAAAAGTGTGAATTTAAAAATTCAGCGTGGCGATCATTTTTTTTCAAAAGATGTTAAGCTAAACGAAAATAATAAGAATGGTTTTTTGGGCGCATTTTTGACTGATGGGATGCAAAAAATTCATGCAACTTGGAGCGCACCGATTGTTGGGCTTGGCACAACAATTCAATTTACGGGTGAAACTTTTAAAGGTGTTGGCGAACTTTTTATGAACTTTTTTGGCGGGGTTTTCGAAAAGCTAATTCCGAATCAGCAATCACAGCAGAAAGCAAATTCTCAACTTTCAAAAGCAGGTGAAAGTGTCTCTGGCCCAATTTTAGTGATTGGTGAAATCTTCCCAAACATCATCTCGATGGGGCCTGATATGGTCTTAATGCTAACTGCAATTATTTCAATTAGTTTGGCGTGCATGAATATTCTGCCAATTCCTGTACTTGATGGTGGTCGTTGGCTAATGACTTTCATTTTTCGAATTTTGCTCAAAAAGCCACTTTCAAAAGAGAATGAAGAGAATATCAACGGTTGGAGTTTTATATTTTTGATGGGGCTTTCACTTTTAATTATTTTTCTAGATTTTACAAAGATTTTTAGAGGTTAAAAATGAAGAATAAATTTAAAAATATATTTTTAAAACTTCAAAAAAAGAATGATGAAATGCTTTCAAAAAAGCCTTTAAAAATTATTTTTTGGACAATTTTTCCAATTTTGTCATATTTTGCGGCAAGTTATTTTTCAGCTGTAATAATTCGACTTTCACTCGCTTTGATTTTTTGGAATAACGATGCAGGCTATCAAAGTGCGGCTTCAAACACGATTACTACTACAATTTATTCAGCATTATTTCTTGGATTAATGCTTGCGATGGTATATTTCATCCCGACTAAACTTTTCAAGCAGAAGATTTCGAAAGATGATATCGCTTTAAATGGTGTGATTACTTGGCAAGATTTAGGTTTAGCAATTTTAGGTTTTATAGCCTCGATGATTATTTCTGGGATTTTGTTAGAATTTTTGCCTAATATTCTTCATTTTGATAAATTGCAAGTTCAAGATTTGGTTTTTCAACGCAGCGGGATGATTCATTCTTGGCAATTTTTGCTAGCTTTTATTTCAATTGTTATTATTGCGCCGGTTTTTGAAGAATTGATTTTTCGCGGAATAATTTATGGTCAACTTCGAAAAGTGAATATTCCACTTGCAATTTTTATAACGAGTTTACTTTTTGGATTTGTACATTTTCAAATGAATGTTGGCGTAACGGTATTTGTGATGAGCGTTGTGATGTGTCTTATTCGCGAAAAATGGACACAAACAATTTGGTCGGGGATTGTAATTCATATGATTAAAAATGGGATTGCTTTCTTTCTGCTTTACGTTTTGCAAACTATTCAATTCTTTCAAGCTTAGCGTTGACTTGAATCGAAAACTTTGATATAATTATAAGACTTATTTAGAGGATTTTTATTTTATGAAACAAGAATTTAATATTACGAAAATAGGAAAAAAAGAACTCGAAGCTGAACTAGAGCTTTTGATTTCGCAGCGTAAAGAAATTTCAGAAGAAGTTGCTACTGCGCGTGATTTTGGTGATTTGCGTGAAAATTCAGAATACGATGCCGCTCGCAAAAAACAAGCTTTAGCAGAATCTCGAATTATGGAAATTGAAAATATTTTGCAAAATGCTGTAATTATTGGCGGTGGTGAAAAGGGCGTTGTATCTCTTGGTAATCAAGTTAGCTTAAAAAACCTAGAAAACGGTAAAGAAGTAAAATATACAATGGTTGGTGCGGTTGAGGCGAACCCCCTTGAGGGTAAGATTTCGAATGAATCACCAATCGGCCAACAGATCATGGGCAAAAAGCTCGGCGAAGAAGTAGATATTACGACACCAAAAGGTGTAATCAAATACGAAATTACAGAAATTAACTAATTTTTAAAGCTCGGTTGGCCAATTCAGCCGAGTTTTATTTTCGAAAAGGAGATTTTATGCGATTATCAAAATTATATACAAAAACGAGTAAAACAGTTCCATCTGGTGAAGAAGCTAAGAATGCGCAACTTTTAATTAAAGCCGGATTTGTTCATAAAGAAATGGCAGGCGCTTACGACTACTTACCACTTGGTTTTAAAGTGCTAGAAAACATTAAAAAAATTGTGCGTGAAGAGCTTGAAAAAATCGACGCAAATGAGATTTTAATGACAACGCTTCAACGCCGTGAAATTTGGGAACGCACAACTCGCTGGAGCGATGATGTTGTGGATGTTTGGTTTAAAACCAATCTGAAAGATAATACAGAGGTTGGATTAGGTTGGAGCCATGAAGAACCAATTGTTGAAATGCTTAAGAATCATATTCAATCTTATAAAGATTTGCCAGTTTCGGTTTTTCAATTTCAAAATAAAATGCGAAACGAGCTCCGTGCAAAAAGTGGAATTATGCGTGGTCGCGAATTTTTGATGAAAGATTTGTATTCAATTCACGAAACTAAAGAAGATTTAGAAGCATATTATGCCAAAGTTTCAAAAGCTTATGAACGAATTTTCGAACGCCTCGGTTTAGGCAAAGATACTTTTGTGACATTTGCTAGTGGCGGGGCATTTACAAAATTCAGCCACGAATTTCAAACGATTTGCGATGCTGGTGAAGATTATGTTTATTTAAAGCGTGATGGTGAAAAAACTCTTGCTTTTAACGAAGAAATCTTAGACCAAGCAATTGAAGCTGGCGAAATTAGTTCGAAAGAAGGATTAGAAAAGGTTAAAACTGCAGAAGTCGGAAATATCTTCAACTTTGGCACGCAAAAAACTGATGAAATGGGGCTTTATTTTACTGACAAAAATGGCGAACGAAAATCAGCTTGGATGGGATCTTACGGAATTGGAATCACTCGTGTAATGGGTGTTATTGCTGAAAAATTTAGTGATGAAAAAGGTTTAATTTGGCCAGAAAATATTGCTCCAGCTAAAATTTACCTTGTGCAAATTGGTGAAAAATCGCAAGAATTAGCAGAAGAAATTTATAATGAATTTTCAAAAAAAGGAATTGAGGTTCTATTTGATGACCGCAATCTTCGCCCAGGCCAAAAATTTGCCGATGCTGAATTAATGGGTATTCCATATCGCTTGACAGTTTCTGATCGTTTGATTGAAAGTGGAAAATTCGAAGTTGTAACGCGCGTAAATGGTGAAGTCGAATTGCTTTCAAGAGAAGAACTTTTTGAAAAATTTGTAAAATAATCTCAGCTCTTGAAAAAAATAAGTATAAGCATTATAATTGATGTATGAAAATTATTGCTTATAGTGTACGAAAAGATGAGCTCCAATATTTCGAAAAATTCGCGGAGCAGTTTGGTATTGAATATGCTACAACTCCAAAAGATTTAAACGCTGAAACTGTAAAATTGGCTGAAGGTTTTGACGCGGTTTCATCTTATACTTCAAGCGAAGAACTCAACGATGTTTGGGAAACTCTTTCGAAAATGGGAATTTCTTATTTTACTGTTCGAACGGCCGGGTTTGATGGAATTGATATTGAAAAAGCTAAAAGCTTCGGTATTAAAATTTCAAACGTACCACAATATTCGCCAAGCGCAATTGCTGAATTTGCTGTTGCATTGGCACTAGCAACAATTCGAAAAATCCCACTTTGTCTTTCGCGCGCCAAAAATCAGAACTTTTCGGTAGATAATTTGATGGGTCGCGAACTTAATACAATGACCATTGGAATTATCGGCGTGGGTCATATTGGCTTAACAACCGCGAAGGCTTTTAAAGCTTTTGGCGCAAAAATAATTGCTTATGATACTTTCGAAAATGATGCTGCTCGTGAAATTTTGGAATATAAAAGTTTAGATGAAGTTTTCGCAGAAAGCGATTTGATTTCACTTCATATTCCTTTAACACCAGAAAATCGCCACATTATCAACGCAGAAAGTATTTCGAAAATGAAAGATGGAGTAGTCATTATTAATACTGCGCGTGGTGGACACATTAACTCCAAAGATTTGCGAGATGCTTTGGTGAGCGGAAAAGTTGCAGCAGCCGGCCTTGATGTTTTTGAGCATGAAAAGAATCTAATTCGAAAAGATTTGAGTGGAAAAATTATTAAGGATGCCGTTTATCGCGATCTAGCGAACTTTCCGAATGTTATTATTACTCCACACGTTGCGTTTAATACAGATGTTGCCGTGCAAAATATGGTAAAAATGTCAACTGAGAATTTAATTAATTTTAAAAATGCAGGAACAACCGACAATGAAATTACAAAATAATTTTATTCGAAAAATCACCAAAATTATGCCACTATTTTTAGTGGCAGTTTTGGCTTTTAGTTTTACTTTTGGCAGTTTTTCAAATCAAGCTTTTGCCAGAAGACGGCGGAATCGTGATGCTGAAGAAGCTGAGCTGCGAATAAAAAATAATAATATTATTTTTTCGAAGTTTGATGCAAAATATAATTTTAGCGCCGACCAAAAAGGAAATACGAATCTTGAAATTACTGAAAATATTTCGACATATTTTATCCGTGATGGTATAAATCACGGAATCGAGCGTGCAATTCCGCGGTTTTTTAATGGTAAAACTATTTTTGATGGTAAAGCTGAAATTGAAATGGATGGCAAAAAAGTTTCATATTCAACTTATGAAAGTGACGGAAATATCGTATTTCGAATTGGCGAAAGCGGAAGTTTCGTTTATGGAAGACATAAATATCAGCTAAAATATCGGTTTAAAAATCTACTGTTAACAGATGGTAGTGTACAAAAAATGATTATGAACACCAATGGAACTCAGTGGAAACGACCTTTTAATGAAGTTATTGCAACAGTTAATTTAGATTCATCAGTTTTGAAAGAATTTAATGGTACGGTGAGATGTTTTGCTGGAATGCAAGGCTCAACTGAAGAGTGCAATACTTTTGAGCGTAAGTCGGAAGAGGGAGTTTTTAAGTTCTCGCAAAAAGATGTTCAAGCTGGCGAGAATTTAACATTTGAAATTGACTTTAATAGTAAATTTGCTCAACCAGAAGCGAGCGGTATTGACGTAAATACAATAATTTTTGGAATTTTGGCGTTAATTTTGGCGGTAATTACACTATTCTTTGCTGTTCGGGTTATTTTAAAATATAATTCAGTTAAGAGAGAAAACAAGGTTTCGAAAGCGGTTGTTCCGCAATATTTGCCGCCAAAAATTGAAGAATTAGATATTTTGGATGCGGGGAATTTAGTAAAATCAAATAAAAAACTTACTGCTGCAATGCTATTTTTTGCGGTGAATGGCAATATTCAGATTGTTGAAAAAACTTCGAAGGGCTTTTTGGGTGGCAAGAAAAAGAGCTATACAATTCAGCTATTAAATCGAGATAATTTGAATCAAGATATGCTTTCATTATTAAATTCATTTTTTAGAAGTAAAACTGAGATTGATTTATCTAAACAAATGAGTAGTACGCAAGCCTCTGATATTTCTTCGAAAGTTTTAAACTCCGCATTTAGCGGAACTTCTTACTATGTTCAAGAAAAGCCAGCAGTGTTCAGTAATTCTCAGTTTTTTGCTGGCGGAGTGACTATTTTATCTGTGGTATTGTTTTTTGCGAGCGGAATAATAGTTAATTTTATTTCAACTATTTCACCTTGGTTTACGGTAGCTATATGTTCTTTCATTGCAGCCGTTATGCTCTCAATTTTAATATTTACTATTTCAAATATAAAAATTCCATCTCGAAAAGGTTTTGAAGCAAAAAATTATCTTGAAGGTTTAAAGCTTTATATTTCAGTAGCAGAAAGCGAACGGTTAAAATTTTCGCAAAGTTTGCAGAATTCTGAAAGATTCCAAACTGAATTTGGTGGCTCTCGCGTAAAACTTTATGAAAAACTTTTACCTTGGGCAGCGTTGTTCGGGCTAGAGAAGTCTTGGGCGAAGGTGCTTGAATTGCAATTTCAAGATGAAAATTATCTACCAGATTGGTATGTTGGCTCAACAGCATTTAATGCTATGGTGTTTTCTAATAGCTTGAATAGCTTTAATAGTGCAATGAACAGTTATTCTGCGCCAAGTTCGAGCAGTTCTGGTGGAGGTGGTGGATTCTCTGGCGGCGGCGCTGGCGGCGGCGGTGGTGGTGGTTGGTAAAACCGCACCTTTCTATAAAGCAGATTTTCGAAAAGTAGCTTGCAAAAAATGTAAGCTACTTTTTTGTAGTAAAAAGCATAACTATATTGATTTTTTTGCTTTTTTGTGATTAAATATAAGCATTATGAAAAGATTTTGGGTTGGGTTGAAAAATAAAAAAGTTTTGATTATTTTTACTTTAATTTGTAGTTTTTTTGGGCTTAGTATTTTTTTGAATAACAATGTTTATGCTGAGAATATTGGTCAGGGAGGACAATCATTCAGAACTCAATATGAAGGTGCTTCTAAGTCTGGATGCGATTATTTTCAAACTTATGGACCTACTGGTCAAAGACAGGAAAGTGATAGTAGTAGAGCTTGTAAAAAAGCTATTGAGGAAGGCGCATCCGGAAATGGTAAGAAAGTTACTAACGCACAAGAATGGGTTCTTCTAAGATGTGAAGCATATGGAACTCGAGGTGTAAGTATTAGTGATGGATATAGTGGAGCTACAAAAAATTCAAAAGAATGCCAAGAGGAATCTATAAAGCAGGGTTTTTCTAAGAAAGACAGTGTTGCTACTGATAAGGAAGTTACTAAAGATGCTTCAAAATCTTCATCAGACAATAAGCCTGGTGAAGGTGATAAAGATAAAGATAAAGATAAAGATAATAAAGACAAAAATTCTTGCGCTATTGAATGGATTGGCTGGATTGTTTGCCCGATTGTTCGTGGTTCAACTGGTGTTGTTGTTGGTCTATATAATTTTATGCAAGCTAATTTCTTAAATATTAAATCTGATCAACTTTTTTCAAATTCTGGGAAGGGCCAAGAGGCATTTAAACACTGGGTAACATTTAGAGATATTGCAAATATATTTTTTGTGATTATGATTGCGATAATAATTTTCTCGCAAGTAACTGGTGTAGGGATTTCTAACTACGGTATTAAGAAGATGCTTCCAAAAATTATTATTTATGCAATTTTAGTGAATATTTCTTGGTATATCGTTGTGATTGCTATTGATATTTCGAATATTGTTGGTAGTACTTTATTTAAGTGGCTATCAAATGATGGAAATTGGAACTTTTCTAGTGACGTCCAGAAAGAAACATCTCCTGTTGAAGGAATTTTAACAGGTACTGCAGCAACAGGTGCGCTTATCGCTGCAGGGGTTACCGCTGCTCTCGTTGGTGGAGCCACAATTCTTCTATTTATCGTCTCTGCTGCACTTGCTGTTGTAATGACTGTATTTATATTAATGATAAGGGAAGCAGCTGTTATAGTTCTTGTCGTGACTTCTCCTTTAGCTTTTGTTGCAGGATTATTGCCAAATACAGAAGGAGTCTTCAAAAAGTGGGTCAAGCTTACAAAAAATATGCTAATAATTTACCCAATTTGTTCGTTAATAGTCGGTGGTGCTTTGTTTGTCTCTAATTTACTATATGGCGTAGTTGATGACCCTCTACTTAAAATTATTTATGGCGTTTTGCCTATATTATCGCTATTTGCAATTATTGCAGTTATTAAAACTGTACTTTCGTTTATTGATGGCTTGACTGGCGGAAATTTGCGTGGCGCTATTGACAAAATGTCTGGTAAAATTAATTCTGTTGGTCAGAATTCAAACTGGGCCAAGGCTTCAAGAGAGAAAGCTGCAAATAGGAGTATTGCTGGAATTCCTATTGGTAAAAATGCTCGTACAGCAAAATATGAAGAGGGTCAATATAGAAGAAATCGTAATGAACTTCGAAAACTTCAAGCAAAGAGAAACCCTACCGCTTCAGATTATCGAAGAATGGGGCAACTTGGTGCTGCTATTGGTGGTTTTGAAAAAGGTCAAACCGATGGAATGGTTACTGCTATGGCTTCAGGAATTGGTAACAGTGTATCGAATGTCAATTCTGAGCTTGCAAGAATTTCGAATGTTTCTGATCCTGTTCAACAAGGTTTAATGTATAGTGCTCTTTCACAAGCAGTGACAAAATCGGGCCTTAATAGTGCTGGTCAGGCTGCTGCAATGAGTAGTATTGCTAATAGTGCTTTAAATATTGGCGATTCTGAACAGAGAAAATCTGTTGCGGCTCAAATTGCATCAAAAGCTGGTAGTGATATTAAGAAGGTTAACCCTGCTGCAGCAAAAGCAGTCATGCAAGATTTTTCTTCAGAAAATATCAAATCTGTTCAAGATTTTGAAAATGATATTTCAACATACTCAGGTGCAAGTGCTAAGCAAATGGCTGATTGGTCTGACATGTCTAGCGCAAATGTTAATGATAATAAAGCGTTTAAGGCAATGCAAAGCGCATTTAATAGTGGTGACCAAAGCAAGATTTTACAAGCACAGAATATGGGTAAGATTGCTGAGCAAGCTCTCACTGCCAATGCAAATGGAACAATGTCCCTAACGCCAGACCAGCAGGCTAACTTTATGGCGATGCAAAAGTTGGCTCAATCTCAAGCTTCACAAACGGCTGCGGATACAGCAAGCAATACTCAATATTCTACTAGTCAAAAGGTAGAAGTGAATTATCAAACTTCAGCTTCACAGCAAGATCAGAGCGGGTCGTCCACCTTTAGCTCCGATACGTATAATGCACCCCCAGCACAAGCTACTCAAGCCTCGCAGCCAATAAATAATAATAGTAGTAATCAAAATATTCAACCTCGGTAAACTGTGAGCGATCCAACTAAATCAAACAGAAAATTTGGTGCTAACTAAATATAGGAAACACTCTTTCAAAAACAGAAAGGGTGTTTTTTTGCATAAAATATGCTAAAATAAAATAAAGATAATCTAAACTAAAAGGAGAAATATGAAAATTGCATTAATTGGTTTTGGGCTCGAAGCAAAAAGTGCTTATGATTATTTTAAAAGTATTGATCAAAATATTACTTTTGAAATTTATGACGAAAACTCAAAAAGTAAAATTGAGCTACCAAATGGTGTTAAATTCTTTGGTGATTTTCATGATTTTTCAAAAATTCAAGCAGATTTGATTGTGCGAACACCTGCAGTTAATCCTAGCCGTTTGCCAAAAAGTGCTAAAATTACATCTGTTACAAATTTATTTTTTGAAAAATGCCCAGCATCAATTATTGGTGTAACCGGCTCAAAAGGTAAGGGAACGGTATCGAGTTTTATTGCTGAAATTTTGCGTGCAGCCGGTTTGAAGGTTTATCTTGTTGGCAATATTGGCTTACCAGCGCTTAATGAGCTTTCAAAAATTCAAAAAGATGATGCCGTGATTTATGAGCTCAGTAGCTTTCAGCTTTGGGATGCTCAAAAATCGCCACATATTGCAATTTTAAATAATCTTGAAGTTGATCACCTTGATGTTCATGATGGCTTTGAAGATTATGTGGCTGCAAAAATGAATATTGCTAAGAATCAAACCGAGAATGATTTTTTTATTTTTAATGCTGAAAATCCAATAGTTTTAAAAAATGTTGAAAACTTAAAAAATCAGCTCAAGGCAGAACTTCAGCCTTTTCGGGATTATAATTTAGCCCATATTCAGGAAAACCATTTTTTATGGGGAGATGAAGTTCTCTTCGAAACTAATATTTTGAAAATTCCAGGCGAACACAATCAAAAAAATGCTTGTGCCGCAATGATTGCAACTTTTGATTTTTTGCGTGAAAAAGGTTTTGAAAATGAGGAAATATTCGATTTTTGGCGAGAAGGGCTTTCGAAATTTGCAGGTTTACCGCATCGGTTAAAATTTGTTCGTGAGTTTGAGGGTGTGCGATTTTATGATGATTCCATTGCAACCACACCGGGTAGTGCGATTGCTGCACTAAATTCTTTCGAAAAGCCAAAAATTTTAATTCTTGGCGGAAGCAATAAAGGTGCTGATTTAAGTGGGCTGATTGAAAAAATTGCAAAAATGCCAGAGCAAGAACTTCGAAAGGTAATTTTAATGGGGGCAGAATCTGAAAAACTAGCCCAGAAATTGATATCAAGCGGATTCGAGCGGTTTATAAATCTAGGTGCAAAAACAAATATGCAAGAAGTTGTAAAAACTGCTTTCAAAAACGCGAAAAGTGGCGATGTGGTTATTTTAAGTCCAGCTCATGCCAGTTTTGATATGTTTAAGAGTTATATTGATCGCGGTGAACAATTTGTTGAAAATGCAAACCTTTTATGATAAAATTTATATTATGAGTAAAAAACAAGTTAAATCTACAAAGAAACCTGCTTTAAAAATAAAAGCAGTAGACCCAAAAGCACAATTTGCGGGTTTTAAAAAATTCATTAAAGATCAAGGATTGATCGGAATGGCGATCGGTTTAATTCTCGGAACGGCTTCTGGCGATCTTGTTAAATCTTTGATTAATAATATCATTATGCCACCACTTGGTTTCGTTCTTGGATCAGCCGAAGGTTTGAAAGGTGTTGTTTGGAATATGGGAAAAACACCAGCAGGTAAAGAGGCAGTTCTTTCTTACGGTGCATTTTTGAACGATGTCATTAACTTTTTGGTAATTGCATTCGTTGTATATTTCGTACTTTTGTTTGTTGAAAAACTTTTCACAGACGATGATATTGAAGCAGAGGCTGAAGAGGCAGCAAAGAAATAAATTATGGATAAGCTGAAAGCTCGTGTTGGCGAAATTTTAAATGAGCTTGAAAAAGCGAGCTTGAAGCTTAATCTTGAAAGCAAAAAAAATCAAATCTCAGATTTAGAGGTTGAAATTTCGAATCCAGAAATTTGGCTAAACCCTAAAACTGCACAAGAAAAAGTTAAAAAACTTGCTGATTTAAACAAGGAAATCCACCCTTGGTTGGTTTTAAAAACGCAAGTTAAAGACATTCTAGAATTAATAAATCTTAGCGACGATGAGCTTCTTGAAGAGTTTGAAGCTCAAATTTTGCAATTCGAAAATGATTTCGAAGAGCTAAAAAAACAGCTTTTATTTGATGGAGAATTTGACAGCGGTGATGCGATCGTTCGAATTACGGCTGGTGTTGGCGGAACTGATGCGCAAGATTTTGCTGAAATGTTGGAGCGGATGTACTTGCGTTGGGCTGAAAAAAATAAACTCAAAACCGAGCAAATTGAGCGAAGTATTGGTGAAGAAGCTGGAATTAAAACTAGTGTTTTCGAAATTCAAGGTCTTTATGCTTATGGTAAAATGCGAAGTGAAAATGGTGTGCATCGTTTGGTGCGAATTTCGCCGTTTAACAGTGGTGGAACTCGTGAAACGTCTTTTGCCTTAGTTGAAGTTTTGCCAAAAATTGATACGCCAGAACATGTTGAAATTACTGAAAAAGACCTTCGAGTTGATGTTTATCGTTCTGGCGGAAAGGGCGGGCAAGGTGTAAATACAACTGATTCGGCTGTACGAATTACACATATTCCAACTGGTACGGTTGTGGCAATTCAGAATGAGCGCTCGCAAACGCAAAATAAAGAAACCGCAATGAATATTTTGCGCGGAAAGCTCGTGCAAATGAAAATGGAACAGCACGCACAGAATTTGAGTGAGCTTCAAGCTGGAAAATCTGCTGATTGGGGCACGCAAATTCGAAATTATGTTCTAAACCCCTATAAAATAGTTAAAGACACACGAACCAAATATGAAGAAAAAGATGTTGAAAAGGTCTTAAATGGCGAAATTGACGGATTTATCTTTGCATTTTTAGAAAGTTCGAAAGAATAAAACATAAGCATATAACAAAACTTTAATTTTGTGATACGCTTATTTTACAATAAACTTTTAAAAAACTCTTGCAATAAAAAAGCTTATACTGTATAATTAATAAAGGTTGGCTCTTTAGCTCAGTTGGTAGAGCAGAGGCCTGAAGAGCCTTGTGTCCCCAGTTCAAGTCTGGGAGGAGCCACCAATTTTTGATAAATTCCGCTTTGGCGGTTTTTTATTTTTATAAAATAAAGTTTCGAAAAGCACTTGAAAAATTTAAAAACATAAGTATAATGGTAAATATGAATAGATTCAAAAAAGGTGCAGTTAAAGGTTCAACAATCGCAATTATTCTGTTGAGCATCGGTTTTGCTGGTGCTGGTTCATTTGGAATTTGGGCTTACATTGAATACAATAATGTAAAAACAGATGTTGAAGGAAAGATTGATTTACAGGTTGCTGAAGGAAAACGAAAACAGCAAGAAGATGATGAAAAGAAATATAATGAAGAGCGACGAAAAACTGTTAAAGAATTTCGTGCTCCAGAAGATTTAGGAAAGGTAACTTTTAGTTATCCAACATTTTGGAATCAATATGTTGAATCTAATGGTTCTGATCGAAAGGGGTTCTTCTCTTATTTCTATCCAGATACAGTGCCACCAGTTCCAAAAGACGGTAAAGATACTCAGCGTTTCGGTTTGCGCGTAGCTATTTATGAGAAGAGTGTAGACGAAGTTCTTAAAGAATTTAACGAAGCTATCAAAAAGGGTGAGCTTTCTTCTGAAGCCGTAACGGTTAATGGATATCCAGCAACAAAAATTGCAGGCTTATTCCCTGGGCCAGAGAAGAATAATCGAATTCGTGGAACAGCTTATTATTTTAAATTAAACAGCAAAACTTTGATGATTCGAACTGATGCCGATACTTACAATAATGTCTTGAACGAAAATATTTTAAGCACTCTGAAAATGGATTAGCTTTCAAAAATAGCAAAAATTTGCTATAATAAAAATATGGATGAGCGGGAGTTTTTAAATCTGGTAGCAAAAGAAAGTAGTTTTCTTATTGCTGCTCACGAGATGAAAACCCCGCTTTCAATTATTCGCCAGCTTTCTTTAACTTTAAATGATGAGGAGACTGAGCTTTCTAATTCTGAAAAAAGCCGAATTCTACGCCAAATTGACATCACTAGTGAAAGGGCTTTGCGACTCGTTCAAGATTTAACTAGAATTTCAAAACTTGAAGATGCAATGTTCGAGCTTGAGCCTATAAATTCAAAAAAAATCTGTAATGATGTGGTTGCAGAAATTGCCGATGTCTTCAAACTTCATGGTAGAGTTATTAGGTTTAAAAATGTTCGAAAAAATGAGTTAATCATGGCGAATTATGAATTGCTTCGTTCAATTTTGATGAACTTCTCAGATAACGCACTTTATTCTTCGAACGAAAAGAGCGAAGTTGAGATTAAAATTTCAAATATTGGTGAAAAAGTTCGAATTTCAGTTCGAGATTATGGCGAAGAATTACCGCTTTCAATTTGGCGTTCAATTAAAAAACAGAATCATCAGCCAGTTCGAGCGAATTCTCGGCCGCAGAGTTCTGGCTTGGGTATTTTTATTGCTCAAAGTTTTGCGGCGGCAATGGGAGCAAAAATCGGTGTGATCCGCCATCGTGATGGAAACACTTTTTATGTTGATTTAAACCGTTCTGGTCAGTTGAGTTTATTGTGAAAAAAATTTTAATTATTGAAGATAATACAATCTTGGCAGATAATTTTGAAATAATTTTGCGTTCAAATTTTTTAATTTCAAAAGTTAATTCTGCGCAAAAAGCAATCTTAGAGATTGATAGAAGTTTACCAGACTTAATTTTTCTCGATATTTTGCTTGAAGGGCATTCTGCTTTTGCTCTTTTAAATGAATTACAGAGCTATGCCGATACGGCAAAAATTCCAGTGGTGATTTGCTCAGACTTAGCAAGTGAAATAGATTTCGAAAGTTTAAAATTGTTCAATGTTCGCCATATTTTTGATAAATCTCAGGTTTCACCAAAAGAAATTCGCACAAAAATCAAGGAGATTTTAGATGAATAATTCACGCAAAAAAACTCTGGCTATAGTTTTGCGGCGAACTGATTTTGGCGAGGCCGACCGGATTGTAAATTTATTAACTCCAAATGGTAAACAGGTGGCAATTGCGCGTGGCGTTCGAAAACCAAAATCAAAGCTTGCTGGTGGAATTGAGTTTTTTTCGCTAAATGAAGTGGTTTTAATTGAAGGAAAAAGCGAAATGAAAACGCTTTCTTCAGCGAGAATGTGCGAGTTTTTTGGTGAAATTTTAAAAGATTTTGAAAGAACTGATTTTGCCTACCAAGCAATTAAAAAGGTTTCGAATCTTTGCGAACATATTGAATCGGTTGAATTTTTCGAAATTTTGTTAAAAGTCTTTCGCAGTTTGAATGATTTTGGAATCAGCTTAGATTTGGTTCGAAAATGGTTTATTCTTAAAATCGCAGAATTTTCTGGCGATGAAATTAATCTTGAAACAGATAAAAATGGCAAGAAATTGCAGGAAAATTTAAGGTATGATTTTGATTTTTATGATAAGGTTTTTGTTGAAAGTTTTAGCGGTAAATTTGATGCAAATGATATTAAATTTTTGCGACTAATGGTTTCAAGCGAGCCAAAAGTTGTTTCAAAAATTAAAGGTTGTGACATTTTTTTGAACAAAATTGAAGAGATAATCCCAAGATTTTAAAATAGGCTTTTGAAAGTCTATTTTTGTTATTTACTTTTAAAAAAGAAAGTGGTATAATAATTTTAAGCATAAGTGTTTATATAATTAAAAAGGGAGAAAAAATGAATTTTCGAAGTAAAATAACAATTTTTATTCTTGCTGCGTTATTCTCAATAGTTAGCTTTGGCTCTTCTGCCTTTGCTGCCAAGGACATAACCAGCCAGCTAAAGATTGAGCCTAAGAGCATTAAGAGTAGCGGGCGCGAGTGGTCGATCGACATTTCTGGCCAGAATGTTAAAGAAGGGGACTGGGCGGCTTTTCGTGCTGAAAATATATCGTTGATTCCGGGTAATAGTGTTGACTTGAAATACAAGAATGATAAAATTGGTATTATTTCTGTAGATAAGATTTATAGTGATGGGCACGGATTGAACGTTTCAAGTGTTGTTCGTAATGATGAAAATGCCAAACCAGGATCTACTGTCTGGCAGGGGAAAATTGTTTTCAATAAGAATATTGAAAAATATGCCGATTTTAAAACCTCTATTTCTAACAATAATACTAATTATTTCTCATATGTAAATCGTGATGTTACTGTAGAAACTAAAATTATTGGTAGCACTACTTTAAAAGGTGAAGATGTTAAACTCACTAAACAGCCTCTGATAAATATAAACAAGACAACTACCGGTCTTAGTGGGGCTCAATTTAATTCTAATAGTGGTGGTTCTGTCTTTGGTCCAACTATAGTTTATTCTAAGAATGACCCTATCAAGGCTGGCTCTAAGATTAAAATTACTATGACCGAAGATTCTTCGATCCGTTTTGATGATAAGACTTATCCTGTTGGCTCGACTGTATTGTTAAACAGAATGCGTGAAAGTATAACCGCTTCCACCCCTGTAAATAAATATGGTGTTTACTTTGTTGGTGGACCTTCTATGGAGTTAAAGGTTGTTTCTCGCTCTGAGACCGAGATAGTTCTTGAATTTGTTAAAGATGCACCCGCAGTAGACGGTATCTATAGGGGCTGGATTTCTTCTATAAAAGTGGTAGATGGTTCGGCTATTAAAAACGGAACTATCAATGATGTTAAACATATAGTTGATTTAGTTGCACCTAACGGAAATACTATTGATAAGAGGGGATTCAATGGAAGTGCGCCGATATTTGGTAGCAACGTAGAAACCTATGCCAAAATCCGCAAGCCGGAAGCAAAGCCACAAAAACCTGCACCTGTACCAACTCCAGCTCAACCGCAACCGGCTGTTGAGGTTTCAAAAGATGAAAAGCCTTCATCATCAAAAGTTCAAGCTCCAAACACTGGTTTTGAAAAATCTCAAAATTTCATTATTCTAGCTTTTGCCATTTTGGGTGTAACTACTGCAGTAGTTTTTCGCAAAAAATTGGCAAAAATAAAAATCTAATTTTATAGCAATTTAAACAAAAAGCTCTCGAAAAACGGGAGCTTTTTTGGTATAATAGTTAAAAGATTATACGGAGGAAAAATGAAGAACGAAGATTTGATGGACAAAATTGTTAGTCTTGCTAAACGGCGGGGTTTTATTTGGCAAGGTAGTGAAGTTTATGGTGGAATGCGCGGAACTTGGGACTACGGCCCACTTGGGCTAGCTTTAAAGCGCAAAATTATGAATGAATGGTGGGAATTCTTTGTTGAAAATCGTGAAGACATGTTTGGCGTTGATGCTGCAATAATCATGAATCCAAAAGTTTGGCAGGCGAGTGGTCATGCTGCAACTTTTGCCGACCCTTTGGTGGAAGATTTAAAAACAGGCGAGCGATATCGTGCTGATCACCTTTTAAAAGATGCCGGAATTGAGGCGGAAGGACTTTCAAACGAGAAAATTACTGAAATCATCCGTGAGCAAGGCTTGAAATCGCCAAAAGGAAATGAACTTAGTGAAGTTCGAAGTTTCAACATGATGTTTCAAACTAATGTTGGTGCAGTGGTGAATGAGAATTCAACCGCGTATCTTCGACCAGAAACTGCTCAGGGAATTTTTACTAATTACAAAAATGTAGTTGATTCGTTTTATCCAAGTTTGCCATTTGGTCTTGCGCAACAAGGAAAAGCTTTTCGAAACGAGATTTCGCCCCGAGATTTTGTTTTTCGTTCTCGCGAGTTTGAACAAATGGAGATTGAATATTTTGTAGATCCTGAGAATTGGGAAGCTGAATTTGAAAAATTGCTTAGGCTAGTTCGAAAATTCTTAACTGAAAAAATGTGCTTGCCACAAAGTTCACTATATGAACTTGAAGTTCCAGAAGAAGACCGCGCGCATTATTCAAAACGCACTGTTGATTTTGAATTTAATTATCCAATCGGCAAAGAAGAGCTGATGGGGATTGCTTATCGCACTGATTTTGATCTTGCTAATATCCAGCGGGCAAGTGGCAAGAATATGGAATATACTGATAAGCAAACGCGCAAAAAGTTCATTCCTCATGTGATTGAGCCAAGTTTTGGCGTTGAACGGCTTTTGATGGCGATTCTTTCTAATGCTTATCGCGAGGTTGAAACCGATGGCAAAACTCGTATTTTTTTGGCATTACCTGAAAATCTTGCTCCAACAAAAATCATTGTGGCACCACTTCTTAAAAATAAAGAAGCTTTGGTTGAAAAAGCACGAGAAATCTATCTTGAACTTCGCCAAAAATACAAAAATGTTGAATTTGATTTGAGCGGAAAAGTTGGAAAAGTTTATGCCAAGGCTGATGAAATCGGTGTACCAAAAGTTGTTGTAATTGATTTTGACACAATTGAGGGCGATGGCTCGGTGAGTGTTCGAAATCGAGATGACGCCTCGCAAATTCGCGTAAAATCGAGCGAGATTTAATGAAAAAAATTAGTTCATCGCGAAACCCTTTGGTTAAAAAACTTGTTCAACTTTCGAATAAACAAAGCTTTCGAAACAAACAGGGGTTAACTATTATTGAGGGGGTTCATTTGGTTAGCGAATGGCTTAAAGCTTTTGGCTCACCGGAGATTTGCGTTGTTTCAAGTTCTTCTAAAAGTTTTGAGGTTGAGCAAGTGATTAAAAAATGCGAAGAACTTGGTGTTGAAATTGTTGAGCTTGAGTCGAATATTTATACCAAAATTAGCCCCGTAATTGAAGGCGTTGGAATACTTTTTGTTGTAAAAATATCAACTTTTCAAGATGTTGACTTTCGAAAAGATACGATTTTTCTTGAAAAGATTCAAGATCCGGGTAATCTTGGCACAATTTTGCGTAGTGCAGTTGGTTTTGGCGTTGAACAAATTATTTGCTCGAAAGGGACTGTTTCGGCCTGGTCACCGAAAGTGTTACGATCTGGAATGGGAGCACATTTTAAACTAAAAATTTTTGAAAACCAAGATTTAAATTTATTAGTTGATAAAATGCAAGTTCCAGTTTTTGCTACAAGTTTGAGAGCTAAAAAATCAATTTACGATGAGGATTTTACAACAAAAACGGCTTGGATTTTTGGTAACGAAGGTTCTGGTGTTTCTAGTGAGCTACTTTCGAAAATTGAAAATCAAGTAATGATTCCGCAGGTTGGCGAAATTGAAAGCTTAAATGTAGCAATGGCCGCTACAGTCTGTTTGGCAGAACAATCTAGACAAAGGTTGAAGCATGAGCATCTTGGCGAAATCTAAATAATATGGTATAATCGAATTATGAAGAAAGTTATCGTAAAGGCAAAAATTAAAAATAAGGTTGATTTTATCAAAAGAATAACGGATACGGGGCATGATTTTGGGCGAGTTGTTTTTCAGAATGATCGCGTATTTTTACCACGAGGTTTTCAGCCAAGTAGAAATTTACCAAAGTTGATGATTAGAACAGAGATTA
Source organism: Candidatus Saccharimonas sp. (assembly GCA_015256915.3). Classification (NCBI taxonomy): domain Bacteria; phylum Candidatus Saccharimonadota; class Candidatus Saccharimonadia; order Saccharimonadales (SeqCode); family Saccharimonadaceae (SeqCode); genus Saccharimonas (SeqCode); species Saccharimonas sp. (SeqCode). The sequence continues at coordinate 193,112 of CP076101.2, forward strand.
TTGATCCAAAACGCAAACCTTGGTATCAGCTGATTCAAAAGCGTCATATTGATGCTGAAAATGTTGATTTAATTCATGAAACGCCGGTTTTAAATTATTCTGAAACAGCGCATATTGTTCAGCAGCTTGGCTTTGAAATGAAAGTTGAGGTGCTTCGAAATCGCCAGAAACTTCAGGTTGAAGACACTACTTTCTTTTTAGACGATGTTGAAGGATTGGGAACTTTCATTAAACTTGAACGAGAGGTGAAAAAAGGTGATAATCCAGATGGAATTCGCCAAGAATTGTGGGATGTTCTAGAAGTTCTAGGAATCGACAGAACCGCATACTCACCAGAAAACTATACAGCGCAACTTCTTCGAAAGAAAAAAGCTAAAAAATAACTCAAAAATCACTCGAAAGGGTGATTTTAGTTAATTTTTTTAAATAAGCTTGAACACTTTGAAAAAAGCTGGTATAATAAAAAGTGATGATATTATTAGATCGTGTGACAAAAGTTTATGGTAATTCAAAAACTCCTGCGATTAACAGGGTTAGCCTTCATATTAAGCCAAAAGAGTTTGTTATTTTGGTTGGAACGAGTGGTGCGGGAAAATCCTCACTTTTAAAAATGCTCACTCGTGAAGAAAAACAAACCAGCGGTAAAATTGTTGTTGGTGGAATTGATTATGACAAATTGCGAGATAAGGATATTCCACTTTTGCGGCGCCGAATTGGTGTGATTTTTCAAGATTTTAAGCTTTTGCCAAATCGAACCGTTTTCGAAAATGTAGCTTTTGCGCTTGAAATTGCCGGAATGACTAATCATGAGATTAAAGCGACTGTTCCAAAAGTTATTAAACTTGTTGGTCTTGAAGGAAAAGAGGGAAATTTTCCACATCAGTTAAGTGGTGGTGAAAGGCAACGTGTAGCGATTGCCCGGGCAATCGCTCGCCAGCCAAAAATTCTAATTGCCGATGAGCCAACAGGGAATCTTGACCCAAAGCATAGTTGGGACATTATTAGACTACTTGAAAAAATTAATGATTACGGAACAACAGTTGTCTTAACTACGCATAATGTTGAAATTGTAAATAAACTTAAACGGCGTGTAATTACCTTAAATGGTGGAAAAATTACTCACGACCAATCACAAGGGGAGTATAGGCAATAATGAGAGAGGAAAATTTAAAACATCATAAAATTAAAGGCTCTCAAGTGCAGCAAGGTAGAAAAAAACAAAATTCGAAAGTTATTATGCAACATAAACAGCGTCGCCGCAAAACTTTAACTCTTTGGCGAATTACAAAATATGGTGCAAATAGCTTTGTTCGAAATGCTTGGCTTTCGGTTGCCGCAACTGCTGTGATGACTGTTACTTTGGTGATTATTTTTGGTTCACTCCTTGCACGTTCAATTTTGATGGATACGGTTGATGACATTAAAAATAAAGTCGATATGTCTATCTATCTTAAAAAAGGTGTTTCAAATTCTGATATTTTAAAAATGCAAAAAGCAATTAAAGATTTACCTTCAGTTACAGATATAACATACATTTCACCACAAGAGGCACGTGATAGATTTGCTCGAAAAAATTCGGCTGATGCGGATATTCGAAAAGCCTTAATTGAATCGAACAATGAATTTTTTGGAATTTTTAATGTTAAACTTGTGGATATTTCGAATTCAACAGAGTTAAAAAATCTTGTTGAAAATAATAAGCTAATTAAATCAAATCTCGATCCAGATCATCCACCAACATATGCAAGTGATCGAAACGAGATTATTAAAAATATCTCAAATACAATTAATTTTGCTGAAAAAGTTGGAATTTTAGCTGGCTCAATTTTTGTAATCATTGCTAGTTTAATTATTTTTAATACAATTCGAATGGCTATTTTTAACCGTAGAGAAGAGATTTATATGATGAAATTAATTGGTGCAAATAAAAGTTTTATTGCTGGACCATTTTTGGTTGAAGCAGTGATTTGTGGAACAATCGCAGCAATTTTAGCCTCAATAATTGGCTATACTATAATTTTTCTTTCGAAATCTCGGCTCGAAGCTTATGGAATTATCATTTCGCCTGTAATTTCATTCTTGCAAGTTTATGGATTTTTGGTTGTTCTGGGGCTGGTAGTTGTTGGTTCATTTATTGGCGTTGTTTCAGCATTTACGGCAACAAGAAAATATCTAAAAATATAGAAAGGGGCTTGTTTTCGAAAAAAGATTGTGGTATAATCTATTTAAGAATAAAGTTAAAATAAAAAGAAAAATAACTATGAAAAAGATTAAGAAGAAGAATTTAGTGATAAATGGCGCAATTTCTCTTGGAGTTGTTGTTGCTGGTGTTATTGCGGCTTTGCCAAAAAGTGCTGAAGCCGAGAAGAGCGTTGAACAGCTCGATAAAGAAATTAAAGCTCTGGAATCTCAAATTAGTGGTGCGGAATCTCGTGCGAGCGATCTTAGAAATAAAGCGCAAACACTTCAAAATGAGCTTAGCGGTATTGAAAATGAAAAAGCTACAATTCAATCGCAAATTGCAATATATCAAAAACAATATGAAAAGCTACAGCTTGAAATTAAAAATAATGAAGAGAGTATTGAACGAAATCGAAATGCTTTGGGTTCTATTTTGGCGGCAATGTCGCTTGAAGATAATATCACACCAATTGAACGGATCGCAGGAAGCAACAATCTTTCGAAAGCGCTTGATAATTTTGAATATCAAAGTGCAGTTAAAAGCCAGTTGGTTGAAAAGGTTGATAGTATTAAGCGAGCGAAAGCTGAACTTGAAAAGCAGCGAGATGAAGTTAAAGTTGCTTTAACTAACCAGCAGCAAGCTGAATCTGCGCTTCAAGAAAAAATTCGCCAGCAGAATGAATTAATTGCTCAAACTAAAAATGATGAAGCAGAATATACAAAATATGCGAACGAGCGAAACTCACAAAAAGCAGCTCTTCAAAAACAGCAGCAAGATATGATTCAGGCTCAAATTTTGCGAGCAGCTCGAGCAGCCGGTAGTGGGTCTCTTCCACAGGCTATTGCTGGAACAAGCAGTTACCCTTGGAATGATGCAAACTGTTTTGTTGATGCGAATGCAGTAAGTTATGGCGGTGCAGATGGAAATGGAACAGATGGCTATGGCTATGGTTGTCGCCAATGTGTGAGCTATGTTGCATGGAAATTACGTGCAACGAAAGGTATTAACGCTGCATATTGGGGTAATGCTAAAGATGTGCCAGCTAGCGCACGGCGAGCAGGATTCCGAACTGGAAGTACTCCAAAAGTTGGATCATTCGGCGTAATGAGCGGCGGTCAATATGGTCACATTGTTTGGGTTGAGGCTGTGAATGGTAATATGGTTACGATTTCGCAGTATAATTACTTTGTTAATGGTAGATGGGGTCAATTCTCAACAATGACCGTACCTGCAAGCACTTATGATACATATGTGTATTTCGATTAATATTTAGCGAGCCAGTTTATCTGACTCGCTTTTTATTATTTGCTTTAAATTATTTAGAAAATGAGATGGTGTTTCTCGATGGAATGAAAGTATTTTATATAAAAATATTCAAAAAAGATATAATTTTAATAAAAATGCAAATGTTTCTAAATTTAATCATATAATTCTACTATTGCAATTGCTGAATAGCTAAGTTATAATATGAAAAGCTGTTCATAATAATATAAACCATGTTTATGAACAAGCACCTATAGAAGATAGTCGGCTAATATTCCAAAAAATTGATTTTCTAAAAACTATTTTTTGTACTTTTTAGTATACAGCAGGAGGGGGTTTAAAAATGTCAGAAGAAAAACAAATAACTAGTGCTGAATTTGGTAGAAGATTAATAGAAGATAATAGGGAATTAATACGAATAATAGGTACTGCCCTTTATCCAGCAATTGAACAACTGAAATTATATCAAGAAGCTCGGAAAGAAATTAGAAGTATGAAATTAGAAAAAAGGACTTCATATGAGCTTAAAGTTCAAGACACGGCAATCGCCTGGGAAAAAGAATATCTAAGTAGAAAAAACTTTTAGTCAGTCTTCAAGACCCAAAAAATGGGTCTTTTTTATTTTAACGCTCTTCTAAAATATGTCTAACCTGCCACAATTACAGAAAAGAGAAATTTTGGCAAAATTATCACAAGAACAGTGCAAATTCAAATTATTTTAAAGCATTAAATATTAAACTTATCTTTCAGAACTTATTTTTTTTGTTATGCTTGTGCTTTTGTGATATAATGGAATTTATGGATAGAGGTAAAAAAGTTGAACGCTCAACGCTAGTTTTGGTTTCAGTTTTCATGCTGGTTTTAGGCTTTGCGGGTGGCTCAAGAATAGATGATATTAGAAATTTAATTGCGCCAGTTTTTGGGTTGAAAAAGGTTGAAAGAATAGATTTTTCGAATGTCGAAAAAACTTATCAAGCTTTAGCCTCAAATTTTGATGGTGAAATTGATAAACAAAAAATTATTGATGGTGCTTCGAAAGGTTTAGTTGAAGCGGTGGGAGACAAATATACGGAGTATATGACTTCTAAAGAAGCCGAAGAATTCAATAAGAGCTTAAGTGGTGACGTTGGAACGGGAATTGGTGTTGAGCTCGCAAAAGATGGCGATTCTGTTAAAGTTGTGCGAGTTTTAGCTAAAAATCCAGCCGAAAGTGCAGGAATTTTAGCAGGCGATGTAATTTCGAAAGTCAATGGTGAAGATGTTTCGAAAGAAAATACTTCTGAAATTAGCAAAAAAATTCGTGGAGATGCTGGAACAACTGTTAAGATTGGTGTAGTTCGTGGCAATGAAAAGAAAGAATTCTCAGTAACTCGTGCAAAAATTGAAAATCCAAGCGTAGAACTCACGAAGAAAGACGGCGTTGCAACACTTTCAATTTATCGATTTGATAATGAAACTGGTGTTTTGGCGAAAAAATATGCTGAAGAAATTAAAAATGAGGGAATTTCAAAAGTTATTTTAGATTTGCGTGGAAATGGCGGCGGATATGTTCAAGCTGCAAAAACTGTTGCGAGCTTGTGGCTTGAAAAAAATGCTTTGATCGTTAGTGAAAAAACTGGTTCAAAAACGGTTGAGGAGATTCGAGCGACTGGTGACAATCCTTTGAAGGGTACTAAAACTGTAATTCTGCTTGACGGCTCCTCGGCTAGTGCAAGTGAAATCGTTGCAGGCGCTTTAAAAGAATATAAAGCTGCTCAAATTGTTGGTGAAAAATCTTATGGTAAGGGAAGTGTTCAAACTACTATTGATATGCCAAACGGAGCTTTATTGAAAGTTACGATCGCGAAATGGTTTACGCCAGGTGGAAAAAATATTTCGAATAATGGGATTTCACCAGATATTAAAGTGAGCGCACCAAAGGGCGAAAGTTATTTATTAAACGATATTCAAAAAAACAAGGCGTTAGAAATTTTAAAATAATTGCAAGAACTATTTAGGAGGGAAAATGGAAGCAAGAAAAAAGATCTTATTAGTCGAAGATGATGAGGTTTTGGCTAGCGTATATCGTGCAAGGCTTGAGATGGAAGATTTTGAAGTTATGGAAGTTCATGACGGCGAGCAAGCGTTGACTGCAGCTTTAAGATATCGTCCAGATTTAATGATTCTTGATGCAATGATGCCAAAAATCTCGGGCTTTGATGTGTTAGATATTCTTAGAAATACTCCTGAAACAATGAATCTGCAAATTATTATGCTTACTGCTTTAAGCCAAGAAAGTGATCGTGAGCGAGCTGAAAAACTTGGCGTTGATGAATATCTTGTTAAGTCTCAGGTGATGATTTCAGATGTGATTGAGAAAGTTCGTGAACATTTGGGCATTGGTGAGGATTACTAACAGGTCCAAAATGAGTAAAATAAAAAATGAGTCAATCTTTCGAAAGGCTCATTTTTATTGCAATTACGCAGCAACAACTTCTACAACTGTACGTCGTTCTGTCTTGCCAGTAAATTTTCGCTTTTGAATTTGTTTGAACTTCACAACACCGTTTTGCTTAGCGTGGATTGTAAAGTTTCGGCTCATGTAAGTTCCTTCACCAGCTAATTTGGTTGCGCCAGTTTGTCGAACGAGAACTTCACCCTCATTGACTTTTTGACCGCCAAATCGTTTTACGCCTAAGCGTTGGCCAGCGTTATTGTGGATATTCTTACTTGTACCACCAGCTTTAACTTTTGACATTTTTACTCCTTATTAGTACTAATAATTCACGCGCCACAACTTGATTTTCGCGATAATATATTAAATCTTGTGGTTTAACGCGCATAAATTCCTTTCTATTATAACCCAGCTCATTTAAAAAGTCAATAAGTGGAAGGTGAGAAAAATCACCATTTTGTGTTTTCCAGGCAGGAACGGCAATACAAATCTGTGTATCTTCTGGAATTTGCTGCGATAAATTCTTTAAAAAGTTCGAAATTATACGGTTGCAATTTTCGCGAACTTTTGCTAATTTTTTGGGTGAAGGTGGAGCAGAGAATGGTTGCCCTAAGTAAGTCTCGCAAACTACACTTGAAAGTTTTTTTGCAAAACTCCATTTTTCAATTGTAGCATCAGCTTCATAAATTTCTCCAAGTTCACCATGCGGTTTAAACTCTCGCACAAACCAATCACTATTTTCTTTCGAGAACTCCACCATCTTTTCGCTCAAATCTGTCCCGTTTGCTTTAAAACCTTTTAGAAGTGCTTCTTGAATAACTGTGCCAGTTCCACAAAAAGGATCGAGGATTTCTGGCTTTTCGAAAGTTTTTTTACCAAAAAGTGCTTGAATCTGTGGCTGATTTTCGCCAACACCGAGATTGATCATTGTTTGAGCGAGTTTTGGCGGCAGCATTCCAACAAAAGCATCACGCTTCGGTCTGTTTTGATCGCGTCTAGCGTAGCTTGTGATATTTTGTGCACCTTCACTTAAAGCAATAATTGTTTTTTTGCCGCCACGAACTACTAAAATTTCGATTTTTTTCTCGCTTAAGCCAAGCTTATTATTATGCGAAATTGCGGTTGAAAGCTCAGTATTTTTTGAAGGGATTATTCGCACTGAAACGCCGTGATTTTTAAGCTTTTGTTTAATAATTGTTCCAGTTTTCGAAACTTCGTTTGCCCGAGTTTTTAAGCCATAGGTTGAAATTCCTAGTGTGATTTTTCCGCTAAAATCCGCAAAATCGTGTTCAAAAATTTTGGTTATTTTTTTTGAAACATCTCGCCAATCCGTTGAATTGACTTCAAAAACAACTTGGCCTGTTTTTAAAATTGAGCCAAAATGCGAAACATTGAGTTTTTCAGTTTCTATAAGACAGGCGTAATCGCCAAGCGCATGAATTTTTTCTCCGCTAAAAACGCTTTCGAGTTCGGCAATTCCTATGCTCGGCTGTCGCCCTAAAATTGCAATTTTCATTTTAAAATTATAACATAAAATAAGCTTAATATCAAAGCAAAAACATATTGATATTTTTTTCGATTAATGATAAAATCAAATAGACATAAGAGTAATGGAAATAAGAAAGGTGGAATAAATAAATAAATGCAAGATCTAAAACTCAAAAAGCTTATCTGTCTAGATAAGCCTGCAGAAAACAATTTGGTTTCTGCAGCTCCATCTCCAACGGATAGAAAAACAGAAACTGTAGCTGCTCAACCAGCTCCAAAAAATATTCAAGCTCCAAACACTGGGGCACAAAACACAACAGGAATTATTGCAACGATCCTTGTTCTAGCTCTAATCCTTGGACTAACAACTCTCATTACTTCAAAGCTAGGTAAGAAATCTAAAAAGATTATTCTTTCAATCTTCATGCTAGCTACAGCTACATTTGGTGGAATTAATGCTTTTTCAAAACTTTCTTACGCCGAAACCCTAGTTGACGGCAAACCTTGCCAAACTACTGGTTACACTGACTACGAGGTTGGGGCGAATGTTACTGTGGGCATTAATATTGACGCATCTTACAACAAACCACAGCTTTTCATAAAAGTCAAAGGAACTGGCGATCCAGAAAAAGACAAAGCAGCTCTAGCCGCAGAGATTGACAAGCTAAAAGATGACAAGGAATTGCTTAATAGTGTTATAAGAAATTTTAAAGAGAGCAATCCTACATCAGATATTGTTGCTGAAAAATTTAAAGGAAGATTTAAACAGGACATTTCTAAATCTCCAAAACAAGACGAGGAAAAGCAGATATATCAGATTTATGCCGATTTTACAGCTTCCCGAATTTCTCGGCCACCACAATAATCTTAATAACTATCAAAAATAGCACCAAAGGGTGTTATTTTTATTTTGCGTTTATGCTATAATATATTACATGGAAGATGAAATTAGAACTGGATATTCAGAAAATACCGAAAACAAACAATACGAAATAGAAGAAAAAAACCACGAGGTTGAATTTTCTTTAGAGAAAGACGACTCGACTGATATTTTTCAATGGGCGAATTTAACAGATGGAATTAAGGGTGAGCTTGATGTAGAATTTTTCTTATTTAATAAAAATTTTGTGCCTTTTACAACTAGTTTTTCAAGCGAATTGAACTCGCAAATTAAGCCGTTGTTTTTGTTTGATATGATTAATTTCGTAAATATGGGTGCAGGAACTGGTTTGAGCGTGCGAGACTATGAAATGGATGGTGGCGCGGGCAAAGATGTGCTTTTAAAAACTGAACTACAAAAAGTTCAACACGCTAATGCGCTATTAAATATAATTGAAACGCAATATTCCGACATTGTGGAATTTAATGAAAACGAACATGATTTTAAGCGGATTAAAGGAATTTTGGCAAGGTTTACAAATTCGAAAGGCGAGAAATTTTATGTTGCTAAACAAATTATGCAAGGGCAGGTTTTGCGCGGAGCAACAGCTTGGGAATTTCGAAATGGTAAATTTGGTGCATTTGAGCCTGAATTTGGTTTAAAAATCCAGCCAGATAATCAAGTTTTGATCGTAAATAATGATATTTTTATTTTCAATCAAGGAAAATTTGAAAAACTCTTTAATTACGATTATAAAAAACAAGTTTTAGCTGATAAAAAAGTTTTGGAAATCGAAAGAAAGTATAAATTGAGTTTTCCTGATGGTTTAGATTTGCAAACTTTGGTTCGCGAGCATAAAAAGGCTGCTACGAAATTACAAAAAATGGATGAAATTGGTGAAATTTCGCAAGAAAAAGTGGTTGAATACGCCGATGAAATGCAGCTTGAATTAATGACGGACGACAACGGTGCAATCATTATTATGGATAGTAACGATTTAGATATGTTCGTGAATTTAATTAATGAAGATTACATCTTGAGCGAAATCACTGGTCGCCGTTATGAAATTAAAAGCAAAAAGTTGCTCGACGACCCAGAAGGTGAACCGCCACGAATGATCGGAAGCGAGTAGTTTTCGAAAATGAAGCAAGCGTTAGCACTAGAGATTATGCTCTCAGGCGAAAATGTTTTTTTAACTGGTGCAGCGGGAAGTGGAAAAACTTTCACACTTAACCAGTTTATTAAGCTTGCAAAAAATTCTGGAAAAAAGGTTAGCGTTACGGCTACCACTGGTTTAGCGGCAACTCATCTTGGAGGAAACACTATTCACGCTTGGAGCGGAATTGGAATTTATGATTATCTTTCGAAAAAATTTTTTGAAAAATTCCCAAAAACGCGGGCTGAAATTATTAAAAATACAGATATTCTGGTTGTTGATGAAATTTCTATGTTGCATGATTTTCGACTAGACATGGTTGAAGAAATTTGTCGCACAATTCGCCAAAATGATAAACCTTTCGGTGGAATTCAGATAATTTTATGTGGTGATTTTTTTCAGCTACCGCCAATTAACCGAGCTGGTGGGCGAACTGGTGGTTTTGCGATTCATTCGAATGCCTGGAAGCTTGCCAAATTTACGATTTGCTATCTTGAGGAAAATCACCGTCAAAAAAATGATGAACTATCTGAAATTTTAAACGCACTTAGAGCGGATGATTTACGTCGAAAGCACGCTCAAAGTTTGCTTGATCGCATTGATGTTGAGCTCAGTTTTAAAAGTGATGATTTTTCGAAAAACTTAACCGAACTCCACACTACTAATATAGATGTTGATAAAATAAATGAACAAAAACTTACCGAACTTGAAGGTGAGGAGTTTCATTTTGCGCAAACCACAACTGGTGCGAAAAACTATATTGAAACTTTACAGAAGTCTGTTCTTGCGCCGGAACTATTGCGACTCAAAAAAGGTGCTTTAGTGATGGCAGTAAAAAATGCCCAAAACCGCCAATACGTGAACGGTTCAATTGGAGAAGTTATTGATTTTGAAAGATCAACAGATTACCCAATTGTTCAATTTCGAAATGGCAAAATTATTACAATGGTGCCAGAAACTTGGGAGATGCGTGATGGTGAAAAAAAGCGAGCAAGTATTATGCAAATTCCACTCCGGCTGGCATATGCAATTACGGTTCATAAAAGTCAAGGAATGACACTCGATGCCGCTCGAATCGACCTTCGAAAAGCCTTTTCTGAAGGAATGGGTTATGTGGCACTTTCTCGTGTTCGCTCTCTTGATAGACTTTATTTGCTTGGAATAAATCGCACTGCTTTGATGGTTAGTGAAGAAGCGCGGAAGATTGATTTTATACTTAAAAATGAAAGTTTAAAAGCCGAAAAGCGTTTTTCGCACTTAAAAGAAGTTGCTAAAAAGCGTGAAGCAGGCGAAATTGTTGAGGTACAACCATCAAAAACAACTTGGGCTGAAAAGCTTGAAAAAATGCGGCAAGAATATCCAAATGCGTATCGTGCGTGGAGACTTGTTGATGATTCGAAATTACAAGAAATGGTTTTCGAAAATGGCAAAATTGATGCAGATTTAATTGCTAAATTGAGTAAAGAACTAGGCCGTCACAAAGGCTCGATTGTAGCTCGCATAAAAAAACTCTTTGGCGAAGATGCTATATAAAGTAGATTTTTAGTTAATTTATTTTAAAATTAATTGAGTGCAAAAGACTTTCGAAAATTCGAGAGTCTTTTAGTTTTGATTATTTTTATGGAATAGTAAGGCTAAAGGCTCAAAAATATGAAAACAATAAAATAGTGAAATGTCAAAAAATAAAATAAAATAAAACTATGCAATGTCAAGCGAACAAAATATTGGCAGAGGGTTTTGAAATGTTTTAAAATAATTTAGCATAAAAGCTATTGACTTTTTAAAAAACTTATGCTATTATATAAACATAAAAAACAATTAAGATCAAATAAGTCAAATAAACAAAAAAGGAAAAAAATGACAAAAAAACAAACAGAAACAAAAATTGCTAAAAAAACTACAGCTAAAAAAGTTGCTGAAAAAACTACAAAAGTTTCAAAAAAAGAGCAAGATATTAAAAAAGCTAAAACTTTGCTTACAAATAATGGAATTATTATCGCTGAAGATGGAACAGTAGTGGTTGACCAAGTTACGCAAGATTTTCGAAGTGCAGTTTTAGTTCTTTCACTTGCAATCAATCTTGTTGTATTTGTAACATATTTGATTCTAATGTCTACAACAAAATATGATACTGCATTAATTAGCGCATTATTGCCACGATAAATTAGTTTTCAACAATTAAACACAAGCATTGTGGAAAAGCGGGGAATATCTGTTAAAAGGCTTGCTTTTCCACATAGTTGTGGAAAAATATATAAAAAATTATTTCTAAATTTGCGTGTTTGTCAAAAATAGGTCTTGCGAAAAAAAATAATTCGCGGTAAACTTAAATCAGTGGCAACGACAGAAACAAACAGAAAAACCACTAAACAAAAATAAAAGCACGTTAAAATAGATGTAGTTTTTAGTTTAAGGTCAACTATCTGGTGATTAAACAGCTGGACAAATTCCAGTAACCAGGTTAAAATAATAGCTGGAGCACATTTTAAAACCTCCCAAAATAAAACTCCACCTCATATATAAGTCTCTCAAACAGCAATATGGTTGGCTATACGCCAAGCAAGAAGCTAAACTTATAATGAATCTTAAAACAAAAATATAACAAAAACAAAAAGTTTAATCATCAGTTAGGTGGCTTTAAATTTATGAATTACACAGAAGAATCAGTTCACATACCAGTTTTATTGCAAGCGAGTCTGCAACAAATCCAGCCAAAGAGAGGTGAAAGTTATCTTGATCTTACGGCAGGATATGGAGGGCACGCTGGCGAATTTTTGCGTATAACCGAGAATTTCAAAAACTCGGTTTTAGTTGATAGGGATGAAAATGCAATTCGCACGCTTCAGCGGTTTAAAAATGAAGGTGTAGAGATTTTACACAAAGATTTTCTTTCGGCCGCAAAAGAATTGGTAAAAAGAGGTCAAAAATTTGATATAATTTTGGCAGATTTGGGTGTTTCTTCACCTCAGTTAGATATTGCAGAAAGGGGATTTTCTTTTCGAAAAGATGGCCCACTTGATATGCGAATGAATCCTGCGCAGAAAAAAACAGCGGCAGATATTGTGAATTTCGCAAGCAGGAATGAACTTTTGCAAATTTTAATTGAATTTGGCGAAGAAAAGCGCGGTTTTGCTGAAAGAATCGTTTCGAAAATTTTAGAATTTCGAAAAAAGCAGAGAATTGAGACCACAACGCAGCTGGCTGATTTAATTTTAAGCGTGCACAAAGGCGGTTGGCAGAAAACGCACCCCGCAACGCGCACTTTTCAGGCGATTCGAATCGCGGTAAATAATGAACTTCAACAAGTTGAGGAGGTTTTAAAATTACTTCCGAAACTGTTAAATTTAGGTGGAAGAGTTGGAATTATAACTTTTCACAGTCTTGAAGATAAAATAGTGAAGAATTATTTCAAAGATGATTCAAAAAAAGGTTTAGAGTCTAAATTTCAGACGATTACTAAAAAACCGCTTGATAGTGCGAAAGAAGATGTTAATAATCCGCGAGCCCGCAGCGCAAAGTTGCGAGTAAGCATTAGAAAATAAAAAAAACAAAAGGAGGCGAGATGCCAAAAACAATCAAAGTAAGCTACGCTAACGAACAAGCTCGCGTAAAAGTTAATTTTCGATAGTATTTGACGCTTTCGAAAAACAAAAACAAAAATTTAAAACAGAAACTAAACTTTAGAGCACCAGCCGAAAAACTGGTCTGGTGCTTTATTTTATTGAATATTAAATTTAACGCAACAAAAAACCAATGTATAAAACAAACACAAATTATGTTAGTCGCCGTCGCCAAACACAAGTTTCGTCGCGGTCATATGGAAGAAATAACAATATCGCTATTTTTCAGCCAACAGCAAAACTTGGTGCAGTAACGCAATTTTTGATGCTTGGTGTTTTGATTGCAGTTCTTGGAATTATCTTCTTAATGAATTCTTCTAAACCGGCACTTTATGGAAACGAAATTCAGCAAATTGATTCGAAAATTTCAGATTTAGAAACTAAAAAAGCTGATTTAGAAGTGGAAAACGCACGACTTACAGCGCTTTCGAATATTGAAAATAGCGAAGTCGCAAAGAAAATGACAACTCCAGCGTCAGTTTCTTACGCAAAATAAGGTTAAGCTTTTTTCGAAAAATCACAAAAAGTGTGATAAAATAGAATTATATGATTTTAGGTTTTAAGAATAAAAGTCGAACAGGTTATCTCGCAGTCTCAATTTTAGGGGTTTTTGCGGTAATTGTGGTTCGACTTTTTTTCTTGCAAGTTATTGAAGGTGCAGATTATCGCGCTCGTGCTGATAAAGGTCAGAGAAAACAATTCGAAATTAAAGCTCAACGCGGTTTAATTTATGCAATGGATGGCAAAAAACTAACTAAAATGGTTTTGAATGAAACTGTCTATACGCTTTGGATTGACCCGCAGGAAATTGCAAATTCAAAAAAAGTTAAAAAAAGTGAAATTATTTCAGAGTTTAGAAAAATTGCTGGTGGAAATTTAAGAGATGATTTTGAAAAGCTTTTCGAAAAAACTAGCACGCGATATCAAGTTATTGGAACTAAACTTTCATTAAAACAGGCAAATGCAATTCGTGAAAAGAAATTTCATGGGGTCGGATTTACTGCAGAAACTCGCCGAGTTTATCCTGAGGGAAATTTAGCTGCACAAGTTCTTGGTTTTGTAAATGATAATGGTGGAAATTATGGCATCGAACAGGCAATGAATAAAGAATTGACGGGAACTGATGGCTATAAAAAAATTACTACCGATGCATTCAATCAGGTTATTGAAGTTGGAAGTGAGAATATCGAAAAGCCAGCCATAAATGGAAAAAATATCGCGTTATCAATTGATCGTAATATTCAGGCTCGCGTTGAAAAGGTTTTAAAATCGCAAATGGAGTCAAAAGGTATGAAAAATGGCTCAGTTTTGGTTATGAATCCAAAAAATGGCAAAATTATGGCAATGGCAAACTATCCAACTTACAACCCAGCAGATTATGGTAAAGTTGAAAAAAGCTCAGTATATAATAATAATACTACAACAATGGCTTATGAGAATGGCTCGGTGATAAAATCTTTCACAATGGCAACAGGAATTAATGAAGGCGTTGCGAGTCCTTCAACTCGATATAACAATACTGATTCAATTAGAATTGAAGATATTGTAATTCAAAATGCAGTTTTGGGGCATACTGGTTCGATTACTCTTCAAACAGCCATGAATTATTCGCTCAATACTGGAATGGTGACTATTGGAAAGCTCCTTGGTGGTGGAAGTCTTAACTCAACCGCTCGGGATAAGATTTATGATTATTTCCATAATCGTTTTGGGCTTGGGCTGGACACTGGAATTGAAGTTCTTGAAAGCAAAGGTTTGCTAGTTTCACCAAAAAAAGCTGAAGGAAATGCGGTTCGATATTCGAATATGACTTTTGGTCAAGGTATGACCACAACAATGCTTCAAACGGCAAATGCTTTTTCTTCACTAGTGAATGGTGGAACTTTATATAAGCCAAGCCTGATTGAAGGAATAGTTGATGAAAATGGAAAGCTTTCGAAAAAAGAGCCTGAAATTAATAAAGAAGCGGTAATTTCGAAAGAAACCAGTGAACAGATGAAGCAAGTCCTGGAAGGTGTTCGAAAAGTTGGTGGTGCAAAAGATCCATCGGGTTATCAAATTGGCGGAAAAACCGGAACAAGCCAGACAATCGTTGGTGGAAAATATGTTGATTATCAGACAATTGGTAGTTATGTTGGTTTTGGTGGCGGAGATGAAGCCGAGTATGTTATAATGGTAGCGGTTTGGGGTGAAAATCAGAATCTGCAAGGGTCGAAAGACGCCGCACCGATTTTCACCGAAATTTCAAACTGGCTATTAAATTATTTAGAGATTAAACCAAAGAATTAAAGAGGGAATATGTTAAATATCACAAATCAATTAATCGTTTCTGCATTATTTAGTCTTGCTGGGTTCGTTCTAGCAATGGCTTTAACGCCACTTTATACTTTTGTTGCTTATAAATATAAATTCTGGAAGAAGCAAAAAACAGCATCTGTTACAGGTGAAGCTTTAACTGTTGTAAATAAACTACATGCTAAAAAAATTGCACGTAATATTCCTACTATGGCAGGAATTATTGGCGTAATTGCAGTTATTATCATTTCTGTTTTATTAAATTTGAAGCGTGAGCAAACTTGGTTGCCACTTGCTGGGCTTGCTGGTGGTGCGTTTATTGGTTTAATCGATGACATCTTAAATATTTGGGGTTCGAATCGTAAAGATGCCGGGCTCCGTGCGCCTGTTAAGTTTGCGATGATTATCTCTCTTGCTGGTTTCTTAGCGTGGTTTTTTACTTTTAAACTTCACTTTACAAGTGTTATGATTCCTTTTATTGGTAACATTGAAATTGGATACTGGATGGTTCCACTCTTTATTTTTGCGATTGTTGCAACAAGTAATGCCGTAAATATTTCTGACGGGCTTGATGGTTTGGCGGGTGGATTATTGAGTGCTGCTTTCGGTGCTTTTGGAATTATTGCTCTCGTTCAGAATCAGCATAATTTAGCGGTATTTTGTTTTACTGTTCTTGGCGCACTACTTGCATATTTATGGTTTAATGTCTATCCTGCGCGTTTCTTTATGGGCGATGTTGGCTCTTTCGCTTGGGGAACGACTCTCGGAGTAGTTGCAATGCTTACAAATTCACTCCTTCTTCTTCCTGTAATTGGCTTAATTTTTGTGATTGAAGCTGGTTCAAGCGCGATTCAAATTTTTTCGAAAAAAGTATTTAAACGAAAAATCTTTATCTCTGCACCAATTCATCATCATCTTGAAGCTACTGGCTGGGAAGAAACTAAAATTACAATGCGTTTTTGGATTATCGGAATGGTTATGGCCTTTATTGGTGTAATTTTGGCGCTGGCAGAGCATAAAATTCTTTAAAATGGAAAGAAGGAATAGGAATTTGAGTGAACGACGGGGTTTTGAAAACTATTCATCTCGTCGTCAAGCTCGAACGCCACAAGTTCGAAATTCATCTTTTCGAAAATCACGTAACCAAAGCTTTTTAAAAAGTGATTTGAAGAATGATAATTTTTCAGCAATTTTTCAGCAATTTTTGAACGGTGATTTTGCAGGTTTTTTGGAGCGAGTTATATTTTTAATTCGTTCAATGTTTTTAATTTTCATCGTAAATCCTTGTATGAGAATTTACGAAAGTGTTAAAGCTGACAATAAAAAACGCCTCAATCTTGAAGGTTTCGAAAAAATCCGCAAGCATCGTGCAAATTATATGCTATTTCTTTTTATCTGTCTGTTGCTGCTGATTGGTTTGGTTGTAATGTTTTCATTAAGCCCACAGCGAGCAAATTCATTGAATATTGCTAAAGGTGCGAACTACGATGATTATTATTTCTTCTGGCGACATTTAATTTATATTGCGGTTGGTTTGGTTTTCTTTTTTGGAATGAAGGCAATTCCACTCAACTGGATTTTTTCGAAATCATTACAATTCTTTATCTTTTCTCTAATTTTATGTGTAGCTCTTGCAGGTTTAGCGTTGTTTAATCTTCCTCCTGTAATTTGTGAAAATGGAGCTTGTCGCTGGTTTGGCTTTTCTGGTTTCAGTTTTCAGCAAGCTGAGTTTTTAAAGATTGGCGTGATTTTGCTTCTTTCAACTTTCCTTGGCGCTCAAGCTTCGAATGGAAAAATCAACAGTTATAAAGAAACGATTCTACCGGCTTCAGTTGTGATTATTGCGGTGCTTTTGGTGATTGCTGGTTTTCAAAAAGATCTTGGAACGGCAACGACAATTATTATCGCAATTGCATTTCAGTTTATTATTGCAGGAATGAAGTCTAAAAAATTAATTCCAATTGGTGTGTTGGTTTTGGTTGGGGTTGTTCTTCTGATTGTTTTCGAACCTCATCGAATTTCTCGAATTTTAACTTTTTCGAGTGGCGATTGTAGCAACATTTTAACTGAAAGTGGTAAAGATCAATACCATATTTGTAATGCAAAGCTCGCAATTGGCTCGGGCGGAGTTTTGGGCTTAGGGATTGGAAATTCAGTTCAATCTGCTGGCTATTTGCCTGAAACCATTAATGACTCAATTTTTGCCGTAATGGGAGAAATGTTTGGTTTTGTCGGTTTAATTTTTATTATTGCAATTTATTTCGGGCTGTTTTATCAGCTTCTTGTAATTATTTCAAAAATGGAAAACCCCGCGAGCCGCCTTTTTGTGGCCGGTGTTGCTGGGTGGCTAGCTTCGCAAACAATTATTAATATTGCAGCGATGGTTGGGCTATTTCCACTTAAAGGTATTACAATTCCGTTAATTTCTTATGGTGGAACGAGTTTGGTTGTTATTTTGACAGTTCTTGGTGTTGTGTTTAATATTTCGAATTACACATCATTTACTCAAGTTGAAGATTTTAAGGAGGAAGGCAATGAAAATATTGGCAGTCGGCGGCGGGTCAGGCGGTCACGTAGTTCCAATCGTGGCAGTTTTTAAAGAAATTTTAAAGAAAAATCCAAAAGTAGAATTACATTTTTGGTGTGATAAAAAATTTGCACCACAGGCTAAAAAAATAATGACTGATTCTTTTGGTGAAAGAGTTAAAATTTCAAAAATTTCAAGTGGGAAATTTCGCCGCTACAATCACTTAACTTTTTGGCAGCATCTTACAATTCCAAGTGTTGTTTTTGGTAATCTTATAGATATTTTTCGAAATATTGCCGGTATTTTTCAGTCTTTTTTCAAACTATTTTTTTGGCAACCAGATGTTATTTTCTGCAAAGGCGGGTTTGTTTGTGTTCCTGTTGGAATAAGCGCTTGGATTTTGAGAATTCCAATTGTAATTCATGATTCTGATGCTCACCCAGGTTTAGCTAATCGTATTATTTCAAAATTTGCTAAAAGAATTGCAACAGGCGCACCGCTCGAATTTTATAATTATCCAAAAGAAATTTCAAAATATGTTGGAATTCCAGTACTTGAAAATTTTAAAAAATATAGCAAAAAAGAACAAGATAATTTTAAGGTTGAGCTCGGGTTTTCGAAAGATAAGCCTCTTGTTTTAGTTACTGGTGGCGGTCTTGGTGCAGCTCGGCTTAATAATGCGGTAGTTTCGAAGGGTGAGGAACTTTCAAAATCTGCTCAAATTGTTCTAATCTCTGGCGTATCTCAATTTGATGAACTTAAGAGAAAAACTGAGGGATTTTCGAAGGATTTTTACTTGTTAAGTTTTGTATCAAAAGATATGTGGAAGTTTTTAGCTGCTGCAGATTTGGTTGTTGCTCGGGCTGGTGCAACTTCCAACCTTGAACTTGCCGCGCTTCACAAGCCAACAATCCTTGTTCCAAATGCAAGATTAACGGGCGGGCATCAATTAAAAAATGCGCAGGTTTATCAAAAATCTAATGCTGTTAAGATTGTTTCTGACGATGAAATTGAAAAAAATCCAGAAATTCTTTCAGATGAAATTTTGAGAACTTTAGAGAATCCAGAAGAAATGCTTAAGCTTGGTAAAGAATTTAGTAAATTTGCTAAGCCTAATGCTGCTAAAGATGTTACGGAAATGATTTTTGAAGCCGCAAAGCTATAAAAAATATTGAGCTTATGATATAATTATAGTTAGATGAAAGAAGAAAAAAACTTAACTCGACGCGAAATGCGCGAAAAAATTTTAGAAGAACGCTCGAGAGAGAAGGGTGATTTTCGGCGTGGAAAAACAATTTCACGGCATCAAAAAGAGCATTCTGAGCGTTTAGAAAATCAAAAATTAGTTATTCGCCGAAGAAAGCTAGGCGCTTTTTTCGTGATTTTAGCTATTTTTATAAGTTTAATTTCTATATTTTTATTCCAGTTTATTTCTAAGGTTTCAGTAGTTTCAAATGAGTCGAAAAGTCAAAATTTAAGTAAATATGAAAAATCGGTTGAAGAATATTTAAATATAAATCCGAGTGAACGAATCTTATTAAATTTAAATAAAAACGCTTTACTTGAAAGCCTTCAAAAAGATTATCCAGAAGTATTATCTATTTCGGATATTAAATTTAATAGTTTAACCTCATATAAAATTTATCTTGATTTTCGAAAACCTGTTGCTTCTTGGTTGGTTGATGGTAAAGAATTTTTCGTTGATTCTGAAGGTGTATCTTTTAATATTAATAATTTTGAAAAACCGTCACTAAATATAATTGATGATAGCGGTGCTATAGTTTCTAACGGTAAAAATGTTGCAAGCAGTAGCTTTTTTAGCTTTATTGGAAAACTAGTTTCTGCTGCAAACAAACAGGGGCTAGAGATTTCGAAAATTCGTATTCCGCCCCTTAGTTTACGACAGGTTGAAGTTTCTGTAAAAGGTGTAAGTTACTTTGCGAGGATGTCGACAGCCGATTCTGCAGAAGGGCAAATTATTAACTTTAAAAAGGCTATTGAATATTTTGGAACTCATAAAATTTCACCAAATTACATAGATCTAAGGATTGAAGGAAAAGGTTATTATAAATAATAACAAAAAAGAGAAGAGGTTTGTTCGCTTTTTGTTCTATGCTATAATTAAGAATAAGAAGAGCAGGGAAAAATATAAAAAACATATTATAATATTAAAAAATAAAAAAGTCAAATTGTCAAAAAATAAATAAGGTAGGGGTGTGGAAAATTATTTTTTATCTGTCAGAAAAGATGAATATTTGAGAAATTAAGCTCAAAGAATTTTTAAATTATATAAGGAAAATATTTTTTGTAATTCCCGCTCTTTCCTTGTTAATAATTTACTTGATTATAATCTATATGGATTTATTTTATATAAATTCTTTTTGTGGAATATAATAAAATAAGCCCTACGCAGTATAAATACAAATAGTAATATTTAAGTTTATATTTAAGAGTTATTTTTACATATAATGTCGTAAAAGATATATTGTGCGACCCTTGACATAAATTCTCTTTTTGATATAATGTCCTTGTAAATATAAAATAATTTTAATAAAATATAAGGAAAAAAATTTTATGAACAAGAATCAATTAAATGAAGATAATATTATTTCAGCAGTTGCCCGCGTAGCTCTTAAAACCCAAGAATCACCAAAAACTGGTAATCTATATACTACTATAACTCTACATTTTAAAAACGGTCTTGAAATCCGTTATTTTGTAGATCCTAAAGATAAATTTGGTCTTAAAGATGCTATTTCTCGAATATCTCAATCAGATAAAATTGATAATTTTCTAAATGAGGACTAACAGCTTATGTGAAACTTAAACTGTTAGCCCAAAAATCGCAAACAAAAAGCGAACAAAAATAGAATACGTGTTTACTGCCAGCCTATTGAGCCCGTTGAATTTCCGACGGTAACAATCCAAGATTGGCCTCGATTTATTTTAAAATTTGAACCATCATTATTTTGTAAAATCAATGGGGAGCCTTCGCTTAATTTTATCCATTTTACCTCTTGAGCTACTCCATCTTGAAATACAATCGCTTCTCCACTACCAATATTTCTGTAGGTATTATGATATCGGTCTGCAGCTAGCTTGTTTTCCATTTTTAAAACAATTAGGGATTTAGTTGAGATTTGAGTTCCATTCGCATCTGTATGAGTAACTCCGGCCTGACTTCGCAAATAGCAATTACAGTTTTCTTGGTAAACATAGGTTGAATTATAAGAAAAACCTGAAATATTAACCTGAATTTGGGTTGCATTTTTATCTTTTGCTGGTGAATCTTCTTTTCGACTAAAACCTTCAAAATTCGAAGAATTCCAACCCTTCGAAGAGCCTAATGCTGATAAATTTGTAAAATTCGTATAGACATTATGAGGTGCATAGCGATTTTTTGAACGCCAAAAGGTTTGCGTATTTAAGAATTCATCCATATCTTTATGTTTGCCGTCTCGCATTCTTGCCAAAGCGTCTCCCGGGCCACCAACATGAGCAATCGAGGCATCAAATCCTGAAGCCCAATCAATATAATAACCGCGAACGCTCCTAACGGGCCCTAATAGCTTAGGCTTATTTTGCTGATATAGAGCCAAGAAACGTGTAATTCCACCTTCAGCTATTGCTTCGAAAACGACTTCAGCTTGGCTTAGTCCAGATTGCGGTCTTGCTGGAATTGAGTTTTCAATCATAACACCAAAGACTGGTGCATTTTCGAGTGATTTTTCAGAAACCTCAACTCCAGATAATTTTGAATAAAATTTTTCTGGTTTAGCTTTCTTTTTTGGTTCGGTTTTTTGGCTTTTTGGGTCTAGATTTTTCACGGGTGCGCTTTCTGGTTTTCTAAAAAAGAACAAAAAGCTAAAAATAGTAACCAAAACTAAAAATATTATACCAATAATTAAACTAATTTTTTGTTTTTTTGATAATTTCGAAAGTAAAAAACGTGATTTTTTAGGATTCTCTAATAAAGCTTTCTCTTTTTGAGGATTTTTCTTTATTTTTTCAATATTTTTCTCGGCTTTATCTTGGCGAGTTCTCTTCATTTCAATCATAAAAATCTCGTATTATAAAATCAATTATAATACTTATGTTTTTAAAAATCAAGATGAGATTGCTGTAATTGCAGCTTTTGACCTCTGGTTTTTATTCCAGATTTGCCAAACTGCAATTTTTGTTGGAATTTCACCCGACCAAATTTGGATAGGTGAAAGCTTGCCTAAGTTTAAAGTAGAATTTAGTGGAGATGAAAAAACTTCACCATTTTCAGAAATAATAAAATTTTCGTTATTTAAAGTTAAAATTTGTGCAGGATAAGAAAGTGTAAATTTATGAAGAACTTCAACAATATTCGAAAGATTCATCGAGAAAGTTAGAACTTTTGGGTAAAAAACTTTCGAAAAAATCTTTTGAAGTTGTGCAAAGCTTGCCAAGATACTTATATTTTCTTTTAATAAAATCTCACTAAAAGAATCAAGTAAAATATCGACTGCATCACGAGTGATAAAAACAGGCTTCTCACTTTCAAGAATAAATTTTTCGAAAAGAATTGCCGTTTCGGAGTTTTTGTTTGTGTCGCCAATAAATAAAATAGAATCCGCCCACTTTTCACCAGCTTTAAAATCCTCCCAAGCTTCATTCGAAAATCCACCAGAAAGATTACTTTTTGTGAATATTAGCTCGCTTGAATTAATTTTAATGTCTTTTTTTAAACTATCTGGTAATAAAATTCGAACCTCCCCAACACCAGTCTTTAAAGCAGTTTGGTGGGAAGTTGCAAGTCCGCGAAAAGCCCCTGCCCCGCCACCGATAATCAAAAGTTTGCCCGCATGTGCTTTTTGCTCGGGTTTATTCCAGGCAATTTCAGGAAAAAGTAATTTCGAAGATTGAACTTGCCAAAAATCAAACATCTTTAAGCTCCAGCGAAATTGGACAATGATCGCTCCCTATAATTTCGTTATGAATTTTGGCTTTATTTTTTTCTGAATTTAATGATTTTGAAACAACAAAATAGTCAATCCGCCAGCCAACATTTCGTTCGCGAGATTTTGCAAAATGACTCCACCAGGTGTAGATTTCAGCCTTTTCTGGGTTTTGATTTCGAAAAATATCAAATAAATCGGCTTTTAAGAAATTAGAAAATCCAATTCGCTCTTCATCTGTGAAACCGTGTTTTCCGCGATTGGCTTTTGGGTTTGAAAGGTCAATTTCCTCATGCGCAACATTTAAGTCACCACAAAAGATAACCGAACTTGAATTAAAAATATCTTGTGGATTTTCTTCAATAATTTCTAAATTTTCTGCAAAATCTTCTCTTGAAAATTCGCCATTTTCTAGACCTTTCGAAAAAGCCAGAAAGGCTGCATCCCAATTTTCTCGCAATTTCAAGCGGCCTAAATCGTTTTTAGTATTTGGAGTATAAACTGTAATTAGCCAAAAATTATTAAATTTTGCAGCACAAATTCGTCCTTCGGTTGTAGCATCGCCAAAATTATCGCTGAGTTCAAAATTTTCTAAAATTTTTTTTGGAAAATTTCGCAAAATTGCTTGCGGTTTTTGCTTTGACCAGATTGCCGTTCCCGCATAACCTTTTCGTTCGGCATGAGAGTAAAATTTAAAATATTCAGGATATTTTTCGTCAAAATTCTCTTTCGAAATTTGCGTTTCATCAATTTTAATTTCTTGAAAACATGCGATATCCGGATTTTTTACGCTTAAAAATTCAGCTAAATTGCCTTTTTTTTCGACCGCACGAATTCCATTAACATTCCAAGAAAAAATTTTCATCTAATACCTCTTTAACATTCTTGCATTTTCGCGTTCAGATTGGCGACGTTTTAAAGTTTCGCGCTTGTCATATTGTTTTTTACCTTTTCCGAGCGCAATCACGATTTTAATAAAGCGACCTTCGGCTAAAATTTTAACTGGCACAATTGTAAAGCCTGCCTTCTTTTGGCTCGAAAAATCCTCAATTTGTTTGCGAGTTGCGAGTAGCTTTTTTGGCGAAGTGTCAATTGCGTCGGCTTTCGAAATTCCCTCGCCCTGATTTTTGAGTGAAAAACTTGCATTATTGAGCCAAAGCTCTTCACCTTTTTGCCCATTTCGAAGAGTCACGAAAGCGCCCTTTAAACTAACGCGGCCATCACGCACCGCACGAACTTCAACTCCACGCAAGCTCATTCCAGCAACAAGCTCGTCGCCAAGTTCATAATCGAATCGCGCTCGACGATTAACAATATTTTTAGCAGAAGTTTTTGGTTTTTTCATCTTAAAAATTATAACATTTTCAGCTATTTTTTTCAACCAAGCGTGTTAAAATAAGCTTAAGTATAAAATTTTAAGGAGAATAGCCTAAGTTATTTTTTCGATAAATCAATTAAAAATTTTACACCAATCTTACTCTTTTCTATTTTATATTTGATTTTGTAATTTGTTAAAATATTTTTAACGATATAAAGTCCAAATCCACTACCCTTTTCTTTATTTAGGTCAAAATTTGTTTCAAAAATTTTAGCATTTCTGCTGTCTTTAATTTTCTGATTTGAATTTTCAATATAAAACCAGTTATTCTTGACGCCAATATTTATTTGACCGTTTTGGTTGGAATGTTTTACGGCATTACTCACTAAATTTGAAAGAATGATTTCTAATGCTGTTTCGCCAATATAAATTTCTTCTTGGCTCAGCTGGTTGTCTATTGAGATATTTTTTTGCTCGGCTAATAATTTATAGTTATCTAAAACCTTTTGTAATACTTTATTGATATTGATAAGCTTCTCGTCATTTTTTATATTTTCGAATGAAGAGGTTGATAATATTTGAGCAATATTTTGAGTTAGCTGGTCAACGATATTAAGACAATCTTCAATAGATTTCTCTTTATTTTTATATTTACCAATGCCATATTTCATATTTTCGAGAATTATTTTGAGGCTTGCTAATGGGGTTTTTAACTCGTGGGAAGTTCCTCTAAAAAACTCGCTTTTTAGTTTTTCGAGTTTAGTGATTTCTTGGTTTTTGATTTCTAGGCCATCAATTGATTTTATAAGTGTTGAATATAAATCATTTATTTGGCTTTTTAGAGCGCCAACTTCATTTGTGGAATTAACTTTCAGCTTAGCATTTCGGTTAAGTTTCATCATTTGAGCAGTTGTGGTTTTGATTTCATTGATATTCTTGGTTATAATTTTGGCGTATACTAAAGAAACGATAATTGAAAAAATGAAAGAAAATAAGATTGAAATTGGTAAGAACTGAAAAGTTAGCTCTTTTGCGTCTTTATTCATATCTGTTGTTGAGATAAATTTAACCAGTATTTTTTCGTTAGAAGCGGTCTGAACTTCTCTATCTTCAATAACTAAAGAGTTATTATTGCTGGTTAAATCTGCCTCAATCTGATTATCTATTTTAATTTCATTTAAATGTTCGTTATCTTTCACAAAAGCTTTAACTTTGCTACTTTTAGAATACAGCTCAAGTATTTGCTTGATACTTTCGATATTTTTTCCTTGGATATTCTTGGTGATTTGGTCTGCTTTTTGGGTGATTTCTTGCTTGCGGGTTTCAAGGTAGACTTTTGGAAAAATAAAATAAATTAATGCATGAATTAAAATAGCTAAAATACTCAATGTAGAAAATGTATATAAAAACATCTTTGGAAAAATTTTCAAATTTCTCATTGTTTCTCCAGTTTGTAGCCAATGTTACGGATGGTTTTAATGCAATCAAGCCCAAATTTTTTGCGCAGGTCTTTTATATAAACGTCAATTACTCGATCGAATGGTATGTTCTCACTTTCCTTCCAAACATTTTCTAAAATCTGTTTTCTAGTTAAAGCTCTGCCTTCGTTGAGTAATAAGTATTTTAAAACCTCAATTTCTTTTGCGCTAATTTCTACTGCGGAATTATTTATTTTTGCAGAAAAATTACTGAAATTAACTTCTAGATCTTTATAACTGAAAACTTCGAATTTTTCATAATTTTTTGTAATTAGTGCGTCAATTCGAGCTTTCAAAACTGGGAGCGAAAACGGTTTTTCAATATAGCCATCCGCCAGATTTGAAAAGGCAGTGATTTTAAATTCTTCATCGCTAAATGCAGTTAAAATAAGAACTGGTAGATTGCTTTTTTCTCTGATTCTTCGAAGGACATCTAGGCCGTTTATAAATGGAATTTGAATATCTAAAATCACCAAGTTGATTTTATTTGATTCGAATTTAGACAAAGCCTCTCGTCCGTCGCGCGCCTCGATTGTTTCATAATTAAATTCAGATAGATATGCGCAAATCCCTTCTCGTATTGTTGCGTCATCTTCGGTAATAAGTATTTTCATTGCCATCTTTTAATATTATATCACTTTATAGCGTCTACTTCAAAGAGAATATCAGTGCCATTGTGGCACTGATATTGTTTTTTATTCTGTATCTGATAATAAATCTTTAGGGTTTTTCTTTAGAATACCAGATGAAGCGATATATAGCGAAATTGCGAGCACAATAGTCATGAATATAATTACCCAGACCAGCATATTTGGATTGATCGTCATATCAAGACTACTGAGAGTTTTATTAAATCCATCCACCTCGGCGCCACCACCTAGGCCTGTTGAAGCTGACTGTTTAGCAATTTGCTTAGCGATATTTCCGGTAACACTTTGCAAAATATTGTTTCCAATGTGTTTTCCGGCATAACTAGCTAAGAAATATGAACCAATAAAAGCTGGAATTGTTACGAAAGCTAACTCTACCGTAAACTGAGCTAAAATTTGACCTTTCGAAATTCCTAATGAAAGTAGCACTGCAATTTCTTTTTTGCGGGCATTGATCCATAAGAACAATAGCAGCGAAACTATAATTCCGGCGAATAGCAATGACCCGATAAATAACTGGTTAGCTATAGAATAAACTCCTGAAATCGATTGCTGAAGCGCAGGATAGTTTGAAGAGCTTTTAATTAGACTGTATTCTTGCCAATTTATATCTAATTTTCCAAGATCTTTTATAACTTGGTCAAGATTTTTATTTCCTTTAACGGAAAAAGTTGCATCTTGGTAAGTTGCCGTGTCTTCGGTGTTTCCATAAACCTTTGCTGCAGTGTGAATATCTGTAACTAAGGTATTTTCGTAAAGTTCTTGTGCAGCAGTAACACCACCTTTATTATGCCCGTCAAAAAGGCCTTTTATTTCAACTTCTACCGTTTCGTTAGCGCCTTTTTCGTTATCTGCGTCAAATAAATTTGATTTTATCTTAATCTTATCGCCAACTTTGAGATTGTTCTTTTTGGCTAAATCTTTGTGAATTAAAACCTTATTTTTGTCTTGGCTGGTTAAATGCTTGCCTTCAACTAATTTATATGTGCCTGAAACAAATTTAGTTTCCTTAGAAGAATCATTAACGCCAGTAAGCATAACGGCTCTTTTGAAATTCTTAGCTCGTTCGGGTGATTGATTTGATGAAGTTTCTGATGTTTCGATGATGTCATATCCGTCTAAATCGGCAACGCTATTAATTCTTTTTACGTAGCTTTCTATATTTTCAGAATTGGCAATTTTTTTAATATCTTGGCCCTTGACGTTTCCTCCACCTCTTGGTGTACCAGGGTTAACTCGGCGGTTTATTTCCATTGAAAAGCTATTTGTGATATTGCTAAAAGTTTTAGTTGAAGCTTTATCGGTAGCTTCTTTGATAGATAAACTAATTAAGCTCAAGGCCGACATTGTCAAGATGACTAGCAAAATCACTAGTGATTTTAAGCCTTTTCTCGTTACGTATGCAAAAGCATTTTTTAACATTATTTTACTCCCTTCTACCCACGTTTATTGATTAATTTTTTATTGTTAAGTTCGAACACAATATCGGCAGCACGCGCAACTTCTTTACTGTGAGTTACGACAATTACGCATTTGTTCCTTTCTTTAGCTAGTTTTTTGAGAATCTCGATAATCTCGCTAGCTGTATTTTCATCCAAATTTCCAGTTGGCTCATCAGCCAAAATAACTGGTGCGCTCGAAACTAGTGCGCGCGCAATCGCTACTCTTTGCTGCTGGCCGCCTGAAAGCTTCATCACGTTTCGTTTAATTTGGTGTTCACTAAGACCAAGTTCTAACAAAATATCCTGCTGGGCTTGATTATTCACTAGGCGGATATTTTCGAGCGGTGAAAGGTAATCGATGAGATTATAATTTTGAAAAACCAGAGAGATGTTGTTTTTGCGGTGATTTGTGTAGCCAGTTTCTTGGATATTCTCTCCATTGAAAAGTATTTTTCCGTTATCTGGCTCATCTAGGCCAGCTAGCAATGAGAGTAGTGTGGATTTTCCGGAGCCAGATTTACCGATAATCGCATAGAATTTTCCCTCTTCGAAACTTTCATTAACATTTGCTAGAACTTTCTCTTTCGAATCTTTATAGCTATAAGTTAAATTTTTAATCTCTAATATTTTCATAATATTCTCCTAACTAATTTTTGATAAAATTTCCTTTGGTTTTTTAACTAAAATCATCGTTGATGCAATAATTACAGACAGAATAATTATTGTGATTAATATGCTATAGCTTTGCATAAAAACCGCTAAGCTGTCTAACCCAAAAATATTGTTTATGAAACTTGATGCTACAGATGAGGTTTCTTCGGCTTCACTGAGCCCTTTTGTGATTAAGCTGAAAACTAAATTTCCAAGAATGAAAGAGCTGATTATTGTAGGGATTGATATTAAAACTAGCTCTATAATAAATTGTGATATTATCTGAAGTTTGCTTGCGCCGATTGATAGTAGAATTCCTATCTCATAAATCCTCTCGCGCAACCAAAGCATTAGAATTAAGCTAAGCACTACACTTCCACCAATTATTATCAAATAAGTCATTAAATTGATAATATTTTTAATTCCAGCTATTGACTCTAAAGTGTCCTTGAAGGCGGCATTATTTTTTTCAATCTTATATTTAGACCAGTCGATATTAAGTTTTTCAGTTTTTGCAATGGCTTTATCTAGCTGGTCCGCCGTTTCGGTGTATAGAGTTGTTTTGCTTAAAAGTCGTTCGTTTTCTGACAGATTAAGTGCTTGCATAGTTGTTTCGAAATCTGAAAATATTGTATTCTCACTAAAATCAGAAGATAAACCAGTATATTTTTCTTGCTTTTTACCGCTAAAAATCCCCACAATCTCAAACCTAGTTTTTTGAGATTTAGTTTTTTTGTCGCTTGTATTTATTAAATTAAGCTCAATTCTATCACCAATTTTTAGATTATTTTTTTGAGCGAAAGCTTCGTGGATTAAGGCTTTTCCTCTATCGTTTTGTTCTAGATGACGACCTTGTTTGAGCTTGAATACGCCACTGCTAAAGAGTGTATTTTTAGCGGTATTGTTGGTGCTGTAAATTGCAACTGTATTTTTTGAGTCTTCACCAAGATCATCTCGCTGAACTTGCTGATTAGAGGATATAGCTTTAGCATTTTTAGGTTTGGCCAAGCCTTCGTATTCAAGCAATAACTCTTTGATTTCTTTAATATTTCGAATATTCTTAATATCTTTGTAGCTAAAATAGCCCTGAGAATCTTTCTTAACTATCGAGAAAGATGAATTCGATGCTTTATATAGCGAATTTTCTAGATTAATGCTAGAATTAACTACGCTCAAACATGCATATAGGCTTGAAAGCACCGCAGTAAGAATTAAAAAAACAATCGTAGTTCTTTTTTTCTTTCGCGTAACATAAGCCAGTGACTTTTGTATGATTCTCAATCTATCTCCTTTCACTTTAGTTTCATACTTAACTACATTTTATGATAGTTTTATGAAGTGAATATGAAATTTGGTAGATTTTCTGCAGAAATTTCAATAAGTAAAAAATCTTCTAAATTTGAAGTGGTGTTTAATGAGATTAAGAAGCTGAGAGGTGTCATGACTACCCTATGGCTTTTTTATTATTTATATAAAAGCAAATAAGAATATTTTTTTAGATTGATCGCTTATCGTTTTTGAGTGAATCTTTCGCAAATTCTTCAATAAAATCTTCACAAACTCCAAAAATCTGGGGCAGTTTTTCGCTTTCACTTTTCGAAAATTTTGCAAGAACAAAATTCATTGCACCAATTTTGGGCAGAAATTTATTTTTGATACCGATTTTTATTCGTGCAAAATCTTCACCAAAAACTGAAATTAAAGATTTCAAACCGTTATTTCCGGCTGAACTTCCACTTTTTCGAACACGAACCACGCCAAAATCCAAATCAAGATCATCGTGAACGGCTAAAAAATCTTTTCGAAAATCCACTTTATAAAAATCACAAATTGAACGAGCTGAAAAGCCAGTTTCGTTATAAAAAGTTGTTGGCTTAACAAGCAAAACTTTTTCACCAAAAAGTGTAATTTCAGCAATAAAAGCTTTAAATTTTGGCTTTTCTTGGAATTTTGCGTTTAACTTTTTCGCCAAAAAATCTGCAAATTCAAAGCCAATATTATGGCGCGTTCCATTATATTTTTCTGGAAAATTGCCTTGAAAAAGTATAATTTTCATTTTGTCCTTTCGAAAATCGCCCCAAGCGCGGGGCGAAAATTATTGATTTTTTTGAATTCGAGCAAGTTTTTCGTCGCGTTTGCGTTCGCGTTTATTTTGTGTATCGGTAGCTTTTTTGAGCGCGCCAGAGTTTTTGTTGACTACTTTTTTACCAGCCGAAATTCTTGCACGGTTTTCTTTGATTTGTTTTTCATCTCTGAAAGAAAACTTAATCGGCGTGCCAGAATAATCGAAATTCTCGCGAATTAAGCGCTCCAAATATCGTTTATAGCTCCAATGAACAAATTTTAGATTTGATCCATGAATAATGAACCAAGGTGGGTTACTATCACTTTGTGAAATGTAACGCAATTTTGGATGTGTATTCTTTAAACCTGCTGGCGGATGAGCTTGAGTTGCTTTTTGTAAAAGCTGATTTAAAATTGAAGTCTTTGCTTGTCTTGCACGGTTGCAGTGAACTTTCAAAATCAAATCATAAATTTTGGTCACATTCTGGCCAGTTTTCGAACTCGTAAAAATTAACGGAGCCCAAGGAGTAAATTTAAAATAATATGCGATTCGTGGCGCCAAAGCGTCGCGAGTGTAAGCATCTTTCCCTTCAACACTATCCCATTTCGAAACTACGATAATCATCCCTTTTCCGGCATCATTAATTAAGCCAGCAATTCGTTGGTCAAGCTGAGTATTAAGTTCGTTTGCATCCATTAAAAGCAAACAAATATCGGCTTCGTCAATCGCATTTAAAGTTCGAAGCACACTGAATTTTTCAATTCCAACTTCTTGTTTGCCGGGTTTTCGCATTCCAGCTGTGTCGATAATTTCGATAGTTTTTTCATTAAAGCGAATTTGCGTTTTGTTGGTATCACGCGTTGTTCCAGCAACATTTGCTACAATCGCCTGCTGTTTGCCCGCCATCGTATTGAAAAGATAGGATTTTCCAGCATTTGGGCGGCCGACTAAAGCCACACGAATTATATCTTTGTCGCGTTTTTCTTCTTTAACTTTTGGAATTTTTTCAGCAATTTCGGTCAAGAGTTCATCAACGCCAGCATTATGCTCGGCAGAAGTTCGAATAATCGGTTTAACACCAAGCCGCAAAAATTCTTCATTTGGTAAATTCCCTTTTAAGTCAGTTTTGTTCAAAACTAAAATTACTGGCTTTCGAGATTTTAAAGCCTTTTTTGCAATCAAGCGATCTTCATTTGAAAAAGGTTTAGTGCTATCAAGAACTACCAAAATCAATTCACTGGCGTCAACCGCGTCTTGAATTTGTTCTTGAATTGTAGCCTCAAACTCATCATTTGGGTCTTTTAAACCAGCTGTATCGATCAGCCAAAAAGCCTGTTTTTTATAATTAACTTTACCAAGAACACTGTCGCGCGTCGTTCCGGCTTCTCGTGCAACAACGGCTTGCTGGGCACGAATCATTCGGTTAAAAAGCGAAGATTTTCCAACATTCGCCTGACCAATAATTGCAACTTTAGGGAGATTTTTAGACATAGTTTCTTAATTATAACACAATATGCCTAAAAATTCAAACTTTTCGAAATTAAAATCCAACTTTAATTTTTTGTTTTCGAAGATAAATTTCAGATAAAAAGAATTGCAAAAATCCAACAATTGCAGTGGTTAAAAATACGCCAGTCAAGCCAAGGTTTAGAGTTTTTAGAAAAATTAAAATTCCAATTGGGGTTAGAATACTGGTTGCTGCTGCATAAATAACTTGCATGGTGCCATTGTATTTTTTCAAAAATGAACGCGTAATTGAAAGCAGAATATAATAGCGAATTTTTGAACAAACTTCGATTGCAAATAAAATCAAAATCATCGGATTGAGGATTGCGTTTTTTACCGCTGAATCATTTGAAATAATATTCACCCAAATTGGCGCCGAAAATCCAATCGAAACTGTAAGAATAAAGAAAAATTTTAAAGCTAACCGCCAAATAAATTTATTATTTTGATAAACTTCTTTTTGTGTTTTAAAGCCTAATTTTGAGTTGTAAGAAACGTCAACATTTGCAAGACTTGCGCTCGCATCAACTACGCCTTCAAGAAAAGCACCGATCGTATAAATCCAATATCGGGCTGAAACGAATGATGGTGAAAGATATAATAAAGATGATGTTGTGAAAATAGCAACAATTCTTGGAGCTAATCTGCGGATAATTTCCCATTTTGTATTAAGCCAAAGTTTTTTAATCCATCTCTGATCAAATTCAAAACCATTTTTAAAGAAGTTCGGGCAAGGTTTAGCAATTAAAAAATAAATCAATGGAATTGCGTTAGCCAAAAAACAGGCAATCATCATTCCATTCGCTCCCCAATTAAAAACCCAAAGTGCTATAAAAGAACCAATCGCCATAAACCAAGTTGTGGCGTGGTCGAGAATCATTGCTTCTCGTGTTCGAAAAGTTGCTTTCAGATAAGAAGTTATTAACATCTGGCTTGGACAAACTAAGAAAATTGTTGCTACACAAATTCGCCAATAAGGTACATACATTGAAAGCAATTCTTTCGAAACTCCAAGGCTACCAAGAATTTCGCCCGCAAAAATAAAAGAAATAAGAGCGGCTGGTGTTAAAATTAAATAAACCAAATAAAATGCATTTTTTAAAGGTTTCGAAGCTTTTTCGGCACTTTTGCCCACCATGTAAGCTGGCAAATTTGCAACTAGAGCTGTTCGAACGGCATAATAAGCACACGAAAGTACCACCCACAGCGTATCTGATACTGCGAACATTGTTAATGATTTTTGAGCATAAGCTACATTTGGATACCAGGCCATTACTAGCGCCCAGTTTGCTTCGACAAGATTATCGGCAATCGTGCCGAGAAAATTATCGAAGAACATTTTTCGAAGTTCTTTTTTAGTTTTTAGCATATTCAATTATTGTATAATTTTTCGAAATAAAAATCAATATTGAGAAACTTGCTTAAGAACTTAAAAAATGATATAATAAGAATCCAAGAAAATTTTGGAGGTGCATAAAATGCAAGAACATTTCAAAACAGATACAACGGCTATTCCATTAGCGTCAATGAAAACTCGTCGAATAGTTGCAAAAGATACTCGAAAAATTATCGAACAGGCTTTTGTGAGTGGCGAGCCCTATATTAATTTTGAGATTTTTCGAAATCTTTTTGATGTTGAAAAAATCTTGGATGTTCGAAGTGAATTTGTCTTTAAGATTAATATTGAAAAATTCGGAAATCCAGTTGCGGCAGGACAACTTGTGCGAACTTATGCTACAGAAATTCACTATTTTAATTTTCCTGGAGAAAGTTTGACTGAAAAAATTGCTCGAGCTTGTGAGTTCGAGCATAACTCTGGTAATAAAGATAAAATTCCGATTGAAATTAAAGAATATTTCGAAAAGATTTTGGATATTTTTTATCAAATTATGCTTGATGAAAGAGTTGAAATTTCGAGTGGTTATGTAATGAATTTATTGATTAACCTTGCTGATCTTGCTGAATTGCAGTAATTAATAAAAAGGCCTCAATTGAGGTCTTTTCTTCTTTTAAATTACAGCTTTTCAACTTTTCGAAAATCACCAAAATTTAAATCTTTCGGTAAAATATATGAGCCAAAAACTGTTCTGTGTAGTTCTTCAACTTCGTAGCCTATAGCCGAAAATGTTCGGCGAATCTGGCGGTTGCGACCTTCACTCATGATAACTTTCCAGTTTTTTCGCGAATCATCAAGCCGTTCAAGCCCAAGCTGTGATTTTCCGTCTGGTAGGTTAATTCCAAAATCGGCAATCATCTGTTGATGGATTGGCTGAAGCGGCGTGTCAAGAGAAACTAGATATTCTTTTACCTTTCGAAATTTTGGGTGGGTCATTTGAAAAGCAAAATCGCCATCATTTGTTAAGAGTAAAATTCCACTTGAATCTTTATCGAGCCGACCAACTGGTTTTAGCACGCTAAATTCTTTTGGGAGAATAGCATAAATTGTTTCATTCTCACCCTGTTTTTTCCGCGAGCAAACATAGCCGCGAGGCTTATTAAAAATTACATATTTTTTTTCTTCACGAGTTTTTGAGATTATTTTTTCGCCGAGCTTTATTTCATCGCCTGCTTTGAATCGTTCACCGAGTTGAGCAGTTTTTCCGTTGATAGAAATTCGCCCTTTTTCGATAAGTTCATCTGCTTGCCTACGCGAAATTCCTAGCTGTAATGCCAGGAATTTATTTAAGCGTTCTGTTTTTTGCTCCACAACTTATTGGGCTCCAAAAGGAGGTTGAGAATTGTTATTTAAGGGGTTTTCGCCTGTTCCACCTCTTAGAATATCATTAATTTGAAAAGATAATATTTCCTCATCACTTCGACTATTTTCGATTGGTTGAACTACTCGTTCGCCAGAAACAGTTGGTGTGGCTGGCTGATTATTTTGAGCGGCTGCTTGAGGCTGATTCACAAAATCACTAATTGGATGAGCTGGAGCTTCAATTGTAGGCGATTCTGGTGTTCTAAAATTTTGAACTGGCGCTACTTTAACATGGGGCTGTTCAAACTGCACAGATTGAGGGGTTGATTGAGTTGGCTGGTTTGCAGAAAAAGATATCGTTTGTTCTCTTTCAAATTGAGCTAAACTTGGTGCTGCGGCACGTTCTGGAGATTGAATAGGCTGAATTGGTCGAACTGGTGCTGGCGCTGGTTTTTCGAAATTTTGAATTGGCGCTTGGGCTGCCTGAGTTTGTGCGGTAGAGTATAATTCGGATGGTGCTTTAATTTCTTGCGATTGAATTGCAGGAGTTTCTTCGGTGGACATAGATATTGGCGCTTGTTTTTGTGCAGTTCGCTGTTCTACTGTTAAATCGCCATCTTCAAGAACCTCGTGAACTGTTCGCACAACATCTTCGATTCCCACTTGAGATTTCACTAGATAGCGGTCAGCGCCAAGTGCTTCACCGCGACGGCGCTGCTCTTCACTTGAGAGAGCTGTCATCATAATAACTTTAATACCGCGCGTTTCAGTTGTTGAGCGCAAAATATCAAGCATGTCAAAGCCGGAAATCTTTGGCATCATTACATCACTTACAATTAGGTTTGGTCGTTCTTTAATCGCCATTGCGAGCGCTTCTTCTCCATCACCAGCCGAAACAATATCGTATCCTTCCGCCAATAACCGAACGCCATAAATCTCGCGCAAACTTTTATCATCTTCTACTAATAAAATCTTTGTCATATTGCTCCTATTATACTATTATTTTTCGAAAAAATCTATACTATTTATGCTTAATTTTTCCGATGATTCATCATTTTTTGAGCGTATTCAATTTTCATTCTTTCGATATCATTTAGAGTTGGCTGATTTGATAGATACTGGGTCGGCTGAGGCGCTATATTCTGCGTAGTTTCCATTATCTGGGGCGGTTGAAATTGTTGATTTTTTG
Organism: Candidatus Saccharimonas sp.; assembly: GCA_015256915.3. Lineage (NCBI taxonomy): Bacteria > Candidatus Saccharimonadota > Candidatus Saccharimonadia > Saccharimonadales (SeqCode) > Saccharimonadaceae (SeqCode) > Saccharimonas (SeqCode) > Saccharimonas sp. (SeqCode). Next base: position 228,879 of record CP076101.2, read on the forward strand.
TATATATTGAACTTTGAGGCGAGTAATTATTTTGAACAGCTTGTGTATTTTGTTGTAAATTTTCATCCGCTATTTGAGCATCATAATTTTGTACTGTTTGAAGATTTGGTGCAGAATTTTGGCCATTCTGATTTTGTGCTCCCGCTAGAGGGCTAAAACCTTGAATTGCACCATATTTAGAAAAGTCTTGCTGTGCTTGAATTACCTTTTGTGCCGGTTGGTTTTGTTCAGTATTTACGATATTTGGTTGCGGAATTGGAGCTATATTTTGCGCAGAATTATCATAAATTTGTTGTTCTTGTTGTTGAGTTGATTCAGTAGTATTTTGTGTATACGGAGCTTGTTGAGCTTGCGAATTCTCTGGTTGCGTATTTTGCGAAATAGTTTCAGGAATGCTAATTGAAGTTTCTGGCTGAATTTCTTGGGTAATTTCGAAAACTTCTTCGCTTGGATTTTCTATTTTAGGATCTTCAAGAATTGCTGTAATGTCGCGGTCGGCTTCGTCAATTTCACGTTGATTATTTTTTTGTTCAATTTTTTGGTGTTCCTCAGCTTTTTTAGTGTCTTCAATAGCTTTTAATTTTTCGGCGTTTTCGCGCGTAATTCTTGGCAATTTTACAGTGAAAGTGCTACCTTTTTTATATTCGCTTTCAACATCCAAGAATCCGCCAATCGACTCGGTAAGTTTGCGCGACAAAAATAGCCCGAGCCCTGTACCATTAATTTCTCGCGTTTCAGAATTATCTACACGATAAAATTTTTGAAACAAATGCGGAATATCTTCGGCCGGAATCCCAATTCCACTATCTTTAACAGAAATTTGAACATTGTTATTGTCACCCGTAACATTCACAGAAACCATTCCGCTCGGCGTATATTTTATGGCATTTTCGAAAAGGTTATTCAAAATTTCATGTAAGTGATCGCGGTCGGCATGAATAAAAAATACTGGCGTTAGAGTTTTTTCGCCTGTTTTGTGGTCATCTGGTTCAAAAATATAATTCAAACCCTTTGCTTCAGCTTTTGGTTTTAGCCCTTCCCAAATGTTTCGTGAAAATTCAATTGCATCTAAAACAACAGGTTCATTTTTGAGCCGTCCGTCTTCTGCTTTTGTAATATCGAGTAAATCTTGAAAAAGTTGGCCTAAGTGCTTGGTGTTTTCGTGGGCTTTTTGAAGGTAAGATTTTGCGCGTGCGTCAATTGTTGCAGTAGCTGGGTTGAGGGCTAAGCCAATATATCCCTCGATGCTTGCAACTGGTGTTCTCATTTCGTGGCTCGCAGTTGATATAAACTCTGCTTGTTCACGGTTGTCTTTTAACTCTTTCGAAATATCCCTAAAAACTACAACTACGCCAGAATTTTGACTATCAATCGAGTTTACGGCCAAGAAAATCGGAACAATTTTCCCGCTTTGAGTTTTAATAAATAAATCTCGTGTTGTGAAATTTTCACCAGTTCGTAAAACACGATTCACCGGGTTGGAAATTTCAATCATTTCGCCACCCTCATTATTCGTAATTTTTAAAACTGAATTAAAAACCAATCCAGCCGCATCACTACCATTCCAGCCCGTAATCTGCTCTGCTGCTGGGTTGATTGCTAAGATATTCCCTTTTGAATTAACTGCCAAAACTCCATCATCAACGGCATCTAAAATTGCTTTCCCATCGCCTAAAAAGTTTCTCGAAGTATTTTTCGAATTTTTATTTTCTGAGTTTTCGCTAAAAATATTTTTTAAGTTAAACATTGCCCACTTCCTTGATGTAAATATTTTACCATAATCAGTTTTGAAAAGCAAGAAAAAAGCGAGCATTTAGCTCACTCTGTTTTAGAATAATTTTGCAACTACTACATCACAACAGTGCAAGTTATTTTTTAAATTATCGTGGTAAAAATCGATAATTTTACGATGTGTTTCGATATCTTGTTTAGCATTTAAGTCTTTGCTATATGAAAGCCTGTAAATCTTAGTCTTATTTTCATAGATTAATTTTTCGAAACGAATCCACCGTTCGAATTTTGCGTAATCAAGCTCATCGCGAATCTGGATTAATTCTTCTGAACTTTCCATTTCAGCTCTCTCCTCTAGAGCTTTTTTTCGAAGCTCCAGATCCATTAGATGCATTGCTTTTTCATCTCGGCAAATCGTTCTGCAAAGATTAAATGCATAAGCCGGAACGATTTCTGCAGCATTCAAAATTTTCCCATCTTTTTCAATTTCACCGCTATAGCCGTTCACCGCAAATGAACGCGGAGATTTCGAGTTCAAAAAAGCGTATGCACCGTGAATATCGTCTTGCGCTTTTGCCCATTCATCAATTTGCTGAACCAAAAAGCTCGCTGCTCCTTGTCGCTGATATCCTTCAATGGTAAACATTGAGCCAATTTCACCCAATCTTTGACCAAAAGAATTGATTTGCGGTTGCATCATTGAAGCGGAAGCAATTACTTCGCCCGTTTCTTCGTCAAAAAGCAATGCAACACAGGATTTCTCCATAATGTCATCTGGCGACATATTCAAGACCGTATCATCTTGATAAGTTAGATTTGAAAGCCAAACCGAAATCTCACCTTGCTGATCCATCCCGAGCTCATGCAGAAAACAAAATGACCATTCGTCATTTTCGATTTTATTCATAACATTTAAGATGCCTCTATCCTTAATTTCCATTTCTTCCACCTCCAAAGCGTTTTTTCTTTCGAAAATTCGATAGATTTTATAATTATATCATAAAATCAATAAAAAGCAATAATCTAAAAAAATATTAAAATAAAAACCGCCCTTCTTTAAGAAAAGCGATTTTTTAAAATTTTTAAAATTATTTTGCGGCCAAAGCAGCTGCGATTCGTTCACGGCGTTTTGCTTCGCGGCGTTTTTCAATTTTTAGTTTTGCACGCAAAGCTCGTTTGCGGTCTGCTCCATGCCAACTTTTATGTTTAGCCATTTCTTTCCTTTCGTTAAAAAATAAAACAATTCTGAACAATTATAGCACACTTTTTTAAGAATTTCAAACTATCTGCCATAAACCAATCGTGAGACATTCTGGTAATAAACTTGCACTGCATGGTGAAAATTTTGAAGTTCTGTTCCTTTTAAATCAAAATAGTGTGGCCCAGCTTCAATTTTAATCACTTGGTCTTTTCGAAGCTCATATCTGGTTGTATTTTGGTGAACTTTTCGCTTGCCGTCAATCCATTCTTCATGATAAATCCAAGAATTGTGGTCAAGCACGAAAAATTCTCGCCGAATACCGTTCGTTGTTGGCCCAAAAATTTGTGCGCCAACTTTGCTTTCAAGATTGATTAATGCTCGCGAAATATCTTGCGGATTTTTCTTGAATTTTGCAAAAAGATATTTATAATAGAGTTGATTGCTCTCGTGTTTTTTTGAATTTTTCAAAAAAGATTTTCTAGTATATTTTAAGTGCGAAAGACGAATTTCTTCTTCGGCGATATTTCGAAATTGCAAAATTTGAGCGCTCTTCGCAAGCATTTCACCAAAAATATCAATTTGATTATTTTTCAATATTGGCTGGAATGCGGGCTTTTTAACCTGTTGAATAGGTTTTAAGGGCATTTGTTTTGGCGTGTCGTAAGCAATCTGGGTTTTTGGTTTTTTGAAATCTGGCTCTTTTTGAGCTCCTGAAAAATATGGAATTTGATATAAACTTTTGTCAGAATTGTTCATTTTTAAACCTTAAATATGATTAAATTGTATCATATTTTAATATTTTTGTCAATATTTGGTAAATTAAATTTTAAATAGTTTTTCGCAATTTTCGGTTGTGATTTTAGCAACTTCTTCGGCTGAAATTTGCCGTTTTTCTGCTAAATCTTCAATAATTAACTTTGAGAAAGCTGGTTGGTTTGGCTTTCCGCGCTTGCCTTTTGGTGCTAAAAATGGTGAATCTGTTTCGATTAATATTCTTGAAAGTGGAATACTTGCAAACACTTCAAGATCTTCGGGCTTTTTTGTAAAAGTTGAAATTCCATTTACGCCAATAAATAAATCGCGCTTTAAAGCTTTGCTTAAATTATCTTTCGAATCTGTAAAAGAATGCAAAACTCCACGAATTTTACCGAATTTTGAAATTTCATCAAAAATTGGCCAAAAATCTTCGAAAGCATTTCGAACATGAAAACTTACGGGCAGATTTAGCTTTTGAGCAAGCTTGAGCTGAGCTTTTAGAATTTGTTTCTGTGCCTCACGGTTGAAATTTTCATAAAAATAATCAAGACCAATTTCACCAATGGCCACCACTTTTGGAGCTTTCGAAAGCTGCTCAAGTTCATGAACTAACTCTTCTGGGCTATATTTTTCGGCTTCATGTGGATGAACGCCAATCGCTGCAAAAAGTTCAATTTTGCTAGAATTTTCTTCAGCAAATTTAACGCCAATTTTAGAATTTTCAAGATTTTCGCCAATACAAATTGCTTTTGAGATTTTAGAATTTTGCATATTCTCAAAAACTTCTTCTTGCGGAATTGGAAAATTTACATCGTGAATGTGGCAATGTGAATCAATAATTTTCATTTTATCCTTTCGAAAGTTGAAACCTCAGCATTAAAGCCGAGGTTCTGGTTATTTTTTAGCTTGATTATTTTGTGCGGCTGCGATTTTTGCGGCACGCGGATCTTCAGTTTTAAGATAAATTTTTGGGAAAAGTAAGCCGATTTCTTCGTCGCGAATTACGCCACTACTAAAAATCGTTTGAAGCTTTTCGGCCGTATCTGGCATAAACGGTTCAAGCATTTTGCTGATTTGTAATAAACCTGACACAGAGTGCGCAAGAACTTCTGCTAGATGATTTTCTTCATCTTTATTTTCTTTTGCTTTCTTGGCAATTTCCCAAGGTTTTACACCTTCAATATATTGATTATGGGCGCGAACCAATCCCCAAATTTCATCAATCGCTTTATTGAATTCTAGAGATTTCATATACTCGTTGTAAGTATGGCGATCGTGCTCATCGCTAGGAATTTCACCAACCACGCCAGATTGATAACGCTTAACCATATTAGCTACGCGTGAAGCCAAATTGCCGAGGTCGTTACCAAGTTCGTTGTTGTAGGCATTTTCGAACTTCTCCCAGGTAAAATCTCCATCATCTTGAGTTGCAACGTGCCGTGAGAAATAATACCTAAAAGCATCTAGTCCGTAATTATTGATAATTTCGTTCGGATCAACCACATTGCCGATCGATTTACTCATTTTCACACCGTTGCTTGAAATGTGGCCATGAACAAGCAGAGTTTTTGGTAAAGCTAAATCAAGCCCAAGTAGCATTGCTGGCCAGATTCCCGCATGAAAACGTAAAATATCTTTTCCAATAACTTGAACATTTGCTGGCCAAAATTCTTGCCAACCTGCAACATCTGGGTATCCGATCACGGTTAAATAGTTTGCAAGTGCATCAATCCAAACATACATTACTTGTTCCGGATCGCCAGGAACAGGTACACCCCAAGTTAAATTCTTTTTTGGTCGTGAAATTGAAACATCTTCAAGCCCGCCTTTCAAGAAGTTTAAAAATTCTTTCTTGCGATATTCTGGCACGATTTTCATTCGGTCAGTTTCAATGGCTTCAATGATTTTTGGTGTAAATTCTGAAATTCGCAAGTAATAATTCTCTTCTGAAAGCCTTTCGAAAGGTTTTTGATGGTTTGGGCAAACGCCATGAAATTCAGTTACTTCTTTTTCAGTGTAAAAACTCTCACAACCTGTACAATACCATCCTTCGTAAGTATTTTTATAAATATATGGCTGAAGTTTCATCCAAATATATTGTGATGCTCCGACATGGTGTAAATCTGTTGTTCGAACAAAATCGGTGTAAGTTGTTTTCATTTTGTCCATCAAATTTTTGAAATTCTGAACAGTTCCGTCAACATATTCTTGTGGAGTTAAACCATTTTCGGCGGCTTTTTCAGCAATTTTATTACCGTGCTCATCTGTTCCAACCTGAAAACGTACTTCATTTCCTTGCTGGCGCTGGTATCTCGCCCAAATATCGGCAATTAAGTAATCAAGAGCGTTTCCAATATGAGGCGCTCCATTTGCATAAGGAATTGCAGTTGTTATATAAAGTTTTTTCTTCGTCATACTGCTTATAATTATATCATAAAATTCAAATAAAAACAAAAGCCCAAGAGTTTTAGGCTTCCTGACAATAAGCTCCGCCGGATTCTAGTAAATATACAACTGCGGCCGCTCCTTTTTTTATGTTTCTCAGTACAACTGATCTATTTGATGCTAGTTCTATATTATCACACCCCATACCAACTACTACTGCAATTCTTTCGTGATCCCTAAAACTAGGACTATCTATTCTAAAGAGTGTAACATTATTGTTGACTGATGTTGTGACAATTTTAGTATTTAAACTTAAGCTCGAAGAACTATCGTTTTTATTTTTACCACTCTTAAGATCAAAACTAATATAGCTATTTAAAGGGCTATTCTCTATTGGTTCAATACTGTTATTTACTCCGTATTTTTTCTGTTCTTCATTTAGATCTGCTAGCGGTGTTAATACACTATTCCCCATACTTGCATATCCTCGCCCTTTATTATTAGCTTTCCAATTGTGCAGGGCTGTCACGACCATTGCGACATCTTGCTTTCGCTGCACGTCTCTCTGTGATCGTTGAAGTGCTGGTAAAGCCAAAAATACCATTAAAAATATTAGACCAGCTATAGCCAATACTAAAACAACTTCAATGATTGTAAATCCCTTTTTTGGTTAAGTTTTGATTTTTGTTGAGTTTGATTGCTTTCATAACTCAATTATATTACTAATATTGTAAAAAGCAGTAGCGCTTTATTTACTATAGAATATTTTTGAAATTTTAAGCCATTCTTCTATTTTAAGGTCTTGTGCTCGCAAATCTGGCGAAATCTCGCATTTTTCTAAAATTTCAGTTGTTCGCTCTTTCGAAATTGCAAGATTAGCACTCAAACTTTTGGCAATTTTTTTGCGTTTTGCGGCAAAGCCAGCTTTTACAATTCGAAAAAATTCCCTTTCAGAAATTTTACAATTATTTTTCGAATTAAAAATTTCAATCAGATTTTGTTCGCGACTTTTCAAAACTACCACTTGCGAATCCACTTTTGGCGGCGGTGTAAATAACTCTCGTGGTACAAATTGGCCAAGTTCGCAATTCGCATAGATCTGTGAGGCGATTGATAAAACACTTAAATCGCCAGATTTCGCACAAATTCTCTCAGCAACTTCTTTTTGTACCAAAAGTGCGGCAATACTTGGTTTATTATCGCTAGTAAGTAATTTTTCAACAATTTTTGAAGTAATATAATACGGTACGTTTGCGGCAACTTTATAATTTTTTGGCAATTTTGAAAGATCGAAATCCAAAAAATCCGTATTTTTTACGGTTAAATTTTTCCCTGGGAATTGCGCTGGTAGTTTTTTTGCCAAATTTTCATCAAACTCGATTGAGAGAACTTCACCATCTTTACCTGCAAATTTTAAAAGTGAAGAAGTTAAAGTTCCGAGCCCAGGGCCGATTTCAAGTACAAAATCACCATTTTTAATTTCAGCTTCTTCTGCAATCCCATCTAGAACAATCCTATCTCGCAACCAGTGCTGACCAAGTGATTTATTATTTTTTAAGTTTAAATTTTCGCTATTTTTAGCTTTTTTCGAAAACTTTTTACCAGATTTTTGATTAAATTTCAAATTTGCCACTAATACCAACCCTTTGCTTTTTTATGGGCGTAAGCATTTTGCCAGCTTCCATAGCGACCAAGCACATAAGAATTCATCCACTTAAGCTGCGTAATTGGGTTTGTTTGCCAGTCAGCTCCGGCTGAAGCCATTTTCGAACCAGGTAAAGCTTGCGGAATGCCATAAGCTCCGCTTGATCTGTTTGTTGCGTTAACTCGCCAACCAGATTCTTGACCGATAATTGCATTTGCAATTCCGTGGTCGCTTGAAGAAATTCCTGCGGCACTCAACCAATCACTGTGCGAGCCAGCTGGTAAGTTCACTTTTGTGCCGATAATCTCAACTTGTTTTTTAGCCGGTTTAATTTCTGTCTCATTAATTTTTTTGCGTGAAACTTCTTTTCCATTTTGCATTTCAATTTCATAAGTTACGCTTTTCGAGCCTTTTTCTCCAGCTTCTTTTATTTCTTTGTAGCTAGAATCTTTATTCGCATCTTTAATTATTTCGGTTGAGAAAGCAACTTCTTCTTCGGTTGTAATTGTTTGCTTACCGTTTCGCCAAATTCGAAAACTCAAACCATTCGAAATTACGGTTTTTTTATCAATTGAAATTCCGTCATCTTTTGTGAGCGATATACTCTTTTCTTTTAAGAAATCTTCTACGGTTTTGCTCTGTGTTCGAAAACTTTCGATTTTGCCAAAAAGTTCAACCGAAATCTCTTTTGCTCGTGTAATTTTTAATGAGTTTGTTGTTCCATCTTCAAGAATGCTGCTGGATTGTTCGAAGGCAACTTTATCTTCATCATGAATTTTAATTCCAGATTTTTGAACAATCTGCCGTGAGGTTTGTGCGGCGGTCATTACTTTTATTTTTGAATCACCATCTTCAATGATTACTGGTTTTGCGCGATAAATATTTACGCTATATTCCGCGCCTGTTAGTTCGCCATCAAGGCTTGGCTCAACTGTATCATCTTTCGAAAAACTAATTTTTTGCGCATTTAATGCTTCTCGAACTGTTTTCGCATTAGTTTTAAAAGAAAATTTTTGGCCATTTTCGAAAACAGTTAAAATTTTGTTTCCCTCGCCGCTGGCTTTGGCGGAATTTCGCCCAGCAACTGCAAAAATGTTTAATAAAAGTAAAAATCCAAGCGAAGCAAATCCCGCGATTAGAAGTTGTTTTTTATAAAAATAAATTGGTTGTAAAACTCGCATTATTAAATCTATTTTAGCAAATAAAATTCGAAAGGTCAAATTTTTAGAGCTTTTCAAGGCGTGCAAATTCAGCATTTAATTTGCGAATTTTGCCATTTTCGAACTGAATCTCAATTGCCATTCCATCGATTTCGAGCACTTTCCCTACACCGAAAGCTGGACTTTTTACGCGGTCGCCAATTTGTAATCCTGCTTCATCATAATAAAAATCATCAAAAGAAACTTCTTGGCTAAAATCATCTTCGTAATCATCTGAAAAATTATTCCATCCGCTAAAATCTTTTTTCGGCAATTCCAGCTCAGCATCTGTAATGAATCGGCTCGGGCTTGAATAATTCCTTTGCCCAAAAACTGCTCGCGATTCGGCGTAGCTTAAAATTAATTCTTCTCTAGCGCGTGTCATTCCCACGTAGCAAAGGCGGCGTTCCTCTTCTAGATCATCTTCGCCTGCATCAAAAACTCGGCTGTGTGGAAAGATTCCTTCTTCCATTCCAGCAAGAAATACAACTGGAAATTCCAAACCTTTTGCTGAGTGAAGTGTCATTAAGTTTACTTCGTCGCCACTTTGCGCATCGCTTGAACTCATCAGTGCTGCATCCTCCAAAAAACTTGCTAAATCTGCGTAGTTTTTTGCTTCACTCACTAATGTGGAAAGATATTCACTGCGTTCGGTTGCTTCGTTTTCGGTTAGTTTTTCGTTCTTACCATAATTTGTCCGCTCTAAAATTCGTTCGATAATTTCGCTCGGGTTTGAAGAATTTTCGCTTAAAATTTGACATTCTCTAAAAATTTCACCCAAATTTTCTAAAGATTTTCGCGCCCGCGTTGCTAAAGTTGAAAGTTCGCTTGCTTGAAGTAGGCTTGAAATCAAATCTAAACCATTCGAACTTTGCCAGTCCAAGAATTTCGAAAGGCTCACCGCGCCCAAACCGCGTGCCGGTACGTTCACAATTCGCTCAAAAGCCACACGATCGAGTGGATTATAAATCACTCGCAAATAAGCTAAAATATCTTTAATTTCCTTGCGGTCATAAAAACGTGTTCCGCCAAAAATTTTATACGGAATTTGAAAACGAATCATCGCTTTTTCGAAATTATAACTTTGTGCATTTGTGCGATAAAGAATTGCAAAATCGCTAAATTTTCGTGCGCCAACAGTTTTGAAACTAAAAATCTGGCCTGCGATTTTTGCTGCTTCCTCGCTTTCATCTCGTGCACTTTGTACTAAAACTGGCTCACCTTTGCCGAGTTCGGTAAAGAGTTTTTTATCGGTTCGGTTGTGGTTTTTTGAAATCACATTGTGTGCGGCGTTTAAGATATTTTCAGTTGAGCGATAATTTTGTTCTAATTTTATCACTTTTGCACCTTTGTAATCGCGTTCAAAATTTAAAATATTCGTAAAATCTGCCCCACGCCAAGAATAAATACTCTGCCAATCATCGCCGACCACGCAAATATTTTGATCAGTATTTACAATCATTTTAATAATTGCATATTGCGCGGCGTTAGTATCTTGATACTCGTCAATCAAAATATGCTTAAATTTATTTTGCCAAAATTCACGAACTTCTTTATTTTGTTGAAGTAGTTTTACCGTTTCGAAAAGTAAATCATCAAAATCTAAAGCGTTAGCTTTGTTTCGTTCTTCTTCATAACGCAAGAAAATTTCAGCCACTTTTTGTTCAAAACCCCAATTTGCACCATTCGAAAATTCTTCGGCCGTTAAAAGCTGGTTTTTAGCGTTCGAAATTGCGCTTGAAACACTTTGTGGCTTTAAGCTTTTTTCATCGATTTTCAGATCTTTCATTATTTTTTTAATTAAATTCCGGCGGTCGTCTTCGTCATAAATTACGAAATTATTTGCAACGCCAATCGCCTCGCCTTTGAGCCGCAAAATCTTCACACAAATTCCATGAAAAGTTCCCATCCAAGGCATAAAAAAACGGTCATTCGCATCACGTTCGAGTAATTCAGCTAGGCGCTCTCGCATTTCACGTGCGGCTTTGTTAGTAAAAGTTACCGCCAAAATTGCCTCGCTCGGTGTTCCGTGCGCAATTATATTCGCAATTCGGTGCGTTAAGGTTTTGGTTTTTCCACTTCCCGCACCTGCCAAAATTAGCATTGGCCCACTTAATGTCTCCACCGCTTCTTTTTGGTTTTTATTTAATCCTGCCGTAATTTCCATTTTTTGATTATAGCAAATTTTCTTTTAAATTTCCATTTTTTTCGAAAATATGCTAAAATATCTTTATGAAAAATCACGCTTATTCTGATAAAAATCTTGAAGAATTTTTGCAAAAACATTTTGGTGTTAATTTTGGAATTGAAGAAGTTATTTTGCGTAATCTTTCGGTTGGATATTCAGCCGAAGCTACAATTTTCAAAAGCAAAAAAGGTCGTGTTTATGCTTTTATTTCGCTTGAAGCTCGTGCAACTTTGGGCGATATTCAATATATTCTTTCAAAAATGAACTTAAAACCAGCTTTTTTCTTTCCGCCAAGCGGTTTCGAAAACTATTTTTATGACCGTGCTAAGGTGCAATTCTTAGAAGTATTTCCGGGGCGCCACGATGTAAAAGATGAAGAGCTGCGATATTACAAAAAACGCGTGCTTTATAACCCCGCCCTTGTTGAAATTTCTGAAATTCGCGATGGTGAAATTCGCTGTTTTAATGCTGATTCTATTGGTTCGTGGCGAACAGCTCAAAGGTATTCGTACAAAAAAATTTTAATGAAATAAATTAAAATTGTGGAAAACTAAAAAATCCTCAAAAAAATGCTTGCAAAATTATTATGCTTATGTTTTAATGGTTGCATACGGACAGACCGTAAATAAAAATAACAATAATAATCGTTCATTAGAAAGGTGGATTTTCAGTATGAACTCAATTAATAAAAATAATAAAAAAGGTTTCACAATCATCGAAGTTGTGCTTGTGCTTGCCATTGCCGGACTTATCTTCTTGATGGTATTCCTAGCGCTACCTGCTCTACAACGAAGCCAACGAGATACGCAACGAAAGAATGATGCTTCACGATTGCGCGCAGCAGTAACAGACTACACTTCAAACAACCGAGGAAAATTGCCTTGGGATGGAGCAGCTCCAAAGCCTGATTTTATTAGTAAATATATCACAACAAATAATACAACAACATTTAATGATCCTTCAACAAACTCTCAATATACAATTGCAACTGCTACTGGAGCTACAGATGCTCCAACTGCACTTGGACAAATGAAGGTTTCCAACAACGCTAAATGTGGTACAGACGGAGCTATCGTAGCTGGTAATGGAATCGCTGTTTCTGTAAAAACTGAAAATGGCGTTGCAAACTGCGTTGAAGGTTAGTATTTAATCTATAAAACTTAATTAAATAACTCTCTTCGGGGAGTTATTTAATTTTGCGAAAGTATTCTATTGGCTTAATAGTAAGTTTGTTTTAGCACTATTGGATGCTGAGAAGTATTTTACACCACAATAAAAAAACGGCTTCCTTAACGAAAAGCTGTTTTTTTTATTAAGATTATATCTAGTTATTTACGCAGTAGGATCCACCAGCTTCTAGAATTATTCGAAGGGCTACTTTACCATTGCTTCCTTCTTCTATTCTTACTCCATTTGGCTGTGATGGATCACATATTCCATTTGCTGACCATTCAATAGCTATAACTTCTGCATAGTCATCATATTCCATTTTTTGTGGAGTTCTGTCGAACACTGCATAGTTTCGTCCGCTTGGATCCTTCATCTCCTCGCCATCTTTGAATAAATAATTTTTTATAAATCCTGTTGCACCACTATCTTTATTTGGGAAATCTCCTAAAGTTCTTTCTCCGTGATTAGATGGTAACTTTCCTTTATTAGCGGCTCTATATTCATTTACTGCTGCTAGTATTTTACTTAGGTCATTCTTTCGTTGCGTATCTCGTTGGCTTCGTTGTAGAGCAGGTAGCGCTAGGAATACCATCAAGAAGATAAGTCCGGCAATGGCAAGCACAAGCACAACTTCGATGATTGTGAAACCTTTTTTATTATTTTTATTAATTGAGTTCATACTGAAAATCCACCTTTCTAATGAACGATTATTATTGTTATTTTTATTTACGGCCTATACGTATGCAACCATTAAAACATAAGCAAGATAAAAAATCAATATCTTTAAATATTTTATTGATTTTTAATTTCTAGAATAATTAAGTTTTCAATATGTGGCGTTCGTGGAAAGAAATTATAGCCACGGGCATAAATTATCTTATATTTTTTACTCAGAATTGCTATATCGCGTGCTTGCGTTGTTGGGTTGCAGCTCAAATAAATCACTCTTTCTGGTTCTGTCTCAAGAATCTTTTCACAAACTTCACGGTTCATTCCAGCTCGTGGTGGATCAACAATTAAATTTGCTCCTTTTTTAATGAAGTCTAAAGCTTTTTCACTTGGTGAAAAGATGGCTTTTGCAGTTTTTTCTCGCCCAAGCTTTGTGATATTTCTTTGCATTTCTTTGACTGCTGGTTCGTTAATTTCAACTAAAGTTAAATCGCCCGCACCAATTGTGAGACCAATTGAGCCTACGCCAGAGTATAAATCAACTGTTGGTTTTGAAATATCGATGAATTTCTTCATATCGCGCAAAGCCTGTTCATAAACTGGTAAGTTTATCTGGAAAAAGCTCTCAGTTGCATAATTAAAATTCACGCCAAGAACTGAATCCTGTAAATTTTCTTGGTTTTGGCTTTGAATCTTTTTAGTTATTACGCTGGCTGGCGATTTTGGGTTTGAAAAAATAATCTCAAAATTTTTAAATCCAAGGCTAGTTATTTCTTCTTTCGAAAATAGCTTAAACCTCTCATCTTTTACATAAAGTTGGGCTGAAATTTCACCTTTTTGGTTCGCGCGAATCAATAAAGTCTTCAAATCTCGACTTGCAGTTTTTCTATCTCGTAAAATTGCAAGCACTTTTTGGCCTGCTTGGTTAATTTCTGATGTAGCTAAACTTGTACCAAAAACTGGGATTTTTCCTTTTCCTCCACGCTTAAAAAATGCTAAACTTGGCTCGCCATCATTTTCATTTTCTTCAGATTTTTCCCACCAAAATGAAAACTCCACTTTATTACGATATTCAAAAATTTTACCATCAGAATAAAAATCTTCTTGGTTTTTGAGTTCAATTTTTTCTTGGTGAAAGCTTTCAAAAATTAGTTCTTGTTTGATTTTTTGTTCGAAATCGAAGTTAAAAATCTGCCATGGGCTGGTTGAAAGAAAACTCTCCTTATCTTTCGGCTCAATTCTCTCGGGCGAATTTTCGAAAATTTCAACCGCAAAACCCTCTATAAAACTCGATTTACTTTTTGTAATTTGAATTTTTGCGGTTTCATTTGGTAAGACTCCCCACGCAAAGATTTTTTTTCCATTTTTAAGCGTACCTAAGGCTTGCCCGCCAGGTGTAATTTTATCAAATTTAGCTATTTCGAACTTAATTTTCCGTGCCATAATTATTCTATTTTATCAGAATTTTGCCAAAAACGCCATATCTCTAACCACTCTTCACCCTTCAATTCGCTTGGCTTTTTAGTTTTAAATTTTGGTTGGCAATTTTTTTTATAAAATTCTGGCACGGCAAACATTTTTTCAATAAAATCATTAAAAATTGGCTGTTCTTCTTTCGAAATTAGTGGAGTTTCTCGCCGTTTCATTTCGAAAAATACGGTTTCAACGGCTGGTGGTGGTGTAAAATCAGATTTTTGAAGAGGTTTTTTAATTTTACTTTCAAAAAACGGAAATGTTTTTACACCAAGCGCAGAAGTGAAATTTTTATCGCTCACAATTAGTTTGCGGGTGAATTGTTTTTGTAAAATTAAATAAATGCTTTTTGGTGAATTTTGAGCAACTGTAAGCTTTTGGATAATCGGCGAACTTAAATGGAAAGGAATGTTTGCACAAACTTTGTAATTTTTTGGTAATTTCGAAAGATTGAAGTGCAAAAAATCTGCACATAAAACTTCAACATTCTCTAAATTTTTAGTGTTATTTTGAAGTTTTTTGAAAGTTCCGCGGTCAAATTCAATTGCTAAAACTTGTGCAGATTTTTTGCTAAGAGCATAAGTAAAAACACCACTTCCAGCACCTATGTCTAGCGTAAAATCTCGCTTTCGAATATTGCTGTGCCCAACAAGCATTAGTGCAATTCGTGGCGAACGCAAGAAATTTTGCGAAATACGGTGTTTTCGTGCCATCTATTCGTATCTCAAAGCTTCGATTGGGTCTTTTTTGCTGGCGCTTCGTGCTGGCAAAGCTCCGGCCAAAAATGCTACAACCGCAATAATCAAAGTTATAGTTATGTTATTTTTGATGGTGAACTTTGTTAAATTAAATCCTTCAAGCCCTTTCAAGAAATCTTTTGAGGCAAAACTATTTAAAGCATCTCCCGCTAAAGATGCGAGTATAATTCCTAAAATTGAACCAATTAAACCAATCAGAATTGCTTCAATACTGAAAAGTTGGAAAATCTTTCGGTTTGAAAGCCCCATTGCTTTCATTAAACCAATTTCGCGAGTCCGTTCACGCACGCTCATGTAAAGTGTATTAATGATTCCGAAGCTAGCCGCAAGAAGTGCAATAGCTCCAAAAACAATCAAAGATCCAGTAATTCCATTTACAACATTCATGATAGTTTCGACTTGATCTTTAGCTGTGTTTGCTGAATAGCCCGCTTTTTTAGCGTCTTCCTTGATTTGGTTTAGTTTATCTTCAGTTATTTTTCCTTCAATTTGAGCTAGAGCAGAAATACTTTTTTCTTTAGACTCTTTTGGCAGGCTTCTTGTTTGAAAGTCATAAATTTCATTAAAGGCTGGTTCGTTAATTGTCACCATTGCTGATTGAATTAAGCTCTTAGCTGTTACGCCTGAAATTTTTTGAGTAAAGGCTTTAGTCTCGCCAGTCAAAGAATCTGAAACTTGAAAGGTTACTTTTTCACCAATCGCAGCTTGGGCATTTTTAAAGCCTAGAGGTTCAAGATAATCCTGAGAAATTGTTACCTCGTCTTTATTTTTTGGTTTACCCCCAGCTAGGAAATCAAAGTCAAATTTTTGTCCTTCGACTTCTACTATAACAGATGTGATTGTAAGTTTCTTACTGTCTTTGTATTGAATATAATCTGGTGTTGCCATTTTATAGAAGCGGGCATTTTTAACATTTAAAATTTTGTTAATCTTTTCAAGATCTTTAGAATTCAAGGTTTGTTGTGTATACCGTGAATCGGGTTTTTTCGAATCACCTTCTTTATATTCTTGAGGTCCAAAAGCTACGCCATTATCCTGCTTCGGCTTAAAATAAATTATAGAGTCGTCACCAAAAACCGAAAGCTGTTTTTGGATATAATCATTCACGCCGATATTCACGGCAGAAGTTAATGCTATGGTAAAAGAGCCGATACAAACCGCGATAATCGTCAAGAAAGTTCGGCCTTTATTCCGCCATAAATTTGATGCTGAGGTTTTGACCATATCTAAAAATTTCATTATTTTTCTCCTTTTGAAACAATTCGTCCGTCTTGAATTCGAATCTGGTGGTCGCATTTTGCCGCCAAAGATTCATCATGCGTTACAATAATTAATGTAATTCCATTTTCCTTATTTAAACCAAAAAGTAAATCCTCAATTTTTTTGCTTGTTTTTGAGTCGAGATTTCCTGTTGGTTCATCGGCGAAAATAATTTCTGGTGAATTTGCAATTGCGCGAGCCACGCAGACACGTTGTTTTTGACCACCAGAAAGATTAGAAGCTTTATTTTTAGCTTTGTCGGTTAGCTCAACAGATTCGAGAGCTTTTAGAGCAATTTCTTTGCGCTTTCTTGAACCAACTCCGGCAATTTTAAGCGGTAGAATCACATTTTGTAAAACCGTGTCTTTTGGATTCATGAAGAATTGTTGAAAAACAAAGCCAAAAGTTTGGTTTCGAAGTTTATTCAATTCGCGTTTTTTCATTTTAGCAATATTTTGGCCATTAATTAAAATTTCACCCTCATTTGGTTTGTCGAGCGCTGCTAAAAGGTGCATAAGTGTCGATTTTCCGCTACCAGATTTACCAATAATTGCAACACTTTCACCTTTTTGGATGCTAAAAGAAACGCCATTTAGTGCTTTAAAATATGTATTGCCGTCGCGATAAACTTTGACGAGATTCTTAACTTCTATTAAATTACTTTTGTTCATTAAATTCCTTTCCTGTAACTATTTAATTCTACCAATCATAATCTTCGCTGTCAAATTCTAATGCTCAATTTTAAGATTATTCGTATTTTGAGTTTCTCGAGTTTGCGGTTTTAAATTTCGCGAACGCGGTTTGCGGCGTTTTTTTACTTGCGGAATTTCAATTCCTTTTTCAGCAAAAGCTTTCGAAAGATCCTTAAGGCCTAAACTTGGTTCTTTTTGTTCAGCAGAATTTGGACTGATCTTTCTTGGATCGATCGGTGTTTTCGAAAAATCAATTTTTTTTGCTTCAAACATTGGTTGAATTGGTGTAAAATTTTGTGGTTTTGCTGTTGGTTTTATGTTCTGGGATTTTTGGTTCGAAATTCCTTGATTTTTAACTGGCGCAAAAACATTTTCCGCGACCTTTTTCGAAAATTCTACCCCATTTCGTTCCGCCCAAGCCTTTGTCATTAGTTCTTTTGGTGGCACTAGAATATCGCGGATGCGTTGTTCGATGACGGCTCGTGGCGTACTATAATTTCGGCGCGTATTTTCAATAATCTTCGCGCTCAAATCATTAAAAGGTTTTGGCAAAGTTAGAGTTGTCGCACTAAATGGTGTTGATTTTTCGCCGTTGATAATCATCGTCATTACAAAATGGCGGTTATTTAAGCTCATTAAATCTGAAGCATCGAATTGTGGCTTAAACTGCTCGGCCAAAACTGGAGCGTCTTCAACCGAAACACGGAACGAAATGATTGATCCAACATTTCCAAAAACCGCATTTTTAACGCTGTCGGTCATTTGTGAAACATATTGATTAGCAACGGTTAAAGTTAAGCCGTATTTTCGAATTTCTGAAAGAATTACGGCAAAAGAATCGGTAGCAAAGTTTTGAAATTCATCAACATAAAGATGAAACGGTCGGCGATCTTCAAGCCGTTCAATATCTGCGCGCGATTGGGCGGCAAGCTGAATTTTTGTCACTAAGAAAGAACCAAGTACCGAGGCGTTATCTTCACCAATCAAGCCTTTCGAAAGATTTACAACCAAGATTTTGCCTTCATCCATAATCTCGCGAATATTAAAGGTCGATTTTGGCTGACCAATGATATTTCGAATAATTGGGTTTGCTGTGAAAGCCCCAACCTTATTTAAAATTGGTGCAATAGCTTCATTCACCTGTTTTTCACCCCATTGACCAAATTCCTTTTTCCAGAATTGAAGTACGGAGTCATCTTTACAATAAGTTAAAGTCTCTTTTCGAAAATCGCCATCTGTTAGCATTCTTGAAATATCAAGCATTGTAGTTTCTGGGCGATCAAGAAGTGCCAGAAGTGTAAAACGCAAGATATATTCAAGGCGAGGACCCCAAGAATCACCAAACATACGCTTCAAAACACCGATAACCTCGGAAGAAATGTTTGATTTTCGACTCGGATCAGTTACTTCGAGCGGATTGAAGCCAAGTGGAAATTCTGTGTCGGCAGGATTAAAGTAAATTACATCATTAAGACGATGCTCAGGAATGAATCGCATGTTGTTTTGCGCAAAATCGCCGTGTGGGTCGATAATTGCATATCCTTCCCCATGAAAAATATCCGAAAGTGCCAAAAGCTCAAGCGATCCAGATTTACCGGTTCCTGTTTGACCAATAATATAAAGGTGTCGCGAACGGTCGCGGCGAAGCATTCCAAATTGGTGGTTAATTCCGCGAAAGTTTGTTAAACCAAAAGCTGAAATATTTTCATCATGTGCGCGGTCGCCAGTAATTATTGGTAATTTCGAAGGCGGTTCGGCAGTTTTGCTTGAAGCCCAAACAATGTTTGGAGTTTCCACGTTTGTGTGCGGTAAATGCCAAATGCTGGCGAGCTCTTGAATATTTAAAATAAAGCCGTCATCAAAGAATATTCGCGATTGAAAATCTCGAATTTTATCTTTATCGAGTGAAGAATTCGAAGCCTTAAAACCATTTAAATTTGTACTATTAAACTGTTTGAAAGTTCCAGTTAGAGCTTGAATTTGAAGCCGTGCAGTATCTTCATCTTCCCCTAAATATGCCAAACGAATTTTAACTTGATAACCAAGTTTTGTGGCCTTTTCTTCAGCTTTCGAAATACGAGTTTTATCGCGGTCAGACGGTTCTTTTTTAGCATTTTCTGAACCCTCTGGTGGTGTCCAAAGCGCTTCTAGAATTCGCAAAATATATTTCCAATCAATTTTGAAAGCTTTTTTACCAGACTTAACTTTCTTCACCCATTCATCTGATTTTTTATGCCAATCATCTGCAACAGGTCGTGCTAAAACTTGAATCCAAAGTTGATCATTTGTTCCGTCTAATTTTGCGAGTGTTCCAGTAATTCCCGCAAGTGGATCAACTTCGAAACCGTCAAAAGTTTTAATTGGCAAGGCTTCGTTTTCAATCAAGTCGATTTCAGTTGAATAAATTACGTGTTTATTTTCGAGATTCTCTGCGTAATCTTCTTTTGCTTCATAAATTTGAACTGTTGGATATTGTGAATAAATCTGCCCTTCCACAAAACTTTGTAAAGTTCTCGGCATCCAAACATAAAACCGAATTGCGCCATTAACAGATACAATTTCAAAACTTAAATGTTCCTGAACGCCATTATTATTTTTAAGCTCGGTTGGGTCTCGCAAAATTCCGTGCAAACTGGCAAGGAGTTGCTCGGCGGCAAGCTCAGATTTATCATTAGTTTTTGGAATTTCCAACGCTAAAAGAACGCTGTCGGTATTCATTACGGTTAATTTATCGATTTTTTTATAATTTTGCCAAGTTAGAAAAGCTAAAATCGCCACGATTGTTAGCCAAACTAAAGGGTTAAATAAGATTGAAAAAAATGCCGTCATAGTGTTTAAATAATAGCATAAAACTGCAAAAAAATCAAGATAGTGGTTATGCTTTTTGGTTTTTCGAAAATAAAATCCGCCCAAATTTTTGAGCGAATTTTAGTTTTTAGGCGAGTTCAGCTAAAGTGTAAGTTGCTTTTGCTACGCGCTTGAACTCTTTTTTGCTTTGAAGGTTTAATAAAACGGTTGTCTCTTTAACTTTGCGTTTTTCAAGCACGCGTTTTACAATTTCATCTCGGTAAAGTGGTTCGCCCGCCTCCTTAAGAACCGCCGTAATTATATCGGCCACAGTTCCACGTTTGAAACCCCAAGTGTCGAGTGCATAAATTCCACGGCCAATCAAAACAAAACGTTTATCTTTAATTAGTTCGTTATGAATTGCCTGAGTTGTAACCGCTTTTCGGCTAAAGTCACTCTTTCGAATTTCTTCAGCAATTTCTGAGAAATGCATTGGCTTTTTTTGGCTTTCTAAAATCACAAAAATTTTGTCACGAATATTTTTTGGATTCACCGCTGGCCATTTTTCAAGACCCCAAAGCCCGTTTAAGGTTGCAAGTAATTTTGAAACACTGGCGATTGCGCTAATTTGGCTTGGATGTTCATAGCTTAATTGCTCGTCTAGCTGCTCTAAGGTCACTGGACTTTTATTCTTTTTGATGATATTGACAATTTCATCGATTGATTTTTTAATCTTTCGTTCATCACCATATTCTGCGTTAGCGATTGCGCTGTTGTATTTATCGTTTTCTTGGACTAAAACTAATTTTGAACTAATTTCAGCAATAAATAAAAAGTTAAAAATTTGCTGATCGCTCGACTCAGATTCAATAGTTTTTTCAACAAGGTTTTTAGTTTTCGAAATTCTCCCAACTTCAGCAAGATTTCGAATTATAGTTTTTTCGATTTCAGCAAGATGTTCGATACTTCCCTTTTCTGCAGCAATTTTTAATCTAATGAGTGCGGCTTTTTCGAGTTGACGAACTCGCTCACGAGTAATATCAAGCCTTTCGCCAATTTGTTCGAGAGTTTCTTTTTTCTCGCCGAGCCCAAAGCGGCGGTTGATAATTTCACGTTCTCGCGGTTGGTCAATAACTTGTAAAGCATTCGAAATAACCGTTTGAATCAACTGGATTTTTTCATTCTGAGTCTGAGTTTCTTGTTCCATAATTTCCTTGATTAAAATTAATACTTTATAAAAACCAAGTATTATTTTTCAATAACACTTGAGTATTGTCAATACCATTTATCTCTTCTTTATTTATATTATACCACAAAATTGTAAAAAACAACAAAAAATGACATAAAAATTTATTTTTTAAAATTTTATGTCATTATGCTTGTGTTTATAGTTGAAATATTAAATGCTATTTTTTTGATTTTGTAGTTTTTGAAACAGCTTTCTTGGTTGTTTTTGAAGCTGTTTTTTGTTTCGCTATCTTTTTGACGGTTGATTTTTTACCAGATTTTTGAGATTTTGCAACTTCAATTAATTCACTAGCTTGTTTATCGGTAATTTTCTCAATGTCTAAATCTTTTGGCAGAATTGCTTTAATTTTGTTATCGGTAATATATTTTCTTCCGAATCCACCGCGAGAAATTGTAATTCCGTTTTCGAATTTCTTTAAAATCCGCTTTTCATCAGCCTTTAGTTTTTCTTCATAAAGCATCTGTGCTTCAGTTTCGGTAATTTCGAAAGGAGACATTGGCTTAATACTCACAAAAGTATTTTCAATTTTAATATATGGGCCATATTGGCCAATATTGGCTGTAATTTCTTTACCGTTGGTAGTTTTACCAACTTTTCGTGGCAAAAGGAACATTTTTAAAGCACTTTCGAGCGAGACGGTCTCGATTTTTTCGCCAGCTGGCATTGGTGCAAATTTAACTTCTTCGCCCTCAACTTTATTGTCGCCAAGCTGAATCATCGGACCAAAACGACCAAATCGTGCAAAAACTTTTCGCCCAGTTTTTGGATCGACTCCAATTTCACGGGCGGGTGCTACAGTGTTACGATCAATTTCGCCTGAATCCATAATTAATTTATGAAATGGTTTATAGAAATCGTCAAGTACTTCAAGACGATCTTCCTCGCCTAAAGCAATTTTATCGAAGTCATTCTCGAGGTTTGCTGTCCAACCATAATCAACAACTTGATTAAAATAATCGTTTAGGAAATCACTTAAAACCTCGCCGCTAGCAGTTGGAAGCAGTTTTCCTTTGGTTGAACCGGTTTTTTCTTGAACAACTTTGCGGTTAATTTTGTTTTTCGAAAGTGAAATTTGAATCACATCGCGTGGATTTCCTTCGCCTTCACCTTTCAGAGCGTAACCACGAGCCTGAATCGTATCCAGAATCGTAGCATATGTTGATGGGCGGCCGATTCCTAAATCTTCGAGTTTTTTAACAAGAGAACCTTCACTGTAGCGTGCCGGTGGTCGTGAAAAAACTTCTTTTGCGATGATTTCATTAAAATTCAAACTATCACCACTTGTAAGCTCTGGTAAGAATTCATCTTTCTTTCCGTTTGAATAAACTTTTAAAAATCCGTCAAAAACAACCACTTCACCTTTAGCTTCAAAATAATTTTCTTGACCATAAATTTCAATTTTGATAGTGGTTTTTTCGATTTGCGCTGGTGTCATTTGGCTAGCAAGTGTTCGGTTTCGAATCAGCGTATAAATCTTTTGTAGATCTTGGCTGGTTGAAACTTTTTCATTTGCTATTACGGTTGGCCGAATTGCTTCGTGCGCTTCTTGCGCTGCGGCCGATTTCGTGGCAAAAATGCGTGCTTTGTGATATTTTTCACCGAAAGTTTTCTTAATAAATTCTTCACTAGATTTAATTGCAAATCCACTCAAATTTACACTATCGGTTCGCATGTAGGTAATTTTTCCAGATTGATAGAGCTTTTGTGCGGCAGCCATTGTACTTTTGGCTGAAAATCCAATCCGTGCGTTAGCTTCTTGCTGAAGGGTTGAAGTGGTAAAAGGCGCACTTGGGTTGCGAGTTCCGGGAGTTTTTGAAATATTTGCCACTTTAAAATTCGCATTTTTTAAGCTTTCAAGGAAATCAGTGGCAGCTTTTTCACTTTCGAATTTTTTATTAAGCTCAGCTTTTAAGATTTCACCTGAGCTCGGAACAAAAAACTCCCCAGTAATTTTGAACGAACTTTTTGCGCCAAATTTTTCAATTTCGCGCTCTCGCTCCACGAGTAATCTAACTGCTGGGCTCTGCACGCGGCCAGCACTTTTGCCGCCAGGAACTTTTCTCCACACAACAGGACTCAGATCAAAACCAACTAGCCAGTCTAAAGTTTGGCGAGTTTGTTGAGCTTCGACCATTTTCATGTCAATTTTTCGTGGATTTTTAATTGCCTCTTCAATTGCATTTTTAGTAATTTCGTGAAAAACAATTCGCTTGGTAGTTTTTGGATTTAATTTTAAAACCTCGCAAAGGTGCCACGCAATCGCTTCTCCTTCGCGGTCTTCATCGGTTGCAAGCCAAACTTCTTTAGCAGCCTTAACGGCTTTCCTGAGTTCACTGACTACTTTTTTCTTGCCTGGGTCAACTTCAAAAGTGATTTTATATTTATTATTTGTTTCGATTGGTCGCCCGCCGTCTTTATTTTTCTTGGCAATCTGGCGAATATGCCCAACGCTGGACATCACTGTGAAATCTTTGCCGAGATATTTTTCGATAGTTTTAGCCTTGGCGGGGCTCTCTACGATTACTAAATTCTTCATAAGCTTAATTTATTTTAACACTTTCAAAGTTTTTCTGCAAATTTTAAAATTAATAATTTGGCAGAATTTCAGATTTTTTATAAATTTAATTAAAAATAAAAATATAAGTTAATTGCAATACTTCCACACACCTAACTAGAAACGATTAAAAGTTGTTTTGAATTTTTAAGCATAACTAATTTGGTTTGAAATCTGCTGCGAAATCTGATATAATCAAGCTTATGAAAATTGCAATTGCATCTGATTTATTCTGGCCGATGATTAACGGAATTTCGGTCTTTTCGAAAAATTTAGCCGAACAAATGACAGCTCGTGGCCACGAAGTTGTTGTTTTTGCTCCAAGCCAGACTGGTGAATATTATATCGAAGAAATCGACGGCTACCGCGTAGTTCGTTTAAGCTCGACCAACTTCCCCTTTTACCCAAATCAAACTGAAACTCTTCCTGAGCCACGCAAAATTGCTGGTGGCCGAATTACTATTCCGCGAATTTATCTTCATAATGGTTATCGACTTTCACTTTTGCCAATCCGTGAAATCCGCAAATTTTGCAAAGAAAATAATTTTATGCCAGATGTTTCACATATTCAATTGCAACTTTTTGTGGGTCAGGCGATGATTGATTTTTCACGAAAACATAATATTCCAGTGGTAATCACTAATCATTCTAGCCCTGAGAATCTATTTGATAATTTAAAGATGCTTGCGCCGCTATCGCCGATTATCAATCGCACAGTTTTGCTTTATACCAAACGCTTTGCGCTTCAAGCAGACTATGCTACGATGCCAACTCAGCAAGCAATTGAAAGGCATTTTCGAAATCCAGAAAAAGCCAAAATGCCGATTGAAGCTGTTTCAAATGGTATTGATTTAAGCCGATTTACTCCTGAAAAACCGCCAAAAGAATTTTTTGAAAAATTTAATTTGCCACAAAACTCACCAATTGTAATGAATATTGGTCGTGTTGATGCTGAAAAGCACATTTCAACATTGATTTTAGCGTTTAATGAAGTGTTAAAAAATAACAAAAAAGCCCAGCTAATTATTGTTGGCGACGGCACTGATCGCCCGAATCTTGAGAATTTGGTTTATAAATTAGGAATTTCAGAAAATGTTCGCTTCATGGGCACGCAACTTGGTGAAGATTTAGTGAATTTTCACCGTGCAGCTAGCGTGTTTGTGTCAGCCAGCCCAACTGAAACTCAAGGAATTGTTTTTCTTGAGGCTGCGGCCTGCGGTAAACCCGTGATTGGTGTTGATGTTGGTGCGGTTAAAGAAATTTGCCAAGATGGCGTGAATGGATTTTTGTGTGAAACTGATAATGTTGAACAAATTGCTGGAAGCATTTTAAAAATTTTAAACGATAGAAAGCTTGCGGCAGATTTTTCAAAAACTGGACTTGAAATTATTAAAAAACACGATTTGAATTTTACAATTTCAAAATTTGAAGAAATTTATAATTTTGTGATCGAAAAGAAAAAACAAGAACCACGAAATTGGTTCGAAAAACTCTCGCGAAAATTAAAGAAATAATATGATTCTTAGTGTAGAAATTACTGAAAAATCTTTTGGCAACAAACAGCTTCTTCAGAACGTAAAATTTAGCATCGATGAAGGCGAAAAAGTTGGTTTAATTGGGCGAAATGGAATTGGTAAGTCAACGCTCTTCTCGGTTCTGCTTGGCCGAGACCAAGATTTTTCAGGTAAAGTGATTTTTCGAAAAGGTTCAGTCATTGCCAGTACGCAACAGGAATATTCCAGTGTTGGTGAACAGACCGTGCTAAATTTTATTTTGAATGATCTGCCGGAATATGCTCATCTTTCGAAACTTTTGCGTGAACTTCCTGAAAAAATGGGCGAAAATATGGAGCTGATCGAAAAATACACTGATGCTCTAAATCGCTTTCAAGAGAAAAATTTCCACTTTATTGAAGATAAAATTAAAGCCGAACTTCGCGATTTTGGCCTCGGTGGTTTTGAGAATCGGCAAATGAAAACACTTTCGGGCGGTCAGAAGCGCTTAGTTGATACGATTAAAATTATCCATTCGAAAACTGATTTGGCGCTTGTTGATGAGCCGACTAACTTTATGGATTCGCACGCCAAAAATCGTTTTTTAAACTGGATGAATAATTCTAACGAAGCGGTTTTAGTGATTACGCACGACCGTGATGTGCTTTCGAGAGTTGATAGAATCATCGAAATTCGTGACGGTAAAACTTATATTTTTAAAGGAAATTATGACGATTATTTGCGGGCGAATATGTTTTCGACGACTAATCAAATTCAAGATTTTGAAAGTATTCAGCGCCGAATTGCGAATTTGAAAGATAAAGTTCGTGAATATCAACGGATGAAGGAAAAGGCTCGTGATCCGAGTACAATTCAACGGTTTAAGCGGCTCGAAAATAAATCGCGCGAAGAGCTCGCGGATCTGGAGCTGATTAAAAAACCAAGTTTTTGGATTGATCAAGCAAATGTTGAAAACCTAGATTTTAAGGCGGCGAAATCTTATCAAAAATTTAAGGCCAAAAATGTTAAAATTGGTATTAAAAATGAAGAAACGCGTTCGGTGCGAAGTTTGGTGTGGGCAGAAAATCTTGCGCTCGGCTATGGTTCGCTTGAAGACGCGCTTGAAAATAAAAATGGCGCAAAAATTCTTTTTGAAAATGTAAATTTTGATTTAAAAGTTGGTGGTATTTTAGAGATTTTTGGTCGAAATGGTGTTGGAAAAACCAGCTTAATTAAAACGATTTTTGGCGCAGAAAATGAAAAAGCGGAAATCTACGATGGTAAGATTTTTCTTGATGAATCCGCGAGAGTTGGAATTTATAGCCAAGAAATTGGTTCTGAATTTTTCGAAATGAATCTAAAAGATGCAATTGAAAAAATCTACCTTGACCAAAATATTTCAATCACGGAGGAAAAAATTTACCGAATTTTGCACCAATATCTCTTTTCTACTGAAGATTTCGAAACGCCTATTCGCGAGCTTTCTGGTGGACAAAAGGCACGTTTTCAGCTGATTAAAATGCTTTCGAATGAGCCGCAAATTTTGATTTTAGATGAGCCAACTTCGCATTTGGATCTACCAAGTATTGAAGAGCTCGAACGGGCTTTGAAGAATTATTCGGGCGCGATTATTTTTGTGAGCCATGATGATTATTTTCGAAAAGTAATGAAATCTACCGAAAAGGATTTTCAGACTGTAGAAATTCGCGGAAATTAAAAGTAGAAGTAGCTATTACTTTAGTTTATGCTTTCTGAAAAATCTTCTGAATCTTTTTTACTTTATAATGATATGAGTTTTTCAGTGAATATTAAAAATAAAAAGTAGCGAAAGTTCAATCATTCGCTACAATTTTTTTCAGTTAAAATCGTTTAATATCAAGTAATTTCGAAAGCTTTGCGCGATCAAAACCGAGTACAATTTCGCCATTTATATCTGTTACTGGCACACCACGGAATTCCCCGCCCATTTTTGCAAGGAGCTCATCGCGAGCTTCAGCATCTTCTTCAATATCTTTAGCTTCAAATTTTACACCGTTGTGTTCAAGCCAGTCTTTTTCAGCTGAGCAAAATCCGCACCAGCTTGTTGAGTAAACAATAACTTTTTTATCCATAAATATAGTTTAGCATAAAAAGCTTAAAAAATCATTAAAATTTACAAAATATTAAATTTTCTTGGTTAAATACCAGCCACCATCTAAATCTTGATAAACTTTAAGTTCAAGTGAAACATCCATTGTCATCAAATAATCCGCAGCTTTTTCGGCTTCGAACTTTGAAGTATATCTCTTCTTTTTTGAGCTTGAAAGCTGCATTTCGAAACGTTCAAACTTCACTTTCTGTTTATTATTTTTGCGTGGCATTTCTAAAATCCTTTAAAATTTCACGAACTTCACTAACAGTTTTAGTTTCCATTAGTTTTGCCCGAAGTTCACTCGCGCCAGCAAATTCTCGCACATAAATTTTAAAAAATCGCTTTAAAGGCTCAAAACGGCGTTTTTCAAGCTCTCGAGAATATTTTTCGAATAAATCAAGCTGAAGTTCGAGCAGGTCTAAATAATCGCTTGAAGTTCGAGCAGTTTCTGGCGGATTTTTTTCAAAACAAAATGGATTTTCGAAAACGCCACGGCCGATCATAATTCCATCAATTTTTGGGAATTTTCGCCAAAGTTCCAATCCTTGCTCGCGAGTTTTAATGTCGCCATTAATTTGAATTAGGGTTTCTGGTGCAATTTCATCGCGTAGTGCTAATATTTCAGGAATCAATTCGAAATGTGCTGGAACTTTACTCATTTCTTTCTTCGTTCGGAGATGAATAGTTAAAACTGAAATTTCTTGTTCAAGTAAAAAATTGAGCCAACCTCTCCACTCCACCACTTTAGAAAAACCAAGTCGCGTTTTTACCGAAATTGGCAAACCGCTAGCTTTTGCGTTTTTGATGATTTTAGCGGCAAGCTCAGGGTTTCGAATCAAATCACTTCCGCCACCACTTTTAATTACGGCTTTATCTGGGCAACCCATATTGATATCAATCGCTTGATAGCCAAGCTCTGGCAGTTTTTCGCACATAAATTTAATATCGTCTGGTCGTGAGCCCCAAATTTGAGCAATAATTGGTTGCTCATCTGGTGTGAAAGTTAGTCGCCCGCGTGTACTATGGATTCCTTTTGGGCTGGCGAAACTTGAAGAATTAGTGAATTCGGTATAAAAAATATCAGGTCGTGCCGCTTTTGAAACTACATGTCGAAAAACTACATCAGTCACAGCTTCCATTGGCGCTAACGAGAAAAATGGTAGTTTTTTACCGTTTTCTTCGCCAGTTGATTCAATAATTTTATTCCAAAATTCACTTTTCATAGATAATAGTATAACACAAAAACTAACTTTCGAAAACTTAAAAAATATGATATAATTATTTTTATGAAAGTTAAAATTGAAATCGATACAAAAACACTAATTCGCTTTTGGCTGGTGATTTTTGGTTTTATTATTTTTGCAGGATTAATTTGGGTTGCAAAAGACGTTCTAATTATGATAATAATTGCGGCCTTTTTGGCCCTTGCTCTAAATGATCCAGTAGCAAGAATTACAAAAATTTTACCCGGTTCAAATAAAAACCGCGTAGCGGCGACTGCAGTTGCATATCTTACAATTGTTCTAATTTTGGGTGCGTTAATTTCACTTCTTACGCCGATTATCGCTGACCAAGTTAAACATTTTTCGAAAGATTTACCGCAAATTGTGAAAAATTATACCGGCGAGGAATCTGGAATCCGCAGATTTATTGTTGAAAACCATCTTGAAGGAATGATTTCGCAAGCAGTTGATTCAATTACGCGATCAATTAATTCTTCGGTTTCAAAGCTAGGTGACTTCTTCTTCGGAAGTATTGCATCAATTGTTGGTTGGCTTATTTCTCTGTTTATGATTCTTGCGATGGCGTTTCTAATGCTCGTTGAAGGACCAGACTTAATAGATAAAATCTTTAAAGTTTTTTATACCGATAAAACGCTCGAAAAAGATCACCGCAGAATTCTTTCACGAATGTATGGAACAGTTTCAGGCTATGTTTCGAGCATTGTTACAATTTGTTCAATTAGTGCAACTTGCGGTTCGATTGCAACGGCGATTTTAGCATTAATTTTTGGATTACCAATCGCTTTAGTTCCACCAATTGCAGTTTTACTCTTCATTTTCGGAATGATTCCTATGGTTGGCGCTACAATTGCTGGGTTACTTTCTGCCGTTATTTTAGGACTAAATGCCCCGACTGCGGGATTGTTCTTCCTAATTTACTTCTTAATTTATCAACAAGTTGAGAATAATGTAATCTCCCCAATGATTCAAGCTCGAAATAATCAGCTCTCGGCACTAATAATTTTTGTTGCACTTACAATTGGTGTTTACGCTTTTGGTCTACTTGGGGCGCTCCTTGCAATTCCTTTAGCGGCTTGTATAAAAATTCTTGTTCAAGAACAATTGAAATCTCGAAAACGCCGTACGCGTGAAGAAAACTCGGAAAAATTTGTTGAACTTCTTAAGAAAATTGGCAATTAAAAATAACTAATAAAATCAGCCTCAAATTCGAAGGCTGATTTTATTAGTTATATTCCCAAAAACTCTTTTTCGGCGTATCTCGTAAAACAATATTTTTCGAAAGCAATTCATCGCGAATTTTGTCACTTTTCACCCAATCTTTTTCAGTACGAGCGGCATTTCTTTCGATAATCTTCTGTTTAATTTCGTCTGGAATATCTGGCGTTGAACCAAGCAGATTTAGCCCCAAAAGATCGTCTATAAATTCTAAAAGTTCAATTAGATTTTGGTGATTTAGTTTTTCAGGGTTTGCTTTAATTATTTCACTAAAAACTTCATCAATTTTTGCTAAAGCTTTTGGCGTGTCGAGATTTTCATTAATTTCTTCAAGAATTGCATTTTTAGCAGCAAGGCTTGGAATTTCCCCTTCGCTTCCTTTAATTTGCCAACGCATATTTGCAATATTCTGCCAATTCTTGAGCCGATTCTTAGCTGCTTGCAGGCTTTCAAAATTAAAGTTGCTTTCGGTTTGATATTGGCTTTGTAAAACAAACATTTTAAAATCTATTGGCGAAAATCCGCGAGATTTCAGTTCTTCAAGGTTAAAGCCATTACCAAGTGATTTCGAAATTTTCTGCCCTTCACTTTTCATATGATTGCAATGCAGCCAATAATTCGAAAAAGTCTTGCCTGTGAAGGTTTCACTTTGAGCAATCTCGTCTGTGTGATGAACTGGGATATGGTCAATTCCGCCAGTGTGAATATCGATCGTTTCACCTAAAGTATTAATCGCAATAGCCGAGCATTCCAGATGCCAACCAGGGAAACCCATCCTTCCATAAAATTCCCATTCCATGTCGCGTTTTTGGTCTTCTGGCGACCATTTCCAAAGTGCAAAATCGCTTAAATTTCGCTTCTCAGGGTTGAAATTTACGCGTGCGCCAGCTTTTAAATTATCTAAATCAAGATGTGCAAAATTGGCGTAACGAGGGAATTTTGCTGTATCGAAATAAATTCCATCACTGGTCTCATAGGTAAAACCTTTTTTTGAAAGTTCTTCAATAATTTTAATTTGTTCAGGAATAAAATCGGTAGCTTTTGAAAGATTCTCGGGTTTAACTAAATGGAGTTCTCGCATTCCATTCAAAAATTCTGCCGTATAAAATTCAGCAACTTCCCAAGCTGTTTTTCCTTCTCGCCTTGCGCCTTTTTCTAGCTTGTCTTCGCCATCATCTTCATCGCTAACTAAATGTCCAACATCAGTAATATTCATCGTGCGAGTAACATTATAGCCGTTTAAACGCAAAGTTCGAACTAGAATATCCCAATAGATAAATGCTACCCAGTTGCCAATGTGTGGGCTGGCGTAAACTGTTGGCCCACAAGTGTAAATTTTAACATTTTTTGGGTTTATTGGGTGAAATTCTTCAAGTTTTCGATTTGGCGTATTGTAGAATTTTAGCATATTGAAACTATTATATCAGATTTAGCTTTCGAAATCAAAAAGAAAAACCCGCCGAACGGGCGAGCTTTTCGAAAGGCTTAAAATTAAGCAATTGGATTTTCGGTTTTAATGCTTGGACCTTGTGAGGTTGCGATTGAAACGCTTTTCACGTAAGCACCTTTGATTGAAGATGGCTTTTGTGAAGCAAGACTATCAAAGAATGCTTTTGCATTTTCTTCAAGTTTTTCTGCTCCGAATGAAACTTTACCAATTGAAAGGTGAACGATTGCTTGCTTGTCTACGCGGTATTCAACCTTACCGGCTTTAGCTTCAGAAACGGCTTTTGCCACGTCAGCGGCAACAGTTCCAGCTTTTGGATTTGGCATTAGTCCGCGTGGACCAAGAAGTCGTGCATATTTACCAAGTTTTGGCATATATGCTGGAGTTGCGATAAGAACATCGAAATTCAATTCTTCTTTGTCAAGTTGTTTTAGGAATTCTTCATCACCAACAATATTTGCGCCAGCATCTTTTGCAGTTTTGTGCTCATTTTCTGGAGCAAACACAGCAACTTTCACATCTTTACCTGTTCCGTTTGGTAGAATAACTGTTGAACGAATATTTTGGTCAGCTTGTCGTGGGTCAACACCGAGTCGAGCGTGAATTTCAACTGAAGCGTCAAATTTAGCTGGGTTAGTTTCTGTTGCAAGTTTAAGAGCTTCGTTTAGGTTGTAAACAGTATCTTTTTCAACTTTTTTAGCAGCTTCTTGGTATTTTTTACCTCGTCGTTCAATTCGTGGTCGTGTAATTGGTTTTGGACCTTTTTTAACAACTGCTTCAGAACCATCAAGTGGAGTTGTGTCACCAGCAGCTTTTCGAGCTTCTTTTGCTTCTTTTTCAGCAACTTCCTCGGCGTGTTTTTTGCTTCGTTTTCCGCTTTTTGCGAATTTTTCTTCAGCAATTTCTTCGACAACTTCTTCTAATGCTTCTATAGTTTCAACCGCTTCAACAATTTCTTCTGCGATCTCAGCAGCTTTAACACCTTTGATTGCTTCGTTAATTTGAGCGATTGTCATTTTTTCAGAAACTTCAAGCCCAAGAGCTTTAGCTTCTTCTATAAGATCGGCTTTTTTCTTTGCCATTTTCTTATCCTTTCTGTGGTAATAACGGCTTGCGCCTCCCAACATTGATTATTAACCTTTTAATTATAACAATTTTTTGAGAAAAAGTCAAAACTAAATTTTATTACTAGAAAGAGTTTTGTTTTCGTTAGAGCTCATTTTAACATAATATGCCAATAAGCTTATAATACTGAAAATTAAACCAAAAATAATTAAACTAAAGATGGAGCTTTCGAAAATTGGTTGAGACAATCCGCCTAATATTGCTTGCCTGAAAGCTGTTAGTGAATAGTAAAGTGGCATAAATGGCGCCATGTTTTGGAAAATTTGAGGTGTTGTTACAATTGGGAACATTCCTCCGCTACTTGCAAGCTGTAAAATCATGAAAACTATTGAGGCGAACTGACCAACTCTGCCGAAAGCAAACATTAATGCATGAACAATCAAAAGGAATGAAAATGCCGAAACATAAGAATTCAAAACAAAAGAATTTATATCCGCAGGCGAAATATTGAATATCCCACTAAAAATAATTGTGAGAACTAAAGTTTCAGCTCCAGCAAAGCCAGCCATAATCCCTACCCTTGAAAGCCACCATTTAAATGCTGAACGATTCTTTTTTGGCTTATTTTGGATTGGAAACGCAATATTAAACGAAATCGCCCCAACAAACAAACCTAATGCGATGAAATATGGAGCCATTGCTTTTCCGTATGTTGCATCTCCAGAATTATTTGAAATTTCACTTTTAACAGGTGTTGCGATATTTTTAGCAGACTCATCTGAGAAATTGATTTTCGAAAGTTTTTCTGCGCCGGATGAAAGTTGCGAAGTCAATAGATTTGAACCATCTTGTAGTTTTGCAGCGCCGGAATTTAGTGTGTTTATTCCTGAATTTAAAGTGTTAATTCCGCCCAAAAGTTGAGCTGTACTTTCAGTGATTTTTTGTTCATTAGTTTTGAGTTCGTTCATTTTTGTTGAGAAAGTTGCAACTCCGGTTGAAAGCTGTTTTTCGCCCGCTAGAATTAAATTATGCGAATTTTGTATTTTGCGTGAATTTTGCGCCAAGCTTTGTGCGGCTGGAACAATTTTTTGCGAAAATTGCGTTTGTAAGTTTTGCGATTTTTTAGCATTTTTTTGGACATCAGCGGTAATATTCTTTACTGAATCCGCCAGTTTATTGGCAAAATCTTTAATATTCTGATCACTAGTTTGTTCAGCTAAAATACGCATTTCTTCCACTTTTTGATTTAATTCCGATAAGTGTTCACTTTGATTTTTTGCGTCAGAATTGTCGCTTATTGCAGAGTTTAGTGTGCTTAAACCATTCGAAAATTCTTCACTTTTGGCTGAAAAATCTTGTAATCCCTTTTGTAAGTTTTCGCTATTTTGGCTTAAGAGATTGGTTTTGTTTGAAATTTCAGTTGCACTAAAAGCAAGTTTATCGCTCGCTTCGGCCATTTTCTGGTTTGCTGAATTTAATTTTTCTGCGCCATTTTTTAGTTTTATAACTCCAGAATTTGCCGAATTTAAACCATTCTCTAAACTACCAATCCCGTTTGAGATTTGTTCTGAACCGTTCGCTGCTTTCGAAAAACCATTTTGAACATTTGAAAGTTGAGAGAGTAAAATCTTACTGTAGTTTTCACTAATTTTCACTCGAACCTGTTCGCTCAGTTTTTGTGCGGCGTTGGTTGAAATCACTTCGCCAGATTTACTTTTTGAAACATTTGTCTTAAATGAAATATTCACTTTTTGTGGATTTTCTCCCAAAAAACTAACTGAATTTTTCGAAAAATCTTTTGGAATATATACAATCATGAAAGTATCGCCATCAGTCAAATCTTTCTCAGCTGTTTTTAAATCCGTAAACTGCCAGTTTAAAGTTCTTGATTGCTTAAGATTGTCACTAATTTTGTTGCCAAGTTCAATATTTTGACCATTAAAAATGACAGGTTCATCTTCGTTTACTACTGATATCTTTAGATTTTCGATTTTTGAATAAGGATCCCAGATTGATGCCAAAAAAGTTCCAGCATAAATAACAGGAATAAAACTTACTATAAATAAAGTGGCTAGAAGCACACGATTTTGCTTTATTTTTCTAAAATATTTCTTCATCTTCCTCCTAATAAAATAGTTGTATTTGTCAATGATTACTCTATTGTATAAAATATTGTTGTAAAAGTCAACAATATTTGGTATACTTATTTTATGGAAGAAAAGATTCTTGATTTATTGCAAAAAATTAATACAATTTATCGCTCGGCACAAAAATATGCAACACGCGAGCTTTCTAAAAATGATATTTCGGCTATTGAGGCTGCAATTTTAACCAAAATTTATAATTCTTCTGCTCCGCAAGATGAAATCTCTAAAGAAATTGGTGTTGATAAGGCCTATATTTCGCGAGTTTTAGTTAAAATGGAAGAGAAAAAATTAATTTTAAAGAAAAACTCACAGAAAGATAAGCGAATTCGTGAAATTGAAATTACAAAACTAGGTAAAGAAAAGCTAAACATTCGGCAGCAAATTCTAGTTAAATGGTGTGAAGAAACCTTTGGTGATATTTCTTTAAAAGAACTGAATCTATTAACCGAAGCGATTGAGATTATCTCAAATAAGGCAAATGAAAAGTGACCCTAAAATACAATAGTTTTTGTTTTGAAAACTATAATTGACTTTTTTGGTTGAATTTGGTAAAATTATAACATTGGCCTCATCGTCTAACGGTTAGGACACAAGGTTCTCATCCTTGCAATCGGGGTTCGATTCCCCGTGAGGTCACCAGAACGAGAATTAACTGCTTCATGTAAACGAAGCAGTTTTTTTTAGATCCCCGCATTCGTACAATTCTGCAAGGATATTTTTGTTGTTCCAATTGAGATGATTACTCTACGATTTAAAAAGATAGGAAGGAATAATGGATGCATATAAAGCAGAAAATGGAATTTTAAAAATAATAATATAAAGAACGATATAGATTTTATCGACGGTAAATGTTATTATAAAGGTAAAGAATTTGAGATAAAATAAGGAGTGATAATGAATTTTAATGAATACCAAAATCAAGCTGTCCAAACAGATGTTGCACATGGCGCTACTACCAAATCTGCTCGCTACAATGGCTATATGGAAAAAGCTCTCGGGTTGGCTGGCGAAACTGGTGAAGTTTTAGAAATAATTAAGAAAATAATTCGAGACAAAGGCGGAGTTTTTGAAATTGCACAGGAAGACCGTGAGAAGCTTAGAAAAGAGCTTGGCGATGTTTTATGGTATCTTTCTGCCCTAGCCTTTTATAACGATATCAGGCTTGAAGATATCGCAAAAACTAATCTTGAAAAATTAGCTAGCCGACAACGGCGAGATAAGATTCATGGTAGTGGGGACGATCGATAATAAATATGCAAACTAACTATAATATTCAAAATAACAACTTCGGGTGCTATTTTGAATAGTTAAGATTAACTAGTACTTGTAGATTTCTAGTCTATAGTCAATAAAGGCAATATAAAACACGCTATTAGATTCGGAATATACCACTATTAACCTATAACTGGTGTCATAGAATCGCAAAATATCAACATGTTTAATATCATTACTAAAATATTCATACGGTGGTTTTTTCTTGAGTTGACTTACTAATATCTGTTAAATATCAATTGTTCTACGATCGGTTGACTATAAATCGCTATATGATATAGCACTCTATCCGCCAATTCTTCCAGTTAGAGCTTTAGCCTCTTAATATTTTTTACCATCTCATCTAGTCAAAATTTTTTATGAACTTAACTGAAATAAAAAGCTTAATCAATAGATTAAAAAATTATTTATCGATAATCTTAGTTAAGCTTTATATATTTTTTAGCCCAGAATTTTCCAGCAGCAATTAATTAATTCTTGCAAAGTTTCATCATAATTCTCATAAATTCGAAAGCCTGCAGCATAAGCGTGACCGCCACCACCAAAATAGCCAGCGATATCGGCCGCAACTGGTGAATTCGTGCGAATTTTCCCTGTCAATTTACCATCTGGGTAGGTTTTTATAGCCACGCAAGCTTCTACACCTTCAACCATTCGCATTTCATCAATCACCAAAACACTTGGGTTATACTTATCAGAGTATTCTTTAATCTCGCTCCATGGAATATGTACAACTGCTAATTTTCCATCTAAAAAATATTCAATTCGCTGAATTAGTTCTCCCTTATATTTTAAAATTTCAGGTGCTTTTTTCGAAAGTTCACGGCGATCCTCTTCAAGTTTGGCTGAATTTGCGCCAAGTTTTGTTAATTCGCCCGCAACTTCAAAAGTTCTGGCTGAAGTATTGCTCGTTGAAAGCCCAAGCGTGTCGCTAAAAATTGCTCCAAGTAAATTTTGTGCAGCGTTTTCATTAATTTTCCAGTGATTTGCTTTTGCAATTTCGAAAATTAATTCACCTGCTGAGCTAGCCTCTTCTAAAATTAATTCGTGTTTAAAAAACAAATCTGGTGTTGCATCGGTATGGTGATCAATAACTAAAACTGGCGTTTTTTCAAGCAAGTTTTTATAAAGCGGGTCCTCAATTATTTTTGACAGTAGAATACTACTGGTTGTATCAACAATGATAAAAAGGTCAAATTTTTCATAAATTGAACTCTCCACTCTATCCCAGCCCTTAAAATATCGCAAATATTTAGGGATATCAACTGGACAGAAAAGTTTAACTTCTTTGCCTAACTTGCTTAAAATTTCTTCTAATCCTAAAGCTGACCCTAAACTATCGCCATCAGGGTTTTCAGCCTGAATAACGCAAATTTTTTCTGCATTTTCAACTATTTTTTTTGTATTTTCGAAATTCATTAAATTGCCTTTCGTCCTTCTAAAGCATGACTCAAAGTGATCTGGTCGGCATACTCCAAGTCAACACCTACTGGTAGACCGCGTGCAAGTCGTGAAATTATTAAGTTTTCGAAGCCTTTTTCGCGTAAATAATTCTGAATATAAAGTGCTGTGCTTTCGCCTTCAACGCTAGCGTTTGTTGCAATAATTATCTCTTGAACTTTATCTTTCAAAATTCTTTCAGCAAGCTCACGAATATGTAATTGATCGGGTGTGATTCCGTTAATTGGCGAAATAACCCCACCTAAAACATGGTAGGTTCCGTTAAAATGCTTTGTTTTTTCAAGGGCGATAATGTCTAGAGGCTCCTCAACAACCGCAATTAGTTTTTTATTGCGAGTTTCATCAGCATAAAGTGGTGAAATTTCTTCATCTTTTGAAATCAATGCAAAAGTTATAGGGCAGCTTTTAACATTTTTATGTAAATTTAAAAGACTATCGGCAATTTTTTTACTTATAGTAGCATTATTTTTTAGTAAATAGTAAGCATAGCGTTCGGCTGTTCGCGAGCCGACGCCAGGGAGCTTGCCGAGATTTTCGATAGTTTCAGTTAATGCTTGAGGTAGAATTTGTGACATTTTTCTCTTTCGAAAAGATTAAAGTCCCAAGTTTCCCAAACCGCCCATTAAAGGTTGCATTTTTTCAGCTGCAACTTTTTGAGCTTCTTCTAAGCCATCACGAATCGCAATTTGAATCCAATGTTCAAGTTCTTCAGTGTCTTCAAAATCAATCAATTCTGGGTTGAGTTTTACACTTTTCACTTTTAGCTCACCGGTAAACTGAATTACAACTGCACCCTCACCAGCTTCGACTTCAATAATCTCTTTTTTAAGTTCTTTTTGCGCTTTCTGTAGTTCGCGAACCATTTTCATTTGGTCTTTAATTCCTGCCATAATTCCTCCATTTAAAATAATTTACTCTTCTAATTTTATCAAAAAAATGTTTGAAAATCAACCTCGCCGCAAAACATAAAATCTATCAGCATTATATTTACGGTTTGAAACTAAAATTCTTTTTATGCTATAATTTACTGGAATTTTTACATTTTGGTAGGCTTCTTTCGAGAGAATTACTTCAGAATCTTCAAATTTATTTTTTACTTTTACCCTTCCTTGACGCTCAAGTGTTTTATAGAAATCTTCTTCATTTTTCGAAACCATTAAAATGCGGTTTGAATCTGTTTTCTCAAGTAAAATATCTAAATCTTGACTAAAAGCGGCGAGTGGTTGTGGCGAATACCGATAACTTAAAGCAAAAACTGAAAGATTGGTAATTAATAGATTGAAAACAAAAATTGAAATTGGAATCAACCCAAAAATTCGAGCATAAGGGTTTTTTGGAAAAAGCGCATACCAAGTATTGATTAAACCTTGGAGTCCTGTAATCGTTAAAATTAAAATTGGTGTAAAAAGAATTGTGATTGTTGTGGGGTTAATAATACAAACTAAAAGTAGAATGGTTGTCCAGATATTGATTAAATAGCTTTTTGCGGAATGTTTTGCGATAAATGTAAAATATAGCCCGATTGCGACTAAAATTGAAGTTGCTGGGTTGATTATTGGCGAAATCATTCCGTTACTGATTGGATTTGAAAAGCCAAAAAGTGCTAAAACCAAGCTTTTGATATTTTCGAAAAGTTTTAACGAGTTTGGAATTCCAAAAATTATCTTCAAGATTGAAAAATCGAAAAAGATCGAAACTAAAAGTGGTGAAGTTATTGTTAAAAATAATATTAGCGCCGCGATTTTTTGGTAATTTGGCAATTTTTTAATAATAAACCGTAAATGTGGATGTACTAAAATTGTAATTAAAAATGCTAATGTGATGTAAGAGCTGAGCGGCGTGTAAAAACTAAGCCCTAAAATTGAAATTAAAGTGAAAATTTGGTGTTTTTTTGGCTCTTTTATAAACTCCATTCCGCTCCAAATTAGCAAAATTGGGTAAAAAATATAAAGAATTTCGCTCGTTCCGTTTTGAGCAATAAAGAAAAACTGGCTCGATGTGATTGCGATAATAGAAGCTAAAATAGAGGCACGTTTCGAAAACCACATTCCTGATATTTTTGTTATGAAAAATATCGAGCATAGAGAAATAAAAACTGATGGCAATTTAATTGCAAAATTACTTAAACCAAAAATATCAATGCTAGTTTTTTGCAAAAATCTAAATGGAAAATCTAGAATGTTCTTCGAAAAAATACTTGAAAAGTTTAAGTTCATTGAACTTTTAGCGCTCTCAATTTCACCGGCGGTTAATCCATTTGGCGCAAAAAATAAAGTATAGATAATTATTGCAAGATAGCTGAGTGATAAAATCCCAACTCCAATTTGGTAACGAAATTTATAGATCCAAAAATCGCTAATTTTTAAGTTTTTCATTCTTTTTAGTATATCACATTTCTTTTTAAAAATCTACTTCAAGCTCCAAATATTTCCACCATTGTTTGAGATTAACCCTTTAATTTCGAGCATTGTTGCAGCTTGATTAAAGTTGCTCACAGAAAGCCCAGATTGCTTAATTATAGAATCGCTAGCTGTTGTGCCATTTTTTGAAAGAATTTCGAGAATTACGTTTTCGGCCGGCGTGTCACCCTGGAAGAGCTTGGTTTGTTTTTCGAAACGGTCTGGAATTAAAAAATCGAGCAGATCTTCTATTGAAATTAAAGGATTTGCACCATTTTTAATAAGCTGATTGCAGCCCGCTGAAAGTGGTGAGGTAATATTCCCGGGAACAGCAAAAACTTCTTTTCCTTGGTCAAGAGCATGATTTGCAGTCGAGAGGGTTCCGCTACGCGAGGCGGCTTCAATAATAACTACGGCATCAGCAAGACCTGAAACAATTCTGTTGCGTGCCAAAAACTGCCAAGGTTGGGCTGGTGTTCCGTTTGGATATTCACTTAAAATGACTCCATTGTTTTCAAGAATTCTTTGCCCTAAGGCTTCATGTGAACGTGGATAAATTTTATCAACACCATTTGCAAGAACTGCCAGAGTGATTCCACCACTATCAAGAGCCGCCCGATGCGCAACCGAGTCAATACCTAAAGCCAAACCGCTCACAACCACAATACCGTTTTTCGCACATTCGCTGGCAATTTTGGTTGCAACTTCTTTACCATAAGCGCTAGGCTTGCGAGTTCCTACGATTGCTACGGTTTTAATCCTTTTTGGAGGTAACTGCCCTCGCATAAAAAGCTGCTTTGGTGGGTCTGGAATATGTTGTAAATCTTTTAAATAATCTAATGATGTAGGTTTAATTTTAATAATTTCCATAAAATTCTAAAATATTGTTGACATTATTGTAAGTTTATGATAATATATAAATATTGATAAAATAATTTAAAAATTTGTCAATGAAACTTAAATCTATTGTTATAGTGTGCAATATATTCTTAATAATTCTTTGTCCCTCCTTTATATACTATAAGAATTATAAATATTGCACATGGTAACCTCTTTGACCGGCGAGCCCTTTGTTGAATTTTGGTGGGTTTTCAGCTTCGAATTTTTCGAGCCTTAGCGGGTGCGTCGAAGAGATAAAAAACCGTCTAAGCGATGCCCACCCGTGCTTAGGCGGTTTTTTATGTTATAATATTAAAATATCTATTACTTTTGTCAATGTGCTTAAGGTTAATAATTAACACACCTATTTTAACATAAGCGATTATATTTAACAAGTTTTCGAAAAAATAAATAAATTAAAAATCGTGCGACCTCGCAATAGTTTCGCACGATTTTTAACTAATATAAATCTCTCAAATTTTTTAGAATGAAGCCTCTACCGCTGCCCAAGTGGTGTCGGTGTTGTCTTCTGGGATGATGATTGTGACCTGGTCGCCAACTTGAAGGCGGAAATAAGTCACGCTTGCAAGCAGAATTTTATATTCATTTCCACCCGCTTCAACGAAGAACGAACCATCGTGATTGATGAGCGTTCCAATAATTTGTTTTCGCGGAACCGGACCAATTTGCTTATAAATAAACCCACCATCTTCATTAATTGTAAGCTTCAGAATATCGCCCTCCACAAGCTTTGATTTCGAAGCATAATTCGCTGGAACTGGGTAATTTTTACCATCTGGACCAATCATAGTTTGACCATCGAAAACACCTTCAATAACTTTGCCATGAGGGCTTTCGATGATGGAATTACTTGGAGCTGTCACGGTGTTATCTTCACCGCTAATGCTTATTAGTAATTCTTTGGCTGCAGCAAGATTAGTTTCCGCTTCTTGAATCAAGCTTTTTAGCCGTTTTACTTGTTTTTCTGGTAATTCAGACATATTCCTCGCATTTTCCTTGTCTGTTTTCTTTTGATATTATCTTTTAAATTCTATCACGAATTAACCTAAAAGTCAATATTTTTATATAATTTTAAGCTAATTTTAAGTTTTCCACAATTTTTAATCTGTTAAATGTAGGATGTTGTAATTTTTACAGAAATGCTTATGTTTATTTTTAATAACGTTTATCGATATTGCATTGACTTTTCAAGACAATAGTTATAATATGAAAATATGAATAAGCATAAACTAAATAAAGGTTTTACGATCATTGAAGTCGTTTTGGTTCTTGCGATTGTGGGATTAATTTTTCTTGCTGTTTTTTTAGCTCTTCCCGCTCTTCAACGCAATCAACGAGATACACAACGTAAAAACGATATGTCACGGTTTAAGGCCGCTTATCATCAATATCGCGCAAACAATAAAGGTTCAAAAATTGGCGGAGTATTCAACGGTGAGTCTATGAGTAAACTTCCAAATTGGGATAATTTCATTAATGAATATCTTCGAAAAGGTAATGACACTTTTCGTGATCCTCTTGGTGAAGATTATTTCGTTCAGGAGGGGTTGTGGGATTATGCTCGAGCTGGAGGGGTTGGAACAGGTGTTATTACTATTAAAGATGGCCATGTTTGCGACTATAGTTCTAATAAGCCAATCAACCAAAGAATTGTTAGTGGAAATGGTCAAACTGCAAGGATTTGGCTTGAATCTGGTGAGGTTTATTGCTTAGATTTACTTAACTAACATTTTCTTGAAGAATTAATAAAACCCTCCAATGAGGGTTTTCGATTAATAGGGTTTCCAATTATGTTTGTAGATTGTCAACGAATTGCCAATTATGTCGACCTCGTAGACTTCCCCCGCACTCTCAAAAAGAAAGTGCGTTTTATTTTTATTGGCTCCGATTCGGCAATATTCTTGGATGTAGGCACAGAGGTTTGGGGCTTCTCCTTTATCAAAGCTTCCTGAAGGGTTTTCTTTTGTTAGTTTTCTCAGCTCTTTTAAAGCTCTTCCGCTAATATTATAGCTCATTTTCTTCCTCCTCCTCTATTTTTGTAACTTCAATTGTATTTTCTTCAAGAAATTCAACGCTAAATTTTCGATTTTTCGAATACTGAAAACTATCGAAAATATCAAAACCGGTAATTTTTTTCTTACCGAAAGATTTTCGAATTTGTGATAATTCTTCAAAAACTTCTTTTCGAATTGGATTTTTTTCGTCCTCAACTAAAACCGTTCCCGTGCGATTTGACTCATTGATTGCGTTTAAGTCTTGCATAAGTTTATCGCTGTCGTCATCATAAAGAAGTTCATCGCCAGCAGAAGTACGAAAAACAAAATTATAAAAAGCCATAATTAATTCCTCTTTCTAATGTGCTACTCAAACGAGCGCTTTTAATATTATACAACTTTTTTAAAGAAAAATCAAGACTAAAAAAATCCCCGCAAAATTGCGAGGTTATGACGGCCAGAGTTTTTTGACTTCTGTGCTTTCGCCGCTGCGGCAAAAAATTTCGAAATTATAATCTTCATTCGAATCTTGTATAATTTGATAGTAATACGCCATATCGTTGATGTCTTGCATTTCGAAAGTATCGAAAATTTCTTCCATCAGCACCATTTCGTTACTAAAAATTCTACCGCCAGCCGTTATTTTAAGGGAATCTTTTCCATTAAGGAGCGTTTTGAGATTTTTCACGATTTGCTCCGCAGATTTACCCTTAATCTCAATAGATTTAGCTTTTGCGATTTCTGCCGAAAGCTGTTTTTCGCTTACGGCTTCATCGACTACTTTAATGAAAATATTCATAATGTGCCTCCAT
Organism: Candidatus Saccharimonas sp.; assembly: GCA_015256915.3. Lineage (NCBI taxonomy): Bacteria > Candidatus Saccharimonadota > Candidatus Saccharimonadia > Saccharimonadales (SeqCode) > Saccharimonadaceae (SeqCode) > Saccharimonas (SeqCode) > Saccharimonas sp. (SeqCode). The sequence continues at coordinate 272,176 of CP076101.2, forward strand.
AAGCTACAAATTTCGGCGGACCGATGAGCTTATTGTTTAAATTTTATAACAAGATTTTTTAAAATGCAAGCTTGAGCTTAATAAAAAAGCCGCAAATGCGACTTTGTATGAAGGATTACGTTAGAAATGGTGGTATCTCAAGTTCTTCTTGAGAATTACGCGGTATTTTGATATTTTCTTCAATCCGATGTGGAATTTCTTCATCGTGTAATATTTTTACGACTTTGAAATTCCCATCAACCAACAAGCATATTTGAATAATCTCTTTTCTTGAGATAAATCGGTTAGGAGATTCACCTCTAAGATAAACAATTTCCGCTGATCCGTGAATTTCAACAATCTCTTTATCTAGATCGTAGACTGCTTTTGGTGAAATATAAATCGCTTTATTTCCATCAGCTTCGAGCCTCACTGGTGTTCCAGTTGTTATTGCTCGAAGTAGTTCTTCCTGTAAGAAAAATTGTTGATTCATTTTCTGAATCCTCCTCTAAATAAAAGTTCTAGGCAAAAGCTCAGACAATTAAACTATAGCAGAAAATATAAGTTTTGTCAATAAAAGGCTTTCGAAAAGCTCTTGAAAAGCATTATTTTTTTTGATATAATTGAAAAGTATTGGGATGTCGCCAAGTGGTAAGGCAGCGGGTTCTGGTCCCGCCATTCGGGGGTTCGAATCCCTCCATCCCAGCCAAAGTAAAAACATGAGTTAATGCGCTCATGTTTTTTCTTTGGTGAAAAAACATAAAAAGAGGCTCACTTCCAGCTTGGTGAGTCTCTTTTTATTGTTCCGATCGAGGCAATTTCTGTATAAATTACCTCCGAGGATTAATAAAACCGCGTAAAAAATACATACTTTAACAATCTGGCATTATTTAACAGAAGTCTTCCCTTTCGAAAGCAGGCTAATCAATAATAATTTAGAGCTTAAGCAATTATACTAGGAAACTTCAAAACATAACCTTTAGTGGGCGATTCGAGCTGGATATTGGAGATCCACCCGACCATACTTCAGTTCAAACCGCTCACTAAAAAGGAACAAATTATGCAAAATACTAACGAAACCGAGTTTGAAAAAGAGCTTGAAAAAATCAAGAACTCTAAAATTGAACTCAAACCAATAAAACAAAAACAAGGAGAAAATAAAATGAAAAATATTAAGAAATTTAACTGGAAAAAATTAATCGAAACAACTAAAACAATTGTCATTTATACAGCGGTTATTGCTGGTTTAGCCTTCTACTTCGGTATGAAACAAGGTGAAGCTAATACAAAAGTAAATAATGACAAATTAGTTGAGGCAATTCAAAATTTCAGTTCTCAGCTCCAGTGCTGTTTTCTTAACTTTTTCTGCCATATTTCCTCTTTAAATTTACTATTACAAATTTATATTACTAGTAAATAACCTAGTTAATGTAGTTGATTTTAAAAGCTAAAAGATATAAAATCTAAATATAAGAAAGGTATTTATATTATGAATTTTATAGATAAACTAAGAATTAAAAACCTAAATATGCGCCAATATGTTTTAGGTAACTACGACGGCGACTTCGAAGGAATAGAAGAAATAGTCGCTAAAGCTCGCCTTAAAATTACTTATAATGGTGGCGTAGAACTCCAATTTTCATATGGTTCAGCTTTTAAATATGAAACTGTACAGACTTTTTCTTGGGAAGAGATTAAAGGCTTCGATTATCGCCAAATTAAAGATTCTGCGGGTAAAAAGACTAAATATATTTTCGAAAACATGCTTTACACCACAAAAGGAACCCTAGTATTAAGGGGTGAATATACTAAAGGTGGTAAAATGGGTTCAAATGCTTACACTTATGATGGTTTGCTAATGGCTGCTACTAGCGCTAAGAATCGAATTAATGCTTGCTTGAAATTACATAAAAAATACGCCGACTAAACTATTTCTCAATATAAATTAAATGAAAGGATCTATATGCTAGAAAAACTCACAGGTCAAAAAACTTTTAAGGAAGCTTTTAAAAATGTCGTATGGTTCAAATTCACGGTCATTGCCTTGGTTGGAATATTTTTAATCGCTAGTGTCGTGCATGCGATCAATAATCCAGCAAAGCCAACCGCTCCAGTAAATACTAACACTCCAGCAAAACCAGATCAGCAACAAACAGCCAAAACTCCAAAACTGGTAGAAAAAGCGACCTATAACACGGCCTCTGGTATATCTTTTACGGTTAAAAAATCAACCGATTTAGCAAACCAGCCATATTATAATCTCCAAGCAAATATTTCAAAGAATGACCCAGCTTGGCGCAACAAAGCAAAAGAAGTTATTAAATTCATCAGTGAAAAAACCCAACAAAAAGACTTCTCAGTTTCTATATCAGATAAATCAACCGGAACAGACTTACTCAACTGGAATACCGGCAAGAATAAAGCAATCTTCTACACCTACCCAGTAGGATCTAACGAATCTGAAGCTTTCGATCTATAATCAAAAAACAGACCTTTGTAGGTCTGTTTTAATTTTACTCGCAAGCAATTTTTATTCCAAACTCTCTTGCATATATCTATATACTATCCTAATTACCTCTTGCACGTCATCGTTAGTGTTTTTATATTGAATATTTTCATACGCTAGCTCTCCATACTCTCTAATAGCTTCACTAATAAGAGCGTGAATAAAAGATTGAGTCGCTCCATCAACTTTATTAAAATCTAATGTGATTTTTTCACCCTTTGCTAGCATTGGTAAAATTATTTCTTCCCGTATTTTTTTAGCTAATTCTTTATTTTCGGCGAAATTACCAACTTCTTTATATAAAATAATCATAGAAATTTAGGCTCCTTGTATTTAGTCCTTTTACGATCTCGGATAGCATCATCATATACCGAACTTATAAGTTTTAATATAGCTTGAAACTCAGGCGTATTGTCAAGAGACATATCTATAGCCACTAAAGTACCTTTAAAATCTCCCTCTATGATAGTATATCTATGAGGATCGTCGAATGGATCTATTTTTAATTTAAATATATTATTTCTTTTATCTCCTTTTAAAAGAGTGTATTCTGCTTTACCAGAAAATATAGTGAAATAACTCCTTGTAATTCGTGCTATAGATTTAGTAAAAAATAGCCCAGCTCCAGCATTATCTCTTGTTCCACCTTCTTTATGAGTAGTACCTGTAATTCCTGGCATAAGACTAAGCCTAATAGCCGAAATGTCGTCTTTAGGACGCCAATATTCATTCATGCTTTTCCATATACCAATTCCCGTATCACATATACCTATGCTAATCTTATTTTTTTTAGGATAATAATTAGCCGCAACTACTGCCCCCTTATCAGATAGAGAATGTTCAAGAACATTTCTAACTAGCTCTCCTATTATATACTTGATAATTCTGCTTTCTTTCTCGGGTAGGTGTAGTAATGGCACCATTTCAGCGATAAATTTAGACTGATCATCAGCAGTTTTTACAACCTGTAAAGGTATATATCTTCCAGATGATTCTTTCTTGTTATATCTAAAAGGTGATTCCGTCTTTAGAAAATTAAAAAGACCCATAGAATCAAGATGTTTCCCGTTATCTGGCAGCGGCAGTTCAATAGAACTATTCTCCTTTCCGGTTTTTATAGCCAAGGCGGCAGTAAAAGCTAATATGGCTGGATGTACAGTTATCCATTTCTTATGAGTCTCCACCTCTAACGAATCAGGGTTAGAAAAATCAATAGATTTAATAAACCTTGAAAAATTTCTTAGGTGAGCTTGATTAGATAAAAATATTCTCATATTTAAATTATACCCGTAGGTCGTATTTTTGTCAATATACGACCTACGGGTATTTTAATATATTTTTTCACCCCTACAAATGGTCTATAAATCCTACCCAGCCACAGCTTTTGTCGCCTGCGTTGCAACATCATAAATCGACTTTTTAGCTTGATTCTGTTCTACATGCAACATAGTTGATATAGATTGTATTTAACGTATAGCAATAAATATTTTCACGAATATTACAATTAAATTATTTTAAAGATAATTTAATCGATCTAAAGCCTCTGTATTTGATAGAGTCTGAAGAAACTCTTCATTATCTAAAGCGTCTGTGATGTCATTGTAATATCGCTTCACTGAATCGGTTGATTGATTTTTTTTGCGTAATCTCTAATTGATTGAGACAATTCTTTAAACATAACTAAATTATACTATAAAATAGACTGATTGCGAAATTATTATATAAGATATTATAGTTATTTATGTTATAGATTAAACTTGCCAACTAAAAATCGAAGGAGTAATCTCTATTTTTCATTTAATTCTGACTAAAATAGAATTGCTTTTATGGAAGTAAATTTGTTATTTTTCAATTTCGAAAATCTTAAATCGCGATTTTATACCAGTCTTTAGGGAGACTCGGCTTTTTGAAACGCCGAATTCTTCTGCCAAAAGTTTAATTACTGCCAGATTTGCCTTACCTTCAATTGCTGGCTCACGAATAAAAATCTCAAAAAACTCACCGTTTTTATCTTGTGATTTTTGAATGAGATTTCCTTTTTTCGAATTTGGCTTAATTTTGCAACGAATCTTCATTTTGCTTAGTTTCGAAGTCTTTTGCTCGCTCTTCGCCATAATATTCATTTAAAAATTGGCGCTTATATTCAAAAAACGTACCATTTTCAAGGCTTTCGCGGATTTTATCAATGGTATTAATTACGAAAAATTCATTATGAATTGAAGCAAGTGTACTGGCGAGAATTTCGTCCGCACGGAAAAGATGATTAACGTAGGCTTTTGTGAAATTTTGGCAAGTGTAGCAATTGCAATTGCTATCAATCGGTGTGAAGTCTTCTTTAAACTTGGCGTTTTTAATATTAATTCGCCCAGAATAAGTAAAAATTGCGCCGTTTCGAGCTTGACGAGTTGGTGCCACACAATCGAAAGTGTCGATACCAAATTCTACACCTAAAAATAGATCGGCTGGTTGTGCGCCCATTCCTAACAGATGCCGTGGTTTTTCTTCTGGCAAGGTTGTGTTCACCCAAGTTAGAACTTCAGGGATTTCTTCTGGCTGAAAAATTCCACCAATCCCAAAGCCGTCAAAATCTCTCGAGCCCAAAAAACTTGCGCTTTCTTTTCGAAAATCTTCTTCGCGCGCACCTTGAACTACCGCGAAAAGCGCTTGTAGATTTTCGCCTTCTGCAATATGCTCGGCGTTTAACTCATTGTGGCGTTTCAAACACTTTTCAGCCCAAAAATGAGTTTTATCCAATGCGGATTTAATTTGTGCACGGCCAGCTAGCGGTGAAGTTAATTCATCAAAAGCCATGTGAATATCGGCGCCAATTTTATGCTGAAGCTCCATTGAAATTTCGGGGCTCATAAAAATCTTTTCGCCCGAAATGTGAGATTTAAACCAAACTCCGTCTTCGCCAACTTTTGCGAGCTGATTTGAATTATGGCGTGCTAAATTTGAATCACCCTTCGAAATGTGTGAAGTTGCATCAATTCCCTTTTTGTAAGCCATTCCAAGTGAAAAAACTTGAAAACCGCCTGAATCAGTAAAGGTTGGTGCACTCCAATTCATAAACTTATGGATTCCGCCAGCTTTTGCTAGAATATCTGCACCAGGCCGAAGCATTAGATGGTAGGTATTTGCTAGTACGGCCTGCGCACCAGTTGAGCGGATTTGCTCGGGCGTCATTGCCTTCACTGTTGCATTAGTTCCGCCTGCAATATAAGCTGGGGTTTTAATTTCACCGTGCGGAGTTTGAATTACACCAGTTCTTGCCAAAGTGCCATTGAGGCGAGTTTTAATTTCGAAACTTAAAGCTTTTTTCATCTGTTAAAGTATAACATATAAATGTTTTTTTTGCAATTTAAAAACCGCCCAGAAGAGCGATTTTTAAGAATATTATTCAGCAATTTCAACACCCATTGAACGAGCTGTTCCGGCGATAGTTTTCATAGCACCTTCAAGTGAAACTGCGTTCAAGTGTTCCATTTTAGCTTCAGCAATTTCTTGCAATTGAGCTTTTGTAATTTTGCCAACTTTGTCAGTTTTTGAATTTCCTGCACCTTTTTGGATTCCTGCTCGGTCTCGAATCATATCATCAACTGGTTGACCAAGTGATTTCCAAGTGAAAGTTCGGTCTTCGAAAACCTGAAGGTGAACAATTACATCTTTACCCATCATATCTTTAGTTTTTTCATTAAATGGGTTGATGAAGTCCATCATATTTAGACCCCATTGACCAAGTGTTGAACCAACTGGAGGACCTGCTGTTGCGCGGCCAGCTGGGATTCGAAGTTTCAAATTTCCAATAACTTTTTTTGCCATAATTTCCCTTTAAATAATTTTATACTTGATAATTCAAGTGCGTAACGTATTAATTTTAGCATATTTTTTTTAAAATTTCAAGCTTCAATTCATTTATTTTAGGACTATTAACTCATTGTGTAAAATTTTGTGAAGATTGTTCGACGGAAAATTACGAATATGAAAATGTGATTAGCGTGAAAAATATTGTTAAAATACATTGCTTGTAAGAAATGGCATTAGTTTAATATAAACCTCTATAGCCCTCAGCTTTGCTATGCTTTTTCTTGTCTTTAATTTTTAACTATGCTATAATTTTAAAATCACGCTTTGGAGGTTTAAAAATGGAAAATCGTGAAGTACTTGAAGTTCTAAAAGATTTTGGGCGGGTTTATATTGTGGGAAGTTTTGCAATATATAAAGCTCTCTGCATTGATTCTGCTCAAAATAACGATATTGATATTGTGGTAAAAACAAATATAGCTGTCTCACAAATTCGTAAACGGCTTGAAGATCTGGGTGGAACTTTTGTCGAAAATAATAATCACAAAGGCTTTCGAATTAACTATCGCGGACAACTTTTTGATATTTGGAGAATCAAAGATACGGATGCGATTTTTGAACAAGGCTTTGAGCGAAAGTATCATAATATTACAGATCTAATTTCGTCATTCGGTTTCAATCTTTACCAGGTTTGTATTTGTGTCGAAGATGGGATGATTCTAGCAACACCTGAATTTCACAAATATTCTCGAACACAAGAACTTGAACTTATTAATCATAATTTATCAAATCCTGAGTATATGATAGATAAAGCTCTTAGGATTAATAAAAACGTTGTTTCCAAAAAGTAATTTTTTTCTCGCTGAATTTGGCGAGATTTTTAATTTAAGCCAAATTAAAACGCTCAATTCTGAGCGTTTTTTTAGTTTTCGAAATTAAAATTAGATTTTTTCAATTTGAAGAATATCAAGCTCAACTGGAGTTTCGCGACCAAACATTGAAACCATTACTTTAATTTTACCTTTCACGGCGTCAATCTCAGAAACTGCACCTTCGAAACCTTTGAATGGTCCATCAATAATATTGATAATTTCACCTTCAGAAAAGTTAATTTCAAACATTGGTTCTTCGGCACCCATTCGGCGGCGAATATCGCGCATTTCTTTTTCGGAAACTGGTGTTGGTGAATCTGAGCCAATAAATCCAGTCACGCCTGGCGTGTTTCGAACAACAAACCAAGTCTCCTCGGTTAATTTCATTTCAACTAAAACATAACTTTGTAAAATTTTTCGTTCAACAACTTTGCGTTTTCCATTTCTAACTTCAATCTGCTTCTCTTTTGGAACAAGCGTGTCGAAGATTTTATCGGCCATATCTACGCCTTCAATTCGTTGACGAAGATTTTCCGCAACTTTGTCTTCATATCCCGCTAAAGTTGTAACCGCATACCAGTTTCGGGAATCATCATATCGTTTATTTGCCATAAATACCTTTCAAAATTACTTAATTAGTGTTTTAAAAATCCAGTTAAACAAGCCGTCTAGCAATAAAATTAATGTCGCAAACCCTATAGAAAATGCAATTACGGCACTAGTCATTTTCCAAGTTTCTTTGCGGGTTGGCCAGCGAACGAGTTTTAGTTCTTTCCAGGAAGCTACTAAATATTTACCAAGTGCAACAAATGGAATTGTAACGAATCTAAACGGTTTCGTTAAAATTCGCACAAATTTTGGTGCCGGTTTTTTGGCTTTTTTCTCTGTTTTGATGCCAGCAACTTTTGCAGCATATTTGCTTATTTTTAGCTCTTTCGAAACTTCTTTTTCAGGCTTCGATTTTGCGTTTTTTGCCTTAACGCGAGTTACTTTGGTTTCTTTCTTCGCCATCTTTCTCCTATTCCAAAATTAAAAAGCCTATTAGGCTTGATATGTCAAGTATACCATAAAATTTTTAAAAAAGCAAAAAATATGCAAAAATCTATTCTTTAATTTTTGGGAGTTCAAAAAAGAATTTCGAACCGTGGTTTAATTTGCTTTCGAGTTGAATTTTTGTACCAATTTTTGCTGCCAATTTTGAAGAAATATAGAGCCCTAAGCCTGTGCCGCCAGTTTCTCGCGTTCGCCAATCTTCACTCCTGTAAAACTTTTCGAAAATCCGTTTTTGATCGCTTGAGCTAATTCCTATCCCAGTATCTTTAATCTCAAAAATTACACCTTTTTGTGAATTTTTAAAACAAATTTCAATCGAGCCCTCGCGCGTATATTTTAAGGCATTTGTGATAAAATTTTGTAATAATTCTTCTAAATAAAGTTTGCTAGCTTTAACATGATTAAGATTATTGTCAATATTTAAATTAAGACTTAGACCTCTTTCGAAAGCTGTTTTGTGATATTTTTTGAAAAGTGTCTCGGCAAGCTCTTTTGGTTTAATTTCTTCTGCTCTTTCGCCAATTCCTCTTTCTGTTCGTGAGAGTATTGAGAGATCATTCACCATTGTTGCGAGAAAATTATTTTGGCTGTAGGCGGTTTTAGCAGATTTTTCAAGCATCTTAAAAGGTGCTTTTTTATCAATTAGCAGTTTTAAATTACTCAAAGAACCTTCTAAAATTGCTACTGGTGTGCGAAGCTCGTGGCTCACAACACTAATAAATTCATCACGCTCTTCATCGAGCGTTTTTTGCTTGGTAATATCACGTAAAATTACCACGAATTTTTTTAAATTAGACCTTGTTTTTTTCGAAAAAGATTCTTTAATTTTAATAATTTCAATTTCAATTCGTAGTGTTTCATCTTCTTTTTGAAGGATTAAATCATTGGTTGAGAAATATGGCTTTCCTGCTTTAAGAATTTCTTGAATTTCGAATTTCTGTGTGTTGATTTTTGCAAGCTTACAAATTTTCGAAAGGTTCTTATTTAAAATTTCACTATTTTCACCTAAAATTTCAAGCGCTGCGGAATTGTATAATTCAATTTTTCCGCGCGAATCAATACCTAAAACTGCATCAGTTAAGCTGTTGATAATCGTTAAGATTCTATTTCGCGAATCTTCAGCATTTTTACGGGCTTCAAACATTTTTTGGCGAGTTTGTCTTTGACGAACTCCAAAAATTATAAAAGCTAAATTTAAAGTAAAAAGTGCAAAAAATATTACTATAAAATTATTAAAAGTTGGCGGATTAGTAATAAAAATAATTGCAATTTCAGACAGAAAAATCATTGTGCCGAGCATGAATCTTATTAAGAGCTCATTTTTGCAATTATGAAATTTATCCATAACCATAATTATACGCTAAAGAAAATGAAAAATCAATTTTAAAAACCGCAAGAACAAGGAGAAAATGCGGTTTTAAAATTTATTCACCATGCTTGCGGTCGAGCGACATAAAGCGGAGGCGTTCTGGATGGAAATAGAGTTCAATTGTACCAACTGGTCCGTGGCGGTGCTTGGCAAGAATGAGATCGGTGATATTCTCTCGCTCAGTTTCAGGATTATAATAAGCTTCACGATAAAGAAACATTACGATGTCTGCATCTTGCTCAATAGAACCAGACTCACGGAGATCAGCGAGTTGCGGTATTTTGGGGTCACGGCTTTCAACGGAGCGGCTAAGCTGTGAAAGCGCAATCACGGGCACATTTAATTCGCGCGCAAGCAACTTCAAACCACGCGAAATTTCTGAAACTTCTTGAACACGGTTTGCTGAAGATTTTGCTGAGCCGCTTCCCTGCATCAGTTGTAGATAGTCAATAACAATCAAGCCAAGCTCACCATCATGTGCTGCGCGCCGTGCTTTTGTTCGCATTTCAAGAACACTTACACCCGGTGTGTCATCAATAAAAATCGGAGCTTCAGCCATTTCTCCCATAGCATCAGCTAGCTTTGCGAAGTCTTCGTCACTCAAATTTCCCGTTCGAATATTCCACGAATCAACTCCGGCGGCATCTGCAAGCATACGGTCAACAAGCTGTTCTTTACTCATCTCAAGGCTAAAGAAAAGCACTGATTTTTTCTCGATCGTAGCAATATTGTAAGCTAAATTTGTTACAAAAGTTGTTTTTCCCATCGCTGGCCGGGCAGCAAGAATAATTAGGTCTGAGCGTTGTAATCCTGCTGTTTTGTTGTCAAGATCACGATAGCCCGTTCTAATTCCACGAATTGCTCCTTTGTTCTTATAAAGCTCATCTAATCTTTCGAATGAATCATTCAGAATATCTTCCATTGAAGATAAATCTTGTTTTAAACTTGCGTCTGAAACGCTAAAAAGTTCGGCTTCACTTTGGCCTAAAAGCTGCGGAACAGTTAATTCTTCATTAAAAGCCAATTCAGTAATATCGCCGCCAGCCTTGATTAGTCGTCTTCGAACTGCTGCTTGAGCAACAATTTCAGCATAACTTGCTGCATGTGAAGCTGTTGGAACATAGTTTGTCAATTCTGCTAAATAGCTTGAGCCACCAACTGCATCAAGTTCTTCTCGTTTTTTTAGTTCGTTTGTAAGTGTTAGAAGATCGACCGGCTGGTGATGTTCATAAAGTCGAATAATCGACGCAAAGATTGCGGCGTGGCGCTTGTCATAAAAATCTGCCGCTTTCACAATCTCTAAAATATCAATTAAAACTTCCTCATCAATCAAAATAGCGCCAATCAAACTCATCTCGGCATCTAAATTCTGTGGCGGAATTTTACCGCCGCTTTTCTCGCTACTCATCAATTTTTACCATTTCTCCACCCCCCATTAAATCCTGAACGCTCGCAATCGCCGGGTCGCTTGCGGGTTTTGCCGTTCCAAAAACTTCAATCACCCAGCCATCTGCGCCAATTTTCTTTAAAGCTTTTCTCATTGAAGCTTGAGCTTTTGCTTTTTCGAGCTGTTTTTGGTTAAAAGGTCTGCCCGTATAAATTTTAATTTTACCATTTTCGAAAATATGGCCAGATTGTTTTAGAATTGTTTGAACTCCCTTATCACCCTCATCGATCGCACCCCAGAAATCCGCCCATTTAAATTCTTTCTTCTCTCCCAGATCTTGATTTTTATTTTCATTTTTTGGTTGAGCTTCATCTAAACTTTCTGAATTTTCACTTTTTAAAGATTTATTTTCTTCATTTTTTTGCGGAATTTCTGTTTTATCCTCAATATTTTCATTTTTTTGCGAATTTTCGAAAGTTTCTTTTTGCAGGTTTGGCTGATTTTCTGATTCACTTTTTGAAAATTTTGCTGTTTTTTGATTTTCAACTTTTGGCTTTAAAATTGTTTTTTGCTGAACTTGTGGCAAAATATTTTGATTTATTGAAAGCTGCGGCGTAAAACTTGGCTGAATAAAAATCGAAAGCAGCTCCATTTCAATAAAATTTGACTTTTCTGCTCGTGTTAGTGGCATCAGAAATTGCGAAAGATATGGTTTTTTGCCAATATTTTCAGTAATAAAACTTAAAAGCTGGCTAGCAAAATTTTTTAAATCTACGCCAGAATTGCGAACATCTCGCACGATTTGTAAAATTTCGTTTGAATTTTGGTTTTCGAAAGCTGAAATTAAAGCATTAATTTGCATTTTTGGCGCCAATCCAAGGGCTTCTTCAAGCAAGTTTGCTGTAATTTCTTCATTTTTTTTTGTAATGCTTGAAATTTGGTCAAGTAGTGAAATGCTATCACGAAAGCTCCCCTCACCACGTTCGGCAATAATTTCAATCGCTTCTTTCGAAATGTTAATTTTTTCATTTTTGGCGATAAATTCTAAATGAGCGCAAACATCTTCTTTTGAAATAAATCGAAAAACAAACCGCTGAGTTCGACTAATAATCGTTGCTGGTAATTTGTGAGCATCAGTTGTGGCAAGAATAAAAACGGCGTGTTCTGGTGGTTCTTCAAGAGTTTTGAGAAGCGCATTAAAAGCAGCCTTCGAAAGCATATGAACTTCATCTATAATGTAAACACGATATTTGGCGGAAAACGGCGCAACTTGCACATTGTCTCGAAGTTGGCGGATGTCGTCTACTCCGTTGTTGCTAGCGGCATCAATTTCAATAATATCTGGATGATTATCTTCTTCAGAATACGGCAGATTATTAATTTCGTGGGCTAAGATTCGCGCAATAGAAGTTTTGCCAACACCACGCGGGCCAGTAAAAAGGTAAGCATGGGCAATTTTCCCTTGTTTTAAAGCATTTTCAAGCACTGTTGTGATGTGTTTTTGACCCACAACTTCACTTAATTTCTTACTCCGATATTTGCGATATAATGCTTTACTCATTAGTTCTATTTTATCAGTTTTTTACTTAAAAATCAAATAAACTAGCCTGTCGTTCTGGCAAATTAAGTTCAATAATTTTTGGTGAAATTCGAATTTTTCGCCCCGTAAATTTTTTAAGTGGTATTGAAATAATTTCACCTTGTTGTTCAGCAAGTAAAATATAGCCAACTTGAGCTTTTAAAATACCCGAAAAAATCAAAGTTTTATCGTTTTGATTTTGAGGACAATTTTGTATTTCAAGCATTTCTCCGCTTGGAATTTTACCATTTTTTGAATAAAATTTATTCAAATCTATTGGATCTTGCTTTTCGAAAACTACTTTTTGAGCGGTTTCTATTTTTTTGCGAGCATCAAGAAGTGCTTTTTCTGCTTTCGAAAAAACAAAATCTTGTTCAAGCAATTTTAATTTTACATTTGCCTTGACATTTTCGCAAAAATCTGTCATTTTGGATATTTTCTCTTCATAATTTCGAGCAATATTTGCACTCGAAAATTCACCTAAAATCAACGCGGCTCTCGCCCCTTGTTCAAGCAATCTTGCAATTCCTCTACCTGCAAAACTAATTCCAACCTTGATAGTTTCATTTGAAAAATATGCTAAATAAACAAAATGTGGCTGCAAATTTCGCTCAATCTGTTGTTTTGAAATTTCCCCATCTTTTACATTGTAGAATGCTGGATTAAAGCCGGTTCTCTTTTGGCAATTTTGACATTGTTCATATTTTTTGTCAAGTTCATAATTTTCTGGGCAGACAAAATCTTCACCCGTTTTCAAACTATGCCAACCAATACAAAATCGTTTTGAAAGGTTAATTTCTATTGAAATCGGTTCTTCAAATTCTGGCGAGAAGCTTAAAATCTCACCAGAACCCAAATCTGCCAACCTCCAACGTGGTTTTTGGTTTTTATCGAAATCGACACGGGTTAAAAGGTAGTCTTTTTCAAAAAAATCTTTATTCATTAGTTATTCGAATCCTTAAAATCTGCGATCAAATCTGCCTCAAAGGCTCGTGTTCCTTTTATATCTTTCGAATATTTTTCTTCATCTAGTACAAAATCAAATGATTTAATTTTAGCCCAAACAGCTTGAATCAGAGTTTTTAGCCGTTCCTCTTCTTCAGGTTTAAATATGACTTCAAAATTATAAGTTTTTTCAGTGTGTTTGTCTTGCTCAATGAATTCCAAAACACCCTTTTCAACCGTGTAGCCCGAAAATTCTGGTGTATTTTCGATCAAAATTTTATAAAAATATAGCTGTTGTGTATATTCGTGAATTTTTGTTGAATTTGTATCGAATTTATTAGTTTTAGTATTAAAAGGAATTGAACCGGTCTTATAATCAACGACTGTGATTTTTTTATTTTCGCGGTCTATTCGAATTAGATCAATTTTTCCAGTTAGAACCGCATCTCCAACCGTTACACCAATACCACTAAAGTTTTTTTCAGCTATATTTCCAGGTTTAAATTCATCTAGGTTATTCTTGAAAAAGTTTTCAAAAATTTGATTAAATCTTTCTAAAATTTCTTCTTTATCTTTTTCCGAGAGTGGGTATTTCGAAAATCTTTCAATAGCATATTTTTTAATATTATCAATATTTGGTGTATTGCCAGAATTAATTTCATCTTGAATGTAGTTAAAGCCTTCATGAACGATATTTCCAAGCGTTAGAGCTGGACCATAAGTTCCGGGAAAACATAAAATTTTATTTTCAAAAAAGGTTTGAGGGCCTTTATATTGGAGGCTTGTATAGGAGTTTAGATCTGTTGGGCTTAATTTGTAGTTTTTGACTCTTGGCTTCAAAAGCTCCCGCATTTCTTCATTTTTGATGGTATAAAATTCGTGCCAGTTTGTTTCAATTTCATCAGCTTCAAGTGATTCTCTTTGGATTTTTGAAACCTCTTGCCATTTTTTAGGTAGAATCTTTGATTTTAGGACTCCGTCTTCTTCTCGCTCATCTAAAAATGATAGTGTTTTTTTGGTTTTTCCAGTTAAATCACTGTTGTAGTTTGTAAGATAAAGTTGAGTTTTTGCACGTGTCATTGCTACAAACATCAAGCGTTTGCGCGTATCTTCACCCTCATCTTCAATATTTGTAAATTTAAGGTTCGCGGGCATCGTGATATTTTCGCCACCACCGCCTTTTCTTGCAGAATTCCAGCTATCTTGATTGAGCGAAATTAGAAAGGTATATTCAAACTCCAAGCCTTTTGCTACAAAGGGTGTCATAACTTGAACTGCATTTTCACTTGTATTGTGCGGATTTGTACTTAGAATTTGAATTTCAAATTCTTCGCATAATTCAACATAATTTATTAGAATATCAAGCTTATTATTTTCTTCATTCGAAAAATCTCGCAGTTTATCTCGCAGAATAGTTAAGTTTAAGATTGTATCATAAAATTCTTCGTCAGATTTTTGCGAAATAAAATCTCGAATTGGTGATTTTAAGCCTTCGCGAATTTCTCTTGAACCCAAAATATAATCAAAAAGCTCTTCGAAAGTCTTTTCGTATGAAAATTCAGCTAGCGTAACTAAAATTTCACCCAAATTTCGAATTTGTTCAACTTCGCTTTTCAATATAGCTTCAATCCAAAAATCACGATTATCTTTGGCTGCCCAACTTATTTTCCAAACTTCAACTGGTGGAATTTGCCAAAAATCAAAACTCAAAACTTCAGGGAAAAGATTCGCCATTTTATCTTCGTCTTTATCGCGAATTGCCAAAATTAGCTTCGAAATCTTAATTAGCTGCGAAATTATTTCATTTTTTAGAATATTTTCGCGTTTCTCATAATAAATTGGTATATTTTGGTTTTTTAAATATGGCACAAAAGCTTGCAGAATTTTGTGCTTTGGCGCAATTACGGCAATTTCTTTTGGCGTAACTCCGTTTTGAATTAAATTCGAAATTTTTTCTGCAACCCAAGAAAATTCTGCAATTTGACTTTCGAAATTTGTTCGTTCAAGCTGAATTTTTCGGTCGATGAAGTTCCCTTCCGCTGAAATATCTTTCTCAATTTTAATTGGCAAGTTTTTAGTTAGTCGCCCTGAAATCGTATTTGCAACATTTTTTGAAGCAGTTAAAATATCGCCGTGCGAGCGGTAATTTTTAGTTAAGTTGATGACTTTTGTGTTTTCGCCAAAACGATTGTAAAAATCAATCATGTTCGACTTACTTGCACCTTGAAAAGCCATGATTGCTTGGTCGTCATCACCCACTGCCAAGACATTTGGCTTACCCTCCATAACAGGATTATTTGTGAGCAGTTCAATAATTTTCGCCTGCGAATCATTAGTATCTTGGTATTCGTCTAATAGTAAATATTGATATTTTTCTTGAAGCGTGAACCTAAAATCATCGTTATCTTCAAGTGTTTCGATAACTTCCAAAATCATATCATTAAAATCATAAAGCCCACGATTTTTCATTTCATTATTGAATTTTTCATAAAAATCAGCAAATTCAAGTAGTTTTTTATTTGCGTAAGTATCGCTGATTTGAAAATTATCTTCGAAATCTTTTAAATCAAGAAAAGTATTTTTCCAATCTGTTAAAGGTTTTGATTTTCCAGTTTCTTCTGCCTCAAGGTAGGCTTCATTTAATTTTTCGAAATAAAAATACAGGTTACTTTTAAACTTTGTATCGTTTAAATCTTTTGAGATTGAATTTTCTAAATTATCGCGAATTGCTGAGTAAAACGGCTGAACCTTCGCAAAAGTTCTCCCATCAACGCGTAATCCTTTAATGCTCTCGTTAAAAATTTCTTGCTCAGAAATATTTGCCTTCGCAACTTTTCGCAAATCATCTGGCGAAATATAAGCATTTTTCATTTCTTTTATCGTGGAGGCGATGTTTGAAATAGAGATTTTTTTGAGTTTTGAAGAACTTGGCAATTCGTTTGATATTTTTGTTATAATTTCTTTTGTAACTAATTCATCGGCGGCTTCGTTAAGATTTTTATCTGTAAAATATTCGCGATAGTTTTGAATAATTTCATTTGCGAAACCGTGATAAGTGAAAATTCCAACCTTAAAAGAATCCGTACCGATAAAACGTGAAAGTCGCTCGCGCATATTCGAAGCTCCAGCTTCAGTAAAGGTCATTGCAAGGATATTCTCTGGCGCTGTGTCGGTTTTTTGTAAAATATTGGCAATTCGTGTCGAGAGCAATTGAGTTTTCCCTGTCCCCGGCCCGGCAATCACCAAGACTGGTCCATCGATTGTATCGACCGCCTCTTTCTGCTCAGCGTTTAACATTTTATAATTTTTTTCGAAAATCTTTTGAAAGTCGTTCATTCTTCCATTTTATCATAAAAAGCGAACCTTGTTTAGAGTTCGCTTTGCGATTTATGTGAATATTCTCCGTTTTCGTTTGGTGAATACTTAAGATTGAGATTTTTCTCGAGTGATTCAATTCTATCTTGATAATTTTTTTCAATTTTTTGCTGTCCATCAAAATTTTTAAGATAATCACTATAAAAAATCCCAAGAATGATACTATTTACGACTAGCCCAATAAGAAGAATAATAGTTAAAATAATATGTAAAATTGATAAATCTCTTTTTTCGAAAAATTTCATAAATTCCTTTCTCGTATTTTATACTAATTAAAGCATAAGTTTAATAAAAAAACAATATTTAGAAAACGAAAAAGCCCGCGATGCGAGCTAAAAATCTATCGGTTGAAATCTGCCGTCCATAAACATATCTTTTGGCCGCGACCAGATTTCACTATTACCAATTTCGCAATAATTTACGAGTTCTTCATCCTGTTCTGTGTGGTGAGAAATACTTAAAATTTCGTATTCCCCACCTTTATAATGCTTATACCTTTCACCAATTTCAATTTTTTTAAGAGGCTTAAAAGGGTTATGGCCCAGACAATCATGAAGGATCTTTTCAATAATCTTGCGGATTTCTAATTTTGAGCATTCTGTTATTTCAAAATTATTGTCATTTATTAAAAAGCTAAAAGAAACCGATGGTCTATCGGGAGAAATCCCCATTTCAGGAATTAACAATCCCGAATAATCAAGCTCTAAATTTTTAGCCGTAAAACTATCTCGCAAATTATAAGAAAATAAACCTTCCCAATCAATTGCTCGAATTGACAAAATAATTTGCTTATGAATAAGCGTTAAGTTTTTTTTTGAATCAAGCGTTGTATCCTTTGCAGTTTCTTCTAAAGAAATCATAAAACCACCTCCAAATGTGCTAGTTATAACTATTATAAAATAAAGCATAAGTAAAAACAAGCCCTTCCGAGCCTGTTTTTATAAAATTTTTAAAACTATGAATTAAATTTTACCAATAAATCAATTGTTTTTTCGGTCAAAATCTGATTTGCTAAGTTTCTGCGAACATCATCAGATGAAAGCTGTTTTTGGACCTCTTTGCTATTTCCATATTGTTCTTTAAGTTGCGCAATTCGGTCGTCAAGCTCTTTAGTGTCTGACTTAACTTTTTCAACTTTCGAAAGCTCTGCTAAAGCCAATCCAGATTTTACGCGCATTTCAGCTACTTCTTTAACGTCTTTTTCAAGCCATTCTTCATGAGTTTTGCCCATTCGTTCAAGATAGTCTTCAAGTGAAAGCCCAGAATACATCAAATTTTGTTGCATATCCATTTCGATGCTGCGCTTTTGATCTTCGAGCAAGATCTCTGGTACGGGAACTTTCGAAACTTCTGCCAATTTTTTAACAATTTCATCTTTGAATTTTTCATCTGCTTCGGCTTGTTTTTGGGTTTTTAAATCTTCTTCAATCTGTTTTTCGAATTCTTCTTTAGTTTTGAAATCACCTAATTTCGAAAGGAATTCTTCGTTGATTTCTGGCTCAACATTTTCTCGAACTTCGTGAATTTTTACTTCAAAAACAACTTTTGCACCAGCCAAGTCTTTTGCGTGGTAGTCTTTTGGAAATTCTAGATCAAGTGAAAGTTCATCGCCAGCTTTTTTGCCAATCAAACCTTCTTCAAACCCAGGAATGAAAGATTTTGAACCAAGTTCAAGTGGAAATTTTTCAGCTTTTCCACCATCAAAAGCAACACCATCTTTTTTGCCCAAAAAGTCAATAATGACTTCATCGCCATTTTTTGCCTCACGCTCAACTTTTTTCTTTTCGGCAAAATTCTTCAAAATTCGATCGATTGTTTCTTTAACTTCTTTTTTTGAAACTTTTGCAGCCTCTTTTTTTACTCCTAATTTTTTATAGTCGCCAAGTTCAACTTTTGGCATAATTTCGGTAGTTGCGGTAAATTCTAGCTCAGTTCCAGGAATAAATTTTTTGACATCAACTTCTGGTCGATTAATTGCCTGAACTTTTTCTTTTAGAAATGCTTCAGCAACAGATTTTGAAAGCGCATTTTCAAGCGTTTCCTGATTGAGTAAAATTGGGTCAACTTGCGCAGCAACCATTTCGAGTGGTGCTTTTCCTTTTCGAAAGCCTTCAATTTTAACTTCTTTAGCGAGCTTTGTTAGTGCAACTTGCTCAGCAGCTTTTAATTCCTCAGCTCCAAGAGAAATTGTGAGCTCAACTTTTACATCTGAAATATTCTTTAACTTTGTCTTCATATCTATATAATTATAACACACCATATTTTTTTATGCAAAAAGAGTACTAATAAATGCTCAATAGTTTAGGAATATGCAGTCCTCATTTATAAAAATTAAAAAGATATAAAAACAAACTATTTTTATCTAATGAATAATTATTTTGTCAAATAATTTCGCCGCACAAATTCATACATCAAAATGCCGCTAGCCACCCCAACATTAACACTTCTTGTTGAGCCGAATTGTTCAATTGCGATCATCTCTTCGCAGGCCTTGATCATTTCTTCTGAAAGACCATCGCTCTCATTTCCGAAAACGAAAATAGAGCCTTTTGAAAGTTGTGCATTATTTAGATTTTTTGCACCTTTCTGGTTGTCAATTGCAATAAGTTTAGATTTGTTCTCTTTTGCCCAATCTATGAAATCTTGCACGGTTTTATGATGAAAAACATTCATATAAGCCTCGGTCTTCATTGCACCGCGCCGATTCCAATGTTTTTTGCCAACAATATGAATTCCTGCAGCATTAAAAGCATTGGCGTTTCGAGCGATTGTGCCAATATTAAAATCGTGCTGAAAGTTCTCAACAGCAATATGAAAATCGTGGCGTGAAGTTTCAAGATCTTTTTTAATTTCTTCAACTGATATACCCTTGTATTTATCAATCACATTTCGGGTATCGTTTTGAACGGTTAAACCTTCGCCAGTTTCGAAATTTGGTTTATTTTCCATTTCGAACCGATTTCACTAATTCTTTAGTGTTTGGGCGACCTTTTACACTAGGGTTCAAAATATGCATTGGGTCGAAAATATCTTTAATCTGTGAATATAATTCTTCAATTTCTTCACTGATATTTCTTGCAACAAAATGACCATAAATTCGCCCTTCACCCGCACCATACGCAAATTCACCATCAACTTTTGCAAGTAAAGCACCAAGGTCGGCGATGAATTTTAGTGATTTTTGACGGTCGCTAATTTTCGAAAAGTCGAATTCAGCTAGAATTTCAAAAATAGAGGTTAGCGCTGAACCTTGAATTGGTGCGGGAATACTGTGTTGTAAGGCAAGTTTTTGAAGCCCTAGATAGAAAGTTTCGAAACGCTCCATTGGCACATAAACACCTTGAATTGGGTAAATTTCTTGCTTGATTACGCCGCTCCTTGCTCGCAAAATTTCACGAACATCACGAATTGCTTCAAGTTCAGCTTTTGAACGTTCATCGTCTTCTGGAATCCAAACGGTTGCACCTTCAAATTTCTTGGCAATTTTTTCAATTTTATGTATTTTTGATGTAATTTTCTTCGCACTTTTATCTGAAATTCCAACAACTAAAACTAATTTCGTGGCTAAATTTTGTGAATTCCTGTCAAGATAAAATTGGTATTTTTTACCAGAAGCAACTGCAGCTTCAAACATCTTGCCATCAAATAATTCAACAATATCTGGTGTGAATTTAGTGATTTCATCGTTAAAATCACGCGCATCATCTCGATTTGAAAAACTTACAACCATAAAATTGGTCTCATTAATTATGTAATTTGTTTGAATTTTTGCCTCGGTGATAATTCCTAGAGTTCCGAGCGAACCAAAAAACAACGGAATCAAATTGAACGTTCCATCTTCACTTTTTACATTTACAATTCCAGAATAGCCGAAGCTAGAATCGCTATCGATTTGCTGAATTAAACTGTAATTATCTTCAATCAAAGTATCAATTTTGCGATAAATCTCTCCTTCAAAATTAGAAAGTGCGATTTTTTCGCTTAATTCCTTGCGGGAAATTTTTCCAATGTTAATAATATCGCCATTACTTAAGATAACTTCTGCTTCGCTAACGGAATTTACTAAGTCACCATAATTAAATTTTTCGCTTGGCAAATTCATTGCAATCGCCCCACCAACTGTAAGCCTTTCGCCAGCTGGACTTTGTGGAATTTCCATCGCTTGTGATGCAATTGCAAGATTCAATTTTTGAAAATTCGCCCCGGCTTGAACCTGAACGGTTTTAGCTCGTAAATCAAGCTCTTTAACTTTATTAAGATGTCGCGAAATATCTAATATAATTCCTCTTCCAATTGAAGAGCCATCGGTACTTCCGCCGTAGCCTCTCGCCGTAACACCAAAAATATGGCCCTTTTCAGCTAACTGCCAAGAAAACCGCATAATTTTTTGAATATCTTCACTAAAACGCGGGTAAACCACTAATTCTGGTTGAATTTTAAGAAAACTTCGGTCGGTTGAAAACTGCTTCAATCGAGTTTCGCGTGCCGAAACTTCGCCAATAATGTGTCCATTTAGATATTTCGCAATTTTACTCATTTGTTCCATTTTAGCACAAGCACAATTAAATTTCAACTTTTGATTTTTATTACGAAGAATGGTAAAATAGTTTATATGTATTCAAGAGCAACTCCTTTTCAAAAAGCAGACAAAATTGCTGGAACGCATCAAAAAATTGATCGTGCGGCTCGCTTAATTTTGCGAGAAATTATTTCGAAAAATCCAAAATTTTCAAAAATTCACTTCCCTAAAATTGATGAAATTTTAGTTTTTGAGGGGAATGGTGGTCCTGATGGAATCAAAACAAAATCACCAGGAAAAGATGAACCTTGGCATTTTGTTGAGCCTTATGGTGATTTAGCACCAATTAGAAGCTACGTTGAAAATCATCTTTTTAATATTTCGAAAGCCTTAAGCGAAGAAAATTTTGTACGAGCAAGTTTTGAAGCTGGCTGGATGGCGCATGCAATAACCGATGCTTTAACACCAGCTCATCAGTTCCCGATGACTGATAAAATTATTGAAATTTCTGGAAAAAAACCTGAAGAACGCGATAAATTGATTAAAAAGATGTTTCTTTCTGGAGAAAATTGGCGCGAGCGGATTTTAAAGAACTGGGAATATATTGGGCCGAAAGGCGTAATGAGTTCACATATGCTTTATGAAATGGGTGTCGCTACAATGATAACTTCAATTGCTGCAAAGAAAATCATAAAGAGCCCAACAGATGAAGAAATTTTGCGAGTTTTAAAGGGTGAATTTATGCAAATTTTTGAAGAAAAAATTAAGTGGGTCGCCGACCAAAAATATTACGAAAGATATTTAGAGAAAGGCTGGACGACTGCTTTGGCGCGAGAAACTAAACATGATCTTTTGCCTGAAATCTCAAAAATTGTGGCACTCGGATGGTTTGAAGGTATCCGTCGAGCTCTTGAAGAAGATTTCGAAAATGCAAAAAATAAATCTGAGGATAAAAAATGAACATTCGGTTGATTTCAGGGATTTTTAAAAATCATAAAATCACAGCTCCGAATTCTCGCCAAACTCATCCAATGAGCGAACGAGCAAGAAACGCAATTTTTAATACAATTCAGGCGGAAATTCCAAATGCTGAAGTTCTTGATGCTTTCGCTGGGACTGGATCTTTAGGTCTTGAAGCGATTTCTCGTGGTGCTAAAAAAGTAGTTTTCATTGAAAAAAACAGATTAGCACAAAAAATATTAGCCGAAAACTTAAAAATTATTGAGAAGAATGAAAATGCTGGCGAAGCTAAAATAATTCGAAGCAGTGTTTCGGGCTGGATTGGGTCGAGCCAATCTCAATTTGAAATTGGTGAAATTTTAGAAATTCCAACTTTTGATATAATTTTTGCCGATCCGCCATACTACGACCCTCAATTTCCATCTATCGAAAGGCTTTCGAAAAGGTTAAGATCTGATGGAATATTAGTTCTATCGCAACCCAAAGAAATTGAAAATTTTAAAGCAGAAAATTTAATTTTAATTAGTGAAAAGCTATATTCTGGCGCAAAAATCTTATTTTTTCGTGCAAAATAATAAAATAACCCTTAGGAGAAGGGTTATTTTATTGGGTTAAATTACAATCTTTCAAAAGAGTTGGCGAAATTCGCAAAATTATTATCAAGAATATCTCCGCCATTATTTGAACCCACTGCAATAAAGAATACTCGAGTTTTTCCAGATTTATCTTTTTTAGCAGGTAGGGATAATATCTTCATATATTGACTGTTGTGTGAGATGTTTCCTTCAACTGCCCGAGCTCCTTTGAAATCGATTACTTTGAAATCTTCTTCTGAAACATACTTTGAAAAATTACCGCCGACACCATTGATTGCAGAGTGGATTAATTCCTCATTGCTGAGTTTTTGAGTGTCTTCATAATTTTCATCTGTGTCTGTATAGCCAATGATGTAGGCATTTATTGTATTGTTTGTGGAGTCTGAGGATGCACAAATATAGCCAACTGAATTATCGCTATTATTTTGTTTTGTAAAATTATCGCATCCTTTTGCTTTAATTGCAAAAACGCCTTCCTCAGGTATGAACTTACCTGCATTTTTAGCTTTTCTAGTTCGCTCTTTAATCTTATCCTTATCAAACAGTTCGTTGTCTTCTGTTAAGTCTGTTGTTTTATAAGGCTTAGTCTCATTAGTTATATTTTTTACTGTATTTAATGTATTTATTGTTGCTAAACTGTAAATTATAACGGATAATACGGTAAAAATTATATACGACAACCAGCAAAAAAGATTTGCTTTTTTATTTGCGGTAGGGTCATTTTTTATAGCTGGCTTAACTATTACAAAGAATAAAATTAATCCCAGTATATTTAAACCTAGTGGCAATGCCATCGAAGCTCGTTTAACGTCACCAATTTTTAAAGTTTGTTCTTTAACTTTTTTATTGAAAAGAATAATTTCAACAATAGCCCAGACAAAAAATGCGATCTGCGCAATTCCTAAAATTATTAGGAAGACTCCCATTAGAAGCATTCCACCAATCATATTATTTACCATTTTCTAATTCCTCCTTTTCATCTTCAAAAACTGTAAATAGTGAAATTACCACTGGCAAAATAATCAAAAAGAAAATTTCAACCTGCGGCAGAAAAATCGATATCAACGCAATAACCGCAATCCATAAAACCATCATTCCTGTGCGAATTAAATGGTAATTTCTTTGGGCTTTACGATTTTCACCATGAAAGAACCCTGTATTTTCGCCTAAGGCACTTGCAGTAATCCAGCGCATGCTTAAATCTGTAAAAAGGTAAACCATTGCATAGCAGAAAGCAGGTAAAACCTCTGTTGGCGATGAAAGCACCCAACGCATAAATAGTGGAATAAGCGATAAAAAGAAAACATAAATCATATTTTTCCAGATAAAGCTATTCGTAACCTTTTCAACTCTATCTAAAATATGATGATGACGATTCCACTGAATTCCAACGATCACAAAACTCGCAAAGTAAATCAAAATTGCAAATCCAAAACTTTCCAGCTGAGCTAAATCTCTAACTGATTTTGGCAATTGAATTTCAAGTACCATAAGCGTAATAATAATCGCGGTGGCGCCATCAATTAAACCAACAAGACGATCTTTCGAAATTCTTCCTCCGTGATAAATTTTGTGTATTCGACCAAGTCGTCTGTATGCACTTCTCGTTCTATCCATTTTTCCCTTTCTATACGATTTTACCACATGTTTTCGAAAATTCCAAGCAGCTTATGTATTTTTATAGAAACAAAAATCACCCTTTTGAAAAAGAGTGATTTTATTTAGATTAGCCTCGTGCAAAGTGTGCAAAAGCTCGGTTGGCTTCTGCCATTTTATGAGTATCTTCTTTCTTTTTGAAAGCTGCACCAGTTTCATTGTAAGCATCAACAATTTCAAGTGCCAAGCGTTGACTATAAGGCATTCCGCTTCGTGCTCGTGCTGATTGAACCAACCAACTAAACGCAAAGTGGAGTTGTCGGTGTCCTTGAACTGGGAATGGAATTTGATAGTTTGCACCACCAACGCGTCGAGACTTAACTTCAAAAGCTGGTGAAATATTTTTTAGTGCTTTTTCGAAAACTTCAAGAGGGTTTTCACTATCAAGTTTTTTAGCTGCAGTTTCAAGAGCTTTGTAAACAGCTTTTTCGGCAGTAAGTTTCTTGCCGTCAAGCATAGATTTGTTAATTAAACGTTGAACCAAAATTGATTGATATTTTCGATCTGGCTTTAATTCTCGTTGTAGTTTTTTAGTAACTTTTCGTGGCATCTTTATTTCTCCTTCTTCGCACCGTATTTTGAACGGCCTTGTTTACGATCTGCAACACCTTGAAGGTCAAGCGCACCACGAACGATATGATATCGCACACCTGGAAGGTCGGGCACGCGTCCACCACGAACCAAAACTACGGCGTGTTCTTGAAGGTTGTGGCCTTCACCACCAATATAAGCCCAAACTTCGTGGCCATTTGTTAAGCGAACACGAGCAACTTTTCTAAGAGCTGAGTTAGGCTTTTTAGGTGTTTTTGTTGTAACTTTAACACAAACTCCACGTTTTAGCGGTGCATTTTGTGCATAATATTTAGTTTTTAGTGCATTATGAATTCGACCAAGTGCTGGCGATTTTGATTTTTTCGCAGCAGTTTTTCGAGGTTTTCGCACTAATTGATTGATAGTTGGCATCAATTCTCCCTTAAATTATTTTAATATTTTCACTTTTTCGAAAGTTGATAAAGTTTTCAAAAAAAGCGCCTCATATTTTTCGAAACAGCATTTTCGAAAAATGTCTTTACCTTTCTAGCTGAAATAACCAACACACAGGTTTATTCACCAGAAAGAGGAAACTCACTAGATATTTTAGCAGATTTCGAAACAAAATGCAAGCGTTTAGGACTAATAAATCGCGTTACATAATTAAAACATATTTAAGTGGAGAATGTCATCTGTGGTTATTTTAAGATTTTCTAAAATAAAAACCCGAGTAAAACTCGGGAATTACTGAAGTATGGAAAGTCTAAGGTCATGAATAAACTTCGTGAGTTTTCTGTTTGCTTCAGTAAATATGCTTTTTGATTTGAAATTATTTACCTCAAAATCATTCCGCTCGTATATCTCGCCATTTTCAATTGTTAAGATGGTATAGCGCCGGTTTTTTAAGATTTTTAACTCAATATTGTTTCGCATATAGATCGCAAGCTCATCACCTAAACATTCGATTAGAGTATAGATTTCTCGTGAAGAGTTTTTATATAGAAAAGCTTCTGTTCGAAAAGTATTTGGCTCCTCGAAAGATACAAATGTTGTACTTTTAATATCCGAAAATCCAGCCTCTAGAAGTAATTTTTCAACTACCTCCATCTTGAAACATAACTCAGCCATTTTTGAAACCTCCGTGAAAAGAACTAGATTTTAATTATATACTTAAAGAGTGAAAAAATCAAGAAAAAACCCAGCTTTTTGCTGGGTTAATAATTATTTTGCGAATCTTTATCTACGGCGCTCGAACTCATTTTCGAGTTCATCGAAAAATGAATTAGTCTTACGCTCGCACTCTCGCAGGAGGCTTGTCTGAGTTTCATTACCAAAAACTAGACCTTTCGATACTTCGCTTTTGATACATTTTGGTAGATAAACATCTTTTACAAAAAGATAGTTTACATTTTTAGGAGCCTGTGTATTAGACTGCGCTGAGAATTTTAATTCATTGCCTAGATGATGAACTGAGATTGTGAATGAATTTCCCCGTTCATCAAAAAGTTTCGCTTCTAAATCTATCGCTCCTTCTTCAGTTGGTGCTAAAACTTCAACTGATTGAAAACCTGCACCCAGAAGCGCATCCATCAAAAAATCTTCTGAGAAGTAATTCTCGTGATAAAGCTTTTGTTTTGCTTTATATATACTGAGAGCCGATTTGAACCAATTTAGAATTGACATATTTTTTTACCTCTTTGTAAAATACTTAAACTTAAACTATAAAATTTAAGTTTAGCTTGTAGTATTCTACCATAAAAATATAAAAATGTCAATGTTAAATGACGATTCCGCCACCCAAACAAACTTCACCAGAATAAAATACAACACTTTGGCCACTAGTAATTGCGCGTTGTTCATCTTGCAATTCAATTTTTGCCAAATTATCACTTTCGAAAAAGATTTTTGCATTCACGAGTGGCGCACGATGGCGGATTCGAACTTGAATTTCTGCCCCATTTTCAACTTTTTGGCTGATCCAGTGAAGTGCTGAAACTTCGATTTTATTAGACCAAAGTTCGCCGTTATTAATATCAGTCGTTACGAAAACTTCGTTAGTTTCCATATTTTTACCACAAACATAAAATGGTAGTCCGCCGCCAATATTTAAGCCGTGGCGCTGACCTAAAGTGTAAAAAATCGCACCGTCGTGCCAACCGAGAACTTCGCCTGTATTTTTGTTAATGATTTTTCCTGGTTTTTGTTCGGGGATAAATTGTTTTAGAAAATCACGAATTCCAATTTTTCCAACAAAGCAAATTCCTTGTGAATCTTTTTTTTGAGCAGTAAAAAGCCCGCGCTCTTTCGCCATCTCGCGCACTTCAGGTTTAGTAAATTTACCAAGTGGAAACAAAGTTCGTCCCAAAGCCTCACCTCGCACACGATACAAAAAATAAGTTTGGTCTTTATTTTCATCTTTTGCGCGAAGTAGCTCGCCTTTTCCACTTTTCGAAAGGTTGAAATTTTCGTCAGAATTTTCAGTAAAAGCATTTCGAACGCCAGCGTAATGGCCTGTTGCAATTAGATCGGCTCCATCTTCAAGTGCAGCCTCTAAGAAAAGCTTAAATTTTACTTCTTGATTACACATTATATCGGGGTTTGGTGTGCGGCCAATTTCGTATTCGTCAAGCATATATTGCACAACTTTTTCGCGGTAGTGTTTTTCGAAATCAAAAACTTTAAAATCAATGCCCAGCTGAACCGCAACTCTTTTTGCGTCGGCCAAATCTTCTGCCCAAGGACATTTCATTCCTGGTAAATCTTGCGTCCAGTTTTTCATATAAACGCCCACAACGTTATATCCTTGCTCTTTTAAAAGTGCCGCAGTTAAAGATGAGTCTACGCCACCACTCATTCCAACATATACTTTAATTTTTGAATTATCCATTTATTCTCCTATATAAAATCTAAAAATTCCAAAAAGCTCGCTCATCGAGAGATACCAACCGCGTGAATTTGTCCACCAAAATCCATTCCAATCTGGATCATTCAAAACTGGTGCCGAAATCACCTCTACGCCCGAACCTTCTAGAGCTTTTTCGAATTCGAGTCTTGCTCGAGTTTGATGATATTTTGAAGTGGTTAGAGTTACGCGCTTATAGCCATTTTGCTTAATTATTTTTGCAGTAAATTGTGCATTTTGGTGAGTGTTTTGAGCCTTTTCTTCGAGTAAAATTTCTTCTTCTAAAACTCCTTGTTTTCGGGCTAAATTAGCCATTTGGCGCGCATCGCTTAAAACTTTAGGATTAGAGTTTGCACCTGAAAAAATCAACTTTTTAGCTTCAACCGATTTAAAAATTTCAATTGCCTCGCGAGTTCTTAAAGCAGTATTTCCGCCAGAAATCGCTATAACTGCATCAATTTTTTGAGAACATTCGCCTTTTTTGTAGTTTGGGCAAATTTCGGCGAGCCGATTTTTATCGCTAATAATTAAAGTTGCGCTAATAATAAAAACCGCAACTAAACCCACAAAGGCTAAAATCCAGGCAATAAATTTTACCATTTATTTTTGAATCCTCTTAAATTCAGCTTGCACAGTTTTCGAAATTATTTCAGCTGCACGCTTTATGTTTTCTTCATTCGAAAGTTTTCCTAGCGAGATTCGCAAGCTTCCATCGGCCTCAGAATCGCTCAAGCCCATTGCGGTTAAAGTGTGCGAACGTGTACCTTTATTTGCTGCACAAGCTGAACCTGTTGCCACTAAAACCCCTTGCGTTTCGAGTGCAAAAACCATCCGCTCGGCGTCAATTCCGGGAAAAGATACTGAAATGTGGCTTGCAAGCTGTTTTTTTGGATTTCCAAGAAAAATTATTTCTTCATTCGAAAAGTTTTCGCTTAAAGTTTTTTTGAATAATTCCTTTAATTTTCGAAGGCGTTCATTTTCTTTTTTGCGATGCTTTTCTGCCAATTGAATAGCTTTCGCAAAACCAATTACACTTGGTACATTTTCAGTTCCGCTTCGCAGATTTCGCTCTTGTCCGCCGCCCACAATTTGTGCATTAAATTCAATTTCGCGATTAGCCCACAAAAGACCAGTTTGTTTTGGCCCATAAATCTTGCCAGCGTTTAAAGTTAGCATATCTACGCCAAGTCTTGCAACTGAAATATCCAGTTGACCAACACCTTGACTAGCATCAGAATGGAGATAAATCGGCGTTTTTTCACCATTTGAAAGCCGTCGCATTCGTTCTTCTCGTACAATTTCGGCAATTTTCGAAATTGGCTGAATTACACCCGTTTCATTATTTGCAAGCATTACTGAAACAATCTTTGTTTTTGGCGAAATTTTTGCACGTAAATCTTCAAGGTCTATTATGCTATCTTTTTTAATTCTTACAAGTTTTTGGATACCGTATTTTTTGGCTGAATTCAAAACCGCGTGATGCTCAAATTCACCAACCAAGATTTCATCGCCATTTTCTTTCGAAGCTGCTGAAAATGCTAAATTAATGCTTTCAGTTGCTCCAGCTGTAATCACAATTTCATCGCTTTTTGCGCCAATATTTTGCGCAATTTGATGTTTTGCGTCCTCATAGTCTCTTCGAACATCCAAAGCTTGAACATAAGGCGCACTTGGATTGTAGAATTTTTCACTAAAATATGGCAACATCGCAGCCAAAACTTTTTCACTCACCGGTGTTGTGGCGGCATGGTCAAGATAAATAATTTCCTCGTTCATCTTCAATAGTATAACACATTTTTAAAAACTTAACAAAAATTTATTCTCTATTTTTTGCTATTTTTTCAGAAATTTTTAATGGATTTTTTGATTTCAAAATTTCGTCAATTTCATTTTTCGAAAGGCTTTGCCATTTTTTAATTCGGTGATTAAATATTTCAATTTTAATATTTCTCTGCGGAATTTTTTGCTCTTTGCTCCAATCTAAAATTTTCGAAAGATTTTCTGGTTTAAAAATAAAACCTTCATATCCATATTTTAAACAGCTAAAGCCTAATCTATCGCCAATCTTAACTTTTCCGCCATTATCTTTTTTGCGTTCTTTTGATAATTCTGAAAAATCTGAAATCGCAAATTCTGGATATTCAAGAGCTTCACCATACAGCCGATTTTTTTCGTCTTCGTTTTCTTTCCAAGATAACTTTTGCGCTTGTTTGAATTTCTTGGCATTTTTAGGGTTTCGAAACAGAAAAATGTCAGTTCTAACTTTAGTTTTAGTTTTATTTTCTTTTAAGGTTATGATTATATTTTTCGAAAAGAACAGTTTGAAAATCGCAAGCCAAATTTTGTTGCTAATTTTTGGGTAAAAACTCAGCCATAAATGCTTTCTTCGGTTGGTTAAAAAGGCAAAAAATGAATAAAATCTAATTTTAAATTCCATAATATCTCTCCTAAGGTTTGCAGGATTCATATCTGATTTGGCGATTGCTGAATTGTTTATATCACGATTATAAATATTATCGTATATAAAAACTAAAGTCAATATATTTTTCGAAATAATAACACGCTTGACTAAAACATATAAATATAGTATAATTTTTTTGAAGCTTAAATTAGGTTGCGGAAACAACTATAAGCTTTGAAACTTTCTAAAAGGAGTGATTTCTGTGGTATTTCCTAAACCTCATGTAAATGAGAAGAAATGCGAAAACTGTAATGGAACTGGATGGTATAAACAACGAGGGTTCGTAGGTGCTACCCCTTTTCCATGTAAGGCCTGTGGCCAAACCGGAAGAGTAAAAGAATAACTTCTCTGTAATATTTTTATTAAGCCGCAACTTGCGGCTCTTTTAATTTTCGAAAAATTATGTTAAAATGGTGGAACCGCTTAAAATCTATAAACTATAAAAACGAAAGGAATTATGCTAAAATTTATTTTTAAATTTGCTAAAAAATATTGGCTAAGTTTAACTCTTATGCTTATTTTTACGGTTCTTTCGGCAAAAATTAATCTTGATTTGCCACAATATACCGCAAAAATTATTACTGAAGGTGTGGCCATGAAAAACATGGAAGCTATTTATTCGAACGGCTTTCATATGATTGGGCTTTCTCTTTTGAGTGGCGTTTTAATGCTGGCAGGAATTTTCTTCGCGAGCCGTTCAGTTGGGGCGATGGCGCGAGATATTCGCCATGCAACTTTCGAAAAAATTGAAAACTTTTCGATGAACGAGTTTGGCAAATTCTCGGTTTCGAGCCTTACAACACGAATTACGAACGACGCACGGCAATTTCAACAAACTTTCACAATGATTATGCGAATGGGAATTTATGCCCCAATTGTTGGTGTTGGTGCGATTATTAACACTTTAGCTATTTCTGGTTCGATGAGCTGGATTATGGTTGTGACGATTTTTTCTATCATTACTTTGACTACGATTATTGGTATTTTTGCTGTTCCGAAACTAAAGATTTTTCAAACAAAACTCGATAAATTAAATATGCAAACTCGCCAAACAATTACTGGTTTGCGTGTAATTAGAGCCTATAGAAAAGAAAAAGTCGAAGAAGAAAAATTTGATGAAATCAATAATGAAATGCTCAAAATGAATATCTTTTTCGAAAGGATTTTTGGCTTAATTTCGCCGTATATGACGATGGTTTCTGGACTTGGGCTTGTAGCAATTGCTTGGATTGGTTCATATTTTGTAAAATCTGGTGAAATTTCAATTGGCGATGTAACTTCCCTTACCCAATATCTTGCTCAAGTTACTTTTGCTTTCGTGATGCTTTCGATGATTTTTATATCAATTCCACGAATGAATGTTGCGATTAAACGTTTGGGTGAAATTCTTGATGAAGAAATTTCGGTGAAAGATAAAACTAAAACGCAAAAAATGCCAAAAACTTTCGATTTAACTTTCGAAAATGTTAGTTTTGTCTATCCAGATTCTGAAGAAGCCGTTCTTGAAAATATCAATTTTTCAGTAAAGCAAGGTGAAACTATTGCTGTAATTGGTGGAACTGGTTCAGGAAAATCTACTATTGCAAAATTAATTCCACGATTTTATGATGTTTCGAAAGGCGAAATTAAACTAGGCGGAGTGGATATTCGCGACTTAAAGCAAAGCGAACTTCACGATTTGATTGGCTATGTTCCACAAAAAGCAAACCTTTTTTCTGGGAATATCCGTGAAAATATTAATTATAGTTCTTCGAAAAACCTGAGTGACGAAGAAATTATTGAAGCTCTAAAAATTGCTCAAGCTTGGGATTTTGTTCAGAAATTGCCTGAAGATTTAAATGAGAAAGTTTCGCAAGGTGGCAAAAATTTCTCTGGTGGTCAAAAACAACGACTTTCAATTGCTCGGGCAATCGCCTCAAAAGCTCCAATTTTAATTTTCGATGATAGCTTTTCTGCACTTGATTATAAAACCGACGCTAAGCTTCGTGCCGAACTTGCTATAAAAACTAAATCGCAAACCAAGTTTATTGTCGCTCAACGGGTAACTTCGATTATGCAAGCCGATAAAATTATTGTTTTAGACGGTGGAAAGATTGTTGGAATTGGTATTCATGGTGAACTTCTTAAAAATAATGAAATTTACCGCGAAATTGCATCTTCGCAGCTTTCTGATGAAGAAATTGAAACGCAAATTAAGGATTTTGAAAAGCAAAAAACTATTTCGAAAACTCAAAAAAATACTAAAAAAGCAGTTTCGGTTTCGAAAAAGATAGCCAAGAAAAGCTTAAAAAAGGTAATTTCGAAAAAATCTAAGAAAGGAGAAAAATAATGGCGAAAAATCAAAAAAACAAACTTTCGCTAAAAACAATTTGGCGACTCTTGCTATATTTTACACCGTTTAAATTCCTGATTGTATTTTTTGCGATTATGGTGATTTTGAGCTCGGTTTCAGCGATTGTTGGGCCACAAATTGTGGGTGAGATGATTAATTTAATTACTAAAAATTTTGAAATTCAATCTGGCGCAGTTCGATTTAATCCTGATTTTTCGAAAATTACCGAACTTGGCTTTATTTTGATTGCTATCTATGTTGGATCAGGAGTTTTTGGTTATGCGCAAAACTGGATTATGGGTCAAATGGTTCAAGAAATTGTTTTTAAATTACGTGACGAAGCTTCAAAAAAAATCGCGCGACTACCTCTTTCATATTTTGATAAGCACAAAACTGGTGATACGGTTTCAATTATTACGAACGACATCGAGACACTCAGCAACAGTTTGAGCGAGAGCTTAAATCAGCTTTCTTATTCAATAATTACAATTGTTGGTGTGACTGTTATGATGATTTCGATTAGCTGGCAAATGAGCCTAATTGCTCTTGCAACTGGAATAATTTCGGTTGGAATTATTATGATTATTTCGAAGTTTAGCCAAGTTTATTTTATGGATTTGCAAAAATTCACATCGAGTTTAACTGCTCATACTGAGGAAATGCTTTCTTCGCACGAAGTTATTAAGGTTTATAATGGCGAAAAATCATCGGTTG
The DNA here is from genome assembly GCA_015256915.3 of Candidatus Saccharimonas sp. Classification (NCBI taxonomy): domain Bacteria; phylum Candidatus Saccharimonadota; class Candidatus Saccharimonadia; order Saccharimonadales (SeqCode); family Saccharimonadaceae (SeqCode); genus Saccharimonas (SeqCode); species Saccharimonas sp. (SeqCode). The sequence continues at coordinate 305,716 of CP076101.2, forward strand.
AAAATTTCGAAAAAATCAATAATAAAATGTATATTTCATCTTGGAAGTCTCAGTTTTTTGGTGGACTTCTCTACCCAATTATGGGTTTCATTAATAATCTTTCAACTTTAACTGTTGTGGTTGTTGGCGGAGTTCGTGCATTAAGTGGCCAGATGACAATTGGTGAGATTACTGCTTTTATGCAATATATGAGCCGATTCACACAACCAATTTCGAATATCGCGAATTCAATGACAAGTGTTCAAACAACGGTTGCAGCCTGCGAGCGAATTTTTTGCTTTCTTGGTGCTGAAGAAGAGACTTTTATTGAGATTTCAAAAACTTTACCGAAAGAAATTAAAGGATCTGTAGAATTTTCGAAAGTTAATTTCTCATATTCAAAAAATAAGCCCATTATTACGAATTTCAGCACAAAAATTGCACCACGTTCAAATGTGGCGATTGTTGGCCCAACTGGAGCTGGAAAAACTACACTTGTGAATCTATTGATGCGATTCTATGATATTGATAGTGGAAAAATCACAATTGACGGAATTGATACTTCAAAAATGTCGCGGCATGATGTTCGCTCACTTTTTGGAATGGTTCTTCAGGATACGTGGCTTTTTAATGGCACGATTGCTGAAAACTTGGCTTATGGAAAACCTGATGCCACTCGTGAAGAAATTATCGAGGCCGCAAAAGCCGCTCATGCCGACCACTTTATTCGAACCTTACCAAAAGGTTATGATACGGTAATTTCTGAAGATATCGATAATGTCTCGGCTGGTGAAAAACAGCTTCTAACAATTGCGCGGGCTATTTTGGCAGATTCACCAATGTTGATTCTTGATGAGGCAACCAGCTCTGTTGATACACGAACGGAGGCTGCTATTCAATCAGCAATGGATAATTTAACTCACGGCCGTACAAGCTTTGTGATTGCACACCGCCTTTCAACGATTCGAAATTCCGATTTAATTCTAGTGCTGGAACACGGAAACATTGTTGAGCAAGGTTCTCACAAAGAATTACTTTCGAAAAATGGCGCTTATGCGAAACTTTACAATTCGCAATTTGCTGAATAAAATTCAAAATAGAAAAAAGCCCGATCGTTTCGGGCTTAATTTGTTGGCTTAGCAATAAGAAAATTCTGCAGCTAAAGCGCCGTAATTATATATTTGAGCGCTATCGCTGAGACTAGCATGGTCTTTAGCATAAATTGCATTTAAGAAATGAAATTTATTCGCTAGTTCTGAATGCTGAGACAAAGGCCATAGTTCTTCAATTTTTTTGAAGAACTTGCGCCCTTCTGTTATGTTAAAACGGTAAAGCTTAGCGTAAGCTAGCCAAAAGACTAACTCTTTAACATCGTTTTTATGATAAGCTTTTTCAAGCTTATCTAGAACTTTTGACGGATGTGTTTTTGGCGTCGCCTTTTTGCCTTGAATTTTAGCAAGTTTTTCTTGGTTTTGGGTTTGAACCCAATTTATGATTTCGGCCATTGTTTTGGCCTCCTTTTCTAAAAATATTCGCAAAAGCCAACTTTATAAATTACGAGCTAAAAGCTCAATTTTGAAAGTAAGCTTTTAACTTGTTATTATTGTATCATAAAAAAGCTTTTTTGTCAATACTTAGTAGAAATTTTTCAAAAACTCTTCACTTTTCGAAATTTTTATGTTAAAATAGTTTCATACGGGCATAGCTCAGTTGGTAGAGCACAGGTCTCCAAAACCTGGTGTCGGGAGTTCGAGTCTCTCTGCCCGTGCCAAAATTATTCCATTATGAATTATATACACCAAAATTGGTGTTTTTTTAGTTTGCAACATTAAAAGTAAATTTTATTTTATAGATTTTATTTTTTTTAGTTTTGCCAAATTAATTTCACTGCTGTTCTAATATTTAGAATTTTACAAAAAATAAAATTTCAAAAATTTAAGAATAATTCTCGCCAACCTTCTTAAAAAATGCTATAATATACTTATGGCTATTGTTGATAAAGAGTTTGGTGAAATTAAAATTCGAAAAAGCAAACTCACTCGCTCTGTAAAACTTTCTGTCGGTGTTGATGGAAGTTTACGCGCATCAATTCCTTATTATTCGCCAGAATTTTCTGTCCAGCGTTTAGTTAATCATAATCGCACGCAAATTCGCGAAATGCTTGCTTTACATAATACTAAAAATCTTTATAAAAATGGTGATTTAATTGGTAAAACGCACACACTTTTTTTTCGAAAATTTTTGGGTGAAGAAATTAAAATTTCAAATGAAGGAAATCAGATTTTAGTGCAAATCCCGCAAGATTTATCTTTCGAAAATCAACTTGTCCAATCAGAAATCCGCAAAACTGTATCAAAAATTCTTCGAAAGCAAGCTAAGGCGTATTTACCCCGCCGAATTGATTTTTTGGCAGAAAAATATGGTTTTAACTTTAAGAAATTGCGTTTTTCACATACTTGTACACGGTGGGGTTCATGCTCTTCTAGCGGAACAATTTCTTTAAATATTGCATTGATGAATTTGCCACACCATTTGATTGATTATGTGATTATTCATGAACTTTGCCATACTCGGCAAATGAACCATTCATCTAAATTTTGGCAAGAAGTGGAAAAATATTGCCCAGATTATAAGAAATGTGTTCAAGAAATAAAACAGTTTTCGCCAAACATTTAGTTTAAGGCGGATAATTGGTTAAACCGCTTGCGCTTTTCTCTTAAATTTGCTAAAATAGGAATGTAAATTCTAATCGTAAAGGCAAAAAATGAAAATTCTAATGCTCGGGTGGGAGCTTCCTCCTCATAACAGTGGTGGTTTGGGTGTAGCTTGTTTTTATATGGCCAAGGCACTTGTAAAAAGTGGCGCGAGTATTGAATTTGTCGTTCCGTATAAAGACAAACATACTGAAATTGATTTCATGAAAGTATTGAATGCTACGAATTTCTCTGAAATTCATAAATTTGGTGCTGGAGCTTACGATTCTCCGCATTGGATACGTTCAAGTCATAACGCTAGCAATTTTCTACCAGATATTCGTTCGATTCAGAAAGAATATCGTGAATTTATTCGTGAATATTTAAGTAATCCAAAAAATAAACCAGATGTTATTCATGCGCATGATTGGTTAACTGTGGAAGCTGGAATCCTTGCTAAAAAACTTACTGGTGCGCCGTTGATTACTCATATTCACGCTACCGAATTTGATCGTTCTGGTGGAATTTCTGGTAATCAAGAAATCCATGATATTGAATATGCTGGAATTTGCGCATCCGACAGGGTTTTTGCAGTTTCGAAAAATACTCGAAATGTAATTATCAAGAAATATAAAATTAAGCCTGAAAAGGTTGAGGTGGTTTATAATGCGATCGAAACTTCAGCTCTTGCTAATCCACAAGATTACGATAATCGAACTTACCGCTATCTTGAATATCTAAAATCACAGGGATATACTGTGATAATGACTCTAACTCGCTTTACTGTTCAGAAGGGTTTAACTTTTTTGATGCAAGCGGTTGCCGAAGCTATTTCGAAAAATTCAAAAATTGTCCTACTTCTTGTTGGGGATGGCGAACAACGCAATGAGCTTATTAAAATGGCGAGTGATTTTGGAATTTCAAACAAGATTTTCTTCACGGGATTTTTGCGGGGCGATAAATGGCGTGATGCTTACGGTGTGGCTGATGTTTTTGTGATGAGCTCAGTAAACGAACCTTTTGGCCTAACGGCTTTAGAGGCGGCTCATTTTAACAATGCATTAATAATTTCGGAGCAATCTGGCGTAGGTGAAGTTCTTCAAAATATTTTACGTTATGATTTTTGGGATACGAAAAAACTGGCAAACCAAATTTATGAGGTTTCAATTAATAAGAACCTTTTACAGAGTTTAAAAAATAGTGTTCGAGAGGAATATGATCGGATTTCTTGGAGTGATATCGCCGAGCAAATTATGGAAGAATTTATACGTTTAACAGAGGTAAATAATGACTAAGAAGTCGATTGTTCTCTACCTTCATGTTCATCAGCCCTGGCGCATTCGTGACGATCAAACGCTTTTCGATGTTGGTACAAATAAAAATTATTTTAGCGAAGAAAAAGGCCTAAAACGGCAAAGTAATGGTGAGATTTTTCGAAAAGTTGCTGAAAAATCTTACCTCCCAATGAATAATCTGCTTGAAAAACTATTAAAAACTCACCCAGAATTTAAATTTTCTTTTTCGATTACGGGAACTTTTATTGATCAAGCGCAAGAATTTGCGCCAGAAGTTCTCGAGAGCTTTAAGCGTCTTGTTCAAACTGGGCGAGCAGAGATTATTGCCGAGACATATTATCATAGCCTCGCCTTCTTTTTTGATCGTGAAGAATTTGAAGCTCAAGTTAGTGCGCATCAGGCAAAAATTCGTGAAGTTTTTAATGTCGAAACTACTGCTTTTCGAAACACTGAGCTTTCATATAATGATGAACTTGCTAAATGGGCAGACATTTTTGGCTTTAAAGCAATTTTAGCTGAGGGATGGGACCCAATTCTGCAATGGCGTACGCCAAATCATGTTTATAAGCCAAAAGGTACAAAAAATATTCACCTACTTCTTAAAAACTACAAGCTTTCTGACGATCTTGCTTTTCGTTTTTCGAATCGAAATTGGCAAGAATATCCGCTTACAACTCAAAAATATATCAGTTGGTTAGAATCCTCAAGCTATCATGGTGATGTGATAAATCTTTTTATGGATTATGAAACATTTGGCGAGCATCAGTGGGCGGAATCTGGAATATTTGATTTTTTCGAAAGCTTAGTTTCGTATTGGTTAAAGAAACCAGAGCACGGATTTAAAACTGTCACCGAGGCCGCTCAAAGTGAACCTGCTGCAGAAATTTCTATGCCGAATACAGTAACTTGGGCAGATACTGAGCGTGACTTGACCGCTTGGCTCGGTAATTCAATGCAACAAGAAGCAATGAAATACCTCTATGCTTTAAAGTCGCGGGTTTACAATTCACAAAATGGAAATTTAGTTGAAGATTGGCGGCGATTAACTACAAGTGACCACCCCTATTATATGTGCACGAAATATTTTAATGATGGCGATGTTCATGCGTATTTTTCACCATATAAATCTCCCTATGATGCTTTTTTGTACTTTATGGATACATTGCGAGATATGGATTTTCGGCTAAAAGATATTCCGCCACTTAAGCAGAAAAATATTCGAAAAACGCAAAAAATTCTTCAAAAATCACTTTTTAAAACTCCAAAAAATACAAAACGCAAGAAAATTTTTGCGCGAATGCTTCATAGAAACTTAATGTTTACAAAACGAAAGCGAGGTTAAAGTGGCAAAAACAGCAATTTTAAGCAATGGAAATTTAAATGTCGGGTTAAATGAATTTGGTCTGGTGAGCGATTTTTATTTTCCAGATAATGGTTATGAAAATCATACACTTGGCCGCGACCTTTTTCATCGCGTCGGAATTAAAATTGGCAATAATTTTTCTTGGCTTCATTCTGGTGAGTGGCGATTCTCGGTTGAATATTTTGAAAATGCTTTAATCTCAAAAACTGAAGCTATCAATCAAGAACTTCAAATCAAAATAACTTTTACTGATTTTGTAGCTAGTGATTTTGATGTTTTTGGGCGAAAGATCCAAGTTCAAAATCTTGCAAATTATCCGCGTGAAGTTCAGCTTTTTTTACATCAAAATTTTGCAATTAACAGTAGTTTCCACTTAGCCGATACCGTTCAATTTTTACCTTTAGAAAATAATGAAAAGGCAATTTTGCACTATCGCGGAAAACGTGCTTTTATTATTTCTGCTCAAAGAGTTTTTGAAAAACCTCTTCAGAATATTTTTGAAGATTTTAACCAGCATACGGTTGGCCTGTTTGGAATTGAAAATAAGCTTGGTTCTTGGGTAGATGCGGAAGATGGTATTCTTTCGGGCTCAAATGTTGAGCATGGACAGACTGATTCAGTTGTTGGGTTTGATTTTTCTCTTGGCGTTTTCGAGAATGCAGATTTTCAATACTCAATTTCTTGTGCCGATGGTCACGAGCTTGCTCGCACAAATCTTCAAAAGGTTAGAAATAATGGCTTTTCGAAAGCTTTAAATGATACTAAAAAATATTGGCAAAAATGGCTCTCGCCTGCTTTACGAGTTTCGAAAAAACTTGATTCAAAATATCAAAAAAGTTTTATTCAAAGTTTAATGCTAGTTAAATCTCATCTTGCGAAAACTGGTGCACCGATTGCTAGTAATGATAGTGAAATGTTGAATTATGCGCGAGACGATTATTCTTATTGTTGGCCTCGTGATGCCCTTTTTGCAATTTGGCCATTAATTCGTATTGGCTATCGTGATGAACCTCAAAAGTTTTTTGAATTTTGCAAAAGATCGTTAACTTCGGGAGGATTTATGATGCATAAATATTTACCGAATGGCGAACTTGGTCCAAGCTGGCACCCATATTCACAAGGTGGCGATACTCGAAATCTACCTATTCAGATTGATGAAACCGCAGGAATCCTTTTCTTGTTTGCTCAATATTATAAAAAATTTCGCGAAAACTCAATTTTGAATGAATTCTATGATGATCTAGTAAAGCCGACCGCTAATTTTTTAGTAGATTTTTGTGGCGAAAATGATTTACCGAAACCAAATTATGAGCTTTGGGAGATGGATTTTCTTTCAACAACTTATTCGACTTCGGTTGTTTTTGCAGCATTATATTCCGCTTCAAAATTAGCTCAAGCGGCAAATCGCGTGCATGATGCAAAAAAATGGCGTGATCAAGCTTTAAAAATTCGTTCTACCGCACAAAATGAGCTTTTTAATGAAGAAAGCAATTATTTCTATCGTGGAATTTGGGCTGATGGCAATAAAGATCCAAAAATTGATTCATCAAGTTTTTACGGTGCATTTATGTTTAATCTTTTTGAATTTAAAGGTGAAAAATTACAGACTGCTTTTAAAACTCTTGAAAATCGTTTTAAAGCTAATAATAATATTGGGCTTCCAAGATTCGAAAACGATATTTATTATAGATTTAGTGATGACTACGAAGCAAATATTTGGCCAATAACAACACTTTGGCGTGCAGAATTTTATATTGCTCTTGGCGAAATTTCGAAAGCGGAGGAAATTATTGAATGGGTTCTAGATCAACAAACTTCAACGGGAATTTTACCTGAACAAATTGATCCACGTGATTTAAAGCATCTTTCGGTTGCACCGCTAACTTGGTCCCAAGCAGAGTATGTTTCAGCTTTATTGGATTTGGTCGCTTTTGAAGAAGAATAAAAAAGACCCATAATGATTAGTATTAATGGCCTCAAAAAACTGGCGATAATTTATAAATGTCTAATTAGCTCTTTAAAACTACTTAATTTTGTTAAAGGTTGTTTTCTAAAATAATCTGTCTATAATAAAAATAAGATAATCTACAATAAAAAAATAAGCTCTCGGTAAAAAGCTTATTTTTTATTGTTTTTTCTAAAGTTCAGATTACCAAACTTTTAGTAATAGTTCACCGCCGAGTCGTTGTTTCTTGGCTTCAAAACCACTCATAACACCTTTTGATGTTGAAAGTAGTACCATTCCACGACCACTTTTAATGCGTGGAATTTCTTCTACGCCAACATACATTCGGCGACCTGGTTTACTCATTCGAGTAAGTTCGTTAAAGCGCGCAGCTTCACCATCTTTGGCAATTTTTACTACCAAAATATCACGTGGTTTTGCTGATTCGACTTTAACAGATTCAATATAATTAGCTTTTGCAAGCTCTTTCGCTACAACTTCTTTCAATTTGCTTGAAGGAACACGAATTTCATTCTTGCCAACCAATGCCGCATTTCGAATGCGAGTTAGAAGGTCGGCGATGGGGTCAGTTGATTGTAATGACATAGTCTCTCCTTCCTTCTACCAACTACTTTTTGTTACGCCCGGGATTTCACCCTTTGAGGCTTTAACGCGGAAAGTGATTCGGCTCATACCAAATCGTCGCATATAACCGCGTGGTCGACCATCAAAGTTGTCGCGGTTCTTAAGGCGTGTAGGACTTGAATTGCGTGGAAGCTTTTGAAGACCTTCTTGGTCGCCAGCGGCTTTCAATTCGGCGCGTTTTGCAGCATATTTTTCAATCATTTTTTTGCGTTTTAAGTCTTTTGCAATCATTGATTTCTTAGCCATTTACGCTTTTCCTTTCTTTTCAAACGGAATTCCGAATTTTTCAAGCAATGCCCGACTGTGAGCTTCGCCTTCGTTTTTAATAACGAAAGTTACCTGCAAGCCGTGAAGAATTTGAGTTTCTTCAAAAGTTAGCTCTGGGAAAACAGATTGTTCTAAAATTCCCAAATTGTAATTTCCGCCTTTATCGAAACCTTTTGCTCCAACACCATGGAAGTCACGCACGCGAGGCAAAGCTACATTTACTAGGCGATCAAGAAATTCATACATTCGATCGCCACGCAAAGTTACGCTATGACCAATCGGTGCACCCATTCCACCGCGAATTTTAAAGGTTGCAATTGATTTTTTAGGCAAACGCTCTACTGGAACTTGACCAGTGATTTTTGTAATTGTATTTTTTACAACTTCTTGAAAACGCTTGTCTTCCTTTTTCTTACCTGTTCCTACGCTAACAACGATTTTTTCAAGCTTTGGAACTTGGTGGATATTTGTTAGCTCTAGTTCGCTTTGGAGTTCTTTAGCAATTTTATCTTTGTAAAGAGTTTTCAAGCGAGGAACATAAACAGCAGTTTTAGCCATTATTTATCTCCTTTTTTGCTTGATTTAGCGCTTTTAGCTTCTACTTTTTTAACTTTATGAACTGGAGTTGGAACATGAATGTCCTTTACTCCACCGCGCGGATTGAATTGATTTGGTTTGATGTGGCGATGTTTTTTACCAACACCTTCAACCAAAACAGCATTTTTCTTTGGCAAAACTTTTACAACTTCACCAGTAACACCTTTATCTTTTCCGCTGATAATTACAACATTATCACCCTTAACGATTCCATTTAACGCCACTTATTAGAGCACCTCGGAGCCTAAGCTGATAATTTTGCTGTATCCCAAATCACGAAGTTCGCGTGGCACAGGACCAAATACACGAGTCGCTTTTGGTGTTTTGTCGTCAGCGATAATTACGGCCGCATTATCATCAGAAGCAGATAGTCGAACCATCTTTTCGACGAATTTGGTGCCAGTTCGCACGACAACAGCTTTCACAACTGATTTCTTTTTAATATTACCAGTTACGGTTTAGCATCTTTAACAGTAACAACAATGATATCACCAACTCGTGCGTATCGGCGTTTTGAACCACCTAGTACACGAATGCAAAGGATCTCTTTTGCGCCACTGTTATCTGTTACTTTAAGTCGGCTTTCTTGCTGAATCATTATGCCTCCTCTTTCAATTCTACTGAACCTCGAGCTTTTTCGACAATTTCAACTAAAGCAAAACTCTTAGTTTTCGAAAGTGGTCCGAACTTCTTTAATCGATAACTTTGTCACCTTCACCAGCTTCATTGTTTTCATCATGAGCAGTATATTTTCGAGTTACAGTATATTGCTTGCCGTAAATTAGATTGTGTTTCACGGCTATGAACTATTGCAGTGATAGTTTTGTCGGCTTTAGCGCTCGAAACAACACCTGTCAATGTAGTCGCCATTAGATTTCACCTTTCTTTACGAATTTAACTTTTACTGAAGTTTGTGGCCAGCAAGCCGCATAGCTTCATGCAACCTTCTGAAACACCGTTCATTTCGAACATAACTGTTCCAGCTTACGCTTTAGCCACAAAGAATTCTGGATTTCCCTTACCGCTACCCATTTTCACATCTTGTGGTTTCGAGTAACTGGTGTATGAGGGAATATTCGAATCAAACGACCACCACGTTTAATATAACGAGTCATCGCTGTTCGGGCTGATTCGATTTGTCGCGAGTTGATTCGCTCGTTCTCAAGGCTAGCCAATCCATAGTCACCGAAGGCAACAGTGTTTCCACGAGTTGCTCGGCCTGGGTTTTTACCTTTTCGAACTTTTCGGTGAGCGGTTTTCTTTGGTAATAAAATAGCCATTACTTGTCGTTCGCACCACCTTTATTAATCCAAACTTTTTGTCAATCATTCCAGCAGGAGTTTGTGAACGTGCTCCGTGGTAGTTGATATCTGCGAATTGTATGAAGAGGAACAGATCCTTCAGAGAATTTCTCGCGGCGGCTCATTTCAGCTCCACCCAATCGTCCAGCAACCTCGATACGAACACCTTTCGCACCGGCTTGCATTGTATTTTGCAATGCCATTTTACTGGCTCGGCGGAAGTTAATTCGTCGCTCAATTGTCTAGCAATATTTTCAGCAACCAATTTAGCCGAAAGCTCCGGTCGACGAGCTTCTTCAATATTGATTCGAACTGGTAAACTCACCATTTTTTCAAGTTGAGTCTTAAGTTCTTGAACACCAGCACCACCACGACCAATTACAACGCCAGCTTTTGCTGTATGAATTGAAACAGTGATAAGGTTTCCTGTTCGTTCAATTTCGATTCGGTCAATTGTTGGTCACCGAATCTCGATAGTTTTCGAATTTTTGTCGTCTTCAATTAAGAATTTCGCAAAATCTTTTTTCTGGGCAAAACCATCGTGAATCCCAGTTTTTATGAGCTTGCAAACGGAAGCTAATCGGATTAACTTTTTGACCCATTATTTGCTCTGCTTTCTCTGCTTTCGCGATAGTTTTCTTAACCTCAGCTTTTTTAGCTGGAGCTTTCTTCTCTTTAACAACGCCAGAAACTTCGACCAAAATGTTTGAAGTTTTTTCTGGAAAGGAAGTGCCATTCCTCGCATATGAGGTTTAAATCGCTTCAATCGTGATCAGCAGTAACCGACAAAGTTGTGATTACAAGAGTTTTTGGATCGGCGTTATCGTTATTTTTAGCATTAGCTGCAGCTGATTGGATAGCTTTTTTAACAGCTAAACACTTCGACGTGGAGTGTGATCAAGAATTACTAATGCATCAGCAGCAGTTCGACCACGAACAAGACTTGCCGGTGAGAAACTTTTTCGTGGAGTCTGACCAATACCTTTAATGTAGGCACGAGTTGTTACATTAGCCATTATTTCTTATCCTTTCCGCCGTGTTTTCGATTTATACGTGTTGGCGCAAATTCATAAGTTTGTGTCCAACCATATTCTCTGAAATATATACGGAATATGTAAACGTCGTTGTGAACAGCGATAGTTCGACCAACCATTTCTGGTGTAATTGTACTTGAGCGAGCCCAGGTTTTAATCACTGTTCGGTCATCTGCTCCAAGAGCCGCTACCTTTTTAGCAAGCTTGAAGTCGATAAACGGACCTTTTTTCAATGAACGACTCATTTATTTTCTCTCTTGGCTTCATTGACGACTCTTCACGATAAATTTATTAGTACTCTTGCGTCGGCGAGTTTGTAGCCGAGAGTTGGTTGACCCCAAGGTGTGCGTGGAGTTGAGCGACCAATTCCGTGTCGTCCACCGTCACCACCGTGTGGGTGATCTACAGCATTCATAACAACACCACGAACTGTTGGGCGAATACCTCTACGGCGATTTCGGCTGGCAGGAACCAATTTTTACGTTCTGATGTTGAATATTTCCAACCGTTCAAGCGTAGCTTCAGCTTCTAAGCGGAATTTTCGAACTTCACCTGAAGGTAATTTTACCTGAGCATAGTCACTTTCTTTCGCCATTAACTGAGCTTTAGCACCAGCTGAACGAACCATTTGCGCACCTTTTCCTGGTGTGATTCGATTGCGTAAATCAATGAACCAACAGGAATTTCTGAAAGTGGCATTCGGTTTGAAGCTTCAATTTCAATATCTTTTTTACCAGTTTCGGAAAACTTTACCTTGGAACATTGAAGTGTCCAGCCAAAACTGTAGTAAAATTTACCATTTTGATCTTGAACTCGAAACTTGATTCGTGCACTTCGGTTTGGATCATATTCGATTTCTCGAACTGTTAAAGTCATTTACTGTTGGCAATTTGTGATTAAAAGATTCGGTAATGTCGCTTAACACCACCACCTCGGTGTCGAACTGTAATTCGACCAGAGTTGTTGCGTCCAGCATTTTGCTTTTTCGCTTTAAGAAGACTTTTTAGCGGTTTTCGAGTTGTGATTTCGCTATAGTCTTCAGTCGTCATACCGCGTCGAGCAGGAGTCGTAGGGTTATATTTTTTAATAGCCATTACTTCTTCTCCTCAGCAGTTTCAGCTTCAGCACCTTCGAAGATTGCAATCTTATCGCCTTCTTTTACGGTTACATAAGCTTTCTTAATATCTTTTTGAGTTGTTGAACCTGCAACATATCGTTTTGGATTTCGAGATTTGTTGATTCGTTTAGTTTTACCAGCCTGAACAACAGTTCGAACGCCAGTTACAGTTACTTCAAACTCTTTTTCAATCGCTTCTTTGATTTGGTTCTTATTCAAAGTTAGCGGTACATTAAATACGTAAACATTTTTTGCTGTAGAAAGAGCATAAGCTTTCTCAGTTGCACGTGGAGTAATAGGTTTAATTGCCATTATTTTTCTCCTCCTAGCCAGCTTTCAATTGCTTCAATTGCTTTTGGCGCAATAACAATGTGATCAGCGTTCAAAATGTCGAACACATTTAGATACATTGGCGAAACAAGTAGAGCTTCACTGATATTATTGGTTGCACGGATAAGTTCATCTGTTTTTTCAGCAACAATAAGAACTCGTCGATTCAATTTATTCTCTTTCAAGAATTTTGCAACTTCAGCAGTTTTACCAGTTGTTTTGATTTCTGCAACAAGAACTTTATCAGCTTGAACTGTCAAAGCTTGTCGAAGAGCAACTCGTTTTGAAGTTTTCGAAATCTTTTTAGTGTAGTTTTCGTTACCGCGTGGTCCAAAAACAATACCACCACCTCGCCAGATTGGGTTTCGAATTGATCCAAATCGTGCGCGACCAGTTCCTTTTTGTCGCCATGGCTTTTTACCACCACCACGAACTTCACCGCGTTGTTTTGTTGTAGCACTTGCCAAGCGGTTGTTAGCAAGATAAGCGTCATAGGCAAGCTTTAATAGTTCATGATTTCGAACTTCAACTGCAAAAACGCTTTTTGGAAGAGTTGTTTTTTCAGCCATTATGCTTTACCTCCAATGCTGATAAGACCCTTCTTTGGTCCTGGTACAGCACCTTTTAGCCCAATTAAGTTATTTTCTGCATCGATGTAAGCAACTGTTAGATTTTTAACAGTAACTTTGTCGTGACCCATTCGTCCAGGCATTCTTTTACCTTTGAAGACTTTTTGTGGATACATTGAGCCGATTGACCCAACACGACGCACGTTTCCGTTTCCACCGTGCGAACTCTTGCTTGTGTTAAAGTTATGTCGCTTAACTGTTCCAGCAAAACCTTTACCTTTGCTTGTTCCAGTTACATCAACAATGTCGCCAAGCTCGAAAGCTTCGACATTAATTTTAGCGCCAACTTTTATATCCGCAGGAATTTCGTCAACGCGGAACTCACGAAGATGCTTCGGAGTTACCTCTGCTGGTTTTACATGTCCAGCCACGGCCTTGCTCAGGTTCTTACCCTCACCAAATGCCACTTGAACTGCGTTGTAGCCGTCTGTTTCAACGGTTTTAACCTGAGTCACAGTTACAGGGCCGGCTTGAACGAGCGTGATTGGTGTAACAACGCCGTCTTCACCGATGATTTGGGTCATACCAATTTTGGTACCGAGAAGTGTTTTCATTTCACTTATGCTCCCAATTAATTTAATATTAGTTAAACTTTCCACGATTAAAGCTTGGCATTCGCGTGGTTTCGAAAGCGGGTTTTCCCTGTTACGACCCTCGCATGGCCAAGTTTTATATTTACGTAAATAAAGTTCACCAATTATTCTAGCACAAATATCTTTAAAAATCAAGAGTTTTAATCAAAAAACTATCTTGAAAATCGCATTAAAACCGAAAATGTAGTTTTGAATTTTTTAGTTTTCGGAATTCTCTCATTTTTGGCTAAAATTACACTGTGCGTTTCTTCCGCCAGCTTTTTTGCAATTGCAAGCCCTAAACCATAGCCTTCCGTGTGATTATTACAACTTCTAACTTTATCACATCTATAAAATCGATCAAAAAACTTATTTAATTCATCTTGCGGAATTTCATTCGAAAAATTTGAGACAGATAAAACAGCTTGTCGATTTTGCCTAAAAATCTTCACTTCAATCGGCTCTTTCGAAACATTATATTTCAGCGCATTATCAATCAGAATCATAGCAATTTCATCAATTGCCGTTTCGTTATTTTGAACAATAAATTCCTTGCCATCTTCGAACTTAATTTTCTTTTCCGCATCTGGAAATTTTGAAATTCTAGCCTTAATAGTTTCGTTCAAATTCACAGCTGAAAGTGGAATTTCTTCATTAATTTTCGAAAGACTGAGCAGCATTTTCACCATCGCAGTTAAGCTTTTTGCTTCTTCTAAATTGCTCTCCAGAACTTCACGAAGTTCATCTTTTGAAGCTGTTTTATCTTTTAGAATTATTTCAGTTTCAAGCTGGATTGCTGCAAGTGGCGTTCGAATTTCGTGGCTCGCATTTGAAACAAATTCAGACTGTAATTTGTGAGCTTTTTCAAGAGGTTCTAAAGCACGGCGCGCCAGCCAAAAACTACCAATACCGCCAGCCAATAAAATTAAAAAATCTAAGATTAGAATTGATTCAGTAATCTGTTCGCTAGCTCGTTTGTTCCTTGCTGTAATGATTTTTTCACGAAGCTCATCTGTTCCATAGCTATTTTTGTCTTTCGAAAAACTTGTTTCAATGAGTGGTGTGGAAATTTCCATAGTATTTGTATTGATCGAATAAAAAATTACAATATTAAAAATTCCAACAATCGTTAGCAAAATCAAAAAATATAGCATCGAAAGGCTAAAATGAGTACTTTTAAAAATATCGCCACCGAATTTAAATAATCTCCGTTCTTTATTACTCATCAATTTTATACCCTATTCCTCGAACGGTTTTAATTAGTTTTTTCTCAAAAGGCTTATCAACTTTTTCGCGCAAATAACTGATATAAACTTCAATATTATTCGGCAAAATATCTGCATCATAATCCCAAACATGCGCAATAATTTGCTCTTTCGAAACTGGCCGGCCAGTATTTCGTACTAAATATTCAAGAAGTGAAAATTCTTTATTGGTAAGTTCGATTTTTTGATTATTTCGAAGAACTTCGTGCGCGTTCAAATCTAATGATAGATCTGCGATTTTTAGAATAGTTTCAGCTTGGGTTTGCGGCCTTCGAAGCAACGCTCGAACACGCGCTAAAAGCTCATCTAGAGAGAAAGGTTTCGTTAAATAATCATCTGCACCACTATCTAAACCCTCGGTTTTATCTTTAATTTCACCCAATGCTGTTAAAAGTAAAATTGGTACTCTTTTACCTTCTTCGCGGAGCTTTTTAGTTAAGCTCAAACCATCATAATCTCCCGGAATCATTCGATCAAGAATAAGTAAATCATAATCAATCATTTCCGCCATCGCGTAAGCATCAGTTCCATCGTGCGAAATATCCACGGCGTATTTTTCGTTTTTCAAAGCTCGCCCAAGCGCTCGAGCAATTTTTCGTTCATCTTCAACAATCAAAATTCTCATATTTTTATTTTATCACGCTTTACTTAAAAAATCCTGAAAATTTATTTTTTTCAAAAAAAGAAAAGCCTCAAAATGAGGCTTAAAGCAAGAAATTGTTTTAACGAGAAATAAACTTACGGTGAGCTTTTCTCTTATTGTACTCTATTAATTTTTTGATCTTATCCTCAAAAAGTCTAACATCATAAATAAGATCATCAAATACATTTTCTGAAAAGACATCATCCTCACTCATATAAATGACTCCAATTATTTTAGGATATTCATTGAGGGATATGTAACCTTCTAAAAAATTATATTCCATAGAATATCTGTGACCAATAAAAAATATCGAAGAGTTTTCATCATAAGCACGTTGAACCTTATCTTTGAAAATTTCTTCAAATATATTTATCAAAACATCCTCGCTGAATCTCATAATGTTCCACCTCCAGAAAAATTGACTTTGAAAGTCTTTTAAATTATACAACTTTTTATAATAAAAGTCAAGAGCCGTCCTTTTCGAACAGCTCTTGTTAGTTTTTTTAAGCTAATTTAAGCAATTTTCTTTTTTGAAAAAATACTTTTAAGATTTACTTTTGAACCATAAGAGATTGTTCCAAAGCGGAAAATTCGCACAGCAAGCCACACGGCAAAAATCGCAAAAATGACAAGAAGCGAAATTCCAATAAGGGCTTCTGCTAAGCTCAAAGTTCCCAGCATATTTCGAAGAAGCAAAGAAATTGGTGAAGTCAGCGGGAAATAGCTTAAGAAGACAGTTAAAGCGCTTGGCTCACTCGAAAGGAATGAAGGAAGCACGAAAAGGGGCATCATTAGTGGCATAATAATTGCTGCAAAATAATTTGAAGCCTCTTGTGCAGTTGGCATCGCCGAACCAAGCGCAACAATAAACCCTGTTGTCATCATAAATCCAGCAATTAAAATTACAGCAGAAATTGCAATTGTACCAAAATCCCATTTAATAGCCGAGATAATTGGCATAAAATCTGGTAAATTTAAATCTTTTGCAAGCGTTCCAATACTTGAAATTATTATAAGCCCAATGACAATTGGTAGAATTATTGTTAAAATTTGAACGAGTCCTAAAACCATAATTGAAATAATTTTTCCCAAAATTAAAGTTTTAGCTGAAATGCTGGTTAAAATCATCTCTGTAACGCGGTTTTCTTTTTCTTCAGTTGTGCTCGTAAGCATTCGGTTTGAAAGAAAAACAGTAATAAAATAGAATATTGCTAAGAAAATTCCCGGTACAATCATTTCTGGGAATTGGTTATACTTTTCACCATTTTTGAAAAATGTTTGCTCAGTTTTATAAGTTTCATTAATCAACGCTAACTGATTTTTATTCGTAGCTTGGACGCCAGAATTCTTCAAAATAGTTTTTAAAACCGCTGAATATTTGCCGTTTTCATTGATATTAGTATTTTTTCCATAAATTTCAACCTTTTCACTGGTTAAATCTTTTGGTATAAAATAAAATGCACTAATTTTTCCATTTTTTACGGCTTCGATCGCTTTTTGCTTATCATTCGAAAAACTGCCTTTTAATTGTAAAACAAGCTCTTTAGAAATTAAGCCACTTTCATCTTGAACCTGGAAAGAAAAACTCTCTTTTGCTAATTTTTCTTGATTCTCCTTTGCTTGTGAGCCTGAAATTGCGCCAAACATAAACATTACACCATAAATTACAGGAATTGCAAAAATTGCAATCCAAAAAGTTGGCTTTTTCAGTGCACGGAAGATTTCGAACCTTAAAACTGTTCCTAGATTATACATTTTTTACCTCATTTTCCACTTCGTTTTCTTCGCCATAAATATTCAAAAAAATCTCATTTAAAGTTGATTTTTGAACCTTAAAGTTTATAATTTGCAGATTTTTCGAAACCAATTCTTTCAGAATTTCTTGTGAATCGGCTTTTAATGAGAGTTCGGCATAGTTTGCTTCTTTTTTTATAATCTCAAATTTATCGCTCTTTGGCAACTCTCCCACAAATTCAAGAATAATTCGTTGTTCGCCAAATTTATTTCGAATTTCATCAACCGTTCCATAAGCTTCCATTTTACCATTTTTTAAAAGTAATGCACGGTTACAAATTTTCTCAACTTCTTCCATTTGGTGAGTTACCATCATAATTGTGGCGCCACGAGCATTTTCTTCCTCGATAATATCCATAAGAAGTTGGCGATTAACAGGATCGAAACCTTTTGTTGGCTCGTCCAAAATAAGTATTTCGGGTTTACCCATAATGGTAATTCCTAACTGGATTTTTTGCTGCTGGCCACCTGAAAGCTTATCGATATTTAAGTTCGCCTTATCTTCCAAGCCAACACGCTTCAAATATTTTTTTGAGAACTCTTGAGCTTCTTTTTTTGAAAGACCTTTAAGTCGCCCAAAATATTGCATCACATCAATAACTTTTTCTTTTTTATAAAGACCGCGCTCCTCTGGTAAATATCCAATTGCGCCAACTCTTTCGGGAGAAAATTCTTCACCATTAATTAAAAGTTCGCCCGAATCTGCCTGATAAATTCCTAGCAAAGCTCGAATTGTTGTTGTTTTTCCGCTTCCGTTTGATCCTAAAAAACCAAAAATTTCGCCCTTTTTAACATTAAAACTTAGTCCGCGAATAATTTCTTTATTACCAAACGACAGCTTAAAGTTCTTTATTGAAATTATATCTTTATCTGTCATATATATAGTTTAGCACAAAAATCAAAAAAAACCAGTTTTAAATATTTTTATCTAAAACTAAAACAGCTCGTTTTGAGCTGTTTTAAATACTTCCAGAAGAATTATTTTTCTTCTTTTGCAGATTTCTTCAAAGGTGTTGCAACTTTTTCGAATTTTCCGCCAGCCTTTTCGATAGCTTCAATGGCAGATTTCGAAGCAGCTTGAACTTTTAAAGTAACTTTTTCGTTCAATTCACCTCGTGAGATAACCTTAACTTTATGGAAAGGTGTTGAAATGTAACCTTCTTCAAAAAGTCGGAAGTTATCAACTTCACCAGCCAAATCGTTCAAGTGGTCAAGATACACAACTTGAGCTGGTTTTCGCAAAGATTTGAATCCTCGAGCTTTTGGAGTCGCTTGAACAAGTGGATTTTGACCACCTTGGAAAGTTGCACGAAGTTTCTTTCCTGTTCGAGCTCCTTGACCTTTAGTACCACGACCAGCAGTTTTACCACGACCGGCTGAGATACCGCGACCAACACGAATTTTATCTTTATTTGCAGAAACTTGGAGTTCATTGTATTTCATTACTTAGTCTCCTTTTTAGCTTTTGGTGCATTTAACCACTGTTCTTTAGGAACAAGGCTCTTCAAAGCATCTATAGTTGCGTAAGCAATATTAACTTTATTTGTTGAGCCAAGTGATTTCGAAAGCATGTTTCGGATTCCTGTTACACCAATAATTTGTCGAACAACACCACCAGCGATAATACCAGTACCAGGAGCTGCAGGTTTCAAAAGAACGTGAGCACCAGTTACTTTTTTCTCAGCTTCGTGTGGAATTGTATCGCCTTCAAGCGCGATTTCAATCATATTTTTCTTTGCAACATTTGTTGCTTTAGCGATAGCTGCAGTAACATCTTGACCTTTAGCTACACCAACGCCAACTTTGTTTTTGCGGTCACCTACAACAACAAGGGCTTTAAAGCGGAAGCGTCGTCCACCTTTAACGACACGAGAAACGCGGTCAATGTTAATTACTAATTCTTCGAATTGTTTTTCTTCGCGTTCTTGGCGTCGATTAGTATTTCGGCGGTCATTTTTTCGACCATTTCGACCGTTGTTTCGGTCGTTATTTCGGCGTGGAGCCTGAGTTTTTTGAGCTTCAGCCATATTTAGAACTCCAATCCTTCCTTACGAGCAGCATCTGCCAATGCGTGCAAACGACCCGCATATTGACGACCATTTCGGTCAAATACTACTGTATTAATTTTAGCTTTTTTAGCTTTTTTGGCAATTTCTGCACCAATTTTAGCAGCAAGTTCAGTTTTTGTTCCTTTAGCTTTTGAACCAACAGTTGTTGCTGAAACAAGAGTTTTTTGCGCAACATCGTCAATAATTTGAGCTGAAACATGCAAATTACTAATAGTTACAGTTAATCGTGGGCGTTCAGCAGTTCCTGAAATTTTTGCTCGAACGCGACCTTTTCGCAAAGCTAAGTTTTGCTTCTTAAGTGCTAATGCTTTAGACATTATTTACCTGCCTTTCCCGCTTTTCGCAAGATAACTTCATCAACATATTTGATACCTTTACCTTTATACGGTTCAGGTTTTTTCAATGCGCGGATTTCTGCCGCAGCTTGACCAACAGCTTGTTTGTCGATTCCTGCAACTGTAATAACCATTTTATCGTTAGAAAGAGTGATTCCTTCTTTTGCTTTATAAATTACAGGGTGTGAGAAACCGAGTTGCATTTCAAGCTCTTGTGGATTGTTAGTTTGAACACGGAAACCAACTCCGTTAACTTCTAATTTCTTTTCGAAGCCTTTTGTTACGCCAACTACAGCGTTATTCAAAAGAGCTCGTTGCAAGCCGTGTTGTGCTCGCGCTACTCGTTCGTCATTTTTTCGAACAACCTTCAAAGTTGTGCCGTCAAGTTCGACAGTTACATCTGACAAATGAGGCACAGTTAGTTCGCCTTTAGCGCCTTTAACTGAAATCTCGTTCTCGTCAATCGTGATTGTCACACCAGCCGGAACCTCAATAGGTAGTTTTCCGATTCGACTCATTGAACTTTTCCTTTCATTTAAAGAGTGTTTGTTTGCTTCGTGCTGGTCATCTCTTTCGAAATGAGGCGCAAAATCTCCCAAATTTCACTCGCATTTAATATTAACCTTGTAATTTTATCATAATTATTATTATTTTTCAAGCTTTTTCAGCCTTTTTGTTTAAAATATATTTCAAAATAAGTTTTTCATAAAATTTATATTGGCTTAAATAATAAAATAATAGTTACATTTTAAGCTTTAAAATTCGTATAAAAGTTTTAAAAATTGATTCTTTCGAACGGTCTTCTTTCTCAATTTCGTTAATCATTTCAAGCTCATCAGAAATTATTCCATCGATTGGCTCCTGTAGATATTTTGAAATTTCACTTCTAGTATTTAATGTCCAAACAAAAATTTTTCGGTGTTTTTTATGAGCTTTTAAAGCCAAATACCGCCGATAGGAGAAATCTTCAATTACATAAAAATCAATTTTAGAATCATCAAAATCCCCAAATTGCAAAGGAATCACAAAACCAGTTTCAATTTCTGGTGCGATTTTTTCAATTTTTCGCATTAAATTCAAATCAAGCGACATTGTTTTAAATTTTCGCTCCACGCCAAGTTTTCGAAATTTATTCACGAACATTTCAGCAAAATTTTCTGGTTCATCACCACTAGGTTTTAATTCAACCAAAAGCTTAATTTTTAATTTTTCTGCTTGTTTTACATATTCCTCAAAAGTTGGAATTCTACTTTCGAAACCATTTTCAGAAATAGTTAATTTTCTAATTTCATTCAAATTCAAATCTCGAACGCGTGCGTCTCGACCTGTTAATCGACGCAAATTATAGTCATGAACAACCACAAAATGATCATCTCGCGTTAACTGAATGTCCATTTCCACATAATCTGCACCTTTTTTCTTGGCCGATTCAAGCGCCTCAAGCGAATTTTCAACCCCGCCATGAACATCACCACGATGCGCAATTTTAAGAATTTTCGTATCAATTTTACTATAATAAATCTGAATTCCATTAATTGCTGTTGAACCAACCAAAAATAAAATCATCAAAAGCATAAGAATACTTGATCGTTTTCTTTTTTCTTTTTTGCTTTCAATAGTTTTCGATTTTTGAGGTTCAATATTATCTAGCAAAATAATTACAATTGAAATTTTCGTAAAAACCGAAAAAGCAAAAAATACCACATCAAACATTGTTTGAAGAATTGTCTTCGAAAGTAAAAATCCCATAAAAGGTTTAAAAATTCCCAAAATCCCAGCAACAATAAGCATAAGCAGCAATCCTGCAAACATAAAGATAATTTCGAAAATGCCAATTGGAATTAAAATTTGTGGCATCTTCTTTTTAGTGGCCTTCCAGCTTTCTTTAATACTTTTCGAAAGCGGCTCATCTTTCAAAATTGTACGTGGTAAAGTAAAAATTAAGCGATAATTTATATAAAAAATTGTGAAAATTAAAACAAAATATAGCAAAGTTCCTGTTAGTGTTTTAGAAATTTCACCCGTAATAAATGCAGGAATTCGAAGTCGTTCAGTGATTGTACTCGAAAGCCCAAGATTTTCAAGAGGCACCATCGAAATAAAATAAATTATAAAAAAGAAGACTTGAAAACCTATTAAACCTTTTAATTTCATGAAAGATTTTGCTAAAGTGGTTTTTATCGAAAAAGCTGAGCCTTCTCTTCTGGAATTGATAAAATTGATTAAAATAAAAAACTCCGCAAAGGTTAAAAATGCAACTAACAAAATATAAATTACACATAAAAACAAGCTCAACGGATTTGAAAAAATCAAATAAAAGTTGTCTTTGGTTATATTTTCTTGGTTCGAAAACAATAAAATTAGTTTAAAAACCCAAAAAAGTAAATTCACCCCAATCACCGACATCGCAAAATGCAAAACTGAAGCGCCAATCAAAAGACCATATTTATTTTTATAGAAAAAATCCCAAGATTGTTTGAAGTTTTTTAGTAGTCTCATAATATTTATTTTCAAATTTTACCATATTTTATGATAAAAATAAAGCTTATTCTTGTCTCTAGCTTCTAAAAATGTTACAATATTATTATATTTAGTCCATATCGGAGGTACATTTTTTTATGCTTAAATTATTTAAGACTAATAATATCGAAGTTCTATATGATTCTAAGAGCGACGAGCTCAAAAAGAAAATCGTAGAACAAATCATGAATTTGCAAATTCTCACACGTGGGTCATATTCGCAAGAAGAATTTGATAGTAAGAAAGAGTGGTTTTTTATTCGAAAGAACAACGAAGTGACCACAGCGGTTGGGTTTAAATTTCTTAAAGAAATTCAAGCTGATAAAAAATCTATAAATGTTTACGCATTATCTGATTTCGTGAATGCTGCCACTACTGCACCTAAAGCTAACAGCAATGAATTAACCGAGTTATTTTCAGAAGTTGTTAAATACGCTAAAAATAATTCGAAAATTGATTATTTAGTTTGTGCAATTCCACAAAAAATAAATGCTAGACCACTTGCAAGGGCTGGATTTAATGCTAAACTTTTTAAAAATAGTCATTTTTATTCTTCGGGCCTTATAAATGAATTGTCAAACCATATCATTCTCAATTCAGAAGAAAAACTTTCTAAAAGCGAAATCCTTACCAAGATCCGCTCAGAAGAGCAATCTCGCAGGATGCTCTTCAAGAAAACGCCAAAATCTTTAGCTAGAGAACTTCGAATCATTCATGAAAATAGGAAATTTATTGAAAAACATAAAGACCTGCATGCATACTATGGCTTAATCGCCGGTCTTAATGTTAAAAAATAATTTTCATACCCCTCATTTTGAGGGTTTTTTCTTGTTTAAAAAACTGATATAATATAAACTATGAAACACATTCAAACAATCATTTTTCGAAACTTTATTTCCCCAATTTCAATTGCAATTTTTATTCTTGCGGGCGGGCTTTTGCTTGTTGGCGAGGTTCGTGATGCATGGTTTATTTCTTTTGTAATTTTAGTAAATTCCTTTATTGGCACAATTCAGGAGGTTCGTGCATATTTAACCCTTCGAAAAATTGAATTAATGAGTGCACCCAGAGCAATGGTTTTTCGTGATGGAAAGCTTGAAGAAATTTTATTCACCGAACTTCAAGATGGCGACAAGATTTTTCTAAAAACTGGCGACGAAATTCCAGCAGATGCAAAAATCACAAAGTCGAACTCTTTTGAAGTTAACGAATCAATTCTGACAGGAGAAAGCGATGCGATTTCGAAAAATGTTGGCGATAAAATTCTTTCGAGTTCAATCGTAGTTTCGGGTGAAGCTGAAGCTGAGGTTTTAGCTGTTGGTGAAAATACCGAAGCCGGTCAAATGGCGGCAAAACTCAAAAACTACAAACCAAAACTCACACCAATTCAACAAAAAATTTCGAAATTAATTTCAAGATTAAGCTGGTTTGCGCTCGCTCTAGCTATAGTGATTTGCGTGGTTTATTTCTTTATTTTTAAAGAAGATCCAACTACGATTTTAAAAACTATAACTTCCGCTGCGGTTGTTGTTGTTCCTGAAGGTCTGTTGCTTGCGAGCTCGCTATTCTTCGCTTACGGTTCATTAAAATTACTCCAAGCTAAAGTTCTGCCACAAAAAATTTCTGCAATCGAAGATATGGCTCTATTGGAGGTTCTTGCAACAGATAAAACCGGAACATTAACCTCCCCTGAAATTGAGTTTAATTCTTGCGAAGTTATCAATAAAAACTTTTCGAAAGAAGAAATTGCTCAAATTCTAAATACTTTAAACTCGGAATCTGCTGAGAAAAATGCCACAGCTCAAGCTATTTTAAATGAATTTAAAGATAGTAAAAATCTTAAAATTATAGACTATATGGCTTTTTCGAGTTCGCGAAAACTATCTGGAATGACTTTTCTTAACAATAGCAAAGAAGAATCTATCGTTTTCGGTGCTCCTGAATTTATTCTAAAAAACCTTTCAAAAGATAGTAAATCTGAAAGTATTTCGAAAAAAATCGACAATTTAGCGTCTCAGGGCTTGCGAGTTTTACTTCTAGCAAAATTTCAAAAATCTGGCAAAATTTCAAAACTTCTCGAAAGCGAAAAACTTGAGCCAATTGCAATAATTACACTTAAAAATACCCTGAGACCAAATGTTCAAGAAACCGTTAGTTTTTTGCAAAATCGTGGCGTTTCAATTCGTGTAATTTCCGGAGATAATCCACGAACTGTGAGTTTTATTGCTCTTGAGGCCGGAATTAAAAATGCTGAAAAATACATAACTGGCGCAGAACTTGCTAATCTTTCGAAAAAAGACTTCGAAAAGTCTGTTCTTGAAAATACAATTTTTGCACGAGTCTTGCCTGAACAAAAAGAGAAAATTATTGGTGTTTTTCAGAAAAACAAACTATATACAGGAATGATTGGCGATGGTGTAAATGACGCTCTTGCGATTAAAAAATCAGATTTGGGAATTTCTATGTTTGATGGCGCTCCTGCAACTCGCCGTGTGGCAGATTTAGTTTTAATGGATAATTCTTTCACTTCTCTACCAAGTGGCGTGAAGGTTGGGAATAGAATTATGCTTTCGATTGAGATGATTGCGATTTTGTTCTTCCATAAAATTATTCTTGGTGTAACAATTCTTTTTGCAACAATGCTTGCCGGCGTCAATTACCCATTCCTACCACGTCATATTACTTATATGAACTTTATTTTAGTGACAATGCCAACAGTTTTGACCACACTTTTTCCACCAATACCTAAAGCTAAAATTAACCCTAAGAACTTCTGGCGGGACACACTTTATTCAATTGCACCAGTAGCAATTTTAAGTGGTTTAGCAATTTCATTTATTTATATTAGTTTATATTTTAAAGTTGATGGCAGTCTCGCAAGTAAGCACATAATGCATGGAATTTTAGCAACCGTTGTAATTGTAACCGCTTGGTTCGGTGTTTTTGCAACAATCTTGAGCGAAATATTCCTTGGCTCAAAGCCCTCAAAAAATAACAAAATTCGTAGAACAATATATATTATTGGAACTTTAATTTTCACTGGTGTAATTTTTAGCGCTCCGATCTTACGTGAATTTTTCGAATTTAACTTGCCAAACATTAGTCAATTCTGGTTTATTTGCTCAGTGATTATTCTTGTTTCAGTTATCCAGTTATTTATTGCTTCAAGCAGATCTAAAAATAAATAGTCTCTCGGGAGGCTATTTTTATTATTTCGAAAAGCCAGCTATCACTAGTTCTTAGATTTTAAACAACTCTCTTTAGGAAGTAAAAATAAAATCAGGTCATTAAGCCTGATTTTACATTGCAATTTTTTTGGTTGAAATTGATTCATTAGAGATTCGGTTTTGTTTTATAACCCTTCTGTTATCTTTTAACAACTCCAATCTATCTTTAATTTCTTTTGCTTTTTCTATATTTTCAACTTTAAGATAGAGCGCACCGAGAGTTCGTAAAGTTTGAGGTCTTTCGTCAAGTTCTATAGCCTTTTCTAGTGCTGAAATCGCCAATTTATCTTTTCCCATTTTTTCAAGAGCTCGGGCGTAAGCAATATATCGAGTCGGCACAGAATCTTCAATTTCTATAGCTTGTTCAAATGCTAGGGCAGCTTTTTGATAATTCTCGGTTTCAAGATAGATTAAGCCAACGTTATGAAGACTCGATGCGCTACTTTCTAAGCTTTGAGCAATTTCGAAACATTCAATAGCATCGTCAAACTTCTTTTGGCCCGCATATATTATCCCTAAACGGTTATATGCCGTAGCATTTCTTTCATCAAATCGCAAAATTGTTAATAAAACTTTCTCTGCTCGCAAATATTTTTTATCAATAATTGCCTCTTGCGCTACACGCCACAGCTTATCAATTTTATTCGCAAAATTATCTGGTAGGGCATTTTTTGTTAATTTTTCAGGATTTTTTAGAAAAACATAAGCACTAAGAACAATAATTAAAATCAAAACTAACATACCAATATATTATAGCATAGAAATCAGCATTTTAGCAAATTTTAGCCAATAATTAAATCAAGCAGAACCAACTTGATATTTCCATTTTTAGAGATCCTATCATAAGCTCTAAGAATTTTCTTTGCCGTTGTTGCTCCTTTTTTTGGATTTTGAGCAAAAGTTTGGTCAACCATTTTAAGCAAAATTTCTAAAAACTTTAGAATATCATTTCTTTCCAGTTTTAAATCTTTTACAATTAATATTTTTTCAAATTTCGAACCCAAAAACCACCTTTTTGCAAATTCAGCAATCTCCATCTGTTCATTAAAATATTTTTTACTGTTCAAAAGTTTATCAATTTCACCAGGTAAACCATTCGCCATAAATAGAATTTTTTTCTTATCATCTTCACTCAATTTTGATTTTTGCAGCATCTTAATCGAATCAATTTCCGATATTGGCGGAATTCGTAAAATCTGCGCTCGTGAAAGTATAGTCTTTTCGAAGGCATTCTTATTTTCAGTCAAAAGCACAAAAGATGTATTAGCATTTGGTTCTTCAAAAAGCTTCAAGAATTTATTTTGCGCAGATTCATTCATTTTTTCAGCATTCATCAATACGAAACAACGTTTTTTTACACTTTTTACATTTGCTTTTTGCTGTAAAAATTCAATATCTTCAACATTGATAATTTCAGTTTTTTGCGCACCGTGAATAGTTGGCCTGAATTCAATTATTTGAATATCTTTCAAAAATTTTAACTTTTTTAGAGCAAATTCAAAACCGAACCCACGAGGGATTTCC
Organism: Candidatus Saccharimonas sp.; assembly: GCA_015256915.3. Lineage (NCBI taxonomy): Bacteria > Candidatus Saccharimonadota > Candidatus Saccharimonadia > Saccharimonadales (SeqCode) > Saccharimonadaceae (SeqCode) > Saccharimonas (SeqCode) > Saccharimonas sp. (SeqCode). The sequence continues at coordinate 332,860 of CP076101.2, forward strand.
ACAATCGTTGCATGCGAATTTAAAATTATATTTTCAAAGAAATCTTTCATTTTTATAACTCAAAATTTTCAGGAGTTTCTGCTTCGAAAATCATTCTTTGCGATTCTTTTTCACCCTTTTTTGGTGGAATTGTAATCTCTAAACTTTGCGCATGCAAAAACATCCTATCTTCACTTTCAGATTTCGAAATATTTTTATCATAAACTCTATCGCCTAAAATTGGATGGTTTAGATAGCTTAAATGAACACGCAATTGATGTGTTCGACCAGTTTTTGGCATAAGTTTTACTAACGAAAAATTTTCATTTTCCTTAAGAATTTCATATTTAGTTTGGGCTGGCTTTCCTTTTGCATGAATCATGAAAGTGCTCGGAGCTGAGCCGTTTCTCGCAATAGGTAGATCAATTAAGGCTTTTTTTGGATTCAAAACACCTTTAACGATTGCCACATAGGTTTTTTTCGCAGTCCGTTCTGAAAATTGCTTTTGCAGCTTTTTAGCAGCTTCATCATTTTTTGCGCCAATTATTACACCGGAAGTCTCACGGTCAAGCCTATGAATAATCCCAACACGATTTGTCCCTTTACCAAATTTTGCGCCACGACTTTCAAAAAAATCCGCAACAGTAAATTCATCATTCAAAGCACCTTTGCTATGCGTTAGAATTCCACGAGGCTTATTTATTACAATAACATTTTCATCTTCAAAAAGTATTGGAAAGTTGATTTTTTCAGCAGTTTTTTCTGGAATTTCGAGCTTAATCTTATCACCTTTTTCAATTGCATCTTTTGGTTTTTTCGCGATTCTTCCATTTACTTTTACAAAGCCATTTTTAATATATTTTTGAATTGTTGCTCGCGAAAATTCTGGGTAATTTTCAGTCAAATAAATATCGAGTCTTGTTTTTGAAGCAATATTTCGAAAGAGATAGATATCTTTACCTTCAAACGGTAAAGCAAAGCTCATCATTGAATCAAGTGGATTCTTAATTAATTCACCTTCAATATCACCAAAATGCTTTCGAAGAAGATCTTGAATATAGAATTCATCATCTTCAGCCATTCCATCAACCACGATAAAAAACTTATGTTTGTTAAATTTAAAAGTGAAAATTTCTGAAAATTCATCGGCGGTAATCTTTTTTAGCTCTTCAACATCTCGCGGAACATTTTCTTCACCTGCAACTTGAAACTTTCGCAAAATTTTTAAAATATCACCAGAATTAAACTTTGCCATTTTTATCTCCAAAATAATCAATCTTCATTGCTTGTTTAACTTCTTTAAGGGTTTGCGCTGCGATTTTTTCAGCCTTTAAGCTTCCTTTTCTAAGAATTTCATAAATTATTTCAGGATTTTTTTCTAGCTCAGCTCGTTTTTCACGAATAGGCTTCAAAACTTTATCCATCTCTTCGATCAAGTATTTTTTAACCGCAACATCACCCAAGCCACCTTTTTGGTAGTGAGCTTTCATTTCAGCAACTTTCTCTTTATCTTCAGCAAAAATATCAAGATACGCAAAAACTACGTTTCCTTCAATCTTTCCAGGATCTTCAACCCGAATATGCTCAGGGTCGGTATACATTTTCATCACCTTCGCACGCATTTCTTCAAAAGAATCTGCCAGATAAATACCGTTGTTTAAGCTTTTGCTCATTTTAGCTTCCATTCCATTAATTCCCGGCAAGCGTCGTTCAATACCTTCTTTAGAAAGAATAACCTCCGGCTCAACAAGCGTATCTGTTTCATATGTTTGATTGAATGATCGAGAAATTTCGCGAGTCAGTTCAATCATTGGCATCTGGTCTTCACCAACTGGTACATGAGTTGCTTTAAAAGCCGTAATATCCGCCGCCTGCGAAATTGGGTAAAATACAAAACCGCTCGGTACGCCTTCACCGAAGTTTTTTTGCTTGATTTCAGTTTTAACGGTCGGGTTCCGCTCAAGGCGAGAAATCGAAACTAGGTTCGCATAATACATCGCAAGTTCTGGTAGTTGTGAGATTTGACTTTGCACAAAAATTGTAGTTTTCGAAGGGTCGATTCCTGCTGCTAAATAATCTAAAGCAACCTGCAAAACATTATTTCGAACTTTTTCAGGATTTTTTGCATTATCAGTTAAAGCTTGCGTGTCGGCAATCATAATAAAAGTTTCATATTCGCCCGAATTCTGCAATTCCACGCGCTTTTTTAGTGAGCCAACATAATGACCAATATGCAATTTCCCAGTTGGTCGGTCGCCCGTTAAAATAACTTTTTTATTCATATTTCTCCTTTAAAATCTTATCAATACCTTTCGAAACCTGCTCAATCATTGACCTCGTCGGGTCGTGAGCACTCAAAACTCTTGAAGTTGTGATATTTTTATTGATCCTACCAAGTTTTCGAATATTTCGCCCAATCACAACAGGGTCAAAAACTCCATAAATAATTTTAGTTGGCGTTTTAGTTTTTGAAAGTACCGCGAAAGTATCTTGTTCAATTATTGCTTCTTTTAAAGATCTTCGAATCGGCCTAAATTGTTCTTGAGATTCAAATTTATCAACATCAACCGCACCAGTATCAATAACTGCATTCACGAATTTAATTGATTTTTCGGGCTTCTTAACGATTTTTTCATAACCTTTTTTTAAAATAGATTCCTGGATTGTGCCGCGCGCTTCTTCTGGTGAATAAATTGGCGGTGAAAGTAGAAAAATTCCATCTACTACATTCGAATACTTTTTCGAAAATTCTGCCGCTACCAAAGATCCCATTGAATGCCCAACTAGGAAGAGCGGTTTTTTATATTTTTTCATTAGAAAAGTCATCCTTCGAATAGCTCTTGCTTGGACTCCAAGCTGTTGGGCGCCTGGCCATTTTGGTTTAGGAGATTCTCCGTGCCCAATTAGGTCAACCGCATAAATATCAAGTTCGCCCTCAATTTCACTTTCGGCTTTTTGCCACATTCCAGCATCACTCGCAATTCCATGAATAAAAATCACCACAGCTTTTGGGTTTTGAGACTTTCGCATTTTTGTAATATTTAATCTATATGGAATGCGTAAAGTTTTATGCAAAAATGAATCTAACATTAAAAATAGTATACCATAAAATACACAAAAAATAAAGCTAAGCTATTTTTATAATAAATGCTAATTTAGTCCTACATATATAAATATTAAATAATTTAAAAGCCCCTCTAATGAGGGGGCTTATTTTAGTTGATAGACTGAGTTATTTTAAGACTTTTTTCGAAGCACAAACCACGCCAGAGTAGCTGTTAGCAACCCTAGCAAGGTTATGCCAGCTGAATCTTTTTCACCAGTTTCTGGCAATTGAGGTTTATCAGGTTTAGCTGGATCTTTTTGATCTTTAGTTGGATCTGGCGTTGGCGCTGGATTTGGATCTGGCGTTGGCGCTGGAGTTGGATCTGGCGTTGGCGCTGGAGTTTCTTTCTTCTTGTATTTTAGGTACATCTCAACGTACCCGTCTGATGCACCATAGAAATACGTGTTAGCTATCTCATGCGTCATGAGATAGCCCGGCATCCAATCAGGATGGGTGACTATTTCATATCCATCAATATCTTTATAAATATTGATGCTTTCACCAGGGTTTATAACCCCAGTTTTAGGCGGTGCAATTTCTTGCCCCCCTCCAATATGATACCTAATACGGTATTTCAATGGCTGTAGTGTTCCCATCTCTTCTGCTTTTACAATAGTAGCACCAAAAATAGGTGTATCAGTTAAAGCTGGAACAGTAACACCGAGAATAGCGACAGAGAGTAACGAAATACCAAGTTTGGTCCATTTATTAGTTTTCTTCATATTTTTTTCCTCCTTAGGAATTTTTATTTTTGCCTTTTAGACATTATGCAACAAAAAGGCTTCCATCAAGACCACAAAAAGGAAAAATATGAGTAACCAAAACTCATTCTTCAACTTTTAATGTTCTTGATAGAAGCCTTACTATTTAGTTTTAAGCTATCTATCAACTGAGTAGTAGTTTATCATATTTTTATATATTTGTCAATAGTTTTTAGTAATTTTATAAAAATCACAATCTATCTCTTTTATTGAAAGCTATTTCGAAAAGTGATAAAATATAAAAATGGAACTAAAAGATTACACTTATAAATTACCTGAAAATAAAATCGCAGCACATCCGCCAAAAGTTCGTGGCAGTTCGAGATTACTAGCTTTAGATCGAAAAAGTGGTAAAATTACTGATAGCTTTTATAAAAATATTGTGGATTTCTTTGAGAGTGGCGATTTGCTCATCTTGAATGATACGAAAGTTATTAAAGCACGGCTTTTCGCCACAAAAGAGAGTGGAGCTGAGCGCGAATTAGTTGTTTTAGAGCGACACAGTTTTGATAGCGATTGGCACAAACATAAAGTTATGTATCGTGGAAAAATCAAATCTGGTGACAAGCTTTTTGTAAAAGATTCTTCATTAAAAGATCTCGCCAAAAATAATTTCGAAAAAGCAGAAATTAAAGTTGAAGAAATTCTTGGCGACGGACTCGCGATTGTGAGCTCAAAAATTGATCTTCGTGATCTTTGCGAAAACTTTGGTACAGTTCCTCTTCCGCCATATATGAGAAGAAACGCTACACCACTTGATATCGAGCGCTATCAAACTGTTTTTGCGGAAGAAAAAGGATCGGTTGCAGCACCAACCGCCAGCCTAAATATGACTGATGAAATTTTGAACTCATTAAGAGAAAAAGGCGTAGAAATTGCATACTTAACACTTCATGTTGGGCTTGGAACTTTTATGCCAATTCGGGTTGAAAAAATTGAAGAACACCGAATGCATCAGGAATACTTTGAAATTCCAGTAAAAACTGTTGCAAAAATTCAAAAAACCGCACAAAATGGCGGTAGAGTATTCGCACTCGGCACAACAGTCGCTAGAACACTCGAATATGCCCATAATGCAATTTTCGAAAAAAACCTAAACGGAAATTCTGGTAATCGTGAAGATTTAAGCAAGATTTCGAAATCTCAAAATGGTGATTTATCCGGTGAAGCAGATATTTTTATTTTTCCAGGATATGAGTTTAAAACAATTCAAGGTTTAATCACGAATTTCCACGCGCCAAAATCAACAGTTTTAATGCTTGCAAGTGCTTTTGCCAGCTGGGAAAATCTTAAAAATGCCTACAATCACGCAATTCAAAATGGTGAATATAAATTTCTATCATATGGCGATTCAATGATCATCTACCAAAATAAATAGAGCGACTTAACGCTCTATTTTACTTTCTCGAAAGTTATTCACCAAGCGAATATTCATTCAGAATATTAAGATTCTCATCAAACTCAAAAACGAGTGGCGGAAAGTTTGGAATTTCGACTCCCATGATTTCATCATCGCTCAAGCCTTTGATGTGTTTTACAAGCGCGCGAATTGAGTTTCCATGAGCACCAACGAATACATTCTTTCCACTTTTTAGAGCTGGCGCAATTTGATCTTCCCAAAAAGGTAAAGCACGTTCTAGAGTAACTTTTAAGTTTTCAGCATCTGGAACAACTGAATCATCAAGCAAAGCATAACGGCGATCATTATGTGCAGAATATTCATCATCTCGTGGCATTTCTAGTGGAAGCGTATCATAAGAACGACGCCAAATATGAACTTGCTCTTCGCCAAATTTTTCAGCCGCCTCGGCTTTATTCTTACCAGTTAAACCACCATAATGCCGCTCGTTCAAACGCCAGGATTTTTGAACTGGAACCCAAAGTTGGTCAGAAAATTCCAAAGCCAAATTCGTTGTCTTAATCGCACGCTTTAGAACTGATGTAAAAGCCACATCAAACTCAATTCCCGCTTTTTTAATTAATTTTCCAGCATCAATTGCTTGCTGAACACCTTTTTCACTCAAATCAACATCAGCCCAACCAGTAAAAAGATTCGCTTTATTCCATTCACTTTCACCATGTCTTGCAAAAACTAATTTAGCCATTTTTCTCCTTTCAAAAATTCATTTTATCTATTTTAATTTTAACACTTTCAAACCATTCCTTCAAGCTTTAGCTTACAGCTTTTTCTTGGCTTAAGTATCAAAATATCGCAGAATTTACCACAATCGAATAATAGCTCTTTCAAAAAGTTAGGTGAACTATTTTTGGGTTATTTTTTGAAATTTCTTATTAAAGGAGGCTCCTAAATGGCTAAAAAGAGTGAAATTCAAGATAAACTGGAAAAATTAAAGTCTATTTTAGAATTTAATGCAAAAATTAGCAAAACTCACAAGAGGCCAAAATCAGAACTTAAAAAATCTCAAACACAAAAAATCTTTTGAATAGTTTTTGTGGAAAAACAGAATTTTTTACCAAAACCAATAAAACCTCAAAGACTAGAGATACTTTAAAATTAGTAATTAAAGGTAAAAAATTTGATTATATAGTTCTGTATTTAGATGGAATAAGCCACACAATAACAGATGGGATAAATAAATGTCAAGAACCTAAAATTATTCTTGTTCAAAAAGGGCTGAAAATCATATTTTGATTAAAAGCCAAATTCTTGAAAGATGCTGTAAATATCAACTCACATCAACCTAACTTTTAGTTCAAGTCCTCAAAATTGAGGATTTTTATTTTAAAAAACGCCAGCTTTCGCTGACGCTAAAATAAAATACTTACTTTTACATTGTCGAGCCGTTCATATGTTTCACGCGAGCGGCAATTTCTTTATGTCTCCCTTTAACCATTGGACGGGCCTGCGGGTTGCCTAAGTAGCCACAAGTTCTTTTTACGACATCACAAGTTCTTGGGTCATTATTACCACAATTTGGACATTTGAATCCTCTTTCAGTTGGTTCAAAATCCCCTTCAAAGTTGCACTTGTAACAGCGATCAATCGGAGTATTGGTCCCTAGATAACCGACACGGTCATAGGCATAGTCCCAAACAGCTTCCAAGGCTTTAGGATTTTGTTGAAGAACTGGATACTCACAATAGTGGATAAAGCCACCTGATGCACCTGCTTCTGGATAAACTTTTTCAAAATCCAGCTTTTCAAACGGTGTCGGATTTTTTCGAACGTCATAATGGAAAGAGTTCGTGTAATAACCCTTATCCGTAATATCAGGAATAGAACCGAATTTCTCTGTATCTAAACGGCAAAAGCGGTCAGTTAAGCTTTCGCTCGGTGTGGAATAAACACTAAAATGATAGCCAAATTCATTAGACCAGTCTTCACAGAGTTCTTTCATTTTTCGAACGATAGAAATTGTAAATTCTTTAGCCTTAGGATTAGTTTCCCACGAACCGCCATAAAAAACTGTACCGACTTCGTAAAGACCAATATAACCAAACGAAACAGTTGCACGACGATTTTTAAAAACCTCATCAACCGAATCTTCAGGACTCAGCCTTTTGCCAAAAGCACCATATTGATACAAAATTGGCGCATTCGCTGGTGTTGCTTCCTTAGTCCGCTCAACACGATAAACTAGTGCGTCTTTTACAATTTGAGCACGTTCATCAAAAATCCGCCAGAATTTTTCGAAATTGCCGTCAGATTCAATCGCAATTCGCGGCAAGTTTAGAGTAACTACGCCCAAATTCATTCGGCCAGAATTTACTTCTTCACCATTCTCATCTTTCCAACCTTGAAGGAAAGAACGACAACCCATTGGGACTTTAAATGAACCCGTAAGTTCCACAATCTTATCATAAGATAAAATATCTGGATACATTCGCTTAGTCGCACACTGCAAAGCTAATTGCTTAATGTCATAATTCGGATCTTCACGATAAAGATTTACGCCACGTTTAAGTGTAAATACCAGCTTTGGAAAAATCGCAGTGCGCTGCGACGCACCCAAACCTTTAATACGAATGGTTAAGATGGCTTTTTGAATTTCACGTTCGAGCTCAGTTTGACCGAGCCCAAAACCGAAAGTCACAAACGGCGTTTGACCGTTTGAAGTAAAAAGCGTGTTGACTTCATACTCAAGAGATTGTATAGCATCGTAGATATCTTTACGTGTTCTTTTCCAAGCATACTCTTCCCATTTGTTACTGTCTTCAATCCACTCTTCAGCATCTCTAAGATGTTTTTCGAAATTCTTTTTCGCATAAGGCGCGAGAAGCTCGTCAATACGGTCAGCCGAACAGCCGCCATATTGGTTTGATGCAACATTTGCGATTATTTGAGCAATTTGAGCGGCCGCTGTCTGAATTGATTTCGGACTCTCAATATCAGCGTTTCCCATTCGAAAGCCATTCTTAAGCATTCCTTTAAAATCAATCAAACAACAGTTAGTCATTGGTTCGTAAGGGTTATAGTCAAGATCATGATAGTGGATCTCACCCTTTTGATGAGCGTTCGAAACGTGCAATGGAAGCATTTGTAAACCGATAGCTTTACCTGTAACACCAGCTGTCAAATCACGTCTCGTTGCAAAAACATCGCTATTTTTGTTTGCATTTTCATTCACCGTTGAAGGCTCTTTCGAGATCAACCGGCTAATCGTCTCATCAATTGATTGAGCACCTTCGCGTTCACGTGCTCGTTCTTCTCGATAATTGTGAAAATTATGATAAGTTGCAATGTCATTATCATAAAGCTTTCGCTCAACCAAATCTTGAATCTCTTCCACGGTAAAAACTTTTTTACCGTTCTTCACACTTTCTTTTAACTCATCAAGTACGAAATTGCCAATTTTCAGCGATTCCATAATTGGATTAGCTGGGTCTTCACCTTCAGAGAATGTTGATTGAAAAGCTTTTTCGATCGCGTTAAAAATTCTCTCAACATCAAGTAAAACCTTACGGCCATCTCGCTTTATCACTTTAATGCCTCTAAAAGAAATCTTTATTCCTCCTAACTCTAAAGATTTTAGTTCCTGGCCACTAAATAGTTCAAGTTGTTCTTTCATTTTTATTCACCCCGTTTTTCTATAAAATTGAATTGTAAGTATTTTTTTAAAGTTCTTCTGCTCGACTATTTAATTATAGTGCTTTTGTTTATAAAAATCAATAAAAAAACGCTATATTTAGCGTGTAATATTTACAACAAAATAAAACCACCTCTTTCGAGATGGCTATTCAGTGTTTTATTTTTTTGGACTTTGAAAACAAGACACTGTTAAGATTAGAAGATACAAAATATTAAAAATTATTTCGACAAAAAATGGTGTAGATATTTTTTGCGAAATATTTGGAAAATCTGTGAAAATTATTTGCGAAGAAATAATAGCAACACAGAAAATAGATAAATCTTGTCTAAATTTTGCCTCGCCCGAAATTTTATTCAGCAAAATCACTGAAATAATTATTTCAAAAATCAGTTTCGAAAGCGACAAGATAATCTTCATCTCCGTAAATTCGCCACCAATAATCTCTAAAAAAGAAAAAAATATAACTTCTTGGTTTGCAAGCTGTTTGATTATTAATAAAATCGAGCTTAAAACCATGACCGAAGAAAGAAAAATCATCATTTTTCTATTGATTTTTTCTTTTCCAACACTTCTCGCCAAAATAATTATCGTACAAATTAGAATTACAATAATTTTTTGTATCAATGTACTCACCTCCTAAAAGCGATAATTGCATTATATCACTTTATTTTAAAAAAGTCAAATCAAAAAACCAATTGGTAAAAAGAAACTTATAATCCCACAAATAAGAGAAATTGCATAAAATACTCGCCGATTTTCTTGCCGATTTTCAAAAAAATAAATTAGCAAAAAAGAACTAAAAACTCCAATCGGAATACTTATATTTGTTTTAGTTTTTAGCCAGATTAAAGCAAATAAAGCACACAAAATAAGTTTCACCAAAAAAACCGAATCGCTTTCGGGATTTTTTTCGAAACCACGACGGCTTAATTTTGTGCGATTTCGTGCATAAGTTCTTTGTTTGTTATTTTTGCTCATATTGCTTATGATTATATCATATTTTTTACCAAAAATAAAACCGCCCGAAGGCGATTTTGAAAATTACATTTTGATTTCTGCATCAACCCCAGCTGGAAGGCTAAGATTTTGCAAAGAATCAATTGTTTTTGGTGTAGCGTTACTAATATCAATGAGGCGCTTATGAACACGCATTTCGTAAGCTTCACCACCCATTTTGTAAACATGTGGGCTTTTTACTACTGTAAAAGTGCTTCGTCGTGTTGGTAGAGGCACTGGTCCTGCAACTGTTGCACCAGTTCGAATTGCTGTATCAACAATTTGTTTTGCACTTTGGTCGATAACTTTGTGGTCGTATGCCTTTAGGCGAATACGAATTGTTAGGCCTTGTTCTGCCATTTTTTCTCCTTATTTTGCGTTTGTAACTTCTTTCGAAATTTTAAGATAACTTCGAATGAATTCTCAAACAATTTATATCACCTTAATATTTTAACATAAATCCGCCTAAAATACAATAGAAAAATTCTCGCTTAGACGAGAGCTTTAATTAAAGGGGGCTTTTTAAGAATTACCTACATTTTTGTATAGCAAAAATATAAATGATAGGTTCATTACTAACTACATTCATTAAAATAAAAAGCACCAAACGGTGCAATTTATTAACCTTTTCGTGGTTTAACTTCATTTCGACCAAGAGACTTCTTAGTTTCTGTGAAGATTTCATGTTTTCGTGTCTTTGGATTATATTTTCGCAAAGAAAGTTTTTCAGGTGTATTCTGAGTATTTTTGCGAGTGTAGTAAATTCGGTCGCCAGTAATTTCACTTACAAGACCAATAATCTTTCGTTTAGTATTCTTTTTAGCCATAATCTCTCTTAAATTTATTATTTACGTTCTGTTCTATTCTATCATAAGATTTCGCAAAAAGCAAGACTTTTAATCTCTTATTGACTTATTTTATTTTTTATGGTATAATTTTGATTATGAACAATTTTTTAAAATTTATACAAAAAACTTTAAACAATTCAAATGAACGCATTGTGCTACAAAGATTTTATTTATTTATAGCATTATTCGGATTCATTATCGCAAGTTTTTTAAATATTTTCGAAAATTCAATTAGTAAAATTATCTTAATGATGGTTATTGCTGCAATTTCCATATTTTTTGTAAATGCAATAATATGGGTTATCGGTGAAGCTTTAAAGAGTAACTTTCTAAAAAATAATAAGAAATAGCTATATTAAACTTTTATTATGCAACTAAAATAGAACCGTTTCTTTAATCCAAAGTTGTTCGTAATCTTCATTTTCTAAACTGAGCTGGTTCGAAATTCTAATCATTTCATCAAGACGCTCAACTTCATCTTCAATATCGAACTTATCTAAAACTTTAAAGAAATATTTATCTCCAATTCTATACTTCATTATCGTTACTGTTTTCATAGCCCTCCATAAGAATTATTTTTAGATAAAATATACCTAATTATTATATATTAAAAACCTTAATTTGTCAACAGAAGCCTCGATTTGATACCTAAATATTCATATTGACATTGATATAATTTATATGATATAATTCATTTATTCGCCGCGATAGCTCAGTTGGTAGAGCGCATCCATGGTAAGGATGAGGTCTCGGGTTCAAGCCCCGATCGTGGCTCCAAGAGATTCTTTATTTCTTGGCAGTCTACGAAAATCAAATACCGCACTCTGTTAATACATAAAGATGCGGCTTTTTATTTTTCCGATCAAGGAAATTTATAGATGAGTATAAATTACCTCTGGATTAATAAAATCGCGTAAAAAAATTATATGCCTTACCAGTCCCTTTACTAATCATCCAGTCAAAAGCACTTCCGACGGTTTGAGCGGTCTTTTCACTACCACCGTTGATAATATTTCCGGCAATATTTCGAATATGTGTAGTTGGTGCGGTCAAAAGTCCAGCTTTCCAAAGAGTTGTGAATTTATCCCATTTTGAGCTTGGAATTTGATCCCTTACTTCCCGAATAGCTTCACCAATCGCAATTCTTCGCGCTCGAATCTCTTTCAAATCACCTTCCGGCATCGCATAAGCTTCCCGTAGTTTTCCCAAGAATTCTGCTCGTTGCTCTGGTGTGATGTTAATTTGCTTGTTTGGCTTGTCCTTCATCTTGTCGTTGTAACTTTCAACTTCACGCATTGTACTCATCAACACACCTTCAGGGGTTGTTCTTCGCATTAAGTTCAAAGCTTGCACGGTTCGCCCAGCTTCTGTTGCTTTTTTCGCAAGTTCAACATAGAGTTCACTTGCTTTTAGATCATCACCCATTGCTTGGTAGTGTTTGGCTAGAGCAATTCCTTTAGCCATAGTTTCATCATTTGCTACACGGGTATTTTCTAGTTCATTAAACACTCTTTCTGGGCTTTCTTGTACAGATTTAGCTGCCTTGTTCCATAGTTCACTGTTCTTTTTTGGTGTATATTTCAAAGATTCATCACCAGCATGCATTAATTTCACAAAGTCTTTTGGTGGCGTGTCTGTATCTAATACAGTTTCAGCGAATTTGCGGGTTTTTTGGTCTGTTTCAGCTAAATCACCTTTCGAATCTTGAGCAATCTTATAAACTGGATTTTCGTTATATACTGGTGCATTCTGCTTGTAGTTTTGGGCAAATTTACCAGTTTCAGCTTGTGCATAGAATTGTTTTAAAGTGTCTTGCTGTAATCCCAAAATACCCTTGATTGCTTCCACGATTCTGTCGTAGACTGCAAGCACTCTTGGTGGAATTCCTAATTTTGCACCAAGTCGTTGACTATCTTCACCAGCTAAAATACCGTTATAGTAATCACTAAAGCCATCTGCTAGATACTCTTCCGCAAAAAGGTTTGCACGCTCTTCGGGGTTCATATTAGCGACCTGTTGTGCGTAATTTTCACCATATTTTGCGTTTAGAGCTTCATCACCAACAGTATTTCAAATATCTGCAAGTAGTTCTGCTCGGTTATCGGCACGTGTTAACAATTTGTGTCCAAGCTCATGGTTGAGTGTGTTTAAATCGCCATCGTTAATGGTAATTTTACCAGTTTTCTCATCAAAGAAACCTTGTGCACGGCGTTCCAATTCGTTCGCCCATTCATTGAAAGCAATGCTTTGATCTCCGGTAAGTTCTTGGTGACGAGCTTGAAGGTTCTCTTTGGCTACTCTTACCAAATTCTCCGCTTCAGCCTTTTGTTTAAAGCGTATAATTCCAGCAGCATCATCAACGCCCTTAAAGTATACAACTTCACCACTCTCGCCAAACTTATCGCCTGTTTCTACAAAAGGTTTTTTAGTATATTGAGCAAAAGCTTCTGGTCGGCCAAGCGCCATTTGTTCTAAGAGATCATATTCATCTTCATCCATCTCATCATATAGCTTAGGATTTCGCATAATCTCATCCATTCGCTTATTAGCCATAGCTTGAAGCTTGTCTGATTCTTGCACTGAAACAGTGTTTTTGTCATTTCTGCGAGTTTCAAGAATGTTATCACCATATTTATGTGCTGTATCTAAATTATCTGTAAAGAATGCTCCGTTTTCATAGTTGCCAGAATCTGCAAAGTTAGTTTGATTCTTAATAATCCCCCTACCAGTTTGTGCTTGACCACGATAGATTGGTGTTCCTTCGGTTTCGGTATAGTTAACTTCTGGTAAGTTAGAATTGTCGTTTGGTAGTCTATATTTTACGCTATCATTGACTTTTTGGTCATTTCGTGCTAAACTATCACTAGAAACATCGGAATAGGATCCAGTGGATGAGTTTTCTCTGAAGTTGGAAGTTCCGGTGTTTTCTTTTGTTGTAATTCCATATAAAGAATTTATATTTTGAGCATTATTTTTAGCAATATTTAAAGTATTATCAAAGCTTTTGCCGGCATATCGAGATTTTATATTTCGATAATCAAAACCATCTGGTGCTATACCATGGGCTTTAGAATCATCAGCACTATGTAGATATTGCGATTTTTCAATTACATCTTTTATTCTTGGCACTAGTCGTTGCTTAGCGATAAATTCAGTATCTGTACCTGTTCCAGTGGTGTAACTGGATATTTTTTTATTCCCCTTATTAGTCAAGCTAATTTCTTGCCCATCACCCGTCACATACGGATTATTCGCCCGTAAATCTTGAAGCATATTAAAGCTACGCTCACTCATTCGTTTGCGAGTATCACCTGTAAATCTACCAATTAGCTCATCTTTAGTAAAGCCTAACTGATCGCTATCTAAACGACCAATGTTTGTTTCTCTCCTTGGGGTATATTGCAAGTCTCCACCTCGGTTTTGCCTCTCCGCTTCTGCGAGGGTGATTTTTTCGCGCGTTGGAATTGTTGCATTTCTTTCTGCCTCATATAATGCTTTAGGATCATAATAGGTGTTTCTTTTAGTGTTGCCTAAAACTGCATCTGGGTGAAGTTTAGAGATACTCACTTCGCCATCTGCCATATTGTTGCTTTTATATGGATTCTTAACCGATTCCATTCCACCGAAGGCCATTTTGCCAGCTCCGCCCATAATTCCACCCATTAAAGCACTTTCAGCGACACCTTCGTGAATATCTTGTTTGTTGTCGAAAAGCTTTTTGGTGAAGTTTTCGGCATATTGTTGTGCACCTTCTTCACCAGCTTCGCCCAATGCACCAGTAATAGCTCGCCCAACCATATTTTTTGCAAATTTACCGCCAATTTTACCAGTAAGGTTATCAATTCCAAGCTTTTCAATTGCGGCTTGCACTCCAGCGTTAGCAGTTGAAGCTAAATAGCGCGAAGTAAAGCTACTTGGTGTGTATGTTTCACCTTTTGCTGCTGTTTCAGCCTTTTTGCGAGCTTCAATGTTGTCTAAGTGGTCCATCATATCTGAATGTGCCTCAACACCATGTACTACCGCTGGGGCGATACCACCAGTCACGGGGGTCATTGCAGCATCGATCGCCATTCTTGCTCCAGAACTACCTAAGCCATATGCCATTTTATTATCTTGATCAGTTAAGCCTGTTGCATCATTGAGTGTTTTTCGCACAATGTTCTTTTCACGGTCTGCTCGCACCCGTTTAATTAAATTGTTTGCAAATTGGTTGTCTTCATCAAATAATTTAATTGTATTAGCCCCAAATTCTGTAAGCGCTCCAGAAGTTTTCGGCACAAATTCTCCCACGGTATTAACTGCACCTTTCACTGCTGATACTGGCACAACAACTGTTTGTTGAAGATTATCATTATAATTTTTAGTGAAATCACTCACCGCTGTAGCATTTTTATTGATATTCTGGCTAGTTTGCGCAATATTTTGCTTCGCTTGCTGATCATCTGGTCCATATTTTCGGAGCATTTCAGCGTTCACCCGGTTTTGAATATTCTGGTTAATGGTGTTTTCTCGCATTTGGGCTGTTTTACCACCACTAAAAATATCATTCAAAAAGTTCGCCGCATGGTCTGACCCTTGGTTGTAGCGGTCTGTTTCTTCTTGCCGATACTTATCCGCCAACTGCTGGCGTTCTTGGTCTCGGTTCATTTGTGGTTGTGGTTGAATGGGTTGCACCGGTTTCACTGGGTTTAAGTCCACCGAACTCTTCGCAAATTCTTTTGGCTGTTGTGGCTGGGTGGGGTTGCTTAAATTATTCGCAAAATTATCTCCCAGTTTTGGTATGCTATTAAAACTCACCGCAGATTGTTGTTGCTGTGGTTGCTGTTGTTCATCTTCTCGCTTTTTCTTTTGGCCAAAAAGTCCACCAAAAAAGTCGCCAATACCTTTGAAAATATCCATCTCTTCTCCTTATCTTGTCGCTGCAAAATAAAAAACTGAGCGACGCAAATGTTAATATTTTGCTAATCGCTCAGCGCTCTGAGTGGATTATTTTATAATTTTATTATAACACAAAACCCATGTCTCTAACAATTTTTATTCTACTTATGTTTTGTCAATACCTTTTTTGGGCTTTTTTCGCCAATTTTATATCTGTAATTTGACAAAATGTATTGATTATTTTTTAATAGTGTGGTATAATAGAAACATAAAGATAGCCTGTAAAGGAAAAAAGCTGAGTTCCCGAATGGGAGTAAGACAACGGTCGAGAATTCTCATGCTCCTGGGGCTATTTTTCTTTTAGCTCTTCAATTGATCGCTTAAGATTTTCTATAATATTTTCAGGATCTTTTTTTATAGCTTCTATGATAATATTTACGAATTTATCCGAGTAAGCAAATCTATTCAGCCATTTAAAGCAATATTCGGGATTATCTTTAGCATTATAAAATTTCACAAATAACTGAAAATCATTAGTAGTAAAAATAGAGTTTATTCTCTCTTCTCCTTTTATTTTAGTTATTTTTATATTTTCGTTCTTTAACGCTTTATTCACCAAATTAACCACATTATTCGTAAAGCGTGGGTGAGTTTTCCGCGGATCAAGGATCTTATTAACCTGAACTACCGAATCGTCAGCATCTAGGCTAACAGATACAGACCAGTCAGCTTCGTCTTCATTCTTAGTGATAAATATTTTTGACTCGATCGGTATAGCAAATTTATCACCACTACTTTGAATTTCCTGTTCTATCTGATGTTTTTCCGATAATATCTTTTCGGCCATCTCTGGTGAATATTTGGCTCGGATCTCTTCATCTGTTGCTACATTTACTTGAGCAGATAACATAATAAACCCATGCGGTAAAATATTCAAAATATCTATCCCGTGATATTCTTTCATTTTATCTATATAATCGATAACATTTCGCTGAAAAATTTGAACATACATAGACTCGTGGTCTGTTGTAATAAAATGACTGCTCTTATTGCGCAGATTATTTATTGTATTTATATTTTTACGAAGAGGAGAATTCTTATTTGTTATAACTCGCTTAAGAGACTCTGGTAAAGAAAGCGTATTATTACTATTTTTGTAGTAGATAGGTTTTTCATCTTTTAATAATTTAGCTTTCAGCATAAGTTCCCAAGCATTGCATACGAAAAGAGCAAACCCCTCAACTCTATATTTAATAGTTGGTTTATTATAGATTTCTAAAGCCATAGTAAAAGCTTCAATACTTTTTTCTATCATTTTTTCAGAAAGTTGTTTATTATTCATACCTACTATTATACCATAACCAAAAGAAAGCCCTTTCGAGCTCCCTTTTCTACACCTGCAAATCCTTTTTCTTCTTATTTGGATCAAGCAACGCAGCAAGTCGTGGGTCAAGCTGGTCTTGGAGTCCCGCCTGATCCGGATTTCCGCTGTCCACTTTCACACCTTGCACATTTTCGCTATAATCGCTAAGCTTTGGTGCTTTAAATTCCACTTTTTCAAGGGCTTTTGGTGTTTCCTTGCTCAAATCCAAAATCTTGTTCTGGCTGTTGCTAATCTGGTTAGATAGATCCCGTGTTTGGTCTATCGCACTCTGCAACCCTTGGCCATTGGCAGTCTTCTGTTTCTGCCTTGCATCCATAATGCGGCTATTCAAGTCAATTCGGCTACTTTCAATTTGTGAGTCAACATTATTTAACGCATCTTGGCGGTTAGTTTCCCAATCTTTCTTGTTCTTATTGTACGCATTAGTTGCGCTAGCAAACTCCAAGTCTTGGTTTCGGCGATCTCGAGCGAAAGCATCTTGTGCGCTTCCAGCGTTTCGGCTCGCCTCCAAACCAACTGCCCAAGGAGCGACAATTTGTGCTGCGCTTGAATCTCCCGCTCCACCTGCTGCAAACATTTGGCGCAAAGCGTTGGTTTGATTGTTTGCATCTTCCATGATTTGTGAACGCACTGCACGGTTTTGGGCTTCTGAGTCTCGTTTGTTCATCTCATATGCGCCCTTGCTTTGGGTATAGCTGTTTTCAAGGTCATTTAGCTGGTGGGCGTAGTTATTTTCAACATTACCACGCCAAATATCTCGTTGGCGATCCAATCTGCCCAAACCTTCAGTTGCCACTCGTTCTTGCTCACGGTATTTCGCAATTTCATCTGCTCTTGCTTTTGCTTGAGGGTCGTAGGTTCCGCCTTGGCGTGGGTCTGAGTAGACTGGATCTGGTTTCTCCCTCTTGTTTTGATTTACATTATTCTTTTTCCAGTCATTATATAATCCCCTTACAACATTGCTAGTTCCAGCGTATTCAAACCCTAGGTCGTTAGCATCATTAAAACCAGTTCCGTCAGGATGATTAGCCCTAATTAGAGCATTTCTATCTACGCCACCGTCATTTCCGGTATATTTCAAGAAGTTATTAAAACCGTTCGCAGCCAAAAAACCACGAAAGTCATCCTTGCCGTTATAATTATTGTAGTCTAAAGCCATATCTTCCTCTATATGTTATTTGGGAGATAATGTTTGGCTTAGTTATTTTTTTTGACAAAAATGTTGAACAGCTATAGTATGATAATGCTTCTCTCTTCCACCGCGCGTTACATACATTCCAGCGTGCGTAAATTTAGGGTTTAAAATATTCTCTTTATGTCCTTGACTACCCATCCAGCCATCTACGAGTTGTTTTTCTACAGGGTAGTTCCAAGAGATATTTTCCCCAAGCCAGCTACACCTTAAATTAGGGTTTAAATCTACGATATAATCCATCCCATCATATCCGGTTTGCGGGTCTACATGGTCGGTGTTCTGAATATCCTGCATACGCTTAGCTTTTGTTTCGGCAGAAATATCAAGTTCATGAAGCCTTACTAAAGGTTTAACTCCAGCTTTAATTCTTTCTTCATTGACAAGCCTGAAGAGTTCGTCAGAGCTCAATTCTTTAAAAGTGTAATCTACTTTGGGCTCTTCTTTTTTCGCACATGTACCAGATAAGCAGTTGTTTATAAAATACATCGGAACGGCTATCAATACCACAGGTATCATAGCTATAGCTAAAATCATAAAAAATACTTTAAGCATTCTTTTTATAGCTATCTTTTGCACATCTTTCATATCTTGATATTACTCCATTTAATTCAAAAAACAACCACCCATAAAATGAACGGTTGTTTTTTTGTATATTAACGCTTTGAGAACTGTTCTCGTTTTCGAGCAGATCGCAAACCGTATTTTTTGCGTTCCTTTTCGCGAGGGTCGCGTTTTAGGAATTCAGCCTTTTTAAGAACTGGTCGCAAGTCAGCATGAGCAATAGTTAGAGCTTTCGAAATAGCAAGCTTAATTGCGTCAACCTGACCAGCCAAACCACCACCGTTAACCTTTACAGTAATATCAAAATCAGCTTGTTTACCAACTAAGGCGAGCGGATCTGTGATCTCAGCAAGCATAGATTTATTACCATCAAGGTATTCAATTGCAGTTTTACCATTAATAGTTAAATTACCTTTTCCAGCATATAGTCGAGCGCGAGCTGTTGCAGCCTTGCGTCGGCCAAGACCGTAGAAATATTTAGCTTCAGCCATAATTATTTAACCTCAACTTTCTCTGGTTTTTGAGCAGCGTGATTATGTTCAGCACCAGTATAAACTTTCAAACGTTTCATTCGATCTGCTTGAAGTTTATTCTTTGGAAGCATTCCATAAACAGCTTTTTCGATAATCATTGCAGCGTTCTTTTCACGCAATTCTTTTAGTGAAGCTTCACTCAAACCACCAGGGAAACCACTGTGTCGGTAATACATCTTAGCTTCTTCCTTATTGCCAGTAACTTTAACTTTTTCAGCATTAATAACAATCACATAATCTCCACCATCTGTGTGTGGGGTGTATGTTGGTTTATTTTTGCCTGTTAGTAAAGTTGCAATTTTTGCACTAAGTCGACCAAGTGTAGCCGATTCCGCAGCGTCGATCAATAGCCACTTTCGCTCAACTTCAGTTGGTTTTTGTGAATAAGTTTTCGCATTAACAGCCATTTACTTATCCTCGCTTTCATGTTTAATTTCATCAACAAACTCAATTGTAGCCATTTGAGCAGCATCACCGCGACGAATTCGAGTTCGTTCAATTCGCAAATGACCACTATTTCGCTTCGAAAGTTGTGGAGCAATAATGTCTACTAATTTATTTGCTGCGTCAATATTACCAAGTTTGGCCATAACTTGACGACGGTTATGTAAATCACCTTTTTTAGCTTTAGTGATAAGCTTTTCTGTGTAGCGCAAAGTCTCTTTGGCTTTTGGCAAAGTTGTTTCAATTTTGCCATGAATGACTAACGAAGTCGCTAAGCCTTTGAGGAGCGCACGGCGTTGGTCGCGTTCACGACCAAATTTTCGCCCTTTATATCCATGTCGGTGCATATTATAAATTTAACTCCGCTATTTTATCTTTTACTTCATCCAAAGCTTTGCTTCCAAAGCCTTTAAGTTCACGCAAATCTTGTTCGGTAAGGTTTACTAGGTCGTGAACAGTGCGAATGTCATTATTAACAAGCGCATTTGTTGTTCGAGCTGTCAAGTTTAAATCTTCAATTGATGTGTGAAGTTCACTTGCTTCATCCTCAAATTCTTCACCTAAAGCTGGAGCAGCTTCAATCGTTGTAGAACCAGCAAGTGCCGTATATTGATTTGCTAAAATTGCCGATGCTTGTTCGAAAGCTTCCCGTGGAGAAAGCGATCCATCGGTCTCGATAGTTAGATCTAATCTATCAAGGTTCGAAACCTGACCAACACGAGTATTATCAACTTTGTATCGAACTCGCAAAACTGGCGTGAAAATTGCATCAACCGCAATCATATCACTATGAATTCGGTCCTCACTAGATTCTTCAATAGTTTTATAACCATGACCAGATTCAACTACAATATCCATTACAAATTTAGTCTTTTTATCGTCAATAGTAGCGATAACTTGATCTGGATTTACTACTTCCATATCAGCATTTGTTTGAATATCACCAGCAGTAATTACGCCAGCACCAGTTTTTTCCAATCGAAGTTCAACAGGCGAATCAGTGTGAGCCTTAAATTTTATATTCTTAAGATTTAACATTATATCAACCACGTCTTCTTTCACACCTTCAATTGATGTAAATTCATGGCTAACTCCGTCAATCTTAAAAGCAACTATTGCTGCACCATTAATACTCGAAAGGAGCACTCGGCGCAAGCTATTTCCAAGCGTATTACCGTATCCAGGCTCAAGCGGCTTCACAACAAAAGTTGCAACATTTTCGCTTAAGTCTTGAATTTCAGCAAGCGCTGGGTTATGAATTAATTTTGACATATAAACTTTTAGCTCCTTACCTTTTATCGTGAGTAATATTCAACGATTAGCTGTTCATTAATTCCAGCTTCTGCCTCTTCTCGTTTAGGAAGACCTGAAATAGAAACTGTCATTTTCTTACTGTCAGCTTTTAACCAGCTAAGTGGAGCTGGGGCTGCATCAGCAACAACATCTTCAAGATTTGTGAAATAGCCAGATTTTTGGCTCTTTGGTCGAACAACAATCTCGTCGCCAGCTTTTAGTCGAATTGAAGGAATATCAACTCGTCGACCATTCAACAAGAAATGTCCGTGGCTCACCAACTGGCGAGCTTGTCGTCGTGAAGTTGCGAAACCTGCTCGATAAATAGCATTATCTAAACGAAGTTCCAAAAGCTGTAGTAAGTTTTCACCAGCCAAACCTTCACGGCGTGACGCTTCTTTCATCAATCGTGCAAATTGCTTTTCGAGAAGTCCATAAAGTCTTCGAACTTTCTGCTTTTCGCGCAATTGAACTGCATATAAACTTGGCTTTCCCTGTCGAGAACCTGAATGTTGACCAGGAATTCCACTTTTACGTGCCATAATTTTAGCAGCTTTTCGATGAAGGGCATAGCCTTCTCGGCGTGATTGTTTAACAATCGGAGATCTATCTCTCGCCATAATTAAGCCCTCCTTGCTTTCTTAGGACGAACGCCACCGTGTGGGACGCCAGTCACATCTTTAATACTTTCAACATTAATGTTTACATTCGAAAGTGAGCGAATCGCTGAATCGCGACCAAGTCCAACACCTTTAACGAAAACATCAACTGATTTTAGCCCATAAAGAGCTTGTACATTTTCGGCTGCTTTTTCAGTTGCAACCTGCGCTGCATAAGCTGTACCTTTTTTGCTTCCTCGGAAGCCACAAGCACCAGCACTTGCTGCCGCTAAAGCGTTACCTTTTTTATCCGTAAAAGTAATGATTGTGTTGTTAAAGGTTGCTTGAATATGCATTTGACCTGATGGAACAGATCGGCGCTGTTTTTTACGACTAACTTTTTCTGCCATTTTTCTATCCCTTTCCTAAATCAAGTCTTGCTTGCTGCTTTTGGCTGTGCTCCACCAACGGCGATTGCGCGACCCTTTCGAGTTCGTGCATTCGTTCGTGTGCGCTGACCGTTTACAGGCAACCCTGATTTGTGTCGCATACCTTTATAGTTGTTAATGTCTTTTAGACGTTTAATATTATTTGCCACGAGGCGTTGCAGATCACCTTCTACGGTATAATTATTATCAATAATTTCACGTAGTTTCTGTTCTTCAGCCTCGGTGAGATTTTTCACCCGAGTGGTCGGCTCAATATTAGCCGCCGCAAGGATGGTTCGCGAAGTTGTTTCACCAATACCATAAATGTAGGTAAGAGCAATCCAAACTTGCTTTTCTGCTGGGATTGTTACCCCTGCGATTCGAGCCATACTTAACCCTGCCTTTGCTTATTCTTAGGTTTTTTCTTATTGATAACACGAAGTCGACCTTTTCGGCGAACTAAAATGTCATCTGGACTGATTTTTTTAACACTTGCACGAACTTTCATAAGTGTATAAAAACTCCTTATCCTTTAGGTTTATATTATCTGCAAATCCCCATAGAAATAATAAGCCATTTCGAAAGCTGGCTTTTTCTATTTCGAACTTGCTAATCTCTTAGGCGGAAGCTGATTCTTCCCTTAGTAAGGTCATAAGGGGTCAACTCTACTTCAACCTTGTCGCCCGGCACCAATCGAATATAATGCTTTCGCATCTTTCCACTGATATGAGCGATGATTGTATGCCCATTCTGAAGTTCAACTTTAAACTGCGTGTTTGGCAAAGCCTCCACGATTCGTCCTTCCAATTTTATTACTTCCTTTTGAGCCATAAATCTATACCATTCTACATTATACTACTCAAAAAGTCAAGCCCTTTTTATAACTTTCTTAAAATTAAAAAGAACATTAAGTTATCAGTCTTCCTTTTTCTTTCGGAGATAATCGTAAATTTTAAATACTCTAGATCATATATTTCTAACGAGTTATTCTATCGATATTAAAAAAAACGATATTTTGCTTTGGCATATTTTCCACCCCTAAATTAAAAATGTACTACTTAATTGTAGTAGTACATTTTTAATATTTTTATTAATTTCAAGACTTTCTAACAGCCCTTAGCACCACTCGTTTATTGAAGGTATTTTTCGAATAATCCCAATCACCAACACATGTTATGATGTTCAATCCTTCTTTTGAAGACTCAAATGAGTCAAGCATCGTGCTCATTCCAAATTTATTATTTTCATCATTAATTTCATCAACAGTCATTTCACGGACATCTTTAACTTCATAAGTTATTTTTTGTCCATCACCCCTTTCAACTATTATATCTGAACCTTTCAAAAGGTTGCCAAGATTTTCGAAAATGCCCCCTTTAGTTGGACCTCCATTATGCCCATCTATGAGAAGTGCGCCTTTGGAGTTTCCCGGTAAGGCACTTTTCATATACCAACCAGCATCATGAATTGAAATTGGCGAATCGAGTTGGTTGGTATTTTTTATTAGTCCCAATTGAACAACACGAGCATTTGAGATTTTTAAGTTAGGGATTGATAAAAATCTCGGGAAAAGTGGATTAGGAACTTTATAAGAGTTTTTTTTCTCTTCAGTAACTTCAGTTTCATCAACTTGGTGAGTTAATGCTGAGCCACCTGGAATTTTCTGCTGATTTTTTTTAGGCTGTAGAAAATTATTGTATACATAAACTCCAGTATAGCCTATTAAACAAACCCAACAAATTATAAGAACTACAGACAATATTTTTTTAGCTTTTTTTCGAGAATTTTTAATCTTCATTTAAAGATCTCTTTATTTGTAATCGTCGTAAGTAACCATCAACGCTCGCGAATTTATCTGTCTAATAGTCTCGAGAGCAACAGTTACAATAATCAAGATTCCAGTTCCACCAATTGAAAGATTACTATTTTGAATTGAAGCTAGGTTATATAGGAGATAATCTGCAACAAATGGTAATAATGCAATCAGACCAAGAGCTACTGCACCAAACAAATTTAAGCGATTAACCACTTTATTTAAATAGTTTGCTGTCGAAATACCGGGGCGTATACCCTCAATAAATCCACCTTGTTTTTGAAGATTGTCAGCGATTTCATTCGAGTTAAATACAATCGAAGTATAAAAATATGTAAATACCACGATTAAAACAAAATATACGGCCGGATAAATAAACGACTCAGGAGAAGATCCGGTAAAAGTTCCTTGATTTGGGGCAGAAAACCATTTAATTAAGTTTTCAGCCAATGAAACATTAACTTTAGCATTCTTCATCACCTGACCAATAAACGCAGGAAGACTCAAGAATGAAACAGCAAAAATTACTGGAATAACACCGGCAACAATAAGTTTTACTGGCAATATACTTTTTATTCCACCATAAGATGAATTTCCATGAACTCGTTTTGCATAATTAATAGTAATAACTCTTTGCGCTTCATTAATCTTAACTAAAATATAAAGAAGAATTAAGCTTATTACTAGAAGTATCAATGTAACCATAAATGCAATACGATTAACAGGCAAAGTAAACCAACCGAAAACATCAAAAGCACCATCTTTAGTATCTGTAATTGAAGAAATTAGAGTTGCTAATGTTGTTGGTAGCTGTGAAATAATACCAGCAAAAATAACTAAGGAAATTCCATTTCCAACGCCTTTTTCTGTGATAATTTCACCAATCCACATCAAAAGAACCGAACCGGCGACCATTGCAGTTACGGCAACAATCCAGTTAGACAAACTCATGCCTTTGAAGCCCGCAGAGTTAGATTGAAGAACGGTTGTCTGCAATATGAAAATATAAGCAATAGATTGAATGATTGCCAAAGGAATAGTTAAAATTCGCGTCCATTGATTAATCTTTCGTCGACCAGACTCGCCATCATTATTTAGCTCTTCTAGTGATGGGATAGCTTTTGTCATTAACTGAGTAATAATTGAGGCAGTAATAAATGGGCTTAGACCAACAAGCATAATTGAAAAGCTTGTCAAAGCACCACCAGTTAGCAGATTGATAAATCCTCCTAAATCGGTGCTCTTAATAGCAGATTCAACAACCTCTTTCAAGTTTCCCGCATTAGCAAGAGGAATTGGCACATGTGCCAAGAATCTAAAAATTATTAAAAGACCAACCACTCCAAAGACACGCTTTTGCATATCTTTATTTTTCATCGATTTAACTATTATTTTCCAATTCATAATAACTATTTTACCATACTTTCAATCTTATTTAAAGATTCAATTCCTATTTAATTAAAAAATACCCAACTATTAATATTGCTAATAAAATTCTATACCAACCAAACATTTGAAAATCATTATTCTTAAGATAGTTAACTAGAGACTTTATAACAAACATTGAAACGACAAATGTTAAAATTAAGGCAACTGATAGGTAGAAAATCTCAGTATTAGAATATTTAAAGCCATGTTTAACAATCTTAAGCATACTCGAACCTAGCATGATAGGAATGCCCATAAAAAATGAAAATTCTACTGCGATTTTTCTTGAAACTCCCGTCAATAGCCCACCAATTATTGTCGATCCACTTCGAGAAGTTCCAGGAATAAGTGCTAAAATTTGGTATCCACCAATTTTAAGTGCATCCAAATAAGTCATCTCTCCAAAACTTTCAATTTTTGGCTTTATATTTTTATTTTTTCGAAATTGCTCTATAACAATAAACAAAATACCGTAAACCATCAACATCGCTGAAATAACCCACATATTTTCGAAATATTTTTCTATAAAATTATTAAATAGTATCCCCATAGCTCCTGCAGGAATTGCGCCAATTAATATTTTTTTCCATAATTCAATTGTATTCTTTTTTTCACGATGATTTTTGTGTTTATCAAAAGGATTTAGCTTAGACCAATAAGTAAAAATAACTGCCATTATAGCTCCGAGCTGAATAACAACCATAAATACAGATTTAAACTCACTCGA
This sequence comes from Candidatus Saccharimonas sp., assembly GCA_015256915.3. Classification (NCBI taxonomy): domain Bacteria; phylum Candidatus Saccharimonadota; class Candidatus Saccharimonadia; order Saccharimonadales (SeqCode); family Saccharimonadaceae (SeqCode); genus Saccharimonas (SeqCode); species Saccharimonas sp. (SeqCode). The sequence goes on from CP076101.2 coordinate 358,884, forward strand.
AAAATTAAGCTTAGTAAATTCATCAAATAGTAGCATGTGGCCAGTGCTTGAAATAGGCAGCCATTCGGTAACACCTTCAATTATACTAACTATAACGATTTTAAATAATTCCAAAATATCCATAACTCTAACATTATATCATGCTTTTGGTTAAATTAAAATAACAACAAATTTGATTATTTTAGACAAAATAAAGAACACCCCTCTTGGAGTGCTCTTTGAATTATAAACTATTATTTGATGATGTTTGTAACAACACCAGCACCAACAGTTCGTCCACCTTCACGGATAGCAAAGTTCAAACCTTGCTCCATGGCGATAGGTGCTTGCAATTTAACTTTGAAAGTTACATTGTCACCAGGCATAACCATTTCTTTATCAGCTGGAAGTTCAACTTCACCAGTAACGTCAGTTGTTCGGAAGTAGAATTGTGGTTTGTAACCCTTTGAGAATGGAGTGTGTCGTCCACCTTCATCTTTTTTCAAGATATAAACTTCAGCTTCAAATTCTGTGTGTGGAGTAATTGTGCCAGGAGCAGCAATAACTTGTCCACGTTCGATTTGATCTCGATCAATACCTCGAAGAAGAAGACCAGCGTTGTCACCTGCTTGACCTTGATCAAGAGATTTTTTGAAAGCTTCAATACCTGTAACAACAGTTTTTTGTGAATCTTTCAAACCAACAATTTCAACTTCATCATTAAGTTTAACAACACCTTGTTCGATTCGTCCTGTAGCAACTGTACCACGACCTTTGATTGAGAAAACATCTTCGATAGGCATCAAGAATGGTTTATCCATATCGCGAACTGGTTCTTCAATGTATGTATCCATAGCATCAACCAATTCCATAATAGCGTCTTCGTATTTTTCATCACCTTCAAGAGCTTTAAGAGCTGAACCTTTGATGATTGGAGCATTGTCGCCATCAAATCCGTTTGCTGAAAGAAGTTCACGAACATCCATTTCGATCAACTCAACAAGTTCTTCATCGGCCATATCCATTTTGTTCAAGAAAACAACAATCTTAGGCACACCAACTTGTTTTGCCAAAAGAACGTGTTCACGAGTTTGTGGCATAGGACCATCTGTAGCTGCAATCACAAGAACAGCACCATCAACCTGAGCAGCACCAGTGATCATGTTTTTAACATAGTCTGCGTGTCCAGGCATGTCAACGTGAGCATAGTGTCGGTTCTTTGATTCGTATTCTTGGTGAGAAGAAGCAATCGTAATACCACGAGCTTTTTCTTCTGGTGCGTTATCGATTTGGTCGTACGCAATTGGTTTGTTAACTTCTGATGGAAGTCGTTTTGCAAGAACTGCTGTGATAGCCGCAGTAAGAGTTGTTTTACCGTGGTCAACGTGTCCCATAGTACCAACGTTTACGTGTGGCTTTGAGCGGTCAAATTCTGCCATTTTTAGAATTTCTCCTTTTATTAATAATATTATGCGCGTCGCACGAGTCACTGTTTTAGCAAAACACACGACGCGACGCTACCTATAATTATACCTAATCTTCAATATTTTGTAAAGAGGTTTTATAAAAATTATTTTGAAACTTTATATAAACCCTCATGCCTCTGGTTTTCATAAATCAAAGTTGGAATACTCTTCGTCTTAATTTCTTCATTTACAACTCGAATATTCTCTTTAATACGCTCCTGGATTTCATTACTTTTAGCTTTTTTTGAAATTTCCTCAACTTGCGTATCTGAATAACCCGCATCTTTAAGCCAGCTTTGCAAAATCTTTTCAGTTTCCTCCGCCGTTGTTGAAGTTTGATTTTCGCCATTAAACTTCTCTTGAAATAAAACTCCTTTTTCATCCTTTTCAGTAAAAATCTTCTCAATAATCATCCATTCAGCCGAAATCTTCTTACCATTTTCAGGTTGAATTCCTCGAACAGCTTCAAGATATTTCGAAATCAACTCAGAATTTTTAAACTTTCCATCAATCGGATATGGTAAGAGATGGGTTTTATGATTTTTAAAGAATCCGCTATTTTTCTGATTTATAAATGAGCGCCGACAAACAATACAACCAGGGTCAAAAATATCAATCGCCACGCTCGCATCTTTCGAAACTTCATTAGAGAACTCACCACGATAAGTTGAATTTTTTACAACATAATCTTGCGCATTCCAACTTCGAAACTTTGCAGGCATCGCATTAAAGATCTGCCCCCAATCTGTAAACCATGAAACTATTGGATTTTCAGTATTTCCGCCATCGATTGAGCAAGCCTCAGTTGAATTTAGTGCACAAGAAGCCGGCCGTTGAATATCACAAGTTCCAAAAACAAATAGCGCTAAGGCTGATTTAATTACTGTTAGAACCGACCAAATTGTGATTAGAACAATCAAGCCAGCCACCGCCTCAATCGCCCAAGAAACTGGTTTTACCCATTTTTTGTGCTTCACAATTACTTTTCGAAGAATTGAATTTTTAATTTCATCTTTAAAATTCGAATCGCAAGCACGCAAAGTTACTCTTCGTGAGAAACAATGCATTGATTTTTTAAACATTTGATTGATTGATTTCGCTTGTTTTTTAAAGCCAAAAAGCTTCAAAGCGGGTGTAAATAACCAAATAATTAGCAAAACTATAAACGCAGCAATACAAATCATTAGCTAAAAATCCTTTCCAAAACTTCTTTTAATTTTACAACATCAGCTTCAGTATTATGTAAGCCAATTGAAATTCGCACTAAGTGTGGCAGTTTTCGAACCTCTTTTAAATAGTAATGCGCGCAAAAATAACCGCTTCGCACCATAATTCCTTCATCGCTCAAAGCTTGTGCAATCAAGTGCGCATCAAGCTTATCGTGATAAAAACTAATCACAGGAGCCGGCTTTTTATTTAAAATATTAACGCCCTTTTGGTTTTTTAAAAACTCGAAAATATCTTTCGAAAACTCATCAACTCGTGAAGTTTTCTTTTGCTTTTTCAGCCAATCAATCGCTGTTTTTAAAGCAATAATTTCGCCCCAAGCCTGCAAACCTGGCTCGAACAAAGCATGAATGTGCTCATCACCCAAAACTTCATAAGATTCTTTGGAGACACTTGAAACCATTCCACCACCAACAAAAGAGGTTTTTATAAATTTTGCAAAATCTTTTCGCACAACCATAATTCCAAGACTCGCCGAATACATCTTGTGCGCGCTCGAAACGATTGCATCAGCTGGAATTTTTTGAAGCAATTCATAGCTCGAACCTAGCGCTTGCGCCGCATCGATAATCACAAATCCACCCTGTTTTTTAATTTTCTTTACCAAATCTTTAATGTTTTCAAGTCGCCTTCCATCAATATTCGAAGCCGCATTAACTACAACCAAAGCTTTCGAAAAATCATTTTCAAGCGAAATCGAGCCATCTTCTTCACGCTCAAGCATGATTCGTTCAATTTGGTGTTTTTTAGCGAATTCAATCGTTGAAAGAAAAACCGAATTATGTTCAATCTCACTAGTTACCACTTTCGAAACTGGCAATTCAAGTTGCGAAAGCAACAAATTTAAACCATAGGTTGTATTAAGCGTAAAGCTCACAAAATAATCTTTTTCTTTTAGCTTTAATAAATCTAAAACCACCTCACGAGTTTCTTCAACCTTTTCATCAACTTTTCTACCCCAAGCGTATTTTACGCGCTCACCACAAGAGTTAAAATTTAAATAGTAATCATTTAAAGCATCTAAAACTGGTTGCGGGCGCAAAGACTGACACGCCGAATCAAAATAATGAGCATTTTCTGGCAAATATTTAAAATCGTCCAAAACTCAAACCTCCTTCTTTAACTTTTACCATTTTAACACAAAAAAACATAGGCGTAAAGAAAAACCGCCCAATCTGAGCGGTTAAATTTTATGCGAAGGCAATCCGTGTCGCCTGCTTTTTAGCGCGCTCAATCTCGCGAGAGCGCTTATAATGTTGGTCATGTCGAGTATTAATTCGACGACCATACTTCTTGTCTGTATGCTTAGTTTTTTGAACCTTTCGAATCTGACGATGATCGTCATTTTCAGCGATAGATAAGGCTTTAATTACTTGCTGGATTCCCGGAATTACTTCCTTGTCTGCATAATTTAGCACTTCTTGAATTGTTTCCAGATCTTTCAATTTCTTATAAATCTTTTCATATTGACGAGATGAAATATTCCTCAAATATTTTTCAGTTTTGAAAATTTCATCAATCAATTCACGTCGGCAGTTTAGCGCATCAGCTAGTTGAAGTTCATAAGACTCCAACTCTTCTTTTACAGAACAACTCTCAATTCCTTGAAGCGCTTTTTTTAGTCCTTTTCGTGTTTTACCTTTTGAAAAATCCCTAGGGATTTCTGGTACTCGCAAAGATTTAACTCTTTTTTGCAATTGCAAAACTTCAGGACTAATAGTTAAAATATCACCATCACTTCTTCTTTGTAAAACTTCTGTTACCCTCATAACGAGCAACCTCCTTGAATATTTTTAGTCAAAGTTCTAAGCTAAGACAAATCATATTTTAACACATAATCGTATTTTAGTCAATAGAAAATCGCCCTTTCTGAGCGATTTTTAAATTTTAAGTACTATTCCAGTCATATTCACTAAAAATTCGAGAATTAAGCAACTGTCTAATCTCTTCCTTTCCTTGTTGCAATTTGCGAATTTCATTGTTAGCTTCTTTATATCTTTTCGAAGCTCTTTTCGAACGACGCTTGCGATAATCAAATTCATCAACAAACCATTGATACTCACCACCATCAATTTTACCTTTCCGAAACTGTCTTTTAGCTTTCAAAAGATTACTTTTAGCTTCTTCGTAATCATTCCACTGATCGCAAACATCGTTCAAAGCCTCACTTCGATTAGAATAAGCTGAATTCATCAATTCACTAATCTCAATATCTTTTTCTGAAAGATTCACAACCCGATGATGATCTCGTTCGATATCTTCCATTCTTAAAAGTCTTCCAGCCATAATTTAGACCTGCCTTTAAATTTACTAAGGATAATCCTCGTATCTTTATTCTAATGCCTAAAATTCAAAATGTCAAACTATTTTCGAAAGATTTTGCTCAAAATTGTGCGTAAAAAATAACGTTTGCGATATTCACCAGCATATTCAATCGCCACACCGCGAAAACCAGCCTTAAAACGCAACAAGCTTGCCTTTGGTTCTGCCGTAATGCCATAAAAATTATATTTCGAAGCTCCCGCACGAATTGCTTCTTTAATCATATAATCTTGCAAAAATGTTGAAGCTGGAATTTTGCGATATTCTTGGAGAGTTCCACCCTCAAAATAAACAACTTCATTTTTCGAAAAGATAAACACGCCAGCAGAAATTAGTTTTCCTTCAAATTCCACACCCATAAAACGCGCTCGCTCACCAAAACAAGTTTTTAAATTATGATAATATTTCTCATCACGCGTGCCAACACCGTTTTTTTGGTTTGAACTCTTTAAAATCGCCACAAAATCAGTAAATTCACCCTCTTCAATCTTACGAACATTCACGCTTTTTTTTATTGCCGCGCGCAAATTTCGGCGTGTAGTTTGGTTATAAGTTGAAGCCACACTATCTTCGCTTAGCCCTGTTAGATCTTTCAAATAAACATGCATGTTTACATCCATATCAAACTCGTGTTTAAAGCCAGAATAATATTTAAAACCAGCTTTTAGTAGCGGTTTATTCAACCAATCAAGATTATTGCTTTCAATAATTTCAAGCTTATCATTACGAAGTGCACGCACCATTTTTGGCAAAATCCGGTAAGAAATCGCTCCATGCTCGCGTGCAAATTCTTCACTCTTAACCAAAAAATCCATAAAATCTGCTTGCGAAACGCCATTTTGCTCAACCATCACCAAATCGAAACGCTTATTTTTGTTAGAAATCAACCCAGCAACTTCAATATTTTCATCATTTTTTAACGCCACAAAATAGTATTCTGCGCCGCGCTTCTTGCGCATTTCGGCAAATTCTACACTTTGTAACCAGTCAATGTTTTTATCTTGGCAATAGTTTTGATATTCTTCTTTTGAAATCTCTACAAGGCTTTTCATATATCCTCTATTTTAACACAAAAAAACCAAATTTAAAACCAGACCGATAGCTGTTTTTACTATTCAAAGCTGGTTTTAAATTTTTTACTTTAGCTAATTTTAAGCACCCGCAGGTTTGTTTTCGGTTGGTTTTGGCTCAGTAGTTTTGGCTTTTTCAACCTTTTCAAAGTGTGCTGATTTTAGTTTATCTTTTAAGGCGTCACCCGCCACAAAACGAACTTTCACACCTTCAATCGAGCTTGCTGTTACACCAGATTCTTTAGCTTGACCTTTAGATTGAATAGTTGTATGAAAATAACCAAGTTTCCCAAGATGAACACTTTCGCCTCGCTCTAATCGTTTCAAAAGCTCATCTGTTAGTGCTAGCAAAACTGCATGCACATCAATATGACTCACCGTAGTTGAGGTTTCTGAAATACTATTAGCGATTTCATCTAGATCAACACGGCCAGATTCAGCTAGTTGAGCGTAAAACTTTTTTGGCTCTTCTCGTTTTGCAGGGTTTACAAGTTGAACAACTTTATATTTAAGACTCATTCTTCCTCCTTGAAAGGCTTTTGATTTGTTTTGCTATAGCAGTTAATTAAAAATGCTATAGATGATTCTTAAATGTGCTTAGCAAATTTTAAAAAGTGATGTAGCACTTTTGTTGGTTTGCTATAGGGGATTAAAGATTCCTCCTTTCACCTTACCAAAATCACCAAGTTATTCAATTAAAAGTGCTTGATTTCCTGCTTTAATTATAGCACTTTGAACGGGTTAAGGGCAAGCGGGATTTACGGTTTCATCATAAAAATTATAGTTACTTATTTACTTTTATACATAATTGCCAATGAGTATTAAAATGATCTATGGCACTATTATCATTAAAACACTTTTCTAGTATATTCTTAATATCCTCATTGTTCTTACCTGATATGTCAGTTGTTAAATCAAGAATACTACTATGAGAGTTTGCATTAAAAAGTCTCTTTGCATCCTTATTTTCCTTATAAAAATCTTTTTTGTTAGTAAAAGATATATAATCCTCTATGATACGCCGTGCCACGTTACACATCAATTCAGGCTTATCCATTTTGTATAAGAATCCTAGTTCAAACCAAAGAGATTCATATTGATTTTTAAAATCCTCCTTATCTTTTTGTATTTTTTGTATTTTGGTTTTACCTCCATAGGACATAAGCTTATAAAAATTGAATTCTTCATAAGGGTTTATAACACTGCCATCACTCTTTAATTTTCGGCGACATTCATTTTTTATGTCACGAGTAATATTTAAATAAAATAATACATTATGTGTTAAGATAAGAATCTTATCTTCTTTTTTAGATTTATTAACCTGCTTAACTAGATCCAGCATCTCGTCAACAATTAAGTATTGCATTGTATCATCATTTGAATTCATTGGGTCATCAAATACAATAAATTTGGGTTTATTAGAATTATTTTCTGAATCATCTAGACTTTCAATAAAATAAAGAAGCGCAACGATATTTTTTTCACCAGTAGATAGTTCCTGAACTGGTCGAGTTTTTTCTTCACCTTCTATTTTTTCCTTAATTTCATAAAATTCTCGACCCTGTTCATCTTTACGTTCAAGCGTAAAATTAGTATATTTTTCTAACTTTTTATTAATATTCTTAGCTAGTATTTCTGTATTTTTAGTTTTTGATAATTGTTCATTAATTTTTTCTTGCTTTTCCTTTTGCTCTTTCTCATAATCTTCAATATCATCTTTTACTACTTGGATCTCTTCTTCTTTACCATCTAGATCACTAATAGCGCTACTAAGCTCTGTCTTAATTTCTTCTATATTTGAATTCCTAATAATTTCTGCAATAGCATTATAGCGAAGCTTTTTTCTAGCTTTAGTTTTGTTATCTTTTAGGTTTTTAGTGTATTCGTTGTTTTCTTCAACTATTCCGTTATATTCTTCAATCTCTCCGACCAGTTTAGAAGGTAGTTTTTCTGATTCATATGATATAGTATCGAATAAATTCTTTTGTTTTTCCTCTAAAGAGTCTTTAAGTTTTTTCAAGAAGTTCTGCTGTTCAAGTTTATTTTTATCTACCTTTAGCAAAATCTCACTAATCGAGTTCTTAAACTCTGGATAAAAAACTTCTTCCTTTATAATGATTTTTTCTAATTTATTTTCATAGTTTTTAATTTCAATCAACTTATCGCTAAGCTCTTTAGTGAATTTATCAATTTCACTACCAGAAAAATATTTTTCAAGTTTCTGAAGTCGCTCGTTGGTAACTATATTGCCACAAAAAGCACAAGTGTCACCAGCACTATGGCAGTCTTTACCAGCTTCAGCAAATTGGCGTTTTTTATTATCATCGTCTAATTCTGCAATTTTTATGCTTGGTTGAACTGTTTTTAACAATAGGTTTTCAACATCCTCTTGTAAAACTGCAAAATCGATCTCATCTAAAGAGATTTTTTCTACTTCTGGTTTTGGGGTTGATTCTATAGTTTCTTTCAATGTTGCTATCTCTTCATCAGATAGAATAGGACTCTTAAGCGCATCTTCAATTTCACCCTGAAAAGAATTCTTATCGTAACCTGTTGCCTTCTCAACAATTACAGGGTCTTTCATATTAGCAATTTTGCTTGCACTATTGGAATAGAATTTTTGTTCCTTCTTTTCTTTCTTTTGTTTTTCCTCTTCTAGTTTAAGCTTTTGTGTATATAAGTTTTCGCTTTCATCTTGCGGTTTGACAATTTTAGCCCTTTCAGCATCTATTTTGCCTTGAATGTCGGCAATCTCGCTCTCATATTCTTTAATAATCTTATCTATTTTTGTATTTTCTTCGCCAAGAACAATAGCATTTAATTTTTGATCATCACTAATAACAGATTCAAACCCTTGAAAAATATAAGCATCATATCCGTGCTCACCATTACTATTTTGGCTCCTTATTAAATCACAAATGGATGATTTGCCTGTACCATTCTTACCAAAAACAAAATTAACCGACTTATCAAAATTAATCGACTCATCTTCAAATCTACTAAATTTATCATTGCCCGAATCTGTATCTTTTAAATCTACTTTCATGTTTCTATTCCATCTCCCTAACTTTTTCTTCAATGAACGCAATTTCTTTTTCGCTCAAACCGTATTTTTTATAAAGTTGCTGGTCGATTTGAGCAATTGATTGCGACCAGTCAATGTCAGAGTTGTTGGTAAAGTTTTGAAGAGGGACGTTACGCCAAGTATCTTTCTTATTGCTTTGCGTGATTTTTAGGGTGCCAAGCATTGTGCGCGCGAATTTAGTTTTTATGTATTTGAGCAAGTTTTCAGCCTCTTCACGGTTGTCAAAAGCTCCAAAACTTATAAATGTTTGCGTATGCCCGACAAGGGGTTCCCCGACAAGGGGTTCCCCGACAAGGGGTGTAGAGAGAACTTCGCCTATAGCGCCACTTCCATTGCTTCCAGGCAGCATAACTTTAAATTTTCGAAGATTTGGATGCTCTTCGATATATTCAGAATTGATATATCGCCACTTGCGCTTATTTTTTATAACGCCAATAAACTTAAAACTATTTTCAAACTTCTTATTTTCGGTGAAGATATTATCCAAACTAGTTAGAACGGAGCTTGCAACAGTCTTTTCATGCCCTTTCGAAAGCTTCTCTTTTGCTTCAGGAAAATCTTGATGCATTTTTTGAGAGAACTTATAACTATCGGTAGAATAATATAAAGAATCAAGAAAATCACTATTTTTATTTTTTTCAAGAACTTTATGCAAAGCAGAATTAAGCTCTTCAAAATGTGTAAATGTGCCAATTTTACCAAAGTTCTTCTTGGTGTCACGATAAGTTATAGCTACACCACCTTTAATATCAGTATTCGGGAAGACGTTACTTGAATCTTGCTCATAATAAGCCACCTTTAAATGTTTATCATTTAGCATTTTGGCGTTCCATTTTTTGGGTGTTTTACCAGCATTAAACAAGAATCTCGCAGGCGTAATAAAGCACACTTTATCTGCAAACTTATAAGCTTCACTCATAAAATAGTTATAAATTGGCTTATCACTAGTGTCTTTAGTTTCCTCCTGATACGGCGGATTTCCAATCACAACATCAAATTTCATATTTAGCGGCTCTCCTTTCTTGAACTGCTCGGTTAAATCTTTCTTTTTTAAGTTCTGGCGAGAGATTTCAGGGAATCCGCCATAAATATAGTTGGCTGCAATATCATAAACGATCTGGGTTGGCGCAAAACCAAAGAGCTGGTTTTCAAAAATATGCTTTAATCTTGCCTGCTCATCTGGAATTATATTTGCTAAACCATGGTTGAGCCTTTTGGCGGTTTCGGTTAGGAACAATCCACTTTTAATATGTAAATCACAAAAAGTAAGGTTCGGGTTAGAGAAAATCCCTGGGTTTTCAGCTTCGAGTATGTTAAGCATTTTGTTTACAACTTCGCGCGGCGTAAAAATTTGATTGCTTTTTTGCGCTGGAATGTAGCTAAAAATATCTTCTTTTGTTGTATTGTTCAAATAATCAGCAAGCCGTTCGCGTTTCTTTTCGAACTCTTGAATTGCCGCATTAAAGCGATGTTTTTCAAAAAAGCCATCGAAGTGAATAATTTCGCCGTTTTCTTCATAATCACCACCATCACGTAGTTCGATAAAATCAGCTTTCGTAAATCGATCTGGTGCATGGAGCTTGTCACGTTCATTGAATAGCATTTCAAAATCTTCATCACTCACCGCATCTTGTAGATTATCTATAGTAAGGTTCCTAGGATCTTTTGCCGCCATCACAAAGCTTGGGATTGCTCGTGAGAATGTTCGGAGCTTTTCACGAATAATATCAAGCTCGGTTTTAGCATTATCTTGATAAGCTTGCTCTTCACGATTATCAATCATATCGCGGGGTAGTTCTTTTTCAACAAAATCTGCAAGCTCAGCAATTGCCTTAGTTTTTTCTTTTTCTGTTTGAGGCGAATTTTTAAATTCTTCACTCACAGTTTTGATTTTCTCTACAATTTTTTCTTCAAGTTCTTTGATTTCCTTCTTACTTGGAGCATAAACTTCAACATATTTAGCAATAGGTTTGCTCAAAATATCTTCGTTAATTGCATCTGTTAATTGCTCCTCAAAGCTATCCATATCTTCTTGCGCACGCTCAAAAGCCTCACGAATTGGCTCGCCATAAACCTTTTGTCCCCAAATAATATCGCGATTAACAGAAATTCTTTTTTGTTTTTGTTCATCTCGCTCACGATTATTGGAAATATCACGTTTTTCTTTTTTATTTGCCGTGCCATCTTCTTTCGAATTTTGCACTTTATTAAGTTTTTTAACGATTTCACTTGGAAGATTAAAAACATTACCAATATCTTTAAATAGTAAGTTAGTGATAAACCTACGCTTAACAATATCGCTTGCCATTTTAGCTGCGGGCAAAGTTAATACTTGCGAAGCGTCAAGCTCCACCATTTTACCATTTTCGTCTTGCGAAAGAACTGGAAAGAAATTGAGAAGTTCTGCCACATTTTCTTGCCGCTCACTTTCTGTAATATTACCAATTGCGCTTTTTTCACTTAAAGAATTTGCGAGTTTATCATAAATCTCAAGCACACGATAAGGTGAAAAGTCAAAAACATAAGCCGACTTTTTACGATAAAGTTTGCCGTCTTTTTCATATTTATATGGGTTTTGTGCACGGAATATCGCCTGCGTGTAAAGAGTTTCTTTTTTCACATCACTCATCATTAGTACCGCCGACCATTCTTTAACCGTTACGCCCGTTGTAAGCTGACCAACCGAAAGTGTAATGGTTTTGTCATATTCTTCTATCGCCTTCCTTACGCGCGCTAAAGCTTTTTCATTCTTTTTAAAATCTTCAGCCTCCTCTTCAAAGTCTTCATTGTCCAAACTTCGGCCATCGCCGGCTGCTAAAATAATTTTATAATTTTCAAAAACTGGGTGTTTTTTAAGCAGCTTTTCCATTGCTTTTGCTGAATTTACGCGATTTCCTACAAACCAAAAAGTATGCTTTAGCTCATTGCGAAGTTCTGGAGTTGAAAACGGATAACCTTCATTCTCGGTAAGAGTATTTAAAAATCGCCAAATATCAGCTTCACGCTTAAATTCACCCTTTGAATTGGTTGCCAAAAAATCGTTAAATTCAAAAACTGGTGGAATATTGTCCCCATTTACATCAATACCTTCTTCGATCTGCTTAGCTGTAACATCTGAAATTTTATAATTAAACAACCTTAAATCCGGCATATCTGTGTGATCGCCCGATTCTTGACCATTCTTGAGCTCACTCTGTTTTGTTTTTTGCTCATCGAGATAAGTCCAGTTATAAATTTGTTCACTACTAAACTTACCTTCTGCCAAGGCTTTAAATGGCGTTCCTGAAAGATGAAGCGTAAATTTGCGTTTAATATTTTCAAAAGCCCTGTCCGTTTTATCAGTATCAACTGCTTCATGGGCTTCATCAATCACTAATAAATCCCACTCTAGGTCTGCAACCCACTGCAATTTGTCAAAGCTTCCACCAAAAACTTTTGCACCTTTTAAATCTTGCAAACTCAAAAAAGTTATTTGTTTTTTACCGAAACCTTCAATTTGATTAAACTCTTCACGAGTTAAGGTTTTCTCTTTAATAGAGTCCGCTGTTGAGATAAAATGATAACCGTCAATAAATTTCTTATAGTCATTATACCAAGAATCGGCAATTGCTGGACGGTTAGTTACGATTAGAGTTTTTGTTGCTCCAAAGCGTTTCATAAAATCATAAGTTGTTAACGTTTTGCCGAAACGCGGTTTAGCATTCCATAAGAATTCAGCTTTTTCATTTGGATTTTTAAAATCAGTAGTTTGATTACGTTCAGCATATTCTAAGGTTTGCTCGACTGCATCTTCTTGCTCTGGTCGTAAAATATAGAATTTCTTGCCATTACTATCTACAAAACGGTCTTGACAAAAAGCTTCAAAAAGTTCTATCGACCTCTCTGGCGTACCATTAAAATAAAACCATTCAGTTCCATGACCTTTATCTTTCGGAATTGCATTTTGCTGATAATAGCGATGAAGCTCATGGTCTTTGAACCATTTATTATTATTTTTTCTTGCAGGTCTAATCCATTTTATATCATAGGGTTCTTTATGTGAAGCGGTCTCGTTTTGTTCACGAATTCGAATTTTAGCATCTTTTCGCTCAGTATAGCCAATTTTTTGCCAGCCATCATTTTGGTGTCTATCTGGCAAAATATATGAATAAATTTGTGGATAAACTTTTTTAAATGTTTTGATCTGTTTTTTATCATCACTCATCTTAAACTCTCCGATTAATCTTTCTTATTTGCTACTTTTAGCCGTGTTTTCTTAGGTGTAAGTTTTGACGGCGATGCTCGCATCTGACTCATTACATCTGTTAAGTTTTCAAGGTTTGCAGATTTTATTTTCGAATAAGCTTTTTCAATATCTTGAAGTGAATGTTCTGAAATTTCGAAAGTCAAATCTTCAAAATTAGGCTTTAGATCGAAGAATTTAAGCTCATTTTTCTGCGTTAAAGTATTGCCAACAATAATATTATTACTTAGAATTTTATCAATTGTTTCAAGAAAAAAGAACGAGTTTTTGATATTTTTAATATGCTTATAAATGATTTCTTTTAGGCGTTCACGTGATTCTTCAACATTATCCTCTTGAATATCCACCGCATAAACATTTGATATTGCCAAAATTAAACAAAATTCATAAATCTCAACCTGAGCCTTTTTGCTTCTAGCATTCTTTTGCTTTTTTATTTTCGTATAAAAATCCGGAACCGAATTAAGTTTTCGGTTCAAAATTTCTACAAGAAAATTACCATTTCCACAAGTCGGCTCAAAGACTTTTTTATCTACTTGAGAAATTGTTGGCTCACATAAATCACACATCTGTTTAACAATGAACTCGGGCGTAAAAACTTCACCAAACTTCTTAACGCGCTTTTTTGACTTAATTAGATTCTCTTTTTGCTTTTGATTATTTTTAATGGCAGTTTTAGAAGTAGGGCTCATTTTTCTTTTACTAGATTCTTTTAGATTCTTAGTTGAAATTTTAGATTTTTTAGGATTCAAAGATTTTTGCTCTATTAAGCCGCCACCAAGTGAACCCTTATTGCTCGCAAGGTATTTTTTATTATCTTTTGTTTTATCCTCCGCATTCTCAGCTCTAGCCATAATAATTATATTTTACCAAATTTATCTATTTTTTGCAAAACAAAAACCACCTCCCGAAAGAGGTAGTTTTTAAGTTTTCGAAATTATTATTTAGCGTTTCGCTTTTCGATAATTTCTTGTGCAACGTTAGGTGGAACTTCTTCGTATTGCGCAAGCTCCATTGTTGAAGCTGCACGACCTTTACTCATTGAGCGTAGGTCTGAAGTGTAGCCAAACATATTTGCAAGAGGCACAAAACCTTTAACGAGCTTTGTTCCGCCCATCAAATCCTCCATAGCGTCGATTCGACCGCGGCGTGAGTTCAAGTCTCCGATTACATCACCCATGAATTCTTCAGGAGTTGTAATTTCAACTTTCATCACAGGTTCAAGAAGAACTGGGTTTGCTTTCTTGATACCTTCACGAGTTGAAAGTGCACCAGCCAATTTAAAGGCCAATTCGCTCGAGTCGACATCGTGGTAAGAACCATCGTAAAGTGTAGCTTTAACGTCAACTACTGGGTAGCCAGCAATCACACCGCCTTCAAGCGTTTCAAGCACACCTTGTTCAACTGGTTTGCGGTATTCTTGTGGCACAACACCACCTTTAATTTCATCAAAGAATTCAAAGCCTTTTCCTGGCTCATTTGGCTCAAAACGAATCCAAACATCACCATATTGACCACGACCACCAGATTGTTTTGCGTGTTTACCTTGAGCTTCAGCAGTTCCACGAATAGTTTCACGGAAGGCAACTTGTGGCTCACCAACATTAGCTTCAACGTTAAATTCACGCTTCATTCGGTCGATCAAGATGTCAAGGTGAAGCTCACCCATTCCTGACATAATTGTTTGACCAGTTTCTTCATCTGTGTGAACTCGGAAAGTTGGGTCTTCTTCAGCAAGTCGTTGAAGAGCAATTCCCATTTTTTCTTGGTCGGCTTTAGTTTTTGGCTCAACCGCAATCGAAACTGGAGGTTCAGCGAACTCAATACCTTCAAGAATTACACCGTGGTTCAAATCACAAAGAGTTGCACCAGTTGTAACATCTTTCAAACCAACAACAGCGGCAATGTCACCAGCAGCAACTTCTGAAATTTCTTCACGCTTATCAGCATGCATTCGAACGATTCGTCCGATTCGCTCTTTTTTACCAGTCATTGTATTGAGAACATATGATCCAGCAGTAATTTTACCACTATAAACACGCACGAATACGAGTTTTCCAACAAATGGGTCGGTTGCAATCTTAAATGCAAGTGCAGAAGTTGGTTCATCTACAGACGGTTTACGCTCAATAGCTTCACCAGTTTTTGCGTCAGTTCCTTTAATCGAAGAAACATCAAGTGGGCTTGGAAGGTAATCATTAATCAAGTCAAGAACTTTTTCAACAATCACACCACGGCCATCACCACCAGTTACTAAGAAGAAGTCACCAGCAAGAACTCGTTTTCGAAGCGCAGCTTTAAGTTCAGGAATTGTAATTGATTCCTCACCTTCTTCGAAGAATCGCATCATCAATTCATCATCAGCTTCAACCGCATTTTCAACAAGCAATGAGCGTGCGTTTTTAGCTTTTTCAAGCATATCTGCTGGAATTTCACCAACTTTCAACTCATGGTCAGCGTAGTTATCATAAGTGTAAGCTTTCATGTCAATAAGGTCGACAACACCATTAATTTCTTGTTCGAAACCAATTGGCAAGTGAATTGGGAAAGCTTGTTTGCTTAGACGGTCATGAATTGATTTAATAGATTTATAGAAGTCACCACCAGTTTGGTTAATTTTGTTGATAAAACAAACACGTGGCACGCCATATTTGTCGGCTTGTCGCCAAACAGTTTCAGACTGAGCCTCCACACCCATTTTACCGTCAAAAACAGTCACGGCACCGTCAAGAACACGAAGTGAACGCTCCACTTCAGCAGTAAAGTCGATGTGTCCTGGGGTGTCGATAATGTTAATTTTGTGATCTTTCCAGAAACAAGTCACAGCAGCAGAAGTAATTGTAATACCTCGCTCTTTCTCTTGAGCCATCCAGTCGGTTGTTGCACCATCACCTTCACCACGAACAACACCGATTTTGTGTGTCAAACCAGTTCGGTAAAGAATACCTTCTGTTGTTGTAGTTTTACCGGCATCAATGTGCGCAATAATACCAACATTTCGGAAATTTTCCAATGGAGTATTTTTATTCATTTGATTCCTCTTAAATTTATTATTTTATTGCTGTTTCACGCTAGTTTTGTTGTTTTTTTCGAAACCAGCACAAAAACAGCGCTTCGCTAACAATTTTATCATATTTTTTAAAATCTGTAAAGTAAAAATAGCCAAAAGAAAAAGCCAGATTTTTCTGACTCTATCAGTTAATAGCTATCTTTTTAAACAAGCATTAACTCGAACAGGAACAGTATTTTTTGGTTTAAAAACTTTTGGAAGCAAAAAGAGCGAAAGCCAAAAAAATCCAAACATAAATATTCCAAAATTCCAACTTGTCAAATAGGTTAAATAACAAGATAGACTAAAGACTGTAGTAAAGTACAAGAACACGAATAATGGTTCCTTTGCTTCTCTGAATGCTTTTTTCATAAGGATAATTTCCTCCAAATGTTCTATTTTCCACTTTTGAGCGGAATTTCTATTTTATCACAACTTTCGAAGAAAGTCAATAATGGGATTAAAGCTTCTCCCCGTTTCTTGCGCGATTCGCCCATTCATCAGCCATTTCATTAAACTCATGACCAGCGTGCCCTTTTAGCCATTTTAGCTCTACATTCGATTTTTTATAAAGCTCAAAAAGCGGCTTCACAATATCAAGATTCTTAATTTCACCATTTTTCTTCTTCCAGAAATTTTTCTCCCAAGCTGGCGCCCATTTTATTAAAACATTAACCCAAAACTCACTATCTGTTAAAATTTCAGCTTCTTCACCATCTAAAATTTCGAAAGCTTTTTTCAAAGCTAATCCTTCCATTCGAATATTCGTGCTTGCATTTTCAGCTCCCAAAGCAATCGGTTTTCCGTTTTCAATCACGGCAAAACCACCAGGGCCAGGATTCGGTGAAGCACTTCCGTCCGTAAAAATCGTTCGCATTACTTATTTTCCTGATTATTTTGCGGAATAAAATTCTGTACAAAGGCTGAAGTACTTGCTTGATTTTGCATCTTTTTAGCTTTTTTCATTCTTTCGAAAGAAATCATTGCTAAAACCGCACTAAGAATTCCAACAATCAGCAGTCCACTCGGAGCAACTATTTTAGTAATTTCAAAATCACCCTCAACGGCAGAGTTTGGGTCTTTTTCATCATAAAAAACTTTCACTTTTTCGCCTCTAACCGGTTCTTCATTCTTTAGCTCTGAATGAAGTTCAATTGTTTCGTTCTCTTTCACTGAAAAATCTATAACCGCAGAATATCTATATTCACCGGTTTTTTCATTTATAATCTTCTTTTCGAAACCATAAATTTGCCCTTCAGTTTGTTTCCAAGTTTGTCTTTTTAGAAAATCATTAAAAGGTTTTGCAATCCAAATTGATCCAGCAACAATTAAAATAATCGATAAAATTGCAAAAATAATTCCACGATTTCGAAAAGCTTTTACGCCAACTTTTTTAGCTTCATTAGAACTCATATATTCTCCTATTTTGTTTATGCTAATATTGTATCACTTTTCGTTCTTTAACGCAAATTAAAACACCGGCAACGAAGCCAGTGTTTTAAGTTTTTTATTCTTCTACTATAGAATCGTTAGTTTCGTTTTCAAATTCTTCTTTAGTTTCAACAGGTTCAGATTTTGTGTTAACCCGAGCGCCAGTTCCAACAGGAATTTTACGTCCGATAATCACATTTTCTTTTAATCCACGAAGTTTATCAATTCGGCCAGAAGTTGCTGCGTTAATCAAAACACTTGTTGTATTTTGGAAAGATGCAGCAGACAAGAAACTGTCGCTGAAAATTGAAACTTTTGTAATTCCAAGAAGTTGTTGTTTAAATTCAGCAGGTTTTTTACCTTCAGCTTCAAGAAGTTTATTTTCTTCAACAACGGCAGCTTTCGAAACTACATCGCCAATGATAAACGATGAGTCTCCGGCATCTTCAATTTGAACTCGGCTGAACATTTGACGAACGATGATTTCAAGGTGCTTCGAAGCAATATCTTGACCTTGAGCAGCATAAATTCGCAAGATTTCGTTCATAATATAGCGTTGAGTTTCTTCAACACCCTTAAATTCCATTAGGTCACGAAGATTGAGCGAACCAACAGTCAAACGGTCACCAGCCTGCACAACATCGTTTTTCGAAACAGCTAGGGCCGCAACATTTGGAATTTCGTAGCGAACTGGGTTTACATTTTCGCCATCTTCAGTTTGTCGTGGTGTAATTTGAACAATATTCATATTGCCATCTTCCCAGATATCAACCACACCAGAAACTTCAGTCATATAAGCTTGTCCCTTTGGTGAACGAGCTTCAAGAAGTTCTTCAACACGTGGCAAACCTTGTGAAATTGCACCAGAACCAGCAACACCCGAACTGTGGAATGTATTCAAAGTTAGCTGTGTTCCAGGCTCACCAACAGATTGAGCAGCAATCACACCAACCGGTTCGGCTGGATCAACAAGAAGCCCAGTTGCCATATCAATTCCGTAAGACTTTTGAGGAATTCCTGCAAGGTCTGGAGTTGAAAGAACGCTTTGAATTTTAACTTCTGTAATGTTTTCATCTTTTTCAATTGCATCGGCAATTTCTCGAGTGATTAGTTGATCAGCCTCAATATATCCAGGAACAGCTTCAGCCGTAAATCGACCATAAAGTCTATCACCGAATGAAATCATTGTCTCTTCACTTTCTGAGCGATAAATCGCAAATCCTGGATCAACTTCATTAGCTCTATCCTCAACAGAAAATACATCTTGAGCCACATCAACAAGACGGCGAGTTAGATAACCAGAATCGGCAGTTTTAAGCGCAGTCGAAATCAAACCTTGACGCGCACCACGAGTTGCCACGAAAGCTTCAAGCGAGCTCATTCCGTGAGTGTAGTTTGAGCGAATTGGAAGCTCAATTTCACGGTTAGTTGCATCCACCATAATTCCAGTCAAACCAGAAGCAAGACGAATGTTAGTTGCATTACCACGTGAACCAGAAACAGCCATTAATCCAACAGGCGAATCTGCACCTTCATGAGCTACACGCTCAGAGATTTCATCAGAAACTTCATCAATAACCTTGTGCCAGTTATCAATAATTAAGTTATAGCGTTCTTGATCAGTCAAAAGACCTTGATCATATTGCTCCTGAATCAAAGTTGTTTTAGCGTCACCACTAGCAATAATTTGAGGGATTTTTTCACTTTCGTAAACCGTGTAATCTTCCTTACCGATCGACAAACCAGATTTTGTAACAAATCGGAATGATAAACCTTTAATTTTGTCAGCAATTTTCACAGTCATTTCAGCACCATAATGTGCAAACATATCGGCCAAAATTTTGTTAATTTGCTTCTTAGTTTGTGGGTTGTTGTCGAATGGATAATCTTCTGGTAATAATTCGTTAAATAGCACACGGCCAAGAGTCGTATTTCGAATCTCACCTTTTACGAACACACGAATTGGTGTTTGAAGCGCAATTTCACCTTTATCATAAGCCATTTCGGCTTCAAAAACATTAGCGAAAGGACGCGGTTTTTTGTTCATTTCAGAATGCTTGTCGTAAGTGATGTAGTAATTTCCATAAACAACATCCTGATCAACAGAGAGCACAGGTTGACCATCTGCTGGCTTTAGCAAGTTGTGAGAAATACTCATTAAGTCACGAGCTTCTGCCTGAGCAGCATCAGAAAGTGGCAAGTGAACCGCCATCTGGTCACCATCGTAATCGGCATTAAATCCATTTGCTACAAGTGGGTGAAGCTGAATAGCTTTACCTTCAACAAGTTTTGGCTGAAAGGCCTGAATCGAAAGTCGGTGCAAAGATGGAGCACGGTTCAAAAGAATGTATTTTCCTTCAACTACAGCATCCAAAGCATCCCATACTTCTGCTTCACGAGCATCAATCAAACGAGTTGCCGAACGAATATTATGCGCATATTCTTTTTCAATCAACCAAGAAATTACGAATGGTTTAAAGAGTTCAAGTGCCATTTGTGTTGGCAAACCACACTGGTGGGCTTTCAAAGTTGGACCAACCACAATAACTGAACGACCAGAGTAGTCAACACGTTTTCCAAGCAAGTTTTGGCGGAAACGACCTTGCTTACCTTTTAACATATCGCTCAAAGATTTAAGCTTTCGGCGACCGCCGGCAGTATTAACTGAGCGACCGCTTCGTGATGCATTATTGTCAATTAGCGAATCAACAGCTTCTTGAAGCATTCGCATTTCATTACGCTTAATTACCATTGGAGCATTAAGTTCGATCAATTTCTTCAAACGATTGTTTCGGTTAATTACTCGACGATACAAATCATTTAGATCTGACGTTGCAAATCGACCACCAGTCAATTGTACCATAGGTCGCAAATCTGGAGGAATCACAGGAAGAGCTGTCAAGCATAAACTCCCCGGCTTAATTCCAGCAGCTTTCATTCCTTCGATTGTTTTTAGTCGTTTAAGAATTTTCTTCTCTCGCTGACCTCTTGCTTTTTCAGATTCTTCTTTCAAGCTTTCGATAAGCTCATCAATATCAATTTCGTCAAGCAAAGTTTTAATTGCTTCACCACCCATGCCAACTTCAATGATATCTTCATACTCTTCAGGAAGATTTCGAAAATCAGTTTCGCTCATTAGCGAACCTTTTACAAAACTATCAAGTTGATTCTTTTTCGAAACATAATTTGCGTTAAGCTCTTCAATTTCTTTAGTTTGTGCTTCAGCCAATGCTTTAATATCAGCGCCAGCTTCTTCGGCAGCCTTTTCATAGCGAATTTTAATTGCCATTCGAGCAGCTTTATCTTCAGCTTCAAGGTCGGCAATCATTTGATCACGTTTTTCTTCATCAACATTAAGAATTACATAACTTGCAAAATAAACAACACGTTCGATATTTTTAACTGTCATTCCAAGAAGAAGGCTCATTGCACTTGGAGCTCCACGCATAAACCAAATATGCGCGATTGGAGCTGCTAAAGAAATATGGCCCATTCGTTCACGGCGAACGATCGATTTTGTTACTAACTCACCATTTTTATCAACGGCAGCTTCACGAGAACGAACACCCTTTAGTTTATTATCATAAGGGTTAATATCTTTAGTTGGTCCAAAGATTTTTTCACAAAACAAACCATCACGCTCAGGTTTTTGAGTTCGATAGTTGATAGTTTCTGGCTTAGTCACTTCGCCGTAAGACCAGCTCAAAATATCTTCTGGGCTAGCAACTGCGAGGCGAACTGCATCGAAATCAGCAATCTGGTTTGAATTCACCACTTTCGCCATTTACGCTTCCTCCTTAATTTCTTCAATTTCATCAATATCTTGAATATTCATATTGTCTTCAAATTCACCGTCAGATTCATCTCGAACAGTTTCGAAATTTTCATCTTCTTCGATTATTGAACTCTCCGCATCTTTATTTCGTTCTGCAAGAAGTTCATCAGCGTCAATGCTTGAAGCATGTTGATCAAGCAAATCAACACGCAACCCAAGACCTTGCAATTCTTTCACAAGCACATTGAATGATTCTGGTAATTTTGGACCAACAATTTCATTATTTTTAATGATACTTTCGTAAGCTTTTGAACGACCAACGACATCGTCAGACTTAATTGTGAGCATTTCTTGAAGCATGTTAGCAGCACCGTAGGCTTCCAAAGCCCAAACTTCCATTTCTCCAAATCGCTGACCACCATTTTGAGCTTTACCGCCCAAAGGCTGTTGAGTAACCATTGTGTAAGGGCCAGTTGAACGAGCGTGGATTTTATCGGCAACCAAGTGGTGAAGCTTAATCATATGCATAAATCCAACAGTTGTTCGTTGTTCGAATGGTTCACCAGTTTGACCATCAAATAATTGAACTTTTCCATCTCGAGGAACGCCTGCGGCTTCAAGTTCATCACTCAAAGTTTTAGCATCGACACCGTCATATGAAGGAGTTGCAACTCGGTAGCCTTGAGTTTTTGCAGCCATTCCAAGGTGAACTTCAAAAAGCTGACCAAGGTTCATACGTGAAGGCACACCAAGCGGCGAAAGAATTACATCAATCGGAGTTCCATCTTCCATAAATGGCATATCAGCTTCTGGCAAAATTTTTGCAACAACACCTTTATTTCCGTGTCGTCCAGCCATTTTGTCTCCAACCATAATTTTGCGAGCCTCAGCTACAAAAATCTGAATTTGTTTAAGCACGCCAGCACGCATTTCATGACCATTTTCTTTCGAAAAGATTTTTACACCAATAACTTTTCCAGAACCAGTATTTTTCATTCTTTGAGAAGTATCACGAACATCTTTCGCTTTTTCACCAAAGATTGCACGCAAAAGTCGTTCTTCGCTCGAAAGTTCTTGTTCACCTTTTGGAGTAATTTTTCCAACAAGCACATCGCCAGGTTTCACCTCTGAACCAATTTGAACGATTCCGTCTTCATCCAAATGTCGCAAACTATATTCGCTAGCGTTTGGAATATCACGAGTAACAACTTCTGGCCCAAGCTTAGTTTCACGAACTTCAACCATATAATCTTTAATATTGATATTTGTTAGCATATCGGTTTTAACAAGACGGTCAGAAATAATCACAGCGTCGTCCATATTGAATCCACCCCAAGACATAAATGCCACACGGAGGTCACGGCCAAGAGCAATTTCCCCATCCTTAATACTTGCACCTTCCGCCAAAATATCACCTTTTTTAACTTTTTGGCCACGAGAAACTACAACTTTTTGATTATAACATCGGTCGTCAGCAGTTTTTTCGAAATGTTTTAGTTCGTATTTTACTGTGCCAGATGCATATTTAACCTCAACAGCAACAGAATCAGCACGAATAACTTCACCATCATCTTCAGCAACAATAATTTGACTTAAGTTTCGCGCAATATCAGCTTCAACACCAGTTCCAACAGTTGGGGCTTCATTCCAAAGAAGTGGAACGGCCTGCTTCTGCATGGCTGAACCAGTTAAAGCACGGTCGATTCGGTCGCGTTCAGCAAAAGGAATAAGCGATGCTGCTGCACCAAGAACCTGCCTGTGAACGGCGTCCATGAACGTTACTTCGCTTGAACTCACCTGCGAAGGAATTAAGTTCTTTCGAGCAGAAACCTGAGATTCAACAAAGCTTCCATCTTCGTTTAATTTTGAACCAGCATCAGCAATAATTTCGTGCATCTCATGATCAGCGTCAAGATAAACAACTTCGTCAGTAACTCTTCCGTCTTTAACCCGAAGATACGGAGCTTCAATAAAGCCATATTCGTTAATTCGGGCAAAAGTTGCGAGGTTTGTTACGAGTCCAACGTTTCCACCTTCTGGAGTTTCAACAAGACAAATTCGGCCATAATGAGTTGGGTGGCTGTCACGAACTTCAAGACCAGCACGGTCACGAGTCACACCTCCAGGGCCCATTGAACTCAAACGGCGCTTGTGAGAAAGTTCTGAAAGTGGGTTAGTTTCATCCATAACCTGAGCAAGCTGTGATCCAGCAAAAAATTCACGCACTGCAGCAACAACTGGGCGAGCATTCACTAATTGGCCAGGAGTTACAGTTTCAATATCAGTCATCGACATTCGGTCCATTGCATTTCGTTGCATTCGAAGCATACCAACACGGAATTGTCGCGCAACAAGCTCACCAACCAATTTAACTCGTCGATTATCAAGACT
This sequence comes from Candidatus Saccharimonas sp., assembly GCA_015256915.3. Lineage (NCBI taxonomy): Bacteria > Candidatus Saccharimonadota > Candidatus Saccharimonadia > Saccharimonadales (SeqCode) > Saccharimonadaceae (SeqCode) > Saccharimonas (SeqCode) > Saccharimonas sp. (SeqCode). The sequence goes on from CP076101.2 coordinate 382,922, forward strand.
ATCGATATCATCAACTTCACCCTGCGAATTATTCAAGCGAATAACTTCTTTAATAATTTCAAAAAGATCTTCCATTTGGAAAGAACGATTTTCAGTTGTGTTTGATGTTTCAAGCTTCAAACGTTTGTTAATTTTGTATCGACCAACGCGACCATAATCAAACCTCTTAAAGTCGAAGAACATTCGTTCAATCATATTTCGGGCATTTTCAATAGTTGCCAAATCTCCTGGGCGAAGGCGGCGGTAAACCTCAATCAAAGCTTCATTTGGGCCAGCTGATTGATCTTTTTCGAGAGTTGATTGAATAAACTTAACATCTCCGTTATCAACATCAGCAAAAATCTCTCGCATTTCAGCGTTAGTCATTCGACCAAGTGCACGCAAGAAAGTTGTTACTGGAAGTTTTCGACGACGGTCAATTTTCACGTAAATCACACCAGTTTTAGGGTCGGTTTCAAACTCTAACCAAGCGCCACGAACTGGAATCAATTTTGCGCCATAATATCTTTTTCCATCACTTCCGGTTTCAGCATTAAAATAAACACCTTCAGAACGAATCAACTGCGAAACAATAACACGTTCAGTTCCGTTAATGATGAAAGTTCCTTGGTTTGTCATCCAAGGGTAGTCACCAAGGTAAATTTCTTGTTCTTTAACTTCACCAGTAACTTTATTTGTAAGCTCAACTTGAACATGTAGCGGAGCTTCAAAAGTTAAATTATTTTCTTTCGCAAAATCTTTTGTTGTTTTTGGAGCTTGAAATTCATAGCTCTTAAATCGTAGAGCTAATTTTTGACCAGTATAGTCGTCAATTGGGTTAATCTCTTCGAAAATTTCGCTCAAACCGTTATCAACAAAATCTTTCCAAGATTCTTTTTGGTGAGCGATTAAATCTGGGGTTTCAAGAATAGCGTCTTCTTTCGAAAAGAACGCTCGTCCTGCAGCATTAAAGTGCTTTTTTGCCATTTTTCTCCTCGCATTTAAAGTGTTATTAGAATCGGCCCGAAGATTCTCCGCCTGCGACTTTCGAAATTTTGCCATCAATTTCGAAGTAAATTTCTCCGCAAGCACACTACTTCTTATCGTTCATTTTAACATATTTTTTAAAAAAAATCAATAAAAAACCGCTATTTAAGCGGTTAAAATCAATGGCTGATTAGCGAAGCATAATGATCTTGCTGCAACTTCGCTTTTTCACCTGCTAAAAGTGCTCTGTTTTCATCTGCGCCAATAGATTTACTTTTTGGCTTTTCGTGATGATGAAATCCAGTTTTTAGAACTTGTTCAAATAAATCTTTCGCTGTCATACAAATGACCTCCACTCCAAAAAATATTTTTTACCTAAGGCTTATATATTTTACGCCTTTTCAGTAAAAAGGTCAACACCTTGATTTTTTAATGTTTTCTGAGTGCGTTAGAAGGAACTTAAAATGAAGAAAATTATAAATAAAATCTTCGTTTTTTCTGCGATTTTTATCGCTTCAATTTTTATTCTTACCTCAAACAAGGCTTTTGCGCAAGATTTCCTGCCAGAAGCAGCAAAGATTTCAAATACTACTGACACGTTCAAAAAGTTTTTCGAAAAAGGTAAATCTTTCTCGAAAGATAAGTGGAGTAATTTTCAAACTGTTCGAGATAATTATTTCGAAGAGTCGATAGAGGCAAAAGGATTAACTTTTGTCGATAAAAATGGTAATCAAGTTGAGAAAGCTTATTTCTCAATCTCATCAAAGCTTAGGATTAATCCTATAATAAAAATTGTAGACGAAGACGGAAATGATGAAGTGGAAGTTTCGTCTTGGCAAGCTCGTGGCGAAAAATCTCAATTCCTTTTTATTGATACTGTCGGTTTTACTCGCGCTAAAACAAATTTCACTTCTGGCGATAATTTATTGTTACCCAAAGATAATTATTATGTTTTAGCGCTCAGAATTAAATCAAATGGAGAAAAAAACTCCCAAGAGATCTGGCCAGTGCCAGTTTCGAAAAATGAGTTTAAGCGGCTTAAGGCATTAAAAAAATCCGCCATTGGCGAAGAAGTTAAGCCAATTGACGGATATAATTACTAATAACTTATAATAGTCTCGTTCGTGAGGCTATTTTTCTTGCTTAATTATTTTATCAGCTAAGCCGTATTTTACGGCCTCCTCAGCGCTCATCCAATAGTCTCGCTCCATATCGTTTTTGAGTTTTTCCAAATCCTGACCACTATTTTTGGCCAAAATTTGTGCAAGTTTTTCTTTAAGCAATAAACTTTCTTTTAGGTCAATTTCTTGATCTGTAACTTTTCCGCGCGTACCACTTGATGGCTGATGAATCATTACTCGAGAATTCGGTAAAATTGCACGCTTACCTTTTGTTCCAGCCGCCAGCAAAAATGCCCCCATCGAAGCTTGCAAACCAATCCCAATTGTTTGTACATCTGGTTTGATAAATTTAATCGTGTCATAAATCGCCAAACCATCATAAACACTTCCGCCAGGACTATTAATGTAAAGTTTAATATCTTCATCTGGATTTTCGAAAGCCAAATGAAGAAGTTGCGCCACCACGACATTCGCCGTGTGTGAATTCACATCTTCGCCCAAAAAAATAACTCGTTCTTTTAAAAGTCGCGAATAAATATCGAACGCTCGCTCACCTCTATTAGTCTCTTCAACAACCGTTGGAACTAAATAATTCTCTGTTTTTCGCATTTTAACTCCTTAATCTTTCGAAACTTCAATTATAATTTCACCATTTTTTGCAATCGCCACAAATTGCGTTCCTTTTGATGGATTTTTTACCAAAATTTCCTCGGCTATTTTGTGCTCAAGCAAATCCTCAATTGCGCGCCTAAGCGGCCTTGCCCCATTTTTAGCATCATAGCCCTTTTCAATAATAAAATCCTTCGCTGATTTTCGAACTTTCAAATTCAAACCTTTTCGAAGCAATCGATTATTTAAGTCAGATAAAAGAATATCAAAAATCTTGCCAATTTCAGTTTTTGAAAGTGATTGAAATGTAATAATTCCGTCGAATCGGTTTAAAAGCTCAGGTTTTAGAACTTTTTCAAGAGCCTTTCGAGCAAATTTTTCATTTTTTGAATGATTCTTTTTTGAAGAACTTTCCGCCTCAAACCCGAGCGATTTTTCATTCATCATTTCGCTTGCGCCAAGATTACTTGTTAAAATTACAACAGTATTTTTAAACGAAACTTTTCTACCTTGCGAATCTGTTAACTCACCATCTTCTAAGAGTTGCAAAAGTAGATTGAAAGTATCTGGGTGAGCTTTTTCAATTTCATCAAAAAGCACTACGGAATATGGCTGACGGCGAATTTTCTCTGTTAAAGTTCCGCCTTCACCATAGCCAACATAACCAGCTGGCGCACCCAAAAGTTGCGAAGTTTTATGTTTTTCGCCAAATTCGCTCATATCAATTTTAATTAAAGATTTCGAACCGCCAAAGACCTCGTTTGCAAGCTGGCGTGAAAGTTCGGTTTTTCCAACACCAGTCGGACCAAGAAAGATAAACGAACCAATTGGACGATTTTCATCTGAAATCCCAGATTTATTGCGGCGGATTGCTTTCGAAATTTTCTCAATCGCCTCACTTTGGCCAATCACCTTTTTCGTAAGGTGTTTTTCAAGATTTTGTAGAATTTTTGCCTGATTTTTTGAAATTTTTTGAACCGGAATATTCGTTTTTAAAGAAATCGCTCGCGCTACATAATCGCTCGTTAAATTAATTTTTTTCGAACTTTTTGCTTTTTGCTCCTCTTCACTAAGTTTTTTTCTAAGTTGTGAAATTCGCGTTTTATAGAGAGCCGCGTCTTCAAAGTCTTCGTTTTCTGCCGCTCGAATTTGCTTTTCATTTAATTTTTCAATCTCACGCGAGAATTCTAAAATTTTATTCGGTTTCGACACCTTCTCGCTCGCAGCTAGCGCACCAGCCTCATCTAAAATATCAATAGCTTTGTCTGGCATTTGGCGGTCAAAAATATACCTCGCGCTCATATCAACGATTTCACCCAAAACTTCATCAGAAACTTCAATATTATGATATTTTTCATATTTTTCTCGCAAACCTTTTAAAATATCAATCGTTTCATTCAAGCTTGGTTCTTCAACCTGAACAGATTGAAAACGCCGATTCAATGCAGAATCTTTCTCAATCGATTTTTTAAATTCATCAAAAGTTGTGGCACCGATTAGTTTAATTTTTCCACGAGCGAGCGCTGGCTTTAAAATATTCGCCGCATCCATTGCGCCTTCCGCCGAGCCAGTTCCTGCTAAAAGATGAATTTCATCAATAAATGCAATTATTTCTTGATGTTTTTCAAGCGCTTTAATTACATTTTTTAGCCGCTCTTCAAATTGACCACGAAATTTCGTACCAGCCAACATTCCAGCTAAATCAATTTCAAAAATTCGCTTTCCAATTAGTTGTGATGGGACTTGTTCTTTCGAAATTTTTTGAGCAAGAAGTTCAACTACAGCGGTTTTTCCAACTCCAGCCTCACCAATCAAAACTGGATTTGATTTCGTGCGACGAAGCAGAACCGTAATTAATCTCTGGACTTCAGTTTCACGCCCAATTACTGGATTAAGTTCGCCATTTTTAGCTTTTTCTGTCAAATCTTCACCAAATTTCTTCAAAATTGCAATTTCACGGCTGGATTGTTGCTTCTCTGAATTCTTTCGAAAGCTTTTTTGCTCAATTTCATCAATTCCATCAGCTGAATTTTCGTTCGAAAATAAAATATCAAAAGCATTAACTAACCCCTCAATATCAGCCCCAGTTTGCCGAAGCACAACCTGCAATTTTAAATCTTTTTGCTTTAAAATTGAGAAAAGTAGGTTTTTTGTGCCAATTTCATTATCGTCACCAGAAATTAAACTCGCCATTTTTAATGCAAAAACTGCGCGGTCGGTTAAAGCTCGCACATTTGGATCTGCAAAATCTGGCAGACTTTTCGAAATTGGCGGATTTTCAACAAAAAAATCATATAAATCTTCAAATTTTAAGCCGTATTCATATGCTAAAGTTGCCGCCGAAGATTCGCGATTTGCTAAAATTCCTAACAAAATATGTTCAATTCCAATGTAGCCAGTTTTAAATTTACGAGAGAAGAATTCTGCTCGCTCCAAACTTTTGTGCGAATTTTCACTCATTCGCGAAATAATTTCTTGAAAGTCTTCAGGTATCATAACTCTATTTTATCATACTTTTAGCACTCTTACAATATGAGTGCTAATAATTTCTTATTTTATTTGACTTTTTAGGCTTTTTTATATATAATTGTCATATTAAAATGCGTGAACTAAAACTTTCTAAAATCCAAACGCCACTTGGCGAAATGACGGCAATCGCTCATGACGATGCTTTGGTTTTTTTGGAATTTCAAGATAATGAAAATTTCGAAAAAGATTTAGCTCAAATTAAAGAGTTTTTTGAAGTTGAAAATATTGAAGAAGGCGAAAATCTACCAATTAAACAGATACGCATTGAACTTGAAGATTATTTTAAACACCCTTTTGCAGGTTTTAAAACACCAATCGAAATGATTGGAACAGATTTTCAAAAACAGGTTTGGGAGGAGCTTCAGAATATTCGCTCCGGCTCAACCTCAACATATTCTGAAATTGCCGAAAAAATTGAAAATCCTAACGCCGTTCGTGCGGTTGGCAACGCTCTGAACGCGAATAAGCTTTCCATAATTATTCCATGCCATCGAGTTCTTACGAAAGATATGGATTTTGGTGGTTATAACGGAGGACAAAACCGTAAAAGCTGGCTTCTTCAGCACGAGGGAATTTAAAAAAAACGCTCAACTAGAGCGTTTTAATTTAGAGGCTTTCGAAGTATTTTATAACTTCTTTCAGATCTTTGATATATTTGTTACAGTTTCCAGAAGCCATCATCATTGCCGGAACCGCCAAAGCGTAGTCATAGCAATTTCCAGTATCGCAATATAATCCGTTAATACGAACTGCATAGAATTTCATTCCATCATTCATTGCATTTTGTACAGGAATCTGATACATTAGCTCGCCATTTCCGTCAAACTTTTTCTCGTAATCACTCATATATTTAATGAGTTTATTTTCGAAAATTGCTCCACGAACACTTGCGAGCTCACTTTTAGCATTTTCGAAACCTGGTTTTTCGTCGATTTTTTCAACCTCTAAGACCAAATTGTCGTCTTTGTATCGCGGACGATGAATGATTTCACCCACTACAATTGCATACTTTTCGTATTCATTATCATTCTGCACTTGCTTAACCGGCAAAATACTTCCACCAAACTTTTCATAAGCTTCAAAAATTTGCTCGAATTCATTTTTACCAACTGTTGCAAAGTTATCATCTGGGAAAAAGTAAGCAAAATCACTCTCACCAATGAAATCAATAACTTTAGGTGTGCTGAGTGGAGCTTGATTACCGTAGAATTTGCAATCTTGTTGGATAAATTTTGCTGGAGCTAAAAACTCAAGTCGTTCAACTTTTTCAGCAAAATCATGTTTGCCCTTACTTCGAAGTTCTTCGACAATTGCTTTTTTACTTTCGAAAACACTTTTTATTGAAGTTTTTTCAGGACTAATAACGATTGCAATATTTTTAACCGGTATTCCAGCTTGAACTAGTTTTTCCACCAAAACCACAATCGAATTCTGCAAAAAGCTTTCAAAAGGTATTGGTAGTAATTCTTTGGCGAATCCTGTAGTCGCTGGATATCCACGCGTACCATTTCCTGCCGCAGGAATGATGACTTTCAATTCTTTACGTTTCTTTCGCATATCTAAATGCCTCCTTTTTTAAGTACTTTGGTCGCCCAAAGCCAATGCAATAATTATAACACGAGAAAAGCTAGCAGTCAACCCTGCTAGCTCTTAAAATGTTTATTGTTCTTCTCCGCCGAATTTCTCGCGGTCGCTTTCATCTCCGTCGAGGTTTTCAACAACTTCACTTTCAGTCGCTTCATTTAAAGCACTGAACAAGCCATCTTCAACATTTCCACGTGGTTTTTTTTCGGTAGATTTAGCAAGTTCAATATCAAGCTCATAGCCCGTTAGTCGACTTGCAAGGCGAACATTCTGCCCAGCGCGACCAATTGCAACACTTTGTTGATCTTCACTCACAAGCACAGTTGCTCGTTTGCGTTCGTTTTCACCAGTTTCTTTAATTTGAACTTCAACAACTTCTGCAGGACTTAACGCCTCACGGATAAATTCGCTTGGGTTTTCGCTCCAAGTTACAATATCAATTTTTTCACGTTCACCAATTTCATTCATAACAGATTGAACTCGCACACCACGACTACCAACAAAAGTTCCAACTGGATCAACACCGTTCATAATTGAACGAACCGCCATCTTAGTTCGGCGACCAGCCTCACGAGCAATAGCCACAATTTCAACCATTCCAGTTTCTAGTTCTGGCACTTCTTGTTCGAAAAGAATTTCAACGAATTTAGCATCTGCACGTGAAAGAATCAACTCCGGTGCACGACCTTCACGTTCAATTTCTTTAATAAGAACTTTAATCCGCTGGCCAACACTAAAATATTCACCATTAATTTGTTCGCGGAGTGGCATAACTCCATTTGCTTTTCCTAAATCAATTCTCACAAATCGTTGGTCAATTTTCGAAACCGAACCACTTACGATAGTACCAACTTTATCTTCGAATTCTTCAAGAATAATCTCACGTTCAGCTTCACGGAGTCGTTGCAAAACAACTTGCTTAGCAGTTTGGGCGGCCACACGACCAAAAGTTTCAACTGGGAATTTCTCTTCAACAATTTCGCCAATTTCAGCATTTGCATCAAGTTTTTTTGCATCTTCAAGAGAAATCTCGTTATTAATATTATAAGCTTCTTCGCCGTCAACAACTTCATATTGAACAAAAACTTCAGCATCACCAGTTTGAGTATTTAGCTCTGCTCGAACATTTTGGTCACGATTTCCGTTCTCGCGTCGCCAAGCAGCCGCAATCGCCATTTCAATAACTTCTAAAACTTTTTCTTCTGGTAAATTTTTTTCAGCTGCAATTGTTTTTGCCGCCAACATCATTTGTTTAATATTTAAATCTTCCATTTTATCCTTTCGAAATAATTTCTTATGAAAAATGCCGACCTGGTGGCCGACTACCTTTCAATTTTAGCACAATTTATTTTTTTCGTCAAGCTTCTAATTTAATAAAGTTAATCTTTGGTATTTTTCAAGTGATTTTGGCTTTTCTCTCAAATATTCTTGCCAATATTTTTGATTTTCGAACAAAAAATCCACCGCAGATTGTGCTCGCGAAATCATTTTTGTGTCACCGATACTTGCGAATTCCAGATTAATTTCTCCACTTTGTGCCTTGCCGTAAATTTCACCAGCACCACGAAGTTCTAAATCCTTTTCCGCCAAAATAAATCCATCATTGGTTTTCGAAATTTCTTGGAGCCTCTGTGGCGGTTTTGCATTTGAGCTCATTACAAGATAACAAAAAGCATCACCACCACCACGACCAACTCGCCCACGAAGCTGATGAAGCTGTGCTAAACCAAAACGATCCGCGTTCTCAATAACAATTACACTCGCATTCGGAACGTTAATTCCAACTTCAATAACGGTAGTTGAAAGCAGAATATCAGCTTTTTTTGCCAAAAAATCTGCCATTATTTGCTCTTTTTCTTCCGACTTCTTTTTACCATGAAGCTGTAAAATTCTAAATTCCTTAAAATCACGCTTTAATCGTTTAAATTCTGCCTCAACACTTTTAATTTCCTCGTTTTTTCCTTCTTGAATTGCCGGAACAATTACAAAAACTTGCCGTCCATTCGAAATTTCATCTCTAATCCTTGCATTCATCGGCGCACGAGAAGCTGGTGAGATGATTTCAGTTTGAACTGGCTTTCTCCCTTCAGGCTTTTCTTTCAATATTGAAATACTCAAATCACCAAAAAGTGTTAATTGTAACGATCTTGGAATTGGCGTAGCAGTCATTGCAAGTAGATGTGGCATTTTTTGGTGAGATTTTTCAAGAATTTTTTGCCTTTGAGCAACACCAAAACGGTGCTGTTCATCAATAATCACCAAACCGAGATTCAAAAAATCCACTTTTTCTTGAATGATCGCACTCGTACCGACTAAAATATCAAGATTACCATTTTTTAGATTTTCGAAAAGTGTTTTACGAGCCTTTCCTTTTACCTTTCCTGAAAGAAAGCCAATCGAAATACCACACCAAGCCAAAGTTTTTGAAAAATTTTCAGCTAATTGCTGTGCAAGAATTTCAGTTGGCGCAAAAACTGCCACTTGATAACCATTTTTTACCGCATTTAATGCCGCAATTGCCGCCACGGTTGTCTTTCCGGAACCAACATCGCCTTGCAAAAGCCGGTTCATCGGAAAATCCTGACTCATATTTTGCATAATCTCCCAAGAAGAAAGCCTTTGCGATTGCGTCAAATCAAAAGGTAGCTTTCCAACAAATTGCTTCACATCTTGGATTTTTGGCTTGATATTGTATCCACGAAGTTGCTCATTTTCAATTTTATTTAATTTTGCAGCCAAAATTAGCTCAAAAATTTCATCAAAAGCAAGCCGTTCAAGTGCTAGATTAAATTCTTCTGCCGAACCAGGAAAATGCACCCATTCAATTGCTTGTGCGCGTGAAATTAGTTCTTCTTTTCGAACAATAATTTCAGGCAAAGTTTCAGGCAGAATCTTCATCATTGGTTTTAATTCTGTTAAAATTTTTCGAATTGTTTCAGTTTTTAAACCTTTTTTTTGCGGGTAAATCGGTACAATTTCTCCACCTTTACCTGAAAAATTTTGATTTTTTGGCAATTCTTCGCGCTTCATTAAACTTGGATTCGTAATTTGATAGCGATTATAGTTAAAATCATACTTTCCTGAAAAGAAAAATTCTTCTTCATCTTGAAGCTGTTTTACGCGGTATGGCTGATTAAACCAAATTGCTTTAATTTTATCTTTCCCGTCAGTTAAAATTGCCTCGGTTATTGTCATTCCACGCCGAACTCGACGCATCGAAACTTTTTCGGCATGAGCTTTAAAAAGAACCTTCCCTGGTTTAATCTCACTTAAACTAGTTAAACTTGCAAAATCCTCATATTTTCGTGGAAAAAACTCCAAAATATCACCAACAGTTCGCAAATTAACACTTTCGAGTTTCTCGAGAGTTTTTTCACCAACACCCTTTACCAAACCTAACGAAGAATTTAAATTCATTACTAAATTTTAACATCTTTTGGAGTTTTTTTCAATTTTCGAAAAACATCTAATTATTTGCTCCTGTTTTTAGGTGGTTTTATTTATATAATAGTTGCACCAGATAAAATTAGTTAATAATAAAAAATCGCCCGTTTTGAGCGATTTTCGAAACAGATTAAACTTTATTTACTACTGGAATAACAATTGGCGTATGACCAGTCGAATCAAACAATAGGTGCGAAATATCATCTTTGATTTCTTGTTTCATGTCAGCAATTTCAACTTTTCGTTCAACTTCGCGGTCGATTTTAATCCGCAAATAATGACGAATTTTACCAATCAATTCTTCGCTATCTTTTAGATAAACAAATCCACGCGAAATCACATCCGGCGTTTTAAGAAGTCTGCCAGTTTTCTTGCTAATTGTTAGCACGATAATGAAAATACCTTCAGTTGAAATATGCAATCGGTCTTTCACAACAGCATCATGAACCGTATTTCCAGTGTTATCATAAAGAATTGAACCAACATGAACACGACCACCTTTTTTAATTTTCTTTTCTTTTGTAAGCTCAATGATATCACCACTGTCAGCAACAAGAATTTCTTCTCGTTTTAATCCAAGAACTTTCTGCGCCATTTCAGCATTATGTTGGAGCATATAAAATTCACCATGAACTGGGAGGTAATTTCTTGGGCGAATAGTTTCCACCAATCGAACGTGGTCATCGTAGTAAGCATGCCCTGAAAGATGGAGTGGACCAATGCCGTGATAATGACCGCGACCGTGCTGAATTACGCCGGCACCTTCCCGCAAGAGCCCATCAACGGTCGAAGCTACACGAGGCTCATTTCCTGGAATCGGACTTGAAGAAAATACCACAACATCTGTTGCTTTAATTTTAACAAATCGGTGAGCGCCAGTTGCCATTCGGTTTAGAACAGCGTTTAATTCACCTTGTGAGCCAGTGCAGACGATCGTAACTTTCGAATCATCAAGCTTCACGATATCTTCCATTTTTACAATAACATCTTTTGGAACTTTAATTTTTCGTGACCTCAATGCAATTTCAATCGCATTAATCATTGAAAATCCAGCAAACGCAACCTTGCGGTCGTGCTTTACTGCTTCATCTAAAATTAATTGCAGGCGGTAAATCTGGCTTGAAAAACAAGAAAAAATTAATCGTGCATGTGGATACGCCGTCATCACTTCGCCAACACTTTCACCAATAGAATACTCACTGTGTGGGTGTGTTCCTGGTGTATCAATATTAGTACTTTCGTTCATCAATAGATCAACACCTTCGGTTTGCGCAATTTCAGCAAGCCGTGGGAGATCGAATTGAGTATCAACCGGATCGTTTTCGAAACGCCAGTCACCCATATGAACAATATTCCCATTTGGCGTACGAATAACCATTGCCACACAGCCAGGAATCGAGTGTAAAACATGCACAAATTCAAGTGTCATATATTTCGAAATTCTAATTTGCTCATGTTTGAATGGGTCAACAATTTGATAATTTGGCGAAACTTCGACAACCGCCTCTTCCATCTGGCGTTTAATCATTCCAATCGTGAAATCGGTTGCATAAATTGGAATATTATTTCCAAATTCAGGTAAAAGCTGGCGGACAGCACCAATATGATCAAGGTGAGCGTGCGTAAATGCAACAGCCTTAACTTTGTGCATGTTATCTTTTAGATAAGTGATATCTGGCGTCATGAAATTTACACCAGGGTAGTCTTCATTCGGAAAAATCGAACCCATATCAATCACTAAAATTTCATCCATATATTCAATTGCGAACATATTTTTACCAATTCCAAATTCACCCAAGCCACCGAGCGGAATTACTCGCACACTATCCTTTTCTGGGCGAAGTTTTTTCAATTTTGAAGCTGTTAGCTGCTCACCATTAAAACCGTTAAAAAGTGATTTATTAACAGGAATATTAACAATATGCTGAGTTGCGCGCATATTAATATCATTCGAAATCATTCGTTGAGCTCGCACAACCGCACCACGACGCGTTGTTGTTGGTAAATTCACCTTTTTAGTGTCAGATTTTTGAACTCGAGTTTGCTTTGAAATATTCTTAGCTTTTTGAGCGATTTTTGCATTCTTCTCATTGCTTTCATTTTTAGTATTTCCAACATATTTATCTCGATTTTTTTGCAAATCTTGAGCTTTTTTCTGCAAGTTAGCACGCTTTCGAGCCTGCTTCTCATTAAAATTATCAGTCATTTTTCTCCTTAAATTAAAGCGTTCGAAAAGTTATTTTTAGGTCGGATTCTTCGAACAAGTAATATTTTAGTATTCTTATTTTATCAAATTTCAAGTTTAAAGTCAAATAAAAAAGAGCCCGTGGGGCCCTAAATCATAAGCGTGAAGCACGGTATCTCTCAATTAAGCTGAACTCATAGCCTTTTTTAGTAAGAGCCTTATAAGCTCTTTTTAGATCCTTCTTCAAATTATTGTCAAGCTTTCTAATTTCAGTTTTCGAGCACAAAATTGAAGAAAGACCGCGATAGATTATCTTATCAAGATGAGAATTACATCCTCTTATAAATTGGTCGATAGACCATTTGTAATTGCTACTTATAATAATCACAAAATTTATACCATAGGTATTGTATCTTTCACAGATACTCAACCCCGTGAAATATATATTGTTCATGAGCCTTTCAATTTCAATTTCACTTTCACTTTCGCTTTCACTCTCAATTTCACTCTCAATTTCGCTTTCACTCTCACTAGCTAACCTATCAACAATAGGTCTTAAGGAGTGGAGAATTACCACAGATTCCTCAAATCCAAGCTGATCATCTTGCGTGATCAAATTGATAATATTTCCAGCAATAGCAGATGCCATTTGCTTTGGAGTATTTAGGATGCTTTTGTCAACCGCTTCAGAAAACCGCCTCTTGAAACTTTCCAGAAAATTCAAAACTTTTTCTAATTTTTCTCGATCTTCATCGTATTCCTCACTATATTCAACATTGCTATGGAATTCTGCCGCAATTGTTAAAATAGTCTCTAACTCTTCAATATCGCAGTCTTTAATCGCCGCCAAAGCCATCTTAACATCTGAAACTAATGGGTAAAGATACAATTCGCCCTCACAATAATTTCTACTTTCCTCTTTAAAAAGAACTTCATATAATAACATTTTTGTTACCTCCAAAAATATATAGAATATAAATATTATACCTATTTTTACATTTTTTGTCAATTGTAAATTCCCTACTCAGCAAGCAAAGATATATAAACTATTCTAAAGAAACAAGAAAAATGATAAACAAAGAATAAAAGCAATCCTTCGAGTTTTAGCAAGATAAAGACCTAACCCTTTTATATTGTTAAAAAGGTAGGTTTTAATAAAATATCTCTTTTTTTGCATAAAAATACGCTTCTAAAGTCCTTTTGTAAACTATGAATTAAAATATGTTATACCAGATTTTCAAAAAAAGAAGACCCCGCATAATTAGCAGGGCTTTAGATGAAAAAACTTACAATCTTTGATGAGCGAACTCAACCTATTCTTCAATGACATAATTGCCATTTAAAGAAAATTCTAATGCATTATCATTGTCAACTCTTGGAGAAACATTATAGCGCATTCTTGCTTTTGTTCTAATGAAACAGCGGATTGCCCAGAGGTAAAACTCCATAAGAACCCATAAACCTGCGACAATAATAAGCGATATTTTGTCTGGCTGACTTTCAACTATTAAAAGCATTGTTGCTATGAGCAATAAAGTTAAAGCAAAAGCTAAATGAGAAAAATAAAATCTAATTGCGAATTTATTTATCTCTTCGAAAGCTCTCTTTTCAAAGCTACAATCTCTTTTCTCCACTTCCGTGCAGTTCTTATGCGACTCAGCTTTTTTATTATAAACCCACATCCAGTTGGCTATTAGCCTTTTTTTAATGTTGAGAATTCCCTCACCGAAGAAGTATAGCTTAAAGATCGGGAAATTAGCAACGATCGTTATGGTCGTTAAGCTTGCAAATATTAATACCGATAAAAGATCATAATTCTGACTGATTTTTTCGAATATTAATAAAACAATCAAAATCAAAAACCATATAATAAGCGCAATTTTTAGCCACAGATTATCAATAAATACCTTATTGATAATATAGTCCTTTTTTGGAAAATTAAATTCACGAATTTCCTTCGTGCTTAATTTAATTTCCTCATTTTTGCTAGTATCCAAGTTTTTCATCGTTACGATTTTTGAAATCTTCATAAGATTCCACCTCATCTTTCTAAAATTTCTTTGCAAAATGCAACTTTCAAATTATACCATATATTCTCTAAAAATGCAAATCTTGCAGGCTTTCTAAAAATCTGTTAAACTGGTTTTATGAATAATGAAGATTTTGACATTTCAAACTTTTCGAAAGATATTTTTGATGATTTTTCAAAAACAGAAATTAAAGCAAAAAAACAAAAAAATCGAAAAATTCCAGTTATAATGATTTCTGGTTTTTTAGGATCAGGCAAAACCACACTTTTAAACCACATTTTAAAATCAAGCCCAAACCTAAAAATTGGTGCAATTGTGAATGATTTTGGCATAATAAATATTGACAGTAAATTAATTTCTAATGGGATCAATGAGCAAAAAATTGAGCTTAGTAATGGCTGTATTTGCTGTATGATTGGCGATAACGGATTAAGCGAACCACTTTCGAAATTAGCAAATAAAGATTCGCAACTTGATGCAATCATAATTGAAGCTAGTGGAATTGCTGAACCTTACGATTTGCTTAAAACCCTGCAATATTCTGGAAATCAATATTCTTATTTCGGTGGAAATATTTATTTAATTGACGCTCAAAATTTCGAAAATTCCAAGAAAGATTTTCCAACACATTTTAAAAAATGTCTCAAAGCGAGCGACATTATTGTTTTAAATAAAACCGATTTAATTTCAAAAAATAAAATTCAAGAAATCCGTAAATTCATTAGAAAATTAAACCCAAATTCACCAATTATTGAAAGTCAAAACTCAAAAATTAATCCTGATTTAATTTTTTCTTGGCAAAAATCCGATCAAAAGAATAACGAGAAAAATGAAGAACACGAGCATGATCACAAAGACCACATCCACAATCAATTTCAATCTTTAGCCTTCGAAACGGTAAAACCACTAAATCCTCAAAAATTCCTAAGTTTTCTTGATAATTTACCTAAAAATCTTTTTCGAATGAAAGGAATTTGCTACTTTGGGATGAAAGGGTACGAGCAGAAATATATAGTTCAGCTAGTTGGCAAAACTATTGATATTTACAGCGAAGATTGGAAAGATGAAACGCCAAAAACTGAACTCGTTCTAATAGGCTCTAAAATTGATAAAGCTAAAATTCTTGCAAAGTTAAGCGATCTAGAAGATAAAAACCCAGATGAAATCACACCACAAAATATGGTAAATTTCGAAAGATTCTTTTTATCAAAATAAAGTAAAACCGACCGTTGAGTATGGTCGGTTTTAAGTTTAAATATTTTGTAAAAATTTATCAATAGCAGTTTTGTCTCGTTTAATCAAATCAACTCGCCCGGCGATTTCTCGCTCGCCCATCTCGATCGCCCTAGTTAAACTTGGGTCGTTTTTTAGGGGCTCAAAAAACTCTTTAAATTCTTGGAGCTGTTTCTCGGTTCGCAAAATCGCACCTGAATATCGCGGAAAATCATTATAACTTTTATCGCCATCAAATTTTTCCTCAATTAATTTCCAATTTTCACGTAGCCACTTCCATGCTAGCTCTCGAGTCTTCAAATTTCGGAGTAAATGAACATACCAGCTTAAGATATCCTGCGTTCGAATTATATCATTCTCAAGCATTTTTTCAAGAAGTAATTTACCAGTTCGAATATTCTTAGTTGAAGTTAAAGCTACCATAATATCATCTCGATAATCAACATTTGAAGTATTCTTATAATTTTCGAGCATTCTTTGCACTAATTCTGGAGATTCTTCGAAACGAATCTTTGCAGTTAAAATTAAACTTCGAATTTCCGAATCAATATCTTCCATATTCGGCGAATTTTCGAAAATATCTAAAGCGCCTGAGATAGCTTTTTTATTTTCAGCATAAATCATGTGAGCCAAAATTGAGCTACGTTTTTGCGTATCCTCTTCATCTTCGCCAGTTTTTTTGATAAATCCAAGTTTTTCAAATTCATTTTGAGCTAAATTGCCAACAAATTTTTTCATTTTTTTCGAACTCACAGAATCTTCATCAATAAAAATTTTCAATTCGCCAATTAAAAGACTAATCATGTCCCAAACCGTTAAAGAAGTTTCTTTATCATAACTCTCTAAAGTTCGCAGCAGCTCAACGCTTGGAATTTCGCCACCGCGTGAGAGCAAAGAACGCTCCTGAAGAATTTGAAGGCGAGAAATTGTATCTAAATCACCATCTCTAACCTTTTCAAGCAAATTTTCGAAAAGATTTTGGCTGTAATTTGTAATAAAATGAGCAACATTCCCTTGATTTAGCTGAACAAAATCTGAACTTTTCTTACAAGTTAAATCTTTCGAATCCATAATCTCAGGCAAATTATTTTGATTTGAGCCAAGTAAAATTGGCCAAATTCGCCCACTATCTTTACCTTCACCAATAAAAAATTGCTTTTGTGATAATTTTAATTCTTCACCATCTCCTTCAGCTAAAACACTCGGATAGCCACTTTTTAAAAGCCAAGGATTCATAAAATCTGCGACATTTTTACCAGAAGCTTCGCTCAGGCAATCCCATAAATTCTCGCCAATTGTATTTTGATATTTAAACTTATCAAAATATCTTTGCAAACCTTTTTGAAATGCATCGTTCCCAACATATCTTCGAAGCATATTCATTAAGCGAGCACCCTTTGCATAAACAATTGCACCATCAAAAATAGTGCTAATTTCATCTGGATGATGAACTGGGACATGAACCGCCTGAACACCGTCAATCGCATCACGGCGCAGACTTAAAACAGCTTCATTAACTGCAAACTCTTCCCAAATTCTCCATTTTGGTTCTAGAGCGTCAGTTGCTAAATATTCCATCATCGTTGCGAAAGATTCATTTAGCCAAAGCTCATCCCACCATTTCATTGTTACAAGGTTTCCAAACCATTGGTGTGAAGTTTCATGCGCAATCACTAACGCGACATATTTTTTTGAAGATATAGAGGAATTTTTACCAGCGAGCAATGCAGTTTCACGATAGGTAATTAAACCCCAGTTCTCCATCGCACCACTAGAAAAATCTGGCAAAGCAATGTGGTCGCATTTTGAAAGCGGGAACTTTTGACCAAAAAAATCTTCATAAAATTCTAAAACCCGCACCGCAAAACTAAGTGGAAATTCCATTAATTCAGACTTTTGAGCTTTTGTTGCCAGAACTGAAACTTCAACACCACTTTTAGTCTTTTTCGAAACTCGTTGAAAATCGCCCAATACAAATGCTAATAAATATGTTGACATTTTTGGTGTTTTAGCAAATCTGACCTGCTGGATATTGCCATTTTCATTTTTTTCGATAATTTCAGTATTCGACAAAACTTCAAGATCGCTCAAAGCTCTAATCTCTAATGAAAAAGTTACCTTTGCTTCAGGCTCATCAATACACGGAAAAACCTCACGAGCATGATGGCTTTCAAATTGAGTTGCAAAAAGCTCTTTTTTCTCACCATTTTCTTTATAGTAGCAAGGATATAATCCATGCATCGCATCTGTTATTTTACCAGAAAACTCAATTTTAAGTTGGATTTTATCACCTTTTTTAAAGTTAAGTTTTTCAATATTCACTAAAATTTCATCATTTTCAGCTTTCGAAAAGTTCAATTTTATGTCGTTAGAAGAAATAATATTTTTGATTTCTAAATCTTTCGAATGAAACGTAATTTCTTTTTCATTATTAATCTCGCCAAAAATATCAACAATTCCATTAAATTCACGATTTTTTACTTGCGTTAAATCAAGCTTTAATTCATAATGTTCGGGCTTAAATTTTTCTACTAATCGATTAACACTCATTTAAAATCCTCTCCTTAAAATCACTTAAAATATTCTCAATCTTTACACAATCTTGTTTATTTTCGAAACGCCATTGAGCATAAATTTTCATTTTTGGCTCAGTTCCGCTTGGTCGAATTGTAATTCTTCTATCTTCTGAATCAAAAATAAAACTTACCGCATTTCCATTTTCCAGCATTTTAAAACTATTTTTTTTATTTGTTGAAAAATCTAACTCAGTTAAATTTTCGAAATCTCGCATCTTTAATGCACCAAAATTTTTATTTCCAATTCGCATTTTTTGCATAATTTCTTGCATTTTTACAAACCCTTCAGCGCCACTAAATTCAAGAGATTCGGTCTTTTCAACAAAATATCCATTTTCAGCATAAATTTCATCAAGCCTCTCACCCAAAGTTTGATTTTTAAGCTTTAATTCCGATGCAAGCTCGGCTATCATCAATCCAATTGTTGCAGCATCCTTATCTCTAGTCTGTGAACCAATAAGCCCGCCAAGGCTTTCTTCAAATCCAGCAATAAATTTCTCTCCAAGCGTTTCTTTTTGTGATATTTTTTTTCCAATAAATTTAAACCCAACCAGCAAATCATCATAAATTTTTACGCCATATTTTTTAGCTAAAACATTTAGCATATCAGTAGTTACAAAACTTTTGCAAATAAAGTCACGATTCCCGAAATAAAGTTCAGCATATTTATTTCGATCCTTTTGCTTCTTTGAAAGAATATAATCAGTCACCAAAATTGCAGTTTGATTGCCTGAAAAACTTCGAACCTCCCCATTTTTTTCAAGACTCATTACACAAATTCGATCAGCATCTGGGTCAGTAGTTAGGGCAATATCTGCTTGTTCTTTTCTTAATTTTAAAATCACCATTCTATTTGCAGAAAGATTTTCCGGATTAGGTTTCCTATCTTGAAGTGTTGAAAAATTACCATCAAAATTTATCTGCTCATCAACAATAATGATATTTTCGAAACCTACAAACTGAAGAGTTTTTAATAAATTAGTCGTTCCAGTTCCGTGAATCGGTGAAAAAATAATTTTTACATTTCTATTTTTTGATAAAGATAATTTCGCATTAGCCTTGATATAAGAATAGTCATTTTCTTCACCCAAAATTTTAATTTTACCGTTTTTTACAAATTCATCAAAATTGCCAGTTTTAAATTCTTCAATATTTTTAGCAATTTTCATTAATTTTTTGTCGTGTGGAGCTGAAATTTGTGCGCCATCATTCCAGTAGATCTTAATTCCATTATCTTCTGGCGGATTATGACTGGCTGAAATCACAATTCCCGCTGAAGTTTTAAGATTTCGAACTGTAAAAGATAATTCCGGAGTCGAGCGTGGAGTATCAAAATAAAAAACTTCAATATTATTTGCGGCTAAAATTTCAGCACATTTTTTTGAAAGCTCACAAGAGGAATTTCGAACATCCCAAGCAATTGCAATACTTGGTGAATTAATATCGAGCGATTTTAAATAATTCGCAAGAGCCTGTGCACTTTCCGAAATTGTAACTAAATTAATGCGGTTAGAGCCAGCACCAACTTTCCCACGTCGGCCAGCCGTACCAAATTCCAAAATTTTAAAAAATGAGTCCTCAAGCTCATCCCAATTTTCGTTTTTGATTAAATTCAAAATTTGCGCTTTAAATTCATGATATTTTTCATCTAAAAGCCATTTTTGTAAATTTTCGAAAGCTAACTTCGATAAATTAGATTCGGCTTTTATTAATTCTTCGCTCA
This sequence comes from Candidatus Saccharimonas sp., assembly GCA_015256915.3. Taxonomy (NCBI): domain Bacteria; phylum Candidatus Saccharimonadota; class Candidatus Saccharimonadia; order Saccharimonadales (SeqCode); family Saccharimonadaceae (SeqCode); genus Saccharimonas (SeqCode); species Saccharimonas sp. (SeqCode). Next base: position 402,922 of record CP076101.2, read on the forward strand.
TTTAATCCAACTCCTTCTGTATCTATTTTATCACTATCTCTCAATAAAATCAAAGAGCTTGCGTTTTTAGAATATTTATGTTAAAATAATTCCGATGAATAAAATTCTAAAAAAATCTGCAAAAAAACTAGCCGACGACAATGCGCGCGGAGCTCAAATTGGTTTGCTTGAAGAAGTTTTTAACGATATTTATCCAAGTCGCTGGACGATTTATAAAGTTAATTTCTTTCGCGGAATAGCTTTTGGATTCGGTAGCGCTATTGGTGCAACAGTTCTAATCTTCTTGTTAATTTGGATTCTTAACTTTTTTGTTAACATTCCGGGCGGAATTGGTGACTTTATCCAATCTATTATAAATGCGATGCAAAATCGGCGATAATAAAACTACTCCATCAGGAGTAGTTTTATTTTTAGTTTGAAGAACCCGTTGTATTTTCCGTACCTATAGTGGAAGGGCCTGTATAACTTTTGGAAACTTTATAACCACCAGAGTCGGTAACTTCAACTGTAATATTTTGACTAGCTTTATTAAACGTATAATCTGTTGAGAGTATATTTCCAGTTGGAAGAGCAGTACTAATTGTTGCGCCATCAACCTTAATCACTACCGAAGTTATATCAAAATTCCCCTTTGCAATATTTATATTTATTCGATAAGTATTTGAATTTGCGTGCCTTGAGTATGAAACACTTGAGATAGATGGCTGTGAATCTGAACAGTTATGGATATTATCTTCTTCGTTTACATCATAACCTTCTGGCGCAGTTATTGTCTTCTTTTTAGAAACCGGGTCAGTTGTTTCAAAAACAGTTAGTTTAACTCGAGTAGATTCTGGTGTACATTTAGTTGCTTTCTTTTTCGAAATACTATCAAACTCAATTTCTCTTGAGACTGAACCAGTTTTATTTTTATCCCACCAAGATGGGCAAATGTCATTCTTACCATTTATTGTACAGTTTCGAATTCCAGATGGTCTTTCAATTTTATCACCAGATCTCCATTTACCGTTAGAAGCGTAAACTTGATGGTGAACATCGCGCATATATTCATTAATTACTCTACGCACAGGGCTATTATCAGGAGAGCGCAAAGCCCGACCATCATGATTTCCGCTCCAAACACCTGTTGCAACTACAGGAGAATAACTCATCATCCAGGAGTCCTTGGCAGCACCTTTTCCGTTATCTGTTGTTCCAGTTTTCGAAGCTGTCCAAACCCCAGGAACCGTAAATCCATAACTTCGACTTTGACCGCCAAATGTAGTTGTTCGAGCACTTGGATCAGCAAGAATATCGGTCAATTCATATGCGGCCTGCGAATCGATCACCTGTTTTGATTCGTCTTTCCACTCAAAAATCTTTTGATTTGATGAATTTTTAACTTCGGTAAAATATGTTAATTCTTTATAGACACCACCTCGGGCAATAGATGCAAAAGCGTTTGTGTGCTCATCCTGATGAACCGAACATCCACCACCAATTGCAGCAGAAAGACCAGCATTACTATTTTTACAATAAGATTTATCACCAAGCTGTTGTGCGACACTCAAACCTTCATCAACGCCAACAATACTCAATGCCTTAACCGCTGCGATATTCAAAGAATTTCCAAGACTAAACCTAATTGGTACACTACCGTAAAATTGTTTCGAAGCATTCCTTAGCTGACAAGCTCCATATGTTCCATTACAATATTGCGAATCGATATTTTCGTCCTTTAAAATTGTTCCTGGTGTATAAACTGTATCTTTCTTATTAAATAAAGCCGCGTAATCGACAATAGGTTTGATACTTGAGCCTGGATCAAGAGATGAAGTTGAAGCATTAGTTTGACCATAGCCAGCTTTATTATAATCAACCGATCCAACTTGAGCAATAACTTGCCCAGTTGCAACATCAACAGATGTCATAGCAATATTATCAGCGCCACTAACATATAAAGTTTTAGCACCAGCGTTAACGGCATTTTCAGCAATAGACTGAGCCTTTAAATCAACTGTAGTTTTAACAGTTAAACCACCAGCACCAACAACCTTAACACCAAGTTTTTCTTCAAGCTTCTTTTTAACCTCTTGAACAAAATGTGGTGCCTTAATATTTGTATATTGGTCTTTTTCTGGCTTAATTGTTGCAAGAATATCGAATTCTTTAGCTTCTTTTGCTTCTTTTTCAGTAATAAATCCACAAGAAACCATATCATTCAAAACCTTATGCTGGCGCTCAATCAAGCTCTTATTATAACTTATATTATATGGATTATAAACTGCTGGATTATTAGGGATAGAAGCTAATAATGCGGCCTCAGCCAAAGTTAGATCTTTCGAACTTTTGCCAAAATAAGTTCGTGCACCAGATTCAACTCCGTTTCGACGGCCACCATATGGAGATTCATTCAAATATAATGAAAGAATTTGGTCTTTATTATACATTTGTTCAACTTGAACCGCAAGAATCATCTCTTTAATTTTTCGAGGAACTCCACTGAGTCCACGATCGCTAGATTCATTAGAGAAATAAACCTGTTTAATAAGCTGTTGTGTCAAGGTTGAGCCACCCTGAGTTGCTCCACCCCTAAAGTTATTTACAAAAGCACGAATAATCGCAGTTAAATCAACACCCTTATGCTTATAAAAATCTCGGTCTTCAATAGCAACAGTTGCTTTTTTAACATAGTCTGAAATCTCAGAATTATCAACAACTAGCTTATAATCACCAGAACCCTTATCCTCCCACAAAAGCTCACCATTTCTATCATAGTATTTCGAAACTGTAGTCTGGACTCTCTTAGCTAATTCTTCTGGTTTGATTTGATTTAAATCTTTCGAAACATAGGCGAAAGCTGCTGCGATTCCTACCACAGCGACAACAATAAATACTGCGGAAATTTTTAAAGCCATAAATAAACCGCGCTTACTAAACCAATACTTTAAAACTCGTTTTGGATGAAGACGATAAAAAAATCTCTTCACTGGGTCTTTCGGTAGGCTTGCAAGATACTCTGCTCGCTCCCGAGCTTTCGAATCTTTCTTTTCTTTCCTTCGATGAGCTAAATTTGTATATAAACTTAGGTTATTCTGTTTTTTTAGTGAACTCACTTTTTTAAAAGCAGTTCGTTTTTCAACAGATTTCCCATCTTTATTGAGTATTTTTCTTCTATCCATATTACACTCAATTATACCGCAATTGCTTATGGTTTTCAAGATTTTTTAATTTTTATAATACTGGAAAAAAAGCTTTTTTTGTGTTAATATAGTTAATAATAAAATATAATAATGGGAGAGTAAATGAAGTTATCAGAGGAGCTAAAATGGCGTGGTTTCTGGAATCAAACCACTTTTCAAGATTCAAAAGTTTTAGATGGTGAAAAGCGAACCATCTATCTTGGCGCCGACCCTTCCGCTGACAGCCTTCATATTGGTCATTTAAGTGTTTATATGATGGTTAGGCGATTTCTTGATCATGGTCATAAAGTAGTTCTTCTGATTGGTGGTGGTACTGGAATGATTGGTGATATGCGCGACACTGAAGAGCGTCAACTCCTCTCGCCTGAAATAGTAGCTAAAAATACCGAGGCTCTCAAATCTCAAGTTTCGAAACTTTTTGCTGGGCAAGATTTTGAAGTTGTAAATAATGCGGATTGGCTTTCAAAAATAGAGTTAATACCTTTTTTACGTGATATTGGTAAAAACTTTAATATGGCGGAACTAATAAGCCGAGATTTTTTCAAAAGTAGAATAAATAATGGTAGTGGATTAAGTTTTGCAGAATTTACATATACTCTTCTCCAAGGTTATGATTTTTGGTATTTATACAAAAATAACGGCGTTTCACTTCAAATTGGAGGAAGTGATCAGTGGGGAAATTTACTTTCTGGTGTAAATTTAATTCGAAAGAAAGAAGGCGCTGAAGTTTTTGCAATGACAGCCCCTCTCCTTATTAATCGTTCAACTGGCCGAAAATTTGGTAAGTCAGAAGGCGGAGCTTTATGGCTCGATGCTTCAAAAACATCACCATTCAAAATGTATCAATTCCTTCTTAACTCAGATGATCAAAGCGTTTTCGAATATCTAAAAATTCTAACAACGCTTTCAAAAGAAGAAATTGAAACAATTGAAAAAAATCATCAGGAAAATCAGCACTTACGAATTGCTCAAAAAGCATTGGCAAAAAATGTCGTAGAAATTGTTCATGGAGAAGAAGTTGCAAAAAATGTAATTTCTGCAACAGAAGTCCTCTTTGGCGGAAAAGCTTTCGAAAATCTAACTAAAGCTGAAATCGAAGTATTAAAATATGAAATTCCTGTTGCTCCAAAAGATAAAACTGTTAGCGAAATATTAATTGAAACGAATCTTGCTAAAAGCAAAGGTGAGGCCAAAAGGTTGATTTCAGCAAATTCAATTTCATTTAACGGTAATAAACTCAAAGAGGATATTCAAATAACTGAAAAAGGTCTACTTAAAAAAGGCAAAAATAGTTTTATACTAATTGATTAATAAAATAAAAATCGCTCAAATTTGATTGAGCGATTTTCTATAATTAAACTTTCTTTTCAAAACCTTTTTTAGCACCTTCGAAAGTATTTAGGGCGCGTTTTTGAATTTTACCAGCTTCTTTTTTTGCATTTTCTACAACTTCACCAGTTTTACTTTTAGCGCCTTCGGCAAATTCAGTAACTTTTTCTTTAGTTTCTTCAACGAATTCACCTGCGTTTTCAGCAACTTCACCGGTTTTTTGAGTGGCTACATCAGCAACTTTTTTAGCTTTTAATTTTAAATCTTTTCGAGTTTCTTCACCACTTTTAGGAGCAGTTAAAATTCCAGCAACTGCGCCAACTAAAGCACCAACAGCTAATCCTAGTCCAAATTTTTTACTCATTATTTTTTCTCCTTTTTAGTTTTAAATTTATTAAAAATGTCAAAAATTGTTTTTCCGATAATTATCGGTGAAGTCACCTGAGCGACATTTTGTGCGATTCCATCAATACTTGCTGTTATATTTTGCATTTTTTCTGCAACATCACCAATTTGGCGAGTTACACGAATTACTAGAATAAAAGTAACAATTCCAAGCGTGATGAAAACTGCAAGAGCTATAGAAAGAAAAACAACTAATATTTCTGCAGCCGAGCTCATTCTTCTCCTTTTTATTTTTTTATTTTATTTATTTTTTGATTTTATTCAAATCTATTTTGTATTTTACCATAAAATAATTCTTATGTCAATAGTTTTTTGAAAAAATCTAAAAATATCCCGACACAATCTTGTTTACTTGAGTTCGAATATCCAATGAAGAATATCCATTTATAGTAAAATAATAGAGATTTCCATCGAGCATTTCAATCTCAATTCGACAAGATTTTTTCTGCCAATTTTTTGGGCGACCAAAAGCTAACATCCCTAAAAATAGAATTCGAAAAATTCCCGGCTGATAAACTTCGTCAGCAGCATCAATAAAATCAATTGATGCAATTTCGGTAGCATTCAAATGAAATTCAAGCGGACGAGACAGTGCGAAATCTTCATAGAATTCTACCCCGCTAGCTGAAAAAATCAAACTACCAGAAATATTTTTATCGCCATTAAAATTAGCTTGAAATTCAAACTTTTCTTCCACTTACAACCTTTCGCGAATCAATTTTTGCGCCAAAGCCGGATTTGCCTTACCTTGCGATTTTTTCATAATCTGACCAACCAAAAAGCCAATTGCTTTATCGTTGCCACTTCGAATATCCTCAATCGCTTTTTGCGAAGCCACATCACTCATTACTTCATCAACAATTTTCGCAATTTCGCCTTCATCAGAAACTTGGAGAAGATTCATATTCTCAGCGATTTTTTCTGGCATGAATCCTAAATTATCATCATCAAACATCGCCAAGAAAATTTGATGACCGCCATTTGAACTAACTTTTTTCTCATGAACCAAATGAGCGAGAAGAGCTAGTCTACGAGGACCAAGATAACCTTTGTAGAGTTTCTCTAAATCAAGCTCTTCGCTTGGAGTTGAAGCAAACCAGTTGAAAATTCGCTTCATGTTTTCTTTATGCTCTTCAAGAGTGTAGCCCTCGATTTCTGCAGAATTATAGAGTTCAATTTGAGATTTTTCCCAAGGACCATCACCCCAAGTTGCAAGGAGTAGTTCAGCGATTCGATAATCGCTCAAGGCGTACTCAACCACAGAGCTATCAAGCTCGAAAACACTAAATTTTTCACGGAAATAATCTGGCATAATTGGAAATTGTGCTTGCATTTTCAAAATTTCTTCATCATTCAAAACAATCGGTGGAATATCTGGATCAGGCATATATCGGTAATCTTGAGCCTCTTCTTTGCTTCGTTGCGAAACTGTTTTTTGCTCGTCGTCAATCCAACCACGAGTCTCCTGCTTAATTTTTTCACCTTTTTCAAGCAATCTCACTTGGCGTTCAAATTCATATTGAGCCGCTCGTTCAACACTTCGAAAACTATTTAAATTCTTAATTTCAGTTCGCGTTCCAAGCTTTTCATCACCGATTTTTCGCGCTGAGATATTCACATCAAAACGCATATTCCCTTGATATAAATCACCATTTGTAACATCTGCAAAAACCATTCGCTTATGAAGCTCTTCAGCATAAGCGCGCGCCTCTTCAGCCGAATGAATATCAGGCATTGACACAATTTCGATTAGAGGTGTTCCGGCTCGATTCAAATCAACTAAAGAATGATCACCAAAATGAGTGAGTTTTCCAGCATCTTCTTCGAGATGAGCATGCTCAATTCGAACTTTTACTTCACCGCCGCTAGGAAGTGGTGCAATAATCTCACCCTCACCAATAATCGGCTGATAAAGCTGTGAAGTTTGATAACCTTTTGGTAGGTCTGGATAAAAATAGTGTTTTCGATCAAAACGACTCACATTGGCAATTTTTGCGTTCAGCGCTTTTCCAGCTCGTACGGCTAGACGGACCGCCTCTTTATTTAAAACTGGCAACATTCCAGGCAAACCAAAATCAATTGGCGAAGTTGCTTCATTTGGTAATTTTTCTCGTGAATCGTTATCACTTCCACTAAAAAGCTTGGTTTTAGTTTTTAGCTGAACATGACATTCAATCCCAATTGTCATTTCATATTTTTTAAAAATATCTTCCATTAAATTGCTCCTAAATCTTTCAAAGCTTGTTTAAAACTATTCATCGCTCGGCGAGTTTGGTCGAAATTAATTTGTGCGTCATTCTCATGAGCGACTACATTTCGAAGTTTGTGGGCGTGCCAAATTGAATTCGGGCTTGAAAATTTATCTTTCGAATTTTTCAGCCGCTCGCCCATCGTTTGACCAGAAATTTGAAGCTCCCGCATCGCCGTATCAACAAGTTTATCGGCATTAATTAAAGCCAAGTGCCAAGTTGCAGGTTCATCTTTTTTAATCGAATTTTCTATTTTTAGCCAATCACCCTGAAACTTTAATTTATCAAGTTGTATTTTTTCAGTTTTTGTAATTCCGATAAAGAAAAACAAAAGACCAGCGCAAATCAAAATAGAAACCGAAAGAATGACTAGATCCATTAGTTTTTCTCCAATTCGTCAGCCAAAGCCAGAATTTTTGCGTCCGATTTCATCTTTCCAATAATTTGCACACCAACAGGTAGACCATTTTCAGTTTTACCAGCCGGAACAGAAACAGCAGGAAGTCCAGCAAGTGAAGCTGGTACGCTCAAGATATCAGCTAGATACATTTTTACTGGGTCATGAGCATTTTCACCAATTTTAAACGCAGGGGTTGGCGCAACAGGGCCAACCAAAAAATCAACTTCTTCGAAAAGCTTATTAAATTCGTCGATCAAAAGAGTGCGAGCTTTTTGTGCTTTCAAATAATAAGCATCATAAAATCCACTTGACAAAACATATGAGCCAATCATGATTCGGCGTTTATTTTCAGCTTCAAAACCTTCATCGCGAGACTTACCAAAAACCTCACCCAAGTCTTGAGCATTTTCTGAACGTAAGCCATAGCGAATTCCATCATATCGCGCTAAGTTTGAAGAAACCTCAGCTGGAACAATAATATAATAGATAGCGAGCGAATACTTACTCATCGGTAGAGAAACCTCCACAATCTCGTGCCCAGCTTTTCGCATTTTATCAATATAATCTTCAGTTATTTTTCGAACTTCCGAGTCAACCCCTTCACTAAGGAATTCTTTAACTACTCCAATTTTTGCCTTTTTTGAAACTTGCTCTTCTTGCCAAAAATCAGGCAAAGTCATTGCATCACGCGCGTCAAGACCAGCCATAATGCGCATTACAAGGTCACTTTCTTTAGCAGTTTTTGCAAAAACACCAACCGTATCAGTTGAAGAAGCCATTGCTACTACACCAAATCGTGAAACCGTACCATAAGTTGGCTTTATACCATATACACCGTTAAAGCTTGCCGGCTGACGAATTGAACCGCCAGTATCAGTTCCAAGCGCAAAAGGCACGATGTTAAGAGCCGTAATTACCGCCGAACCACCAGATGAACCACCTGCAACTCGAGTTTCATCAATTGAGTTTTTAGTTACACCAAAAGCTGAGTTCTCGGTCGATCCACCGTGAGCAAAAGCGTCTAAGTTTGATTTTCCAATACAAATCGCACCAGCTTTTTCAAGTTTTTCAATCGCAGTAGCCTGAATTGGTGTTTCGAAATCTTTCAACATTTTACTCGAAGCCGTCGAAGGTGAACCAAACACCAAAAAATTATCCTTCGCCACAAAAGGAACACCTGCAAGCTCACCAACTTCTTTACCTTTTGAAATCTTATCATCAATTTCTTGCGCTCGTGCTAAAGCTCGCTCTTCGGTCAAGCTCGTAAAAGCATTGAATTTTTCAGTATTTTTTGCCTTCGAAATAGCTTCTTTAACAAAATCAACTGCAGTCTTCTTTCCAGATAGAACTTGTTCTCTAATTTCAAAAATATTCGTCATAATTCTCCTACAAAACCTTTGGGACTTTTACCTGATTATCTTCAACATTCTCACCCGCCAACTTTAAAAGCTCATCTCGTTTTACACCATAATCATCAATTTCATCTTCTCGCCAAACATTTTGATTTTTCGAAACCGAATAAGTTGGTTTAACGCCATCTGTATTTAATTGGCTAAGTTGCTCAATATATTCAACAATATTTCCCAAATCAGTTTGAAGATTCGAAATTTCTTCTTCACTTAGCGAAATACTAGAAAGCTCCGCCAAGTGTTTAACTTCGTCTTTTGATATTTTTTCCATACACTTAAGTATATCACTTTTCGAAAAATTTTTAAAGTAAAAACTCCCAAAAACTGGAAGTCTCTAAGTTTATTTTTTCTTAAGTTTTTCGATTCGTTGATTTAGCTCGTTTATTAAATTCATTTGATTTACATTAATTTCACCCGAACTCTTAATATCGTTATTAATTCTTTGGTGAAGAAAAATTACTTCAGTCGAAAGAATTAAATTCCAAACAACAAACAGAATAACTACAACTATCTTAAGGAAACTCTTGTCTTTTTTGCTAATAAATTTCATGAATCTCCTATTTCACCATCTTTTTCCGAATATCCGCAATCTGATCTCGCAAATCCGCCGCCTCCTCAAAAAGCAAATTCGCGCTAGCAAGATTCATTTGATTTGTTAAATCTCGCACCAAATTTTCCCACTCTTCACGAGGAATTTTCCTTAAATCCAATTTTGGTTTTTTATCTTTTTGCGGAATGATCGCACGCAAACCTTCACCAATCTCACTAGCCACACTTTTTGGCGTAATTCCATTTTTGAAATTATATTCTTGTTGAATTTCTCGCCGCCGATTTGTTTCATCAATTGCGATCTTCATTGAGCGTGTAATTTTATCAGCATACATAATCACATTGCCGTCTTCGTGCCGAGCTGCCCGCCCAATTGTTTGAATCAACGCACTTTCTGAACGCAAAAAACCTTCTTTATCAGCATCCATAATTGCTACCAATGAAACTTCTGGCAAGTCCAGCCCTTCACGCAAAAGATTAATTCCTACCAAAACATCATAAACGCCGCTGCGCAAATCACGCAAAATATCACCACGCTCCAACGTGTCAATTTCGCTATGAATATATGCTGTTTTCACACCATTTTCTTCTAAAAATCCGCTCAAATCTTCAGCCATTCGCTTGGTTAAAGTTGTTACTAAAACACGCTGGTTCTTCTGAATTCGCTTTCGAATTTCTTCCATCAAATCATCAACTTGACCTTCAATTTTTCGAACTTCAATTTTAGGATCAAGCAAACCTGTTGGGCGAATTACCTGCTGAGCTGGTTTTGGCGAATGTTCGAGTTCAAAATCACCAGGAGTTGCTGAAACATAAATCGCCTGATTGATATGTTTATAGAATTCTTCGAAAGTTAGCGGCCGATTGTCTAGTGCTGACGGTAAACGAAAGCCATTATCCACTAAAACTGTTTTGCGAGCACGGTCACCATTAAACATTCCACGAACTTGTGGTAAAGTCATATGAGATTCATCAACTAAAAGCAAAAAATCATCAGGAAAATAATCAAGCAAAGTTGCCGGCTGCTCACCAGCTGAACGCTCAGTTAAATAACGCGTGTAATTTTCAATACCTTTAACAAAACCAGTTTCACGGAGCATTTCAAGATCATATTTAGTGCGCTGTGTTAGGCGTTGAGCTTCCAAAAACTTCTTATTTTTTTCGAAATATTCATGGCGTGCATAAAATTCCTTCTCAATTTGCGGAATTGCACTCTCAATAATTTCCTTTGGTGTAGCATAATGTGAATTTGGGAAAATATCAAAAAACTGTGGCTTTTCTAGAATTTCGCCCGTAAGTGGATTCAATATAATTAAGCGGTCAATTTCATCGCCGAAAAATTCCACTCGCACTGCCAGATCTGAGCCAGCCGTAAAAATATCAACCGTATCGCCACGAACCCGAAAAGTTCCACGTGCAAAATCTACATCATTTCGCTCATATTGAATATCTTTTAGATGTCGCAAAAACTTCTCTCGGTTATATCGCATTCCAGGCTTAATATGAAGCGCCATTTGCATATAACTCGCCGGCGAACCGATACCATAAATACAGCTCACACTCGAAACAATAATTGTGTCACTTCGAGTTAAAAGCGCCTCGGTTGCGGCGTGCCTAAGTTTCTCGATTTCTTCATTAATTCGCGAATCTTTCTCGATGTATGTATCTGTGCTGGCAATATAAGCTTCGGGCTGATAATAATCAAAATAGCTCACAAAATAATGAACTTCATTTTCAGGAAAAAACTTTTTAAATTCACTGTAAAGCTGTGCGGCAAGAGTTTTATTATGCGCCAAAATTAAAGTCGGCTTTTGAACTGCTTGAATAATATTCGCCATTGTAAAAGTTTTACCCGAACCAGTCACACCAAGCAAAGTTTGCTCACGCTCACCTTTTTTCAAACCGTCAACTAATTGCGAAATTGCTTGGGGCTGATCTCCAGTGGGATGATATTTTGATTTTAATTTAAACTCGCGATATTTCATTATTTCTATTTTATAACATATTTTGTTAAAAAGCAAAACCGCCCAAATTGAGCGGTTGGCCTTATCCATTTCCAGCACGTTTTTCTGAAAGATGTTCATCATCTTGTGGTGCAATAAAATCTGCATTTTTTTCATCTAGTCGTGCAATCACTTTTCGAACGAGCCGTTCCGGGTTATTATCATAAATGATATCTTTCGTTCCTGGCGCTTCAACATTTTGAAGAAGTGTTGGAACATAATCTGCTAAAGCAGTGCTTCCGAGCAAAACACCACAAACCTTGCGAGATTCTAAAGCAGTCGCAAGTTCATGAAGCGAGCCCATTCGACCACCAACCGTAATCACCGCATCACTCGAAAGAACCAAATGTGTATCACGCCCAACATAACTCATTCCCGTAAAATTAATATAATCAAAAGGCTTAAACGGTAATTTATAAGTATTTACATGCTGCCGAAAACTTGAAGCCGGCGAAAAACCAATACTTAATCCCGTTCGCCCCTTAACGCTCACTGCGCCCAAAGCTGCGTGGTGCGGTAGGCCAACCGTTGCACCAGTTGTTAGAATTTTCCCCTGCCGAACAATTTCTTGCCCGAGCCTAAAAGCTAAATCTCGTGAAGCTAAAACACTATCACCCGTTGCCGCTCCCGAAACACAAATTTGATATCTCATTTTTCTCCTTTTAAAATAATTTTTCTTCTATTTGCTTGATTGAATAATTTGAAAATTCCTGCTGATATTTTTCAAGAATTTGTTGTTTTAATTCTTTTTCGAAAAAAGTTTTTGAATGTCCAGCCAAATTCATTATTCTTTTATTTTTTTCAACATCTTTTTTGTTTGCTGAAACCAAACCATCTTCCGCGAAAAATATTGCATTGCCAAATTCAGCCCAAAATTCTTCATCATTCAGATGATTAACTAAAGCCGAAAAAGCTTCAATCATCAAAATACTATCACCAGAAAACCCCAGCCTTTTCTCAATATTATGTGATTTTCGATACAACTCCGCCATAATTTGAGCTGAAACACTCTTTAATTCTGGTTTTTTAGCTTCCATTTTCGAAACACCAAAATCAAATTTTCTTGCATAAGCACCACTCAATCCGAGTAATTCCGAGAGTTTATAACTTCTCATAACCGAATCTCCTGCATTGGCATTGAATGAAGCTTGGTATTTTTATACAAAATCCCTTTTTTTGCGCCCATGTATTGAATTACTGATGTTGAATTTGCACTAGCGAATAAAATACTTTCTTTAATATCAGCGCCCTGAGCCCACTGGCTCACAAAGCCTGAACCAAACGCATCACCAGCACCAGTCCTATCTATTGACGGTACGTCTTCATACATTCCAGCACGAATAATTTTGCCATCAGAAGCTGCCCAAACACCATTCGCTCCATCTGTTAAAATTGCAACTTCCACAAAACTACAAGCATTTCGAACCAGCTCTTCAGCAGAAACTCCCTCAAAAATTAAACTTGCTTCCTCTTTGTTTACAATTAAAACTTCGACATCTTGAAGTAAAGTTCGAACTTTTTCAGGCTCTTGGAGTTCTTTCTTGCCAGGGTTCCATGCTATTCTTGCGCCTTTTTTTATAGCTTCTTTAAAAATTTTTAGGAGTGCATCAAATCTGCCAGATAAGTTCGAAACATAAACCCAATCGAATTCACCATATTTTAGTTCAAAATTTTCAGCGTAAATATGTTCCGAGGCACCACGATAAGTTAAAATTGTTCGTTCACCATTTGGCGCTAAAATAATAGTTGAATAGTCTGTATTAAATCTTTTCGAAAATTCAACACGCGAAGTGTCAATAGATTCTTCATCAAGCATTTTTAAAATTTGTTCGCCCGAAGAATCCTCTCCAACCACACCCATAAAACTTGAAATCAAACCTTGCCTCGCAAAAGTTGTTGCAGCATTAGTAGCGCCACCACCACTCGAAATATCAATATTTTGAATATCAATTTTTGAACCAAGCTGGAATTCAACTACATCTTGGTTTTCCGCCATTGAAATCAAACGAAATTCAGGCGAATTACTCAAAAAAACATCCTGAGTAGCCGCTCCAATTGATAGAATTTTTGGCAAATTCACTTTTAAATTGCCCCTTTTCGGTTAATCTCGGCTTCCATCTGTTTATAGCTTTGTTCAGGATTTTGTGAATTCATAATTGCTGATCCAACATTTACAACATCAACACCAGATTGTGTTAAATTGAAAACATTCGAAAGATTAGCTCCGCCATCCCATCCAATCTCAACATTACTATTAATCTCTTTAATTAAGCGAATTTTCTCTAGTTGCATCATACTTGCACGACCACCCATTTCGCCCAAATTTCCGCTAAAAATCAAGATATGCTCAGCTGCCTGAATTGCGGGCGCGACAGTTTCTGGAACAGTTGAACGAAGCAAAGCTAAACCAGGTTTAATCATCGTTTCATTTTTAAGCCTTTCGAAAATTGGCACCAAATCTTCCTCAACTTCAGCATGAAAAATTACCATATTTGGATTAAGCTGAATAATTGTATCAATATGTTCGCTTGGGCGAGCAACCATCATATGAATATCAACCTTCCATTCTTGAGGCCACCAAATTTGCGTTTCGGACAATGTTAAATTAGGAGCAAAATTACCATCCGTTACATCAATATGAACTCTTTCTGCAAAAGGAAAAATTGCCTCAACTTGAGCTTTATATTCATCTGGATTAGTTGCTAAAATTGCTGGTACTATTATTGACATCTATACCTCATCAATCTGTTTATTTCTTCTTACAAATCTTGGAGCAGCTGCAAATGGAGTTTTCAACCAAACATCAACTGTTTCTTTCCACTTAGCTTCAGCTTCATCTTTATCGAAAACGCGGGCCGGTAAACAAATTATATTACTGTCATTGTCATTGCGGGTCCACTTAGCTTCTTCTGGTTCCCAAACAACAGATGCACGAATACCTTTAAAACGATTTGCAGCCATTCCCATTCCTTGAGCGCCACCACAAATCAAAATCGCTCTTGGATCATATTTTTCATTGGCTCGTATTTTCGAAACCGCTACGCGAGCGAATTCAGGAAAATCATCATTTGGGTCATATTCAAAACCACCAATATCTTCAACATCGTATCCGCCCTCTTTTAAGTATTTAAAAACTTTCTCTTTTAAGTAAAAACCTCTATGGTCTGCGCCAAGAAAAATCTTCATTTCGCTCCTTAAATATTAGCTGCAACATCTGCAACAATTTCTACCAATCTGTTAGAATATCCCCATTCGTTATCATACCAAGCAACAATTTTAACCAAATTTCCACCAACAACATTAGTTAGTTCAAGGTCAACAATAGAGCTGTGAGAATTTCCTTTAAAATCTGTAGATACGAGCGGTTCTTCAGTCACAGTTAAAATACCTTGATAAAAAGGATCAGCCGCAGCACGCTTAAATACTTCATTAATTTCTTCTTTCGTGGTATTTCTTTTCAAAACAGCAGTAATATCGCTTAACGAAACTACCGCAGTCGGAACACGCACAGAAAGACCATCAAATTTACCAACTAAAGAAGGAATAACTTTTGCGGTTGCAATAGCAGCACCAGTCGTTGTTGGAACAATATTCTCGGCCGCAGAACGAGCTTCTCGCAAATCTTTTGCAGGAGCATCTAGAATTCGCTGGCTTGCAGTATAAGAATGAACTGTTGTCATCAAAGATTTTTCAATTCCAAATTCTCGTTCAAGAATTGCCATAACAGGAGCAATACAGTTTGTCGTACAGCTTGCATTCGAAATAATATCATCTTCACGAGTGAGCTCATGTTCGTTCACGCCAAGCACAATAAACTTTGCACCTTCACCTTTTGCAGGAGCTGAAATTACAACTTTTTTAGCGCCGGCATTAATATGCGCTCGAGCTTTTTCTGGTTGAACAAATAATCCGGTGGCTTCAATAACAACATCAACACCAAATTCTCCCCAAGGCAAAAGTGCTGGGTCTTTTTCCGCTAAAACACGAATTTGTTTTCCGGCAACAAAAATCGAATTATCATCATAAGAAACGTCATGATGATAAGTTCCATAAGTTGAGTCATGTTTTAAGAGATGAGCTAGGGTTTTTGTATCTGTTAAATCGTTGATAGCAACAACTTCAATATCATCTCTTTCGAAAGCTAATTTAAAAGCATTGCGACCAATTCGCCCAAATCCATTAATTGCAATTTTTTTAGACATTTCGTCTCCTTTTTTATTAAATTTCCTACAACTATTTTAGCATAAACGCTTTCAAAAATCCAGATTTAAAATCGTTGACTTTTGATTAAGCTTATGCTAGCATTGTTTTGTTGATATAAAAAATCAACAAATAGTACATTTCAAGGAGGATTCAAAAATGGATCTTAAGAAAACCGTAGCTTATAGCTTAATTGCAGCAGGTGTTGCTGGAGTTTTAGCTTTTTCCTCAACCAAAGAAGTTCATGCCTCAAGTGGAACCGTCTATATGCAAGAAGGCAACAAAATGACCGGTATGTGGGTTCATGTTGAGGGTGGTAGGTCTGGCTGGGCTTATTGGCGTCATAAGTTTGGAAACCAATATGAGTGGAGATATGACACTCAAGGTAAAAAATGGAAAGCCGATGTAGGTGTAAATGGCACACTTCAATCATGGGCTATAAATGCCCGTGGTTTCAACTGGACATATCGGCAAGGCGACAATATACCAATATGGGTAAATCAGGGAGGTCATTACGGCTGGAGAACGGTTCTTCCTCGCTCCTAACAAAATAGTCCTGAGTAAGACTTAAAATTACTCATTTTAACATAAAGGAGAATATATGAAAAAGCCACAAAGTAAAAAAGATATTGTAATTATTTCATCAATAATGTTAGCTTTTATATGGTTAACTATATTAACTGGATTATTTATTTGGCACTACAAAGGCTCTGAAGAAAATTATTGGAATACAATGGTTGAAGTACATAGTAATAGAGATAAAATAATAAAACTTGAAGAAAAAAATAAGTAAAAATCTTTAGCAAAAAAGACATTCGCCTGAATGTCTTTTTATTTTTTCTATTTCTCGTTGGATTTTCTTGCTTTAATTGCCTCTGCATTTTTAATCGGCTCTAAATCACCCCTTTGGCGAAGTTGTGAACGAAGCTTAATCCTTGCGTGCGAAGTTTTAACTAATTCCAACCAATCAATTTTTGGCTCAGAATTTTTTCGCGTCAAAACCTCGACAACATCACCTTTTTCAAGCGGCTTATCGAAAGCGTGAATTTTCTCATTAACCCGAAAAGCATAAGCATGTTTACCGATATCGCTATGTACCATATAGGCAAAATCAAGCGGCAATGCGCCTTCTGGTAGATTATAAATATCACCTTTTGGTGAATAAACAAAAATTCTATCACCAAAAATATCAATCTGAAGCTGCTCTGGGTCAATCTCCTCACCATCTCTTAAGCGTTGCGCCACATCTTGGAGTTGAACAATCCACTGTAATTCGTTTGAAAGCCCGCCGTTGCCTTTAACTTCACTCCGCTTTTTCGAAGTAGCCCCAGAAATGTAATCTTTACTCGATTTCTGTTCATGATAATGGAAACTCGCCGCCAAACCGCGCTCGGCAAATTCATGCATGTCGCGAGTTCGAATTTGAAACTCCGCAATCAGTTTCGAAGGAGTAATTACTGTTGTGTGAAGTGATTGATAGCCATTTGGCTTTGGCATTGAAATATAATCTTTGATTCGTTCAATCATCGGTTTATAAATCGAATGCAAAATCCCCAGAACACGATAGCAATCATCTTTCGAATTTACAATAATCCGCAGAGCCATCAAATCATAAACTCGGTCAATATCACCTTTTGTCTTTTTTAATTTTTTATGAAGTGAATAAACACTTTTTACGCGGCCAGAAATTTCAAAATCTAAACCAGCCTTTTTCAATTCCTGTTCAACCTCTTCTCGAACTTTTCCTAGTTTTCGTGTGCTTTTACCAAGACGCTTTCGAATTTCATTTTCAAGCCGTTTATATTCTTTCGGGTTTAAATACAAAAAAGCTTGCTCTTCCATCTGCATTCGAACTCGCCCCATTCCTAAACGATCGGCGATTCTTGCGAAAACATCCAAAGTTTCACGAGCGATTTTTTTCTGTTTTTCGGGCGACATATATTGCAAAGTTTGAACATTATGCAATCTATCAGCCAACTTAATAATAACCACTCGCACATCTTGCCCAACAGCAATCAATAATTTCGAAAGGTTGTCTTTAGTTTGAGGTAGATAGGTTTCAAGATCACCCATTCCAGCACGTGCTTTACCAACTTTAGTTACACCGTCAACCAAAAACGCAATATCGTCATCAAAATTTTCAGCAATTTCATCAAGGGGAGTTTCAGTATCTTCAACAACATCATGCAAAACACCAGCAATAATCGTGTCAATGTCCATCCCCCATTCAACCAAAAAACTCGCAACTTTCAAAGGGTGCGTTATATATTCTTCACCAGATTTTCGCATTTGGCCTTTATGTTTTTCGGTAGCAAATTCAATCGCTTTTTCTAGTCTTTTTATATCTTCCGCCGAATAAAACGGTTTTGCAATTCTCAAGAGTTCTGCCTTTTCCATATATTAATTATACACTTTTTTTGATAAAAGTAAAGCTTTTACATTTTTAGCAGAATTTCACTAAATAAAAACTGAGTATTTTTACTCAGTTTCCAATTTATTTATAACTATTTTTCGTTCCAGCGAACAATCGATTCGGCAATAACTTCTTTTGCTTCTTCTATGTCGCCAAATTTCTCAACTTTTGTTGTGCCAGCTTTTTTCAAATCTTTGTAGTGATTAAAGTGAAATTCAATCTGTTTAATAAGTTGCTCTGGTAAATCAGCCAAAGTTTTATAAGCATTTCCAGTGTTACGGTCGTCGGCGGGAACGGCAATAATTTTGTCGTCAACTTCTCCATCATCAACGAATTTCATTACACCTAAGATTCGTGCTTCTAGGAAAATTCCAGTTGTAAGTGGATCATTTGTAATAAGTAAAACATCAAGCTCATCGCCATCTTCATCCAAAGTTTGCGGAATAAAACCATAATTAGTTGGCTTTGCAAAAGCTTTTGGTTCCACGCGATCAAGTTGCATTACAGCCAAATCACGATTCCATTCAATTTTGTGAGTTGAGCCAGTTGGAATTTCCACCACAACATTAATAATTCCATTTTTATAATCACCAGGAGTTAAAATTTTATTAAAATCTGCCATATTTTCCTTTCTTTTATTCTTTAATTTTAGCAAAAAAACTTTAAAAGTTCAACCGTTAATCACGATTAGCAAGCTTAACTAAACTATCTTCTACCGTTTTTTGAGTTCGATGGCGAGTTTGAGTTTTAGTTTTAGCTTTCGAATTCTGCTTAATATTTTTTGATTTTTTAGAAGATTCTTTCGTTTTTTTTCCGCCTGTTACATTTTTTAAAACTGGTGCTCGCCCTTTACTTTTTTGAGTCTCAACTTTCGAAACCTTAACACTAGCAGGTCGTGCAAACATCATCTTTCCTGCGGCAGTTTGAAGCGAACGAATAAATTCAACTTCACTAATCGTACCAATCAATCCTTCGCCATTTTCAACTACAACCATCGTACCATCTGGTAAATGCCCAATTCCTTGTTTTTTCTCATTACCTTTTTGAGTAATTTCAAGCATAATTTTTTCGCCTGGTAAATAGTCTGCACGAACTGACTGAACCAACTCATTAATATTTAAAACTTCAATTCCCTCAACTTTTGCAACTTTATTCAAGTTGTAGTCTGCCGTTAAGATATCAGCATTCATTTTTTTGGCGAGCGAAATCAAACGATTATCTACCCCTTCTTCTGCAGAATTTCCATCCGCCAAAATGCTTACAGTTATTTTTTCTTCATTTTGAAGAGCTGAAATAATATCCAAGCCATATCTTGCACGAACTCGTTTTTCATCATCGCCACCATCCGCCAAAATTTGAAGCTCACCGACTACACTCCGCGGAATCAGAATATCAAAATTAATAAATCCAGTTCTCGCTACTGCTAAAAATCGGCCATCAATTAAAATTGATGTGTCAACTAGTACTTGTTTTTTTGTTTTCGAAATCAACGGTTTATCATTTTTCGAATCAAACCAAATTCCGCAAACAATAAATAAAATTAAAAATAGTAAAAATGTTTCCATACTTTCCTTTATTGTAAATATTTAATTAAAGCTTCTCGCAAATCACGAACAGATGTCACAATGCTATCTTTCGAAGAATTTTTTGGAGCAAGAACATTGTTAAACCCAAGTTTCTTTGCTTCAGAGATTCTTCTTTCAGTCTGAATCACTGTTCGAATTTCGCCGCCCAAGCCAACTTCACCAAAAACTACTACACCATCAGAGAGTTTTCGCTTTGCAGCTGCCGAAGCGATCGCCATGGCAACAGCCAAGTCGGCTGCTCGGTCGTCAAGTTTTAACCCACCAACCACATTTATATGAATATCTTTATCACTTAAATCAAGTTTAGTTCGTCGCTGAAGAACTGCGATCAATAAATTGAGGCGATTTATATCAAATCCACTTGCTGCCCGTTTTGGATACCCAAAATTTGAGGTTGTTACTAAAGCCTGAATCTCAACCAAAATCGGGCGAGTTCCTTCTAGAGTTGCCATAATTATTGAGCCATCCGTATTTTGGCGCTCAGCTAAAAGTGCCGCTGAAGGATTTTCGACAATTTTCAAACCATTATCAACCATTTCAAAAATCGCCGCCCCACTAGTTGAACCATAGCGATTTTTTACCGCCCGTACAACTTTAAAGCCACCATATCGGTCTCCTTCGAAATTTAAAACTACATCAACTAGATGTTCAAGTGTTTTTGGCCCAGCGATTGAACCTTCTTTTGTAATATGGCCAACCAAAATAACAGCCGTTCCAGAACTTTTTGCTGCTTGAATTATTAAATTAGAAGAATTCGTAATTTGCGAAACCGTTCCTGGTGCGCTCGAAATTTCTTCCATCGCCAAAGTTTGAATTGAGTCAATAATCACTAGGTCAAAGCCGCTCTCACGAATTGTTGCTGAGATATCATCAGCCGAAGTTGAGGCAGCAAATTTAAGATTTTTGGCTTTAGAAGCACCAAGCCTTTTTGCACGTAATGCTACTTGCTCTGCCGATTCTTCACCTGAAACATACAAAACATTTTTCGAACCAGCAATAAAAGCTGAAATCTGCATTAAAAGCGTAGATTTTCCGATTCCAGGCTGTCCCGCAATCAAAAGTACTCCTGCCGGCAAAATTCCACCACCCAAAACAATATCAAGATCTCTTATACCGCTCGAAATTCTTTCTTGTTTTTTTTCAGAAATAACTTCATTCAAATCTTGCACATTCAAAATACGACCAGTTTTCGCACTTTTACTGATTGCGTTTTTTCCTAAAGCCTCTTCAACTTGCTCAACCAAGGTATTCCAATGGCCACAGTTTTCACATTTTCCCGACCATTTAGGATAAGAAGCTCCACAATTTTGACATACAAATTTTGTTTTTAACTTCGCCACAACTAATATTTTATCACAATAAATCTTTTTTGAAAACTATAAACTTGGTGAATTTAAATTTGAATTTATACTTTTATAGAGTTCATTTTGCTGGACTGAAACTTCATTAAATTCATTAATTTTCGAATTGTAACTATTCACTAAATTATTAATTTTCAACCTTGAATTTTCAAGATTTCGAATTCTTTGCAATAATTTTGCACGGTCAGCGTTAAATTCCGCCCGAGTTTCATACTTTCCAGTTTTAGCATCATTATTAAACTCGGCAATATCTTCCTCCAATTCTCTAGAATCTTCAGAGTATTTTTTCGTAGATTGTTCGATCTCTGACTTCATTTTTTCAAGCTCTGCGGTCAAAGCTTCTGCTCGATTCTTTAAATCTTTAAAGTTTTTATTATAACTTTGATAGATCTGAGCGATTTCTCTACGATTTTTAAAAAACTTAGCATAATGTTCTTCAAGCTCTTTCGAGATTTCCAGCTGCTCAGTACCAATTAAGGAATGAAGCTCATTGATTCTCTCACCAGGCTCAGTCCGATCATAAGATTGCATCAACTTTTCGAAATCTGCATCTTTAACCCTCTCATACTCAGCATTAAGCAGTTTGCCAATCTTATCTCGTTCGCTCAAGCTCATTCGCTCCCAAATTGCATGCAAAAGCTCGTGAGCCGCCGTTACCTCTTTTATACCGTCAAGTTTCAAGTTTTTTACATCATAAAGATGAATTTTACCCAACTTATAACACCCCAAAATTGCTGAATCTTCTTCACGATTTTTGCAATTTTCATTAAATTTCTCTGAATCTTCAACCTTTGGGTTAGAAGCGTAAAAAATTGTCTTAGCATTAGTGGTTGGTTTAATTTTATTTTCTATTTTTAAAATTTCAGAATCTGGCTTATAATTTTGTGCTGCAAAATAATCACGGATCCCGTGTTGATTAAATAACACAAAAAATGCTGCACTACCAAGAATAGCAATAACTACTAAAGTTCGAGCTACTCTCCAAAAAGTTTTATGTTGAAAAATCATATCATAACCATTATAATATTTTTATGAGAAAAAAGCAAAGTATTTTTCGAAGAAGGAGAATTTTTGGTTTATTTTTTATAGCCATAATCGCAATTGCATCAATTTTAGCAAATCCAGATTTTTGGCAAACTTCAAAACTAGATTCAAATAAAAAATCAGATTCTCAAACTTCTTTAACTGATTTAAACTCACTTGAAGTTAAAGGTCGTTCACCAAAAACTGGTTATTCTCGCGAGCAATTTGGTAAAGGCTGGACAAAAGATTCTAGCGGTTGCGATACACGAAACCGTATTTTAAAACGTGATTTAATAAATGCTGTAGAAAATTCGGATTGCAAAATTTTAAGCGGAACCCTAAAAGACCCTTATACTGGCAAAGAAATTAATTTTTCACGTAAGCAAAATGCTTCTGCTGTTCAAATAGACCACGTCGTTGCACTTTCTGATGCTTGGCAAAAGGGCGCTCAACAATTTTCGAAAGAAAAACGAATCGAATTTGCGAATGATCCGCTAAATCTTTTAGCTTCAGATGGCCCAGCCAATCAGCAAAAAGGTGATTCTGACGCCGGCTCTTGGCTTCCTTCAAATAAAGATTTTCGCTGTGAATATATTTCTCGCCAAATTTCAATCAAGAAAAAATACTCAATTTGGGTAACTGCCTCTGAAAAATCAGCAATGCAAAATATTTTGCAAAATTGCTAATCAGTAATTTCAAACCAATCAAACTTTTTAAAATTCTCGCCCTCAACTATTGCCGCAGCAAGCCGCATCTCGCTATTTTTTATATTATTTTTGTAAGCAAAAAATTCTGCCGCAAATCGCATTTGATCCACTTTATTCTTTGAAATTGCAGCCTCTCCACCACCAAAATCATTATTTTTTCGAAATTTAACCTCTGTAAAATAGTAATTTTCACCATATTTCGAAATAATATCAATTTCACAAAATTTTGTTCGCCAATTTCGCGCCAGAATCTCGTGTTTCTCTTGCTTTAGAAATTCCGCTACAAAATCCTCAGCTTTATCACCAAGCTCTTTTGTAGTAATTTTTTCAGCTTTCTTCACCTTAAAGGTATTCATGTTCTTATTTTGAGAATTTTCTAAGAATTCCGCTATTGGCTTAAAACTTTTGCGATGTATTTTGCTCACTCCAAATTCAGACAAAGCTGCCCTATGTTTTGGTGTTCCATATCCTGCGTGATTTTCAAAGCAAAAAGGTGCAAGCTCAGGTTTTTTCGAAAGTTCTGCCATAAAATTATCCCTCGCAACTTTCGCACAAATTGCAGCTGCAGAAACGCTTAAAATTAGTAAATCAGCCTTTTTAAGAGTGGAGGCATATTTTTCAAGTGGTGTGCCAGCCAAGAAATTTACAGTGCCATCAATTATAATTTCATTAAATTTGATATTTTGTTTTTTACATTTTATCTGCACTTCCTTAACAGCTCGCCTTGTTGCAAGTTTTAAAGCAGCGCTCAAACCAATTTCATCAAGCTCATCGTTCGAAACCCAACCCAAGCCAATAATTGCAGAACTTTTAGAAATCTCTGCCGATAGCTTCTCTCTCTGCTTTTTTGAAAGAGCTTTTGAATCTGTTAGTCCTTTAATTTTAGCACCATTCAAAACGCAAGCACCCACAACCAAAGGCCCAGCCCACGCTCCACGACCAACTTCATCAATCCCGAGAACCATTTTATTTCCTAAATACATGAAAATTACAATAAGAATCAGTTTTTAACTATTTTAACGAATATCTATGTAAACATACTAACAAAAAAATATGCCTTAGTCAATAAACTTAATTTTTAGGAGATGATATAATTAAAACTATAAAAAAGCATAATTGCAATTATTGAAGTTGTTATAGTTATTGCAGTGGCTGGGCTGATATTTTTAATGGTGTTTCTTGCAGTCCCTACTCTTGGGCGATCTCAAAGATATACGGCAAAAAAATGATGCCCGTAATCTTTTAGTTGCAATTATTCAATTTAAGACTAATAATGGCGGCAAGGTTCCCTTTAATGAAAATAACGATGCATGGACAGAACTTAAACCTTATTGGAATAAAAGCCCGTACTTAAATGATCGTCCTAATGGTTATATTGACAACTTCGGCTCCTTTAATTCTACCACAACTCAAATTGCTACATATAGTAGACTTGATAGTGGTTGGCGTAGGCTGGGCAGTTGGAGTATCGTTCTTGGCGCGATTTGCAAAAAAGCGATAGCGACAGATACTGTTTAAAATATAGCGGATCTGTTCCAACTAAAGATATTGCTATATTGGTAAGTATAGCTCGAGAGTGTTCCTACTAATAACAGTTGGGGATACTGCATAGATTCAGAAAGTAATTAAAAATAGAAGAATGATTATTCTTCTATTTTAGTATTTTTGTGGTTTAGCTGATTTTTAAGAATATCTCGTACCCAAAAAATAGTTTTGAGCTCTTCGCTAATATGCTGCTCTTCCACTCCAAAATCCAAATAATGCGCACTTGCTACTTCAATATTATCGGTATAAATCGTTAGATGCTGATCACCCATCCCGAAATCACCTACATTAAGATCGTGGCTTAAAATTTCATATCTTCCATCGGAATATAACTCCCAGGGTTGATCATAACCACCACCGTCACGTGCTAAATCTGGGTTATAGCTTTCATTTAGTTGCCCTTCATCAATAAGAGCGAGATTTGATAAATCTAAATCATCTATTGCTCTTTTAACATTTTCTGGTGATGATTTCAATGTATAATATTTGTTATAAGACGGTTGTTTTCGAAAACCCTTATTTGCGTTTAACGCCCATTCAGCATAAGCGTTATCTAAAAGATATTGTTGAGTTTTTGACTTGTTTAAGCTTTTTTCCACAAGATTCCTTTGATGAGACTTTATAACCTTCGCCTAAAGTCATCTCAAACTCTAGGATAGTATAATAACATAATAATAGAATAAAGTCAATAGTAATAATACATTTTTATAAAAACAAAAAATCGCCCATGTTCTGAGCGATTTTCGAAAATCTTAAATTAGGTCGATTTAATTTATGTTAAAATTAAGCAAGCTCAACAGTTGCGCCAGCTTCTTCAAGTTTCTTTTTAGCTTCTTCAGCTTCATCTTTAGAAACTTTTTCTTTAACTGGTGCTGGAGCACCGTCAACGATAGCTTTAGCTTCACCAAGTCCAAGACCTGTGATTTCTTTAACTGCTTTAATAACAGCAACTTTTTGAGCACCAGCGTCTTTCAAAGTAACTGTAAATTCTGTTTTTTCGTCAGCAGCGTCAGCAGCACCGGCAGTAGCGGCAACAGCAACAGCAGCTGGTTCAATTCCGTATTCCTCTTTGAGGTGTTCTTTCAATTCGTTAGCTTCAAGAATAGTCAATTTTACCAATTCTTCAGCCAATTTTTTAATGTCAGCCATTTTTGACTCCTTTAAAAATTTAAGTGGTTAATATTCTAAAATAAATTAATTGGTTGCTTTTCGAAATTCCAAATCTTCGTTTGTAAGACCACCAGCAATCGCGTTGATTGGCGAAAGAAGTGTATCCACAATTTGACCAATAAGTTGATCTTTGCTTGGAAGTTCTGAAAGTGTCGTAACAGTTGCAGTATCCATTACATCACCATTGTCAGCAAACGCACCAACAAGTTTCATTTCTGGGTGATTTTTTGCAAATTTACCCAAAACTTGCGCAGCAGCAATCTCATCTTCGCTTGAAATTGCGTAAACGAGTTGACCTTTTAGTGCAGAAGTGTCAGATTCTTTCAAAGCTTCAACTTCTTGCATCGCAACTCGCACAAGGCGGTTTTTAACAACTTTGATTTGAACACCAGCCTCGCGAGCTTCTTTTCGAAGTTCTTGAAGGTCGGCAACTGTCAAACCTTTATATTCAGCAAAAGCTGTCATTTTTGCGTCTTTAAGAGCGGCGCTTAATTCAGCAACCAATTGGTTCTTTTTATCGCGTGATAATGCCATAAAAACTCCTTTTTTGGTTAATATTCTTCGACCTAATTGTTAAGATTCTGGCGTTTTGAAAGCCTCCCTTCAAAACTCGTTGGCAGATAGAAAAAGTATTCCTCGGTAGCAGATTAAGCCTAGCTAACGCGAGGCGGCTACTGTCTCTGGCAACTTGTTTTATTTTAACACAAAAAAACTAAAATTTCAAGCATTTTAAGCTCAAAAATCTTGCAAAAATGTCTAATTTCATCATTGACAAGCTAGAATATTTTTGCTATAATTTAACAGTTATCACTTATTGAAAGTTTATTTTAGATACGATGGATATAAAGAGGACGAAGAAGTATTCATCGAGGATATTGAAAGATAACGCAATAAATGATAACTAAAAAACTTCCGAAGAAAGGAGATAGTTCTTTTATCAAGTAGTTTTATAAACTATGGCGGTAGTTTATAAAATGAATCACATCTTCGCTAGTGAGAAGTTATTTATTCATTACGGTTACGGTTACGCTTATTCTTGCGTAGCCTTTTTTACTGCATAAAATTAAGCCGCTCCAAACCCAGAACTAGAATAAACTCCAACAGAATATTAGCTGCACTACTACCGTTTTTAGCCACCACTGAGTTTTTTCATAGTAAAATAAAATGTTTAAAATCTAAAAATTCTAAGAGCAACTCTCGCCAACTTTTCTAAAAAATGTTATAATTAAATTATTATGAAAAATTTAAAAAAGCTTGATTTCAAAAAATACTTTAAAGAAATTTTTAAAAAATATTTATCTGAAAAATCACAAAAAAACGTTATAAAATACGCAAAAATTAGCAAAAAAATCATTCAAAGCAAAGCTACTTTTTTGATATTTTCAACGATTTGTATTTATTTATTGGGAGCCTTTCTTGCAAAATATATTTTAAATCTCCAATTTGGTGGCTGGGAAAAGGCTAACGAATTCCTTTCGAAAAATCCAAAAATTGCCGAGTATAGCCAGATTGTAACAATTTTAATCAGTTTTTTGTTTGTCGGAATCTTTCGAAACTGGCGAATTTCAATGGGCATTTTGTTTTCACTCGCCACAATTGTGATGTATATCAATACTGAAAAAATGGCCTCGCGCAATACGCCGTTTTTGCCTGAAGATTTGGCGATGTCTGGTGAAGCTGGCGGACTAGCCTCAATGATTAATTTAGAACGATTTTTAAATATGCTTTTTACGATTGCGATAATTATAATCATAACCATTATTGTAAATAAAATTTCAAAAAAAATCTGGCATTTTAAATTTTCAAAAAAGCAAAAAATAGCAATCTTTATTCCACAAATTGCTCTAATTCTAATTTGTGCGCACTTTTTAAATTTACACACTTTAGAAATTCGAAATCTTAGTGGAAAAGGCACTTTCATTAAAGTTGAGAATCTCGAGACTTCTATTGACTTCACCGATCAAGCTTATAACTACCGAACCAATGGCTTTATTTTAGCAACAATCTCAAACCTTCAAACTAAAACTCAAAAACAACCAGAAGGTTATTCTAAAGAAGCCGTACAAAAAATTGTCCAAAAATATAAAAAAATTGCTGAAGAAAATAATAAAAATCGCAAAAAATTAAGTGATGAAAAAGTAAATGTCGTTTATGTGATGAGCGAGAGTTTTATCGACCCTAAGCTTGGTAAGCATCTTTATGATTACGGAAATAAAGAGCCAATTCCATACACACAAGAAATTAAAAAATCACAAAGTTCTGGTTGGGCTGCTTCAAGCGAATATGGCGGCGGAACAGCTAATGTTGAATTCGAAGCTTTAACAGGATTAAGTAATTTCTTTCTAAATTCAATCCCCTATACTTCAATTGTGTCTACAAATAAAGACACACCTTCAATCGTGAAGAATTTTAATGAAAACGGCTACAAAACAATCGCAATGCATCCGTATAATCGTAATATGTATCGCCGCGAGGTTGTTTATCCAAACCTTGGTTTTCAAGAATATAAGAGCGCTGATAATTTCAAAAACAATTCGAAAATTGATAACTCGAAATATATTTCAGATGAATCCGCCTTTAATGAAGTTTTAGCTGAACTAAAAAATAGCCAAAAGCCTGAATTTATCCACCTCGTAACAATGCAGAACCATATGCCCTATGACAACAATTTTTATTCGAAACATAATTTTAGCGTTGAAGCGAAAAATGGCGCAAATCCAGAAAATGCAAAAACTATTCAGGCTTATCTTGAAGGAATTTCACATTCAGATAAAGCAATGAAGAATTTTCTTTCTGAAATTAAAAAATTAAATGAAAAAACCATTGTGGTTTTCTGGGGTGATCACTGGCCAGGAATTTATGGCGAAATGTTCGAAAAAGAATTAAATAAAAACGATATTCGCCGCACACCACTTTTTGTTTATTCGAATTTTAAAAAAGAAAAACAAGATTTAGGAACCTCAAGCTTGATTTATAATCAAATCTTAGCTTTAAATTCTTTTGATTCAAAACTTTCAGCATTTCAATACTTACTAAGTGATTTGCGAGAAAAATATCCCGCCTTAACTAAACAATTTGTAAAAACAGACGAAAAAAGTGACATTTTAAAAGATTTCGAAATGATTGAATACGACATTTTAAGCGGAAATAAATACAGCCTTGGTGATTTTTATAAAATCAAATAATCAAAAACTCCTTTATGAGAGGAGTTTTTAAATTTTTAAAAATCTTAATTTGAAGATGAAAAACAATATAATCCGCCAGTTTCAAGTCTTGTAAGTAAAATGAAATTCGTTGCATTGAAAGGTTTATCAACGAATCTCCCAACCTCGCAATCAGCATTTGAGTTATAGTAAATTTCACCAATTTCAAGATTATCTTGGCCAACCCCTGTTCCACAATTTACCTTACTTCCACACTTTAAAAACGTGTAAAATTGCCCTGTACTTGGATCCAAAAACTCACTCTCGTGGGGCCTTAGATAGTTTTTAATAAAATTTTCAAGCTCATTATTAGTATCATAATCACTCACGTAATTACCTTTATTGTTCGTTCTCGACTCCTCTAAAATTGCCGCAATTTTCGAAATAACCTGTTTTCTTTGGGTGTCCCTCTGCGAACGCTGCAATGTAGGTAGAGCCAAAAATACCATTAGAAATATCAGGCCAGCAATCGCAAGAACTAAAACAACCTCAATAATTGTAAAACCACTATTTAGCTTAAGCTTTTTCATACTCTTCAATTATAGCACACTCTCTAAAAAAGTCAATTAAAAATCGCCCAAAATTTGAGCGATTTTAATTTTATAAAAACAATTAAGCTTATTTGGCTTCTTCAGTTTTTTCTTACTTAGCTTCAACTTTTTCTTCCGCTTTTGGAGCTTCAGGCAAAGTATTTACAGCTTCACGGTCAAAAGAAACTTGTTTAAGACGAGCACTTTTACCGCTTCGGTTTCTTAAGAATGAAAGGTAATTTCGGCGAACTTTCGAACGGCGAACAATTTCAATCTTTTCAATTAACGGGCTATGAAGAAGGAAAGATTTCTCAACTCCAACACCGCTAGCAATTTTCCGAACAGTAATTCGAGAAGTATGTGATTTCTTGCGGTCAGTTCGAATAACTACACCTTCGAAAATCTGGATTCGTTCTTTATTACCTTCTTTAATTTTTTGGTGAACGCGAACAGTATCGCCACTTTTAATATCAAGAACGGCTTCTTTTTTCTGTGCGTCATTAACTTTTTTGATTAACTCAAAACTCATATTTTCCACTCACTTTTAAATTTAATATATACAATCAAGATTCATTATATCATACTTTTTAGTTTTTGTGAAGAGCTAAATTACACGATTTACTTCTTCAATAGTTGTATCACCACGAAGTGCCGAAATCACGCCCTGCTGTAAAAGGGTTAACAAGCCATCTTTGCGAGCTTGAGCCTCAATAGCTTCAGTTGAAATCACACCTCTTTCACCACGTAAAAATGCTGCAATATTATCGTTTACAACCATCATTTCCATAACCACAATTCGCCCCTTATAACCAAACGGACTATCTTCTGAAGCTACTGGTTTCCAAAGTTTAAAATCTCCAGAAATATCTTGTGGAAGTTTTTCAGCTGGGACACCCTCAAGAACGTTTCGAACCCATTTTTTAGTTGCTTCATCTGGGATATATTCTTTAGCATTTTTGTCAAGTTTTCGAACAAGTCGCTGAGCGATCAAAAGTCGAATTGCGCTCGAGAAAATTGGATTCATACCAATCATATCAATCATACGCGAAAAAGCCGCACTCGTTGAATTGGCATGAAAACTTGAAAGCACCAAGTGGCCAGTAATTGAAGCCTGAATTGCAGTTTTCGCCGTGTCATTGTCACGAATCTCACCAACCATTACAACATCTGGATCAAGACGCAAAACAGAACGTAATCCGTCAGCAAAACTAGCTCCATGTGTTGTATCAATCGGGATTTGTGAAATCCCACCAATACCATATTCAATTGGATCTTCAAGCGTAATAATCTTACGATCAAGCGTATTTAAGGCATTAAGCATAGAATAAAGAGTTGTTGATTTACCGGAACCAGTTGGACCAACCATTAAAACCATTCCACGCGGGTGCGAAATAATTTCATCAATTTCAGCTCGCTCTTTTGGCGCAATTCCAAGTAAATCAAGCTGAAGCATGCTTTCATCAAAGTTAAATAAACGCATCACCGCATCCATTCCATACATTGTCGGCACAGTTTCAACACGCAAATTTAAAAGATGCGAAGTTCCATCACGATAAATATCCTTCTGCATATGGCCAGACTGGGAAGTTTTTGAAGCGCTTGACACCCCCGCTCGCGAAGAAAGTTCACCCATAATAACACGGTATCGATCTCGCCCAAGCTCAGCAACTGGGTGAAGCGCACCATCAACACGCATCCGGATTCGAATCGTCTGGCGTTGATTTTCGATATGAATATCACTCGCGCCGAGCCTATCTGCTTGATCAATCAGATAATCAAAAACCTGATCGGAAGCAACATTTGCCAAAGTTTGACTAACCTTCTCTAAAGTAGCACTATCGCCCTCACCAGCAATTTCAATATCGTCATAAACAACCTTTTTCGGCGGATCATAACGCCGCATAATATTCTTCCATGCGCTTTCAGAAACCAAGAAAAGCTCAAGAGTCTTGCCTTCATCTTGATATTTTTTACTCAATTTTTGAATAACTGAGCGTGGAGTTAAACTGGTGATCAAAACTCGCCAAGGCTTATTTTCATCAATATCACCAATTTGAAGTGGTGCCAAAAATGCCCGATACATCTGCTCATTTGTGAAAAGATCTCTTGCGAGAGGAAAAATATCTTCGAAATCTCGTGTATCAAGATACGTTAGCCCAAGGATTCTAGCTCGTTGCTCGGTCGCTTCTTCTTCCTTTTGCCTACGCATTAGCTGAATTTTATTTTCTTCCATTAACTTAATTTTACCACAAGCACTTTATTTTTTCAATCAAAAATGCTAAAATATTCTCATCGCTTCAAGCGAAATTTTTAGAACGAGGTAAGAAAAAATGCACCTTAAAGAAACAATCGAGCAAGCTATTTTCGAAAGTTGCCCAGAAGTAGAAAAAGAGATAAATATCCCATTCGAAAACCACTCGAACATTTTTCTAAAAATCGAAAACTCTTTTCGCGCAAAAATTGGCATACTTTCAAAATATTCTGCTTTTGTTAAAGTTGAAGAACTAGAAACTGACAACAAAAGCTCATCGTTGGTAACTTTTAAAAAAGGACTTTACGAAAGCGAGTATACTTTCGAAATAATAAATACCGGTGGGGTTTCACCAGGGCTCGCAAAATACACCTATGAAATCATCGGTCGAACATTATCAAAACTTAAACGCCATAAATAACAAGCGTTAAAATTCGAGCCTTTGGGCTCTTTTTATTTTTTAAAAAATCTGCTAAAATAAAAAAATAATGAAAAATCCTAACTCTTTCGAAAATCAAAACCGTGTGCAAAATCGTAAAATCGTTGTTTTAGCGCACAATATTCGTTCAACTCATAACATTGGCGCAATCTTACGCACTAGTGAAGGCTTTGGAGTTTCAAAAATTATCTTCAGCGGATATTCGCCCTTCCCAATTTTAAAGGACGAAAATTTTCAAAAAACTGGCCGTTTGCCACACATTGCACAAAAAATTGATTCACAAATTCATAAAACCGCGCTTGGGGCTGAAAAAATTGTTCCAGCTGAAATTTCTGAAGATATTTTTAAAACGATTCAAAATCTAAAAAGTCAAGGTTTCGAAATCTTTGCGCTCGAACAAAGCAAAAAATCAATTTTCTTAAAAGATTTTGTAGCCGATAAAAATGCCAAAATTACACTGCTTTTGGGAGAAGAAGTTGAAGGGATTTCGAAAGAATTACTCAATTTATGCGATAGAACTCTTGAAATTCCAATGTTTGGCCAAAAAGAAAGTTTCAACGTTTCAGTTGCAACCGGAATAGCCCTTTATAAAATTGCTTGCGAATAATTATTTTTCAATTTTTTCTCGGGCTTTTTCAAGAATTTTTAATGTAACTTCTGGTAAATCCGTAAAATCTTCAGGATGTTCTTTAATCATTTTTTGAAATTCTTTAAAATTCACTAGCTTAATTTCGGCAACTTCATCACGCGCAATCGCTAGATCTTCAAGATTAAAATTCATTTTTGCAGCAAAAACTTGCATAAAACGACGCTTATTTTCTTTGGTATGAATAAAAACCTTTTCAACTTTAATGAAATCTTGAAATCGCAAGTTCAAGCCAATTTCTTCAATAGTTTCACGATGAATCGCGTCCAGATAACTTTCACCAATCTGAACATGGCCAGCCGCTGCCGAATTTTGCCATTTTCCAGCAAATGTAGCTTTCGAAAAAGATCGCCGTTGAATCAAAAAATCACCATCTAAATTAAATAAAATTAGTGAAACCGTTCGATAAATTCGCCCCGTAGTTTTATCAAATTCAGCCTTATCAATTTCGTCAATAATTTTATCATTTTCATCAACAATTGGTAAAATTTCTTTCATCTAAACCTCATCTTCAGCAACTTCTGTGAAGCTACTAAAAAAGTCATCTTTGGTTTTTTTCCATTTTTCGTCCTGACGAACCAACCATTTTTCATCATCTTTATTTAAGAGTAGGATTTTTGTAGCCTCCTCTAGGTAAATTTTACCTTGAGAGCCTTTAAGTAGAACTAGAGTACCTCGTTCCATAATCTTATGAACAAAAGTTCCTGCATCAATTGCATTTTTTGCTTCATAAACCTGACAGCCCCGCAATCTTGCAGCTGGAGCAAGAAACTTATTTGCATGTTCACCAACAGTAACCACCCAGGAAAGAGAAACCCCATCAAGCATTTCACCTATTTTTTGATGTTCAAAAGCAGAATCCTCACCAAGCTCATTCATACTTCCAATAACTGCAATTTTCGAAGGTGCAGAAAGAGAATAAAGTGTTTGGATCGCAGCTTCTAATGCGGCCGGACTCGAGTTATAAGTATCATCAATTAAAACAGAGTCTTTAACGCCTCGCATAAAATTCATTCTACCAGGAACTGGTTTCAAACTTGCCAACCCACCTACAATTTCTTGCGGGCTCAAGCCAAGCTTAATAGAGACCGCTACTGCACCAGCAATTGGCCTAAGAGAATGTTCGCCAAAAACTTTTACTCGAACATTAATTTCACCATATTCTGGAGTTTGAATTTTACCGCTAAAGCCATCAAGTAAAGAGAAATTATTAGCTATAAAATTATAGTTAGCTCCACCAACCGAGCTATAAGTTGCAATATTCGAATTTCGAATATATTTAAAAAAATCTGGCGAGATATCATCTTGATTTAAAATTGCCATTTCAGCAAAATTCCCAGCTTCAAGTTCTTCTTGCGCAACAGCATCGATACTTCCAAAAAACTCCATATGTTCAGGAGTAACAGATGTAATTACTGCTATATTTGGAGCAAGATATTTGCTAAACCGTTCGATATCACCGGGGTGGTCAGTTCCAAGTTCTTGAATGATAATTTGCGGCTCTTGATCACTAGGTGATTTAATCCGCTTTCTTGCAGCCTTAAAAACTCTATGCCATTCCCAAAAATTACGAGGATTTCCAGGAAAATTTATTCCTAAAATCGCTAAAGGAGCACTCAAATGTGTATTGTGGTTTCCTTCGTGTAATCGTACACGATATTTTTGACTCAAGATAGTTGCAATTGCAAGTTTTGTACTAGTTTTTCCAACAGAACCAGCAACCGTAATTAATTTAATATCTGGATGAGTTTCGAAATATTTTCGAACATATTTTTCAAGTTTTCTTTGAATTCCTTTTTTAAACATAATCTTATTCATTATAATATAAAATCACCACTTTTTCAAGCAGTGATTTATTTGTTGATGTGTGCCCACCCTGGGCGGTTTTTGTTATTTATTTTTATTTATAAGTGTTATTTAGGGGAGAAAACAAACATCGCCCTTGATAACACATCAACTGTAATAGAATTATAGCAAAACGTTTAAGCTTTGTCAATAACTATTTTAAAAAAGGTTTATTTTCATTAATTTGAGCTAATAATTCATCATTCGAAAATTCTCGGCGAATATCAAATTCTTCCCAATCTCCATATTTTCCGTCAGCTTCGCCTAAATTCAAAACCCTCCGCCAAGCAAAATTTTCACGAACATCACTCGCATTCATTGGATTGATTCTTGAATACTCAATTGCTCCCAAATTTGGCACATCGTAAATATCTCGTATTCGATTATCATTCCAATGTTCAGGCAAAAATCCTTCAATTAAATAACAAGCAGATTGAATCAACTGTTTATGAGAAACAATCAAAACATTCTGGTTTGACTCATCTCTCTTTAGACGCTCACAAAAACTTCGAAAACGCAAATAAACATCAAAAATGCTCTCACCGCCATCAAGCCGCATAAAAAATGGATCATTATAGAGGTATCTCATTGTAATTGGAAAATTATCAACTCGCTCATTCATATCTACACGACCAAAAATCCCCCAGTTTCGCTCTGAGAGTAAATCATCAATCTTCCAGAAATGGCAATTTTCTCCACTTAAAATTGCAGCAGTTTCTCTTGCTCGAATAAAAGGTGAAGTATATTTCGAATCAAAAAAATCCAAACTTCCATAAATTTTCGAAAGTTCTCTCCCTGCCTTCTCGGCTTGCTCTTTACCTTTCGGCGAGAGCCGCTGTCGCCAATCTGCACGCGCCTCAACCTTTTTTTCTAGATCAATTTTTTGCCCGAGCTTTTGCGCATGCTGAACAATATTAGCCTCACTTTGCCCGTGACGAATCATCACTAGTCGCAGTGGATTTGCCATTTTTTCCTTTCTTTTTATTTAAAAATTCTTAAGCTTTAGATATATTATATCACAGCTTATACTTTTTCGAAAGTGCATTTTGTAATTAGGCCTCAAAAATGGTACAATTATATAATGAATCTAAAATCTTGGCGAAGAGAGCTAAAAAATGAATTTATCGATATTGACGGTAATAAAATTTCAATATATAAAAATTTAGAAGAAAGTAAACCAATTGCCGTTCTTTTTCATGGTTTTGGTGGAAACTATTTTGGATTAACTCCACTTGGATTTGAGCTTTCAAAAAAATATTCAATTATTATTTGTGAATTACCGGCTCATGGTAAAAGTTCACTTAATACCTTTCAAAATATCGATATTTTTCGAATTTTCTACCAGAAGATGATTTCAAAACTTAGTAATTTTGGTAAAATTCATCTTATTATTGGCCACTCTTTTAGTTCTTATTTTATCAGCGATGATGAGATTTCGAAAAAAATTCCAACCATTATTATAAATCCAGTTTTTGAGCCTAGCGATTCATTTTTAGCTGGAATGAAATTATTAAATAAATCTAGATTTTTAATGATTTTTTCAAATCTACCAGTTTTCTCACCTTTCAAAGCAGCTACTCTCCAAAAAACTTGGTCGCTTGAAGCAAATAAAAATATTTATCAAAACATGTTTTTATGTCAAAACTCAGCAAGGAATTTACTCGCGCAAAAATCAACAATCCCAATAGCACTTGACAAAAAAGTGTTCAAAACCGAGAATTATATCAAAATTGCTATTATTGGCGATAAAGATGGAACGGTTCAGCCTTTTAATGAAGAGGAATTTCGCAAAAACTTCCCTAAATCAGATTTTCATATCCTTGAAAATTCTGGCCATTTGTCGCCAATGGAAAAACCGCGAGAGATTGCTAAAATTATTTTCGAAAATATTAAATAAACTCCGTTTGTCGCGGAGCTTATTTTTACATTTTCTCAATTT
Source organism: Candidatus Saccharimonas sp. (assembly GCA_015256915.3). Lineage (NCBI taxonomy): Bacteria > Candidatus Saccharimonadota > Candidatus Saccharimonadia > Saccharimonadales (SeqCode) > Saccharimonadaceae (SeqCode) > Saccharimonas (SeqCode) > Saccharimonas sp. (SeqCode). The sequence goes on from CP076101.2 coordinate 439,306, forward strand.
CTTGTAGTGAATTTTTAAGGCGTTTTGCGCTTTCGTCCTTACCGATTACTCGTAGAGTTTGATTCAAGGCTGGTGAAAATGGCGCCCAAGTTAATGAAATTCGAATAATCTGGAATAGAATTCCCGGTTTCTGGCTAGTCTTTTCAAGCAACCTGTTTAGCAATTCTTGGATTTTATCATCATTCCATTCCTCAAGCTGCTCCACCTCAAAAATTACTAAACTCAAAAGCTCTGCAACTTGCGATTTTTCAAGTTTTTTAAGCTGCTTATTTTTCGAAATCATCTCTAAATCAGATTGTTGTTCAGCAAAAAAGTATTCGCTAGCAAGCGGGAGATCTTTAAGTGTTTTTAAGCGATCAAAAACTAGACCAAGAACTTCTCTTTTGTATTCTTCACTAGCATTCTTAGCATTTTCTCCCCAAAAATCTTGCACACGCTTAAATAGATCTTCAAGAGAAATTTTGCGGATCCACTGACCATTGAGCCATAAAAGTCGCTGTTCGTCAAACCTTGCACCAGATTTTTGCACACGATCAAGGGAAAATTTTTCGATTAATTCTTCTTTAGTAAAGATTTCTTGTTCAGTGCCATCGTTCCAGCCAAGTTGAGCCAGAAAGTTCAGCATAGCCTCTGGCAAAATTCCATCTACTCGATATTCGCTAACACTTTTTGCACCGTCGCGTTTACCAAGCTTCTTATTACCTTCCGGCGCCAAGATATGCGGTAAATGAGCTAAAATTGGTGGTTGAATTTCAAGCGCCTCATATAACGAAAGATATTTTGGAGTGCTGGCAACATACTCCGAACCACGAATTACATGCGTAACTTTCATTTCAAAATCGTCAACAATATGTGCAAAATTATAAGTTGGAAGACCATCCGCTTTAATCAAAATAAAATCATCTAAAGCCTCAGGACCAGCTGAGAGTTCACCCATCACAGCGTCATGCCAAGTATAACGTTTAATTTCTGGTGTCTTAAAACGAAGTGGCATTCCGAGTTTCCATTCTGGTGGATTTTCCGGGCGATGGTTACGGTATAAAAATGCACGTTTTTCAGATTTAGCTTTTTTTCGAAATTCCTCAACTTCCTCTGGTGAATATGGGTCGGCATAAGCTAGGCCTTTTTCGATCATTTTTTGCGCCCATTCAAGATATTTTTCGCGGCGCTTAGTTTGATGATATGGCCCAAAATCACCTTTTTCTTCATTTTTTTTGCTATAAATTGGACCTTCATCCCAATCTAGACCGAGCCATTTTAGAGTATCAAGAATTAAATCCTCCGCACCATCGACAAATCGAGCTTGGTCAGTATCTTCAATTCGCAGAATAAAATCTCCGCCGGTTTGCTTGGCGATCAAATAGGGGTAAAGTGCGCTTCGAACATTTCCAACATGAATATATCCAGTTGGACTTGGCGCAAAACGAGTTCTTGCTTTCATAATTATCTATTATACTTTAATTTTTATTTTTTCTCAACCCAAAATGAAAAGTAGCTAAAGCTACTTTTCATGCACTAAGACTAGTTGCTATTTTTCGAATTTCTTCATCCGAAATCTTATTGCCAGAGACCTCAACTTTATAAAGTTTTCCATTATTCACCCAAACAGATTCCCCACGACGATTCGAATAAATTGTTAACCCATTGCTGTAAGTTGTTGAATAATCTTCACTCCATTTTTTTGTAACATAATTTTGCAATAATGCCGAACTATCCCAGCCACTTTGCGATTGTTGAACCTTATAATTAGAATCACCTTTTTTATATTCAAAATTAACATTTTTTCCATCAAAATAAGCTAGGCCTTTTGGAGAGTATCCATTTGCAATATAAGCAGGAGTTTCGACTGCTATACCAGATTGGAAAGCTGTAATCCTACTTGCAATATCCGGTAAGTTAACATAAGTTAGATATCCAACGCCAAAAATCGCAACAGCAAAACCCATCGAGAAACTAATAAACTTCTTGCGCGCAAAAAAACTCTTTCGATGAATTCCACGGCTTTTTTTGCTTTCTTCGCGAGACTTTTCAATTGCTTGACTAATTGCAAATTCTTTAACTTCTTGGTTTGAAATTTCTTGTTTTTGAGATTTTTTCGCTCTAAGTTCTTCATTAGCTTTTTTAGCAAGTGGATGCTCTTCGAAAGGTGCAATCTTCTCAGCTTCTTTAATTTGTTCTTTCGTAATTGGCGAGATTGTTTTAGAATTTTTCGAAAAACGTGAAATTAAAATTCGGTCTTGTTGAGTCTCTTTTGCTTCACGTGCGCGTAAAATCGCCTCTTGATAATCGTGGCGACGCTTAAACTGGCTAATCATTTCATCTTGGCGAAGAGAAACTCCTTGTCTCTTTGGAATTGTAACATATTTACGGTTTAAAGTGCTTGAACGCTGCAAATTATTATGAATTTTCGAAATATCTTTGTTTTTAATATCATAATTATTTTTTGGAGCACTTAAAAGTTTACCCGTAATTGCATCATATTTTTTTCCATTTATGATAATTTCGTCTCTCATTTTATTCCCTATTTAGCTTATGTATATTTTACTTTATTTTTACTAAATTTTCAAGGGTTTTAAAAAAATAAATCGCTCAAGTTTAAATTTGAGCGATTTATTATCTTAATCCCATTTCCAACTAAATAATCTTTCAAAAAATGTTAGAGAATTCCTAGGAAGCGTTACTTCTTTATTATCAGAATTCTCCTGGCTGGCTGGTTTTTCAGCTTTGGTTGGATCTGGAGAAACTTGTTCGGCAAAAACGAGCAAACGCTTTTCAGCAGTTCCAAGAGGTACGCAAGTAATCAAAGTTAGCATTGGTTTATCTGTCCCAATTTGAACTCTATTTACTTGATTTGGCATTACAACCTCTGTTTTTGTTACATTATAAGTATATCGTTTGCCGTTATAATTAGCATAAATTACATCACCTTGTTTAAGTTTATCAAGCTGAGCAAAAATAAATTTATAATCGCCTGTATCAAACAGATCATTGCTTGAATGCCCGCTCAAAACGGTATTTCCATTTTGCCCCGGAACCGCATTTGCGCCTGGAATTGAAAAATGTGCAACACCCTTTTCCATTGCTTTCAATTGAGATGCGCTATCATTCCCAACACCATAAACAACTGGAACATCAACATTAATTTTCGGAATAATCAATTTTGGCTCTTGCCCAACCGAGTTAGAAGAATTCGGGCTATAAATTGTTTGAGTAGCATTCGAATTTCCCGGCGCAACATAAGCTTCAACTGAAGCAAAAATCAATCTATTATATTGCAAAAATAGAAACAAAGCTACCACAACAATTGCTGAAAAAATTGGTACAAAATGACGGGATTTTCGAATTTTCTCAGTTTTCTGACGCGCTTTTTCTGAAATATCTTTTCGAAGCTTCGCCAAAGCTCGCTCTTTTTTCTGGCTTTCCGTTAAATCTTCCACAACTTCTGATTGAATATTTGCCGTTTGCTTTTTTTGCTGCTTCAAGGCCGCCGAATAATAGGTTTCGTAATACTTTTGATAATAATTCTGCCAAGCCGCGTGGTATCGTTTCCATTGCTCACTTGGCTGATTTTCTTGCTGGATATTATATAAATTTTGAACAGCTTGCTGAGGCTTATATTTTATCGCTCCTAAATTATGTGAGTTTTCATCAACTTTTACAATATCTTGCTTATTCTGGAGCGGTTGAATAACTTTTTGACGAGTCTTAAATTCGTCAGTCTCTTGACCAACACCAGAATTAAAACTAGCTTTTGGTTGCGGCTGAAATGGTTTCGAAACTTCCTCAATTGAGTTTTTAATTAATTCTTCTCGCCGCACATCAACTTTTTTAGAGTTATTTTGATTTTTTAAATATTCTGCCAAGTTAATTTTCTCTGGCTGATTTTCTTTTTTGCTTTGCTGAATTTCTAAAATTTGTTCAGTATTAGCTTTTTGATAAAGCTGTTGAACTTTTTGCCTTCGAAATTCAATCGCAGCACGATTTCTATCATTTGAAAAAGTACTCTGCAATTGCCTCTCAGGTATATTCAATCCATTGTTTTGATTTTTTGTATTATTATCATTCATTTCTCTTGATTTTTCCCTACTCTTAGTATACAATAGATAATGAGCTATGTAAATAGTCAAAACCATAATAAGCCGCGATGGTGGAATTGGTAGACACGCTAGACTCAAAATCTGGTGAGCATTACGCTCGTGCCGGTTCAAGTCCGGCTCGCGGTACCAAAAAAGGAACAGCTACTTGATGGGTAGCTGCTTCTTTTAGTTTATAGAAGGATTAGACCTACGGGGTCAGATGGCCGTAGGTCTATTTTGTTGCTCCAATTGAGGCGATTCCATGTAAATCACCTCTGAGGACTAGCAAAACCTTCAAATGTGAAACTTAACAATCTGGCAATTATTTAATAGAAGCCTTCCCTTTCGAAAGCAAGCTAATTAGTAATAATTTAGAACTTAAGCAATAAGATTGAGAAACTTTAAAATATAAATAAACTAATCGAAGGATATTGAAAACTTTAGTAGCCTATACTGTTATAAAATAAAGACTGCCTAAGCAGTCATTTTCATATCCATATTGGTGCGGGTTAGGAGACTCTAACTCCTGGCCTCTTCCATGGCAAGGAAGCGCTCTAACAACTGAGCTAAACCCGCGTATGTTTTAATTTTACCAAAAAGCATCGTTCAAGTCAATACTTTCAATTAAAATTCTTTCAAAAAATCAATAATCCAAGTTTTATATTTCGAAAGCTTATCTATATATATAAATTCATTCTGGTGATGAGCTTCATCCCATTCACCCGGCCCAAAAACAACTATTTGAGCATTTTTCAACCCATTCACGAATTCGCCCTGATCGGTTGCTCCTGGACTAACCATAATCGATTCTTCATTTAATTTTGAAACTTTCAAAATATTTTCAATAACCCTTGATTTTTTTGAAACAAGGCTTGAAGGAACCGGCTCACTATGATACTCCCACTTAAAATCATATTTTTCAGCCAATGAATTGAAGGTATTTTTAAAATCAGAGTCAAGTTCAGGCGTGGTCCGAATATCTAGAATCAATTCAGCAGAAGGCGCAGTTTTATTTGGACTTTTATCTTCACCAGATTTCAATGAAGTTGGGACCAAACTTGGCGAACCTAAAAAATCGTTCGAAAAACTTTCTTGCCAATTTTTAAAAATATCATCAATTCGTGACAGAAAGAATGAAGCTTTCGAAAGTGCAGATTTCTGAAAATTCGCCTGTTGTGAAGCGTGGCCACTTTCGCCTTTAAATTTTAATCGAACAAAACGATTTCCACGATGACCAATTTCAATATTTTCACAATTTGTTGGCTCGGCAATTACTCCAAAAAATTCGCTATAATCAAATTCTTTTTGTTCATTCAACCATTTTACAAAATTTCGACTTCCACGGCCATCAATTTCTTCATTAGAAACTGCAACCAGCCAAAGGTCAAAATTACTTTCAAAATTATTTTCTTTGACAAATTCAAGACCAGCAATAAATTGAGCCGCTAGCCCACCTTTCATATCACTCGCACCCAAGCCAATAATTTTTCCGTTCATTTCAGTCGCTTCCCAAGGTGATCTCTCCCAGGCTCGCAAATCACCAGCTGAAACGGTATCAATGTGCCCTGTCAAAATAATTGCTCGACTACTTTTCGAAAACTCATTTCCATTTGTTCTAATTCTTAAAACGCCAGCCGCAAAATCTTTATTTTGCCAAACTTCGGCCGAATTCTCCCTTAAAAAATCTGCCAAAAATTCTAAAATCTCTGTCTCATTCCCAGAAACGCTCTCGATTTCAATAAGTTTTTTTGTTAGCTCAATTTCGTTCATTTCAACCTCTATAAAATCTCAATTATTTTATCGCTTATCTTCGCTTCAATAGTTTGCACTTTTTTAATTTTGCAAACCTCGCCTTCAATTTGAATTACAATATTTTGCGGTTTTCGAAAAGCTATCTCTACACGATCAACCCTTTTAAGCGGAATTTTACCAAAAAAACCTTTTATTAAGAACGGAGAATTCCGTATAAGTCCTGCTGAATTTAAGACTTCAAATCCAAAATTATCACTATCATTTTTATTAATTGAGCTTCGCATAATCCTAGCCATCCTTGGCCCATTCATAAAAACAATATCAGTTGGATTTTGTGGAATATTTAAAAAATCTTCATCGTTAATTTTAATTTTCGAAAGATTTAAAATGTGATTACGGCAATGTTTAAAATAAAATCGTGTTGCAGCAGAAAGCGAAAGAATTAAACGTATATTTCGATTATAAACCTTTTTCAAAACCTTTCGGATTCTTCCACCTTCAAAAATTTCAGCCATTTCAGCAGTCAAGCCAACCGTTGCGTAAAGTGGCGCATATCTAAAAAATTCACCATTAATTCTTAATTCAATTGGTCTAATTTTAGCTTGAACCTTTAATGTTTCAAAAGACTTAATTGCCGCTTTTCCGCTATTTTTTGAAAAACTATGAGCATAATCGTTGAAGTTTCCAAATCCTGTAAATTTGATTTTTATGTTCTTTTTTTCAGAAATAGCCACAGCATTTGCTGCAATATGTGCCGTTCCATCACCACCAGCAACTAGAATAATATCATCATCCTCTAATCCTTTTGCCATTTCATGAGCATTTTCCATAGGTGAAGTTGGTTGAATTTCAAAAGTTTTAAAACTACCTTTTTCAAAATGAGTTTCATCTAAAAAAGGCAAAATCTTTTTTCGAATCAGTTCGAAACCGCTTGAGCGAGGATTTACAACAAGTGTAAGATTTTTCTTCATATTGGTATTATTTTACCATATTTTTGTTTTTTCAACAAATATAAGATTATTTCTTTTTTAGTTCAAGCGTTCTCGGAGCAACAAATCCAATCAAAACAATCGCCATCAAAACTGCAAAACCGCACATAATTGACGGAATTCCTTCAATCGTGGATGGGTTTACAATATTCACAATTGTTGTTGGTAAAATAAACGCAATATACCCGCTGATCAGCCATTTTAAAGCTGATATTTTTCGAAGGTTTTCACTATTTATAATTTCATTAAGTTTTTTAGAACGTGAAATAAATATTCGTAAAATTCCACGATTATTTTCTCTTGACATCTTCGAAATCTGACTCCAGCAGAAAAATACCGCTACAAAAAGCCACCCATAATAATAAAGCGTATAAAGCAATGTTGCAACTCCATTTGGCGTGTTAAAAACTGAATAATTCGCTCGACAAGTATTTTCTCCGGTAAAAACGCTTCTACTTACAAATACAAAATAAATCGAAAAAAGTACACAAGTTAAATAAGAAGTTTTTACCAAAATACCTGCTTTTTTACCAGAAATTTCGTGTGCTAAATGCAAACCAAGTGGTGGTAAAAGCGTTATTGCAAGATAGCCAAACCTAGCCCAATCCATTCCAGAAAAATGCTCTGTCCCACAAACCATGAATTCAGCAGCTTGAAAGCCTGCCAAACTCATTAAAAGTAAAATTATTAGTGTGCGAATTTTACTTGGCTTATATTTAAAAATTGCAAATGCCGCTGAAAAACTTTCGAAAATAAAAGTAATTAACATTATGGTTGGCGAGAAGCAATAAAGTCTAGATGATTTTTTATTCATAATAATTAAAATTTTATATTAAAATCGGTAAAAAATCAATAAAAAACACCAAAAAATGAACATTATCATCAGCTTTTAGATAAAATTCTAAAAAGAATATTTCTATTCTTCAATTGTCATTTTTAAACGGTTCAAAGAATATCCGCCAGAATTATTCTGAATAAAACTATAAATATATTTATTATCATTAGAAAGCGTAAATGGAAGATTCGAAATTGCTCGCGAAAGAATTTGTTTATTCATTCCATCAAAATCATAAATCGCCATTCTTTCACCTTCAAAATCACCTAAAATAAAATCATCAAGCCATTTTATCTTACCATCATTTGATACCGAGAATTGATATTCATTCCGCGTTTCAATATCAAAAGAATAAACATCTTTGCCCTTTTTCGCAACTAGAATCCGAGACTCACCATTTAGCTTTAAATAATCTGGCGAGAATTTCAAATTAAGCGTTTTGGTTAAATGCATTTTTTCTGTCCAGCTAGCAGATTTATAAATATCAATTTTCGAGTCTTGCCCAATATAAACGTAACTCTCTCGATAATATCGCCCAATCGCAACCTTTGGTTGATTTTTTATATTTTTCGCAATTTCAATATTTTTATCATTTTTTCGAAGACCGACCGAAAAATCGTTACTCGTTGTTTTTTTCTCAACATAAACAATATTCTCTTTGTCATAAAGTTCAAAATCAACAACATCACTTAAAATTGCTGCGGAAATTGTACTATTTGAAAGATTGATTTCTCGCAAATCTGATCCAGAAATTCCAATGAGTTTATTTAATTCATCATTTGAAGGTATAATTTTCGAAAAATCAATATGGAATTTTTGAGTTAAATTAATAGATTCATCTGGATTTTCAAAATTCAAAATAAGCCATTCAAGTTTATTGCCATTTTTAAAACTTAAGAGCGCTTTTTTATTATCATTTGAAGCTTTCGAAAATTGTAAATTTTCTGCAATTTTATAAAAATTGGTTTGGTTTATACTTTTATTATTTTGCGAATCGCGCTCAAAAATATTCAAGTTAAAATTAATTCTTGAGATTTTTGGCTCCCTTAAAGAAATATCAATCAGCCAAAAAGCCGCTTCACCATTGTTGTCTTCAGAAATTACAAAAATCTTCTTTTTATCTGGTGAAACTTGAGCAGATTTTAAATTTAAAATATTTAGAAAACTCTTTTCATTAAGTTGTTTTGGAACTAATCTTGCATAATTTAGCCACAAGATTTCACCAACTTTAACTTCAGCACGCCGCCACCAAGTTTTATAGCCTTCTTTCCAGATTGAAAATTCGTGATTTCCTGGTTTTGCGAGTATTTTTGTAGGTGTTCCTTCTGACAATTTTTTTTTGTCAATTTCGGCAATTGAATTTAAAACTGAAGAATTAAATTGAACTAAACCAGTTTGTTGAACTTCAAATTTTTCATCAAGCCGCCAGCCTTGTGTTAAAAAAACTAAAATTAAAACAATACTAAAAACAGTTGTCGTCATCGCAAGGTTTTTGAAGAAGACGAGTGCATTTTCCTTCTTTCGAGAAATCTTCATATTAAAATAATTATACCATAGTTTGGCCACTTTTAGCAAATAATATTTTTGAAATAAAACTCTTGCGAAAGGCTTTTTTTGGTGCTAAAATGGAAATATGGAATACACAATTAAAGACATTAAAGGACGACAAATTTTAGACTCTCGTGGCAACCCAACAGTTGAGGCGGATGTAATTTTAGAAAACGGAGCTTTTGGCCGAGCCGCGGTTCCGAGTGGGGCATCAACAGGTTCGGGTGAAGCTCTTGAACTTCGTGACGGTGGTTCAGCTTTTGGTGGAAAAGCCGTAACGAAAGCAGTTTCAGCTGTGAATAACCAAATTCGTGGAGCCCTAGTCGGCAAGAATGCTGAAGATCAAGAAGCGATTGATAAAATCATGATTGAACTTGATGGCACAGAAAATAAATCTTCCCTCGGAGCAAATGCAATTTTAGCAGTTTCACTTGCTACTGCAAAAGCTGTTGCAAATGCGAAAGGTGTAGAACTTTGGCAATATATCGCTGAAAAAACAAATTCAACACCAAATCTTCCTCTTCCTATGATGAATGTGATGAATGGTGGTGCACATGCTGGCTGGGCAACTGATATTCAAGAATACATGATTATGCCAGTTGGTGCAAAAACTATTTTCGAAGCAGTTCAAATGGGTGCAGAAACTTTCCACGCTTTAGCAAAAGTTTTGAAAACTAAAAATTACCCAACGACTGTTGGCGACGAAGGTGGTTATGCTCCAAAAGTTCAAAATGGCAATGAAGAGCCGCTTGAATTGATTTCAGAAGCTATTAAAGACGCTGGATATGAACTTGGCAAAGATATCGCCTTTGCTTCAGATCCAGCTTCAAGTGAATTCTATAAAGAAGAAAAGTATGATCTAAAAGCTAACGATGCAATCCTTTCAAGTGAAGAGATGATTGAATTTTATGAAAATCTAACTTCGAAATATCCTTTTGTTTCAATCGAAGATGGCTTAGCTGAAAATGACTGGGATGGATGGAAGATTCTTACCGAAAAACTTGGTTCAAAAATTCAGCTTGTTGGTGACGACCTAATGGTTACAAATTCGAAACTTCTACAAAAATCAATCGATTTAGGTGTCGCGAACGCAATTCTTATTAAACCAAACCAGATCGGCTCTTTGACAGAAACAATCGAAGCTGTAAAATTAGCACAAAATAATGGCTACAATACTGTTATGAGCCACCGTTCAGGTGAAACCGAAGATGTAACAATTGCGCATTTAGCTGTAGGATTGGGCTGTGGGCAGATCAAGACTGGTTCACTCTCACGAACTGATCGAGTTGCAAAATATAATGAATTAATGCGAATTGCAGAAGCTCACCCAGAACTTGAACTTGCAAAACCTTTCAAAAAATAATAATTTAGAATAATTAAAAATCTCCAGAATCTAACTGGAGATTTTATTTTACTTTTAATCCTTAAGAACAACGCAATCTTCGCCTAGTAATCTCACTAGCTCTTTTGGCAAATCTGAATTTGAGTCAACTTTAAATGGCATTCGAATTGCAGATTTCTCAACCTCGCCGAGAACCAAAATTATCTCACTCATACCTGGGAATTTTCCACAGATCTTCTTTACTGAAAGCAATGATTCATGATCACTTGGATTTTTAATATGTACGAAGACTCTTTGTATTTTTTCAGCTTGATAGTTTTCTGCTGATCTCGACGGATTTGATGTCGACTTTTCTGAAGATCTATTCAAAACCGCACTGCTATTATTTTTAGGAGTAAATGCTTTTTTCTGTATATTTGAAACATTTTGCGAAACTGTTTTCGTTTGAGGAACTTTTCTCGCCTTTAAGTCATCTGCCCTACGACCAGTAGATTCATAATTTTCCAATTCTTCATCTGTTATTATCGAAACTGTTTCTGCTATAATCTGAGCATCAGATTTTAAATTACCTTCCCTATCGCGGGCGGAAATTTTTCCTTCAATTTTTAAAACCGCATCAATTTTAAGCTTTTCGCTAATTTCAGAATAAAGATTCGGGAAGATAATCACCTCTCCTTCAGAAGTTTTGTCTTCCATCTTCACAAACGCCATTTTTGTTCCAGATTTCGTTATAATCGTTCGAATATCAATCACAATTCCACCAATAGTCGCTTTTTGACCGTCAGTATTCGGTTGAACCTGTGAAAGTGGCTGAGTTTGCTCTTCGAAATATTTAACATATCTGTCGAGTGGATGCGCTGAGACGTAAAGCCCTAAAAGCTCACGCTCCCAAGTTAGACGCTCCTTGTCGGTGTGTTGTTTCGGCGCGTTGATTAATTCAATTGATGATTCAACTCGCATATCTTCAGCACCCGCAAAGCCGAATAAATCAGTCTGGCCTGAAAGTGCCTCTTTTTGAGATTTCGAACCATATTCCTGGATTCTTTCAAGATTAAAAAGCAAATCTGAGCGAGTTCCAAATTGGTCAAAAGCCCCAGTCATAATTAATGAATCCCAGGCCTTTTTATTAAATTGGCGGGCGTTAACACGTTTTGCAAAATCTAAAATTGAAGTAAATTTACCGTCAGCTTTTCGAGCATTCAAAACTGCATCAACTGCACCACTACCAACAGCCTTCACCGCTAAAAGACCAAAACGAATTTTATTCTCGTGTGGTACAATTGCAAAATCCTTGAATGATTCATTTACATCTGGACCAAGAACCTCAATTCCCATAGAACGGCATTCGGCAATCTCAATCGCTAAACGGTCGGTGTCATCAGAGTCGGCTGTCATTAATGCCGCCATGAAAGCATCTGGGTAATGTGCCTTAATATAAGCTGTCCAATAGGCAATTAAAGCATAGCACGCCGCATGCGACTTATTGAAACAATAGTTAGCAAATTCCTCCAAATGTTCCCAGAAAGCCTCAACTTTTCCTCGGTCGGCGTTAGAATGTTTTACTGCTCCTTCAATAAACTCGCCCTTCATTTTCTTCATCAAGTCGATTTTCTTTTTACCCACGGCCTTTCGAAGCGTATCCGCCTGACCACCAGTAAATCCGCAAACTTCCTTCGAAATCTGCATAAATTGCTCCTGATAAACCAAAATTCCATAAGTATTTTTAAGAGCATTCTCCATATGATCTTCATAGTAAGTAACTGGCTCTTCACCGTGTTTTCGAGCAATAAATTTTGGAATTTCGCTCATTGGCCCAGGTCGATAAAGTGCAACCATGGCGATAATATCTTCAAACTTTGAAGGTTTAAGCTCCCGCAGATATCGCTTCATTCCAGCGGATTCAAGCTGAAAAACACCGGTTGAATCACCACGAGCTAATAATTCATAAGCTTTTTTATCATCAAGGCCAAGTTTCGAAAGGTCAAGGTCAATACCATATGTTTTTTTGACAATTTTTTGCGCAGTTGAAATAATTGAAAGGTTTTTAAGTCCCAAAAAGTCCATTTTTAAAAGACCTAAATCTTCAACCTGGCCCATCGGAACTTGAGTTGCCACAACACCTTTTTGTGCCATTTCAAGAGGTAGATATTTCACCAAATCGTCTGGCGCGATCACAACGCCACAAGCATGAACACCGTGGTTTCGAATCGTACCTTCAAGCTGCATTGCAAAATCATAAACAGTTTTAGCAGTTGGATTAGTTTCATATTCATGCTTTAAATCTTGGTCATTTTCGAGCGAAACTCGAAGTGGTATATGGCGGCCTTGGTTTGGATCTGGAACTAATTTAGCCATACGATCGGCTTCAGAATAAGGAACCTCCAAAACTCGCGCCACATCTCGCACGGCGTTTTTCGCCATCATTTTACCAAAAGTCGCAATATTCGCCACACGATCAATACCATACTTATCAGTACAATATTGAATAACCTCATTTCGACGCGTATCTTGAATGTCAACATCGATGTCTGGCATTGAAATTCGATCAGGATTTAAAAACCTTTCAAAAAGCAAGTCATATTCAAGCGGATCAAGATCAGTAATATGCAGAGCATAAGCAATAATCGAACCAGCAGCCGAACCTCGCCCTGGCCCAAAAACAATTCCTTGAGACTTTCCCCAGTTAATAAAATCTTGCACAATCAAGAAATAACCATTATAACCCATTCCATCCAGAACACCAAGCTCCATATCAACTCGCTCAATAACTTCTTTCGAAAGTTTCTTACGAATTTCAGGAATCGTCATCTTCTTCACTTCATCAACAGGAATTCCAGCATATCTTTCACCTAAACCTTGAAAAACTAACTTATCTAAAAAGCCTTTTTCACTTTCTTCACCTTCTGGAAGTGGAAATTTTGGAATTAAAATCTTACCAAATTCAAACTCAAAATTAACTTTTTCTGCAATTTTTTTGGTATTCAAAATGATTTCAGGGTCAACTTTTCCCCATCGCTCGATAATATCTCTCGGGTCAGTGACAAAAAGGTCAAATTCTTTTAGACTCATTCGCTTTTCGTCATTTAAGTATGAGCCCGTTCCGACACAAAGAAGGATTTCATGCGCATCTTGATTTTCATGGGTTAAATAGTGTGAATCGCAAGTTACAACCATTGGAATATCAAGTTCTTCATGAAGCCTAAATAGACCGTCATTAATTTCTTTTTGAACCTCCCAGTGATTAGGGCATTCTGGGTGACCATGGTCTTGTAATTCAAGATAAAAATCTTCACCGTAAACCGATTTGTACCAGTTAGCGAGTTCTTTTGCTTTTTCGAAATCTCCAGCCCGAATTGATTCTGAAATTTCAGAACCAGCACAGCCACTCAAGCAAATAATGCCTTCTGAATGCTCTGCCATAATATCATGATCTATTCGCGGTTTATAATATTGACCCTCAACCCAAGCCTTGGTTGTAAGTGAGCATAAATTCTGCCAACCAATTTGGTTTTTTGCCAACAAGACTAAGTGATAACGCGGTTTATCGTAGGATGGATCTCGATCAAAGCGAGTTCGTGCTGCAACATAAGCCTCAATTCCTAAAATAGGCTTAACACCTTTTGAAGTTGCCTCTTTAAAGAATTCGATAGCACCAGACATTGTCCCATGGTCAGTTATAGCCACAGCTTCCATTCCACTCGCTTTAACATTGTCAACCAAATCGTCAATTTTAGTTAAGCCATCAAGCAGTGAGTGATAAGTATGCGTATGTAAATGCACAAAATCACTCGGAACAAGTTCTTCAAAAGTTTTTGTTGTTTTTATTTTCTCCTCCAATTCCATATATTTATATTATATCATACTCTCAATTATTTTTTCAACAAATCTCAACACGAAAAAACTCCACCGGTTAGGAGGAGTTTCTTATAATTCGGCACCGTGCTATTTTCCCACTTTCGTAGTATGCTCGCCGCTACTGGGCTTAACTTCTGTGTTCGGAATGAGAACAGGTGTTTCCCCAGCGCCATGGGCACCGAAAAAAGGTTTTGCGCTTCAACTCGCCACAAATTCCTAAGCGGTGAGCCAAAACCTCATTTCGATGTCCTTGGTATCATTTGGTAATGCCAAGATTTTAGATTGACTAGCGATTATCTTTGATAATCACCAAACACTAGTTAAGTCTACCATATTCACGCCAATAATACAAGATTATTTTAATGAATATGGACATAAAAAGGCGATTGGACTATTAGTACGCTTCGGCTAGCCTGTTACCAGGTTTACACCTTGCGCCTATCAAAACAGATCATCTTTCGTGTGTCCTCATGGGATTCCTAATCTTGGAGTCAGTTTCGCGCTTAATATGCTTTCAGCGCTTATCTTAACCGAACATAGCTACTCGACGCTGCGGCAGGTGGCCACAATCGATACACAGAGGTTCGTTCATCTCGGTCCTCTCGTACTAGAGACAAATCTCCTCAAGAATCCTTACGTCCATGCCGGATATAAACCGAACTGTCTCACGACGTTCTGAACCCAGCTCGCGTACCACTTTAATCGGCGAACAGCCGAACCCCTTGGAAGGTGCTCCTCAGGATGTGATGAGCCGACATCGAGGTGCCGACCGCGCCGTCTATGTGAACTATTGGGCGCGATAAGCCTGTTATCCCCAGGGTAGCTTTTATCCGTGTGCGCTGTCGATCCCACATTCAATGAACAATGTTCTTACAGCGGGTCACTTGCTCCGTGTTTCCACTCTGGTCGAATTGTAATTCTCGCAGTCAAGCTGGCTTTTGCGCATGCACTATCACTTCGATTTCCATCCGAAGCTGTAACTTTGAACGCCTCCGCTACTCTTTAGGAGGCAACCGCTTCAGTTAAACTACCCACCTCTACGGTCCCATTACCGGATAACGGCAATGGTAAGACAAAGACTACATCAAGGGTGGTATTTCACCTGTGGCTCCACAAATACTGGCGTATCTGCTTCAAAGCCTCCCACCTATGCTACACATGATGTAACCCGTGTCAATGTAAAGCTGTAGTAAAGCTCCATGGGGTCTTCTCGTCCTGGCATGGACGGACAGCATCTTTACCGCCAATGCACTTTCACCGAGTCCTTCGCCGAGACAGTGCCCACATGATTACTCCATTCGTGCGGGTCAGAACTTACCTGACAAGGAATTTCGCTACCTTAGGACGGTTATAGTTACCGCCGCCGTTCACTGGGGCTTCAGTTCGCACCGTAAAGCACTCCCCTTAACCTTCCAGCACTGGGCAGGAGTCAGCCCCTATACATCCACTTTCGTGTTCGCAGGGACCTGTGTTTTTGGTAAACAGTTCCGTGGGCTCTTTTGCTGCGGCCTCCGCATCGTTTGATACGAGTTTGCCACGTTCCAAGCTAAGCCATTTGACTTGTTCTATCTCGGTAAAGAGTTTAAGATACTCATATATACCATTAATCTTAACCTAATTGCTTGAAACACGACTCGCATCGAATGATGCGGAGGCAATTATCAAGTTACGGTCGCTGTTTTGCCGAGTTCCTTAGCGAAGGGTCTCTCGTAAGCCTGAGTCTACTCGACTCGAGCACCTGTGTTGGTTTGCGGTACGGGCGGCTATAACCACGCGTATATCTGCTTTTCTAGCCAGTACTTTCATCAAAATCGTTAATCCGTAGATTAACTTTCACTCCTTTTGCGTTCCCGCTAAGTTGGACGGATATATACCAATAATCCGCTTCGACTAATTTACCGTACACAGTATACAAATTATAACCGGTTCAGGAATATTAACCTGATGTCCATCGCCTACGCTGCTACGCCTCGGCTAGGCCGACTTCTTGAGGGATTATTACAGTAGCCCTGGAAACCTCGCTCTTACGGCCGAAAAGTTCTCACCTTTCTTATGGTTACTCATTCCAGCATTCTCACTTCCTAACGCTCCACCCAACCTTACGATTGAGCTTCACTGCCGATAGGAACGCTCCTCTACCACTCCGTTAAACCCGTAGGAATAACGAAATCCATATCTTCGGTATAACACTTTAGCCCCGTTACATTTTCCCGCAAAATCTCTTGACGAGTGAGCTGTTACGCACTCTTTAAATGAATGGCTGCTTCTAAGCTAACATCCTCACCTGTTTAGAAATTTCACCTTGTTTCCCACTTAGTGTTAATTTAGGGACCTTAGATGATGGTCTGGGCTGTTTCCCTTTTGAGCACCGAGCTTAGCCCCGATGTTCTAACTGCCATGGTACCACCAACGGTATTCGTAGTTTGTTAACGGTGGGTACAGTTGCCCCCAGTCGTTTACAGAGCTCTACCCCCGTTGGCTATATTACATGACGCTAGCCCTAAAGCTATTTCGAGGAGAACCAGCTATCTCCGAGTTCGATTGGCATTCACCGCTAACCACAAGTCATCCAAATGCTTTACTGCGCAATGGTTCGGTCCTTCACTGCGTGTTACCGCAGCTTCAACCTGCTCATGGTTAGGTCACCCGGTTTCGGGTCTAATCCCATGCACTTATCGCCCTATTCAGGCTCGCTTTCACTGTGGCTCCGTCACTTGACTTAACCTGGCGCATGAAATTAACTCGCTGGATCGTTCTACAAAAGCACGCCGTCACAGTATAAATACTGCTCCGACTCCTTGTAGGCACCTAATTTCAGGTTCTATTTCACTCCCCCCGGGGTTCTTTTCACCTTTCCATCGCTGTACTAGTTCACTATCGATCGTATATTATATTTAGCCTTGGCTGGTGGTCCAGCCGGATTCAAACAGGGTTTCTCGTGCCCCGTCCTACTCGAAAAAACATATATAAGGTCTGCGTCGTTTTCGCGTACACGGCTTTCACGTTCTTTGGCTAGTCATTCAAATTATTCTGCTAACCACGCAAATTTCTTACCTTACTAAAAGTTGATAGCCTTTTATCGCAAGTCAGACTACTCAACAAAGTTAAGCATTCTGACTTGGTCTTATGTAATTTCACAACCCCTTATTAAGTATTCGCCTATCAGCTTATCTACAAAGTAGAAACTTAAAAGGTTTGGGCTCTTCCAGTTTCGCTCGCCACTACTCCCAGAATCATTATTTATTTTTCTCTTCCTCACCCTACTAAGATGTTTCAGTTCAGGTGGTTCCCACTACACAACCTATGTATTCAGTTGAGAGCAACACGACATGACTCGTGCTGGGTTTCCCCATTCGGAAATCTCCGGATCAAAGCTTGTTGACAGCTACCCGAAGCTTATCGCAGTCTTCCACGTCCTTCATCGGTAATATACGTCTAGGCATCCATTGTGTGCCCTTGAGTACCTTTTATGCATTGACTTAACTAGTAATTGGTAACAACCAATACTTGCCGTCAATCTTAAATTCTTATCTTCTTTTACATCACCAAATTGTTAAATTTCTCGCTCCCATTTTAAGAGCAAAACCATAAGTTCAACTTTCGAAAGATTCGAACTCACTATCCTGATCTTAAACGCTTTACTATTATATATTTTTGAATATTTTTTGTCAATAGTTTTTTGCAATTTTATTTATTTTCTATTAAAATGCATTTTCTACTGATTTAATAAATATTCTCTCCTGAGAGGTTCAGGATGAACGTTCGCTAAGTAAATACTATTATATATTATTTTACATTTGAATGCAAGAGTTTTTAAAAGTTTTACAAAATAAAAACACTCCCTCTTGGGAGTTCTATGGTGGGCGATGAGGGACTTGAACCTCCGACCTCGTCATTATCAGTGACGCGCTCTAACCAGCTGAGCTAATCGCCCATATTCGGCTTTTTGCCAAAGAGAACTTTCGAAAAATATTCAAAAGCTTTCTTTGGTGGAGATACAGGGACTCGAACCCTGGACCCCTGCTTACAAACAGGTGCTCTAGCCAACTGAGCTATATCCCCAGATTTTAACGAATACTATAATAGTATATATTATTTATTAATAAAATGCAAGAGTTTTTTTCTTATTAATAAAAATAGCCAATCTTTCGAAAGGCTATTTAGTTTTAACAATTTAATTGTGCAATCTATCTCAATCTGTGGTAAATTTTAGTCTTACCTTTAGAAGGCTAAATTCGAAAGTAAAATTTACAGAAACTTTCGAAAAGACCGACCTAGCTTCAAAGGTTGATTTCTCAAACCTTTGGCATAACTCTCCCTAGAAAGGAGGTAATCCATCCGCACCTTCCGGTACGGATACCTTGTTACGACTTAACCCCAATCATCCCTCCCACCTTAGGCCCGACGAATCGGACTTCGGGTGTTAGTGACTTTCATGGTTTGACGGGCGGTGTGTACAAGACCCGGGAACGTATTCACCGCAGCATGCTGATCTGCGATTACTAGCGATTCCGACTTCATGCAGGCGAGTTTCAGCCTACAATCCGAACTGGGACTAGCTTTGATGCGATTTGCTTCACCTCGCGGCTTCGCTGCGCATTGTACTAGCCATTGTATCACGTTTCTAGCCCAGGACGTAAGGAAATACTGACCTGACGTCATCCCCTCCTTCCTCCCCGTTACCGGGGCAGTCTCAGTAGAAAAATACAACTACTGACAAGGGTTGCGCTCGTTGATGGACTTAACCAAACATCTCACGACACGAGCTGACGACGGCCATGCATCACCTGTCACTTGGCTCTTAAAAAGCACTCTCTCATTTCTGAAAGATTCCAAGGATGTCAAGACCTGGTAAGGTTTATCGGTTATCATCGAATTAAAGAACATGATCCACCGCTTGTGCGGGTCCCCGTCAATTCCTTTATGTTTTAATCTTGCGATCGTACTCCACAGGCGGGATACTTAACGCGTTAGCTTCGCTACTCAGGGGGTCGATACCCCAAACAGCTAGTATCCATCGTTTACGGCGTGGACTACCCGGGTATCTAATCCGGTTCGCTCCCCACGCTTTCGTGCCTCAGTGTCAGAAACAGCCCAGTAGCCTGCCTACGCCATCGGTGTTCCTTCTAATATCTACGGATTTCACTCCTACACTAGAAATTCCAGCTACCTCTTCTGCTCTCGAGTTCAACAGTTCGAATAATAATCTGAATGGTTGAGCCACCAGCTTTCACTATTCGCTTATTGAACCACCTACGCAACTCTTTACGCCCAGTCACTCCGGATAACGCTCGGATCCTACGTATGACCGCGGCTGCTGGCACGTAGTTAGCCGATCCTTATTCATAAGTTACTGTCATAATCCTCACTTATAAAGCAGTTTACAACCCGAAGGCCTTCATCCTGCACGCGGCGTTGCTCCATCAGGCTTTCGCCCATTGTGGAAGATTCCTCACTGCTGCCTCCCGTAGGAGTCTGGACCGTGTCTCAGTTCCAGTCTGACTGATCATCCTCTCAAACCAGTTAAAGATCGTCGACTTGGTAGGCCATTACCCCACCAACTATCTAATCTTACGCAGGCCGTTCCCAAAGCGCCCGAAGGCTTTAATCCGAAGACCATATGCGGTATTAGCACACCTTTCGATGCGTTATCCCTCACTTTGGGGTACGTTCCCACGCGTTACTCAGCCGTCCGCCGCTCGCCGACATTTTACACAAAATTCTTGAATAAATCTTCTCTTTCAACTAGAAGCTTCCAGAATTCAGTGTAAAACTCGCTGCCGCTCGACTTGCATGTGTTAGGCACGCCGCCAGCGTTAATCCTGAGCCAGGATCAAACTCTCCATAAAAAGAATTATCAAATTGATAATCTATAAAATAGACTGACGATAAATTTGCACAATTAAATTGTTAAAGTGTTCGCTAAACTCCGTTTTTTACTCCATTTGTTTAACGCTATACTATTTTACCTAATTTTTTTTATAATGTCAACAGTTTTTTGGAACTTTTTTAAAGTTTTTTCAAAAAAAGAAAACCTCGCATTTTTGCGAGGTATAAGGATTTTTCGAAAGCCAAAAATTATTCAAAAAAGCTCAAACTACGATATCCGATGAAACTACCATCTTCACCATATGCAGATTCACCAACTATCAATAAATCAGAAATTGTCCGGCCTTCAGCTCTTGCGGTATACGCAATCTCAAAATCTACAATATAGAGTATACCAACCTTGAAGGGCGGTAAATCTCTTATTTCAATAGATTCAACCTTTGACATTGGAACCCCTCCAAGTGCTCCATTGTCGGAGATCTCAATCTCTATTTTAGGACTATAACATTCTGATACAATTTTTAATATAGTTATATTGTCTTCATCTACAATATTAATTGTATGCTTCGTAAGATTAAAGATTTCAATATTGGCCATCATTATGACCTCCTTTTTTTCCATTTTTGCTTTTCAGCACCGAATCCATAATTTTTTATAGACTCAGCGCCAAAAAGCAAACTTCAAAAGAGTTTTTTAGCTTTCGAAAAATAAAATGTACGAACTATAACTTTTAAAAGCTTAATTCGTACATTATTTTAACATATTTCTTGAAAAAAGTCAATATACTAGAGATTTAACTCTGGGTAAATATCTTTCGTAATTTCTGAGATTTCATACTTCAATTGTGGGAAAGGTACGCCTTCGCGTGCAGTAACACCTTCGAAAATCCAAAAGACACGCTCTGAATATCCCATTCCACAAGCTGGCGGCATTCCGTATTCTAGCATCTCAACATAATCAATATCAAGCATCATCGCTTCATCATCACCGTTATCTCGCATTTTTTGTTGTTCAACAAAACGATTCAGCTGGTCAATTGGATCGTTCAATTCGCTAAATAAATTACACAACTCTGAACCCGCAATCACAACTTGTGCTCGCTGCGTCATTTCTGGTGAATCTGGATGAGTCTTTGCGAGTGGTGAAATAAATGTCGGCGTATTAACCAACCAAATTGGTCCAACAACATCTTTTCGAATATTTTTCCATAGTTTATCAATTCCACGAGCTTTATTTTCAGTCTGTTCAACCTCTAAATTATTAGCTTTCAAAGCCGCTTTAACTTCTTCAAGCGAACAATTGTAAGGATTTAGACCATATCGTTTTTCGATAGTTTCAGCATAATCCCATTCCTCCCACTTTTTCGAAAGGTCAACATCAAAACTACCAAGCTTAAATTGTAAAGTTCCAAAAGTTTGCTCCAGAACATATTTAAACATCTCTTCTTGAAACTTCAAACCATCTCGCCAATCCCAGTAAGCCGCATACCATTCCATCGCAATGTGCTCAGGCAAATGTTCATCTGAATAATTTTCATTTCGAAAGCGTGGGCCAAGATCATACACTTTTTCAAAACCAGCACCAAGCAAACGCTTTAACGGCAACTCATGACTAATTCGAAGATAAAATTGTGCATTATCAAGTGCATCCATATGTGTTACAAATGGATTAGCGTCAGCCCCACCAGTTGTATGTTCGAGAACGGGAATATTGATTTCAAAGAAGCCTCTTGCGTTCAAAAAATCGCGTGTTGCTTGCCAAAACTTCGAACGGCGCACAAAACGATCACGAACTTCAATATTTACGTTCATATCAACATAACGCCTTCGAAAACGCTCTTCCTTATTCGTAAAACCATCTTGCTCAGTTGGCATCGGGCGAAGAGATTTAGAAAGAAGCTTTAACTCTTGTGTTTCAACTGAAATTTCACCAGTTTTCGAACGAATCACTCTTCCGTTCGCCTGAACAAAATCGCCAACATCAAGTAGATTTAGATCTTTCAAACCAATTAGATTCTGATCTTTCGAGGTTTCAGCTATATTTTGAGCCGTGATAAAAAGCTGAATTTTCCCTGAAAAATCCCGCAGAACAATAAAAGCAAGTTTTCCAAATTTGCGAATTCCAGCAATTCGCCCAGCAATTTTCACTTCTCGGCCTTCCATTTTTTCGAAATTATTCACAATTTCGCCAGCCATTGCCGTTCGTTCGGTTTTGGCAGGATATGGATTTAGCCCAAGATTTTTAATTTCTTCTAATTTTCTCAATCGCTCTTCGCGTAATTCTTTCATTGTAGCCATAATTAACTCATATTTTAGCATATTTTCGATTTTTTTTCAATTTTATAAAAAATACTTGACTTTTTTATTTTTTAGTGATATTATATAAAAATCAGTCCACGGACTTAAAAACAGGAGGAATGCCAATGGCAGAAAATGCAGTACATTCATCAACCGGTGGCCGCCCACATCAATCTCAGCAAAAAGAATCTTCATCATCCTTGAATAGAGTTCCCCATTGGGACTCAGCTGAAGAGAGATAAGGATCCGCTGCACTTCACCCTCGAAAATTTTCGAGGGCTTTTTATTTGACTTTATTTATTTTTTATGTTATTATAGTGAAATCCCATAGCCGAAAGGCTTAAAATTATTGGAGGTACCTTTATGTTTCTTAGGCATGATATTGTACAGGTTCTATTTAGTAAAGACCAAAAAGGTAATTCTTGTATAACTATTGCAACAATAAAAAAAGTATTACCAGAACAAAAATGCGCTATTCTTGAAGGAGTAATATCTTATCGGGGAAAATTTCCGCTTAAAGCTTCAGAGTGTGCGTCCACCGTAGAAGAGGGTGCGAAAATCTCACTCAAGAGGCTTGTAAGAATTAATAAAAATGATATGCCCCCCATCTTGTCCATTATAGAATAGAGTAGCACAAAAATAACTAAAAACCCGCATCTTCGCGGGTTTTAAAAATTATTATTTTCCAAAAATAAGTCGCAAATAATCTTTCATCATTCGAGAGCCAGAGACCACAGGAACATAGCCTTTTAGCTGTTTTCGAATTTGTTTTTCAAGCAAATAATCATCTTTAAAAATCTGCCCAGCCCGATTCATTTGAAGATACAAAGACTTCAATTCGTCATTATAATTTGCGCCACTAACTTCTAAACAAGGTGCCGGCGAAATATCCGCAACACCACCATCAGCCGTTGAAATTAGCATTTTAAGATTTGCTAAATCTTTCATAAACGAAGTTCCGCAAGCTTCTAGCCCAACAATCGGCACATTTATCGAAACATCTGAACCAACAGCCAAGGCTAAGCCTAATTCTTCATCATAATCTTGAATAAAATGAACTCTTTCACGCAAGAAATCATCTGATTCAATTTTTGAAAGTACAGAATTTAAAGTAGCTCGCATTTCAGTATCGCCTTGATGAACTTTTCCTGCCAAAATATAATGAGCGTTATTTTCTCGCAAAATTCGGCGAAGCTCTTCCATGTTTTCAAAAGGCATCCAAGGGCGTTTATAAGATACGAATCGCCGTTTAAAATCAAAAAGCATCGCATTTTCAGGGATTTGTACCGCATGGCCATATTGATCTTTTCTATGAGCTAAAATCTGGTTTAGTTTTCTTCGACCAATCTTTCGAAAATCTCGAATATCTTTTGCACTAATTTTTGCTAAATTTTCTTTATAATTCTCTGTTGGTAAGTCAAATTTATCAAAAATATCTTTATTTCGAAAATCTTCTAAAATCTCAGGCAAAACCCAAGTTGGTAAATCAATTCCATTTGTTATAGCTTTAAATTTAATTTTATCACCATTAATATCATGATAATCTGCAACATTTGCGTGAAGCCGCGAAACACCATTTTTTGCTTCAGCGAGTTCGATTGTAAGCGTTGAAAGCTTCAACCTATCATTTCGAAAAAGCCCAAAAATCCAGGTCTTCAAAGCTGAAGATTCGATGTTTGGCATTACAATTCGGTTAAATTGGTCAAAAGAAAATTCACTTTCTGCTGCTTGAACTAAAGTGTGATTTGTATAAAGTGTGTGTTTTCGGACATAAACAATCGCCTCGTAAAGATTCATTCCATTTCGAACGAGCTCATCAAGCCGAGCAACGGCTGCAAAAATCGTGGCGGTTTCATTTAATTGAATAACTGAAGGCTTTAACCCAACCATCTTCAGCGCTTTATAGCCACCGAAACCGAGTGAGACTTCTTGATAAAGTCTGTGGTCGCCAGAGCCATCTCCAGCATAAAGCTCACCAAAATTACTCTCACCCATTGTCAAAAATCGTGTTGAGCCAAGAATTTTTTGAAAAATATTTAGGCGGGCTGGTGGCATATTTTCAGTGTAAATTTCAACATCATCAAGATATTCAAAGCCGAAATCTCCTGGATTAACCGAAATAAATTCTTCTCTTTGGTCGAGATTATGAATTGATTGATGAAGCTCTCTTCGGTAAAACGGCGTTACACAAACAAATGGGATTTCAAGCTTTTCAGCCACTCGCCGAGTATCAGCCGCCAAAACACCCAAGCCACCACCACCTTTAATACCGTTACTTTTGTCGTAAACTTCCATTGTAAAATAAACATAAGGGCGTTCAGGAGATAATTTTTTAGTTAAATTCGCACGCTCAATCGCCTCATAGAATTCACTAACATCTTCAATATTTTGGCCGACTCGCCGTCGGTTAATTTTTTCGAAA
Source organism: Candidatus Saccharimonas sp. (assembly GCA_015256915.3). Lineage (NCBI taxonomy): Bacteria > Candidatus Saccharimonadota > Candidatus Saccharimonadia > Saccharimonadales (SeqCode) > Saccharimonadaceae (SeqCode) > Saccharimonas (SeqCode) > Saccharimonas sp. (SeqCode). The sequence continues at coordinate 464,251 of CP076101.2, forward strand.
TAATTTTCCACCACTTTTCCTTTTAGATTATTCTTATGTTTATATTTTATCAAATTTTCAAATTTTTATCAAATAATTGACAAAATAAACCAAAAGTGTTATTATTTATATATTCTATTTTGGAGGTACATTCTTATGAATGAAAAACATAAAGACGATGCTGCTACATTCTTTACTTTTTGTATATATATGTGCGCCATATTAGCCCTAGTCTCTTTCTGGGCTAAATTTCAAAATTTGCCCGAGCTACAAAAAGAAGAGCAAAGAAATCAAATCAAAGCAGAGCTTGTTAAGAAAGGTGATTTAATTACAGTTAAAAATAACGAACTGGAAGATTATATAGCAGTTCTTAACAGTATAGGTCTGAGCTACGATCTAGAAAAGAATGACAGTCAAACAGTCATTCATGTTAATCGTTAGTATAAGTCAGCAAACGCTGGCTTTTCTTTTTCGAAAAATAAAATCACCTTTCGAAATGAAAAGTGATTTTTTAGTTTTAAGCTTCTTCTAAAACTTCTTCTTTTGGTTGGTTACGGCGAAGCTTTTCGGCGTTTTTGATTGCACGAGTTTTTTGTGCAGGTTTTTTAACCCATTTTGGCATTTCAATTCCTGCTTCTTCCAAAAGTTTTACAACTCGTGGAGTTGGTTGAGCACCATTATAAAGATATTTTTCAGCCAATTCTTTTTCGATCTTGGCTTCTTTTGTATGTGGGTTATATGAACCAACATAGCTAACTACGCGCCCACTCGACGGATGCCGATGCGCTTCCTGAACCGCTACGCGATAAACAGGATAACCTTTGCGACCTAATCGCTGTAATCTGATTGCTAGCATTTAGATTATTTCCCTTTTATTAACTTTTATAGCTTTCTCATTTTAACAAATTTTATAAAAAAAATCAAGGGTTATTTACGATCATTGACTTTTTATTAAAATCATGGTATAATCTTGAAAGTTTAGTACATTTATTTGGAGGTGTAACATGATTTCGAAAGAAAAATGGGCAGAAATCAAGCTTGATTGGAAAAGATATAGTGGTGAATATATAGCCCTTATCTTCTGTAGCTTGCTTTTTCTTATTGCAATTTGGTTTTTTATATTTAGTCCTATAATAGAAGGCGTTCATAGAGAAGAATTAGCTTCACTTAAAACTAAAATTTTGCAAAAAATCGTAAATAATTCTGCGACTTTGGAGTTCTCAAACGAGAATGAAGCTAAGAAAGCAGAAGTAAATCTCAAGGAAATTTCAAAAAGAGATAAAATTTATTTCGAAAGTGTTAAAATCCATAAAAATGGTGAGAATTTCGAAATAAAAATCAACTTCAAAAGCGCAAAATAGATTGCGCTTTTTTCTTTTATGCTCCAATTTTATCTTTTTTATTGCCGCGTTTTGCATTTCGCTCAATATAATCAATAATTTTACCTGCAACATCGCGATAAGTAACTTTTTCAATCCCGAATCCTGGGCTCGCATTAACCTCCAGAACCAACGGACCACGTGCTGAACGCATTAGATCAACACCAGCGATAGTCAAGCCCATTGCTTTTGCTGCCCGAACTGCCATTCGCTTTTCTTCAGGTGTAAGTTTAATCGGCTCACCTAATCCACCTTTATGCAAATTTGAACGAAAATCATCATCCAAACTTTGACGTTTCATACTTGCCACCACTTGAGATCCAACCACGAAAGCGCGAATATCCGTTCCTGCCGACTCTTTAATAAATTCTTGAAGAAGTACGTTAGTTCCATCAGAATTTGTCAAATAGAACGCTTGAAGCACTGATTTTGCAGCCTTTTTAGTTTCCGCTAAAACCACACCATTGCCGTGCGTTCCACGAGCAAGCTTAATAATTGCGGGTGTTCCACCAATTTCTTCCAAAAGATCATCAATATCATTCGAATTTCGAGAAAACACCGTTTTTGGGATCGAAACACCATATTTTGCCATAATTTGAGTTGAACGCAACTTATCTCGCGCACGCATAATTGCGATCGAACGATTCATAAAAAATGCTCGTGGATACGCCGCCTCAAGTTGACGAACAACAGACGTTCCATATTCGGTCATATGACTAGCAATTCGCGGAATAAAGGCGTCAAATTTACCAATATTCTCACCATCATACATCACTTTTGGATTTTTTTCATCAATCGAAACATAACATTTTCCATAGGCAATAACCTCAACTTCATGCCCGCGACTTTCTGCCTCTTCTCGCAAACGTTTTGTTGAATAATTTCCCGGCCCATTTGATAAAATTGCAATTCTCATTATTGTTTTTCTCCCATCTGTTCCCATTCTTCATCAAGATTAATTTTTTGGCACGAATCAACCAAAACATTATTTTTAATCAAAAATGCGCGGCCAATCAGCATTTCAAATTTCATTTCCGAACGGTTGTCTAACCCAAATAACGCTTCAAATCTTTTGCCCTCAATCAAAATTCCAAATTTCACCAAAAAACGCTTTTTCACACCACCATGAGTGTTTCGAACATTTCGAAACCTAAAATCTTGCGTTTCAAAATGAAGTTTTTCATCACCGAATAGATCAAAACTTAAAATACCATCTTTTTCGAAAATTTTTTCAGCATGAACAACTCCTGAAAAAGCTCCTGTATCAATTTTGGCGATAGTTTTAACTTCCGAGATCTTTTCTCCTGAAACATCAGTGAAAGTCACATCTTCAAAAGTTCCAAAAATCACTTTTTCTTCCATAAAAGAATCACTCCTTGCTGAATTTATTATTTAAAATTATCTAAATTTTACCACGTTATCTAATTTTTGTCAAATTATTTCTTACCAACTTTAAGTTCATAGATCTGCCTTTGCTGGTCTAAATTATGTATATTATTCTTCCCGCCAAGCAAAAAATCATCAATCAATGTCGGTGAATCAATATTTTCTTCAATATATTTCCAAATCTCTTGGCCACCATTAAAATAGCTCAGATCTTTAAACCAAGGTAACTCATCAGTTCCACGAAAAATCCTCTGTGTATTTCTATAAGCAATTTGACGTTTTTTATCGATATTCTCTTCCGAAAAATTATTTTTGCCGTCTAAAATACCCATTCTCCAATTAGCTTCGAAAGCTTTACGAAAATTCATATTATTAAAATAAGCAAAGCCTGCCGTCAAATAATGTTGAACACCCGCTTCTTGATAATCGCCTTTTACGGCCATTTCCATAGCACGAGCGATTCCTTCTTCAGTGTTCATATATCCATCAAGCCCAGTCCTTAAAGCTTGATTATTATAAGCCTCACCCATTTGAGCACGCATATAGTGCGTTCCAATTTCGTGCACAACCAAACCTTCAAGCTCTTTTTTTGAAACTGGTTTTCGATTTTTGGGAATAAAAATTTTCTTATCTTTTGCCGAAACCGCAATCGCACCAGAATCTTCCCATTCAACATTAAATTTCGAAAATCCATCTTTTTCAAAACCTTTCAAAATATTTTCGAAAACTTCAAAAATCTCATCCGCTAAATATCTATCATCATCTTTTTTCGGAATAAGTTCTAATTGTTTTGAATATAAGTCTTTAATAATCTCACCAAAATTGTGAAAAACTTCATCGCTCGGCTTAAATCTTTCTATGTTTTGATTTAAAATTTCATCCTTTTTGATTAGTTCATAAAACTCTGAACGGATTTTTTCACCTTTGTCATCAAGCTTCAAAGTATCAATTTTTGTAATTTTATCTGAAAGTAGAGAATGGAATATCTCAAAGTCTGGCTCACCATAAACTTCAATATTGTTTTTCATGAATTCTTCTTGAGCTTTTTGTTTGTCTGCTAAACTTTCAGCTTTTCGAAAATTACAGGCCGCTTCGAGCATTTTAACAGTTTTAATTCTTGTTTCGAGTTGAGTATTGTACATTTCTCGCTCGATCTCACCAAGTGAATTATCGTTTTCAACCACTAAAATTGCATTCGAAATATTTTGGTAAAGATTTTCAATTTCACTACTATTTAACTTTTCATATTCATTATTTGGGTGAGAAAGATTATCATTTTCAAGAAATTCAGACTTTGCTTCATTTGCATTTTCTGGAGTAAATGTTGAAATGATTTTCGGCTCCGACTCTTTAAAAATCTCCCTTGTATCAAGAAGTTCATTTTTACCAAAATTGCTTTCGAAATTATTCACAACTTATCTCTTTTCGTTATTCTTATATTTTCGAATTGCCTCTCGAGCTGCTTCTTGTTGAGCAGTTTGTTTACTTGGTCCTTCACCTTCACCCATTTTTTTATCACCAACAAAAACACCAAGAGTGAAATTCTTATCGTGATCTGGACCATCCTCTTTAAGAACTTTATAAATTGGAGTAAAACCATCTCTTGCTTGTGAAATCTCTTGTAGATAACTCTTTGGATCACGCCAAGATTCTTCCTCTAAAATTTGCGGCAGAGTACTCAAAATATTATCTGTGATATATTTTTTTGCAGCTTCGTAACCCTTATCAAGATAAATAGCACCCGTAGTTGCTTCGAAAGCATTTGCCAAAATCTGCTGGCGAGCCCTTGCAGAGCCTTGTTTTTCACCACGGCTCATCCGAATTAGTTTTTCATAACCGAGTCTTTCGCCAGCCGCACCAATACTTTCAGTTCTAACCAACGCTGAACGCCAAGCTGTTAAAATTCCCTCAGGTTTATCATAGTTCGAAAATAGAAAATCAGTAGTAACGAGCTCTAAAACCGCATCGCCCAAAAATTCAAGTCGTTCATTATGTTCACTTGCTGATTTTTTATGTTCATTTAAATAGCTTCGATGTGTTAATGCAGTCACTAATAAATCAATATTTTCGAAATCATAGCCAAGTTTCTCTTTCGCCCATTCATGATAAGGCGCCAATAAAATTCCACTCATTATAAGTTCTCCTGTCTAATTTTTTTCATCGCAAGCAAAATTAGCTTACCGATATCTTCATATTCAATCTCATCCAATGCATCAGAAAAACTAAACCATCTAATACCATTCATCCAATCTTCTTTTTGGATCGCATCAGTATTACCAAGTGCTTTAACTAAAAAAACTTGAGTTGTCATTAAAACAAGCTTATCGATTCGCCTATATCGAAAATTTATTTTGCCAAGCCAGCCAATAATTTTTACATCATGAAGACCCGCTTCTTCCCCAATTTCACGCTTAGCAGTTTCTTGAGCTGTTTCTCCTTCTTCGATATGACCTTTCGGAATCGTCCAGCGGTCTTTCGAGTCTTGAATCAGCAAAATTTCAACTTCATTTTTTTGATTACGACGAAAAATTACGCCACCAGCGGTCGGTTCACGAACAATTTCCTGAATTGAAGATCGGCGTGTTCTATGAAAATATTTTCGAAAATGTTCAACCTTCTTGTTCGCCATTTTGTTCCTCCACAAAAAGCTTATACGCCGTTCCTAATACGCCGTTAATAAACTTACTTGAATTATCGGAACCAAACGCTTTAGCAAGCTCAACTGCTTCATTTATAGCCACTTTTGGTGGAACCGTTTCCCGAGAATAAAGCAATTCATAAAGCCCCATTCTTAAAACATTACGGTCAATTCGCGCAATCTGTGAAATTGGCCATTCTGGTGCCATTGGCTGAAGTTTCGTATCCAGTTCAACCTGTCTTTCAATAATCCCGTTTAATAAATCTTGAACGAATTGCTTATCTCCAATCGCTTCCTCATATTGCTTCATATTTCGAAAAATAATCTCAGCCAAGTCAACAGTTTTATCTTGCGCCTGAGAGCGAAATTCATATTCATAAAGTGTTTGAAGAACAACAATCCTTCCTAAATGTCTATTTGATGCCATTTTTACGTAAGGTTCTTTCCTATATTAAAATATTATTATTTTTTGTCAAATAAAAATTAAAACGCCAGCAAATTAAGCAGCTAGCGTTTTGTTTTCTTCGAGTTGCTTGTTTAGAGCTTTACCAGATTGTTTTTTAGTTGTGTAAACTTTCACTGGTGATTTTTTATTAACTCGACGAGCTAAATCCAATCGTAAGTGGCTGCGTCGCAAACCAGTCTTTCGAGGACTACTCTGTTTCTTTGGCTGTGCCATTTAAAGTTTCTCCTTAGGTTTATTATTTTCCTTCAACATCAATTATACCTTAATTTTAAAGATAAAGCAAGCTTTTTATGAATCTATTATTGACTTTTTATTGTTTTTATGCTATAATAAAATCATTATGAAAAATTATGAAAACAAAAAAAATCAAATTCAAAATAATGAAATAGTAAAAATTAGTAGAAAAAAGTTAAAGCAATTTGGCACTTTAGCGATGCTCGCCGGAGCGCTTGGTGGTTGGTTTGGCCACGATACTTATAAAAATTATCAAGAAAACCACCCGCCAGAGATTTTCCAAAAAAGCCAAACTAAAGGTTTAGACAACTCTGAAATGGATTTTTCAAAATTTAAAAAAATTTCAGATAATGGCGGCGTAATCCATCTACAAAAAGGAGACGCTATAAGAAGCTCAACTGGCGAATATTACAAAAACCCTGAAAATTACACCCTCAGTGAATCAAACCATTCAGCAATTGGTATTATGAATGCAGACAGGGATTTTACTGCTAAGGGCGAGGTTTATCTAGAAGATGGGGATAATCCAAAATTAATTACCAGAATTGAGAATTTTGAAAAAACGTCAACTGGCGAAAATACTAAAATTGATATAAATATAGATAAAGACGGTTGGGTTGCAGTTGATGCAAATAGAGAAGACTTTCAGCAAAAATAATAAAATGGAGGAATAAACCTCCATTTTATTATTTAACTACAAAGTTAATTAATTTATTCGGAATGAAAATTTCTTTCAAAATCTCCTTGTCTTGCAAGAATTTTGAAACGTTATCTTCTGCTCTTGCAATAGCAAGAATTTCATCCTTTTCAGAGTTTGCCGAAACTTTAATTTTCCCGCGAAGCTTTCCATTAACTTGAACAATAATTTGAATTTCATCAGTTTTCAAAAGCTCTTCATTCCATTTTGGCCAGCCAGATTTTTCAATAAAGTCATTATTTCCAAGCTGCTGCCAGAGTTCGCTTGAAATATGTGGAGCAAATGGAACAAGCATTTTAAGTAAATCTTCTAAAATAAATTGCCAATCGTTCGAAAAACCTTCAAGTTTCAATTTATAAAGATCATTTACAAATTCCATCAGAGCAGCAACCGCAGTATTTAGGCTTTCGCGGTGAAAATCTTCAGTAACTTTCTTGATGGTTTTATGCTGGATTTTTTGGACTTCAGCAAAATTTGAAAGATTTTCAGCAGATTTTTCAGATTCAATAAACTCTTGAACCAAAACCCAAATACGATTCAGAAAACGATAAACTCCAGCTATACCTCGTGAATCCCAAGAAGCGTCAACTTCATATGGAGCAATAAACATTTCATAAGTTCGAAGTGAATCTGCACCATATCCTTGGTCAATGACTTCAAGCGGATCAATAGTATTCCCCTTTGATTTACTCATTTTCGAACCATCTTCCGCATTGATATATCCGTGATAAAGGAGTTTTTTAACTGGTTCAGCAAAATTAGTTAGTCCCAAATCTCTAAAAACATGAGTCCAAAAACGAATATACAGTAAATGCGCAACCGCGTGGTCGCCACCAACATAATAATCAACCGGCGCCCAGTAATTTACAAGCTCAGGATCCCAAGCTTGTTTAGAATTTCGAGGGTCAGCATATCGCAAAAGATACCAGCTTGAGCATGCATAACCATCCATCGTATCGGTTTCACGAGTCATTTTCTCGCCATTAATTTCAACTGTAATGAATTCTTTACTCTTAGCAAGGGCCGACTTTCCAGAATCATCAGGCTTAAAATCACTCAAAGTCGGAAGCATCACAGGCAATTGATCCTCGGGGATTAAATGCTCTTTCCCATCTTTGTCATAAGCAATAGGAATGGGGCAGCCCCAATAACGCTGCCGAGAAATCAACCAATCTCGCATTTTATATGTAGTTTTCGAGCGACCAAATCCAGATTCTTCAAGCCAGCCTAAAATCTGTTCGCGAACATCCTCTGATTTTTGACCGTTAAATTCACCAGAGTTAACCATAACTCCTTCTCCATGATAGCAAGAATCATCATCCGCCATACTCTCAGGCTTCTCAACAACTTTTATAATATCCAAATCAAATTTTTTAGCAAATTCAAAATCTCGCTCATCATGAGCAGGAACCGCCATAACAGCCCCTTCACCATAGCCTCCAAGCACATAATCACTCACCCAAATTGGGATTTTCTTACCATTCGCTGGATTTATTGCATAACTTCCAGTAAAAATTCCTGTCTTTTCTTTATTTTCTTGGCGCTCAATTTCAGATTTTTTAAGTGATTTTTTCTTATATTCTTCAAGTTTTTCTCTAGTTAAATCAGTAGAGAGTTTTTCGAGCAATTCATGTTCTGGTGCAATAGTTAAAAATGCCACGCCAAAAATAGTATCTGGTCGAGTTGTAAAAACTTTAATTTTTTCACCTTTTGCATTTCCGTCAGCAATTTCAAATTCAATCTCAGCACCCTCAGATTTTCCAATCCAATTTCGCTGCATCGTTTTAATCTTTTCTGGCCAATCTAATTCGTCAATATCAGCCAAAAGTTCGTCAGCATATGCAGTAATTTTAAAGAACCACTGAGTCATTTGTTTTTTCGAAACTTCTTCACCACAACGCCAGCATCGGCCATTTTCAACCTGCTCATTTGCGAGAACTGTTTTATCATTATCACACCACCACTGATAGCTTTCTTTACGGTAAGCTAGACCTTTTTTATACATTTCGCGAAAAATCCACTGTGTCCATTTGTAATATTCTGGATTTGAAGTGTTAATTTCTCGCGACCAATCGATTGAAATTCCAAGTCGTTTAAACTGTTTTTTAAAATTTTCGATATTAGTTTTTGTGGCTTCTTGTGGAGATATTCCAGTTTTAATTGCATAATTTTCAGCCGGCAAACCAAAAGTATCCCAACCGATTGGGTTTAAAACATTTTTACCCTGCTGGCGATAAAAACGCGCGATCGAATCAACAATCGTATAGCTCCTTGCATGGCCTGTGTGAAGCCCTGCTCCACTTGGATACGGAAACATTCCCGAAATATACATTTTCTGTTTCGAAGAATCTGCTTCAACCTCATAAAGCTTTGATTCATCCCATTTTTTTTGCCACTTTTCTTCAATTTCAATCGGATTATATCTTTTCATACTATCTAGATTATACCAAAAATAGTATAAAAAATCAAAAAATCACCATAAAGCAATCTTATCGCAAATATATTCATTCTCATCAGTTAAATAAACCTCAACTAGCTCATTATTTTTGTAAAATTCAATTCTGTTTTGAAGATTGCTAATTTCCGGCTCAATAACACTATTCCACCAACTTTTACCAGAACGACATACAACACGCCTTTTATACTCTTGCATCACTCTTTTTTTAAAAATATTTGGTAAAATAAGTATAAAACTAATCTTTTTTGAAAGTAGTCGCTTTAAAATCTCATCGTCTTCACTAATAAATATAATTTCGAAATTACCCGAATAATATTCTTCTTCAATTTTCTGTACACAAAAATCAAAAAAATGAGATCTTTCAGCTTCATTCATCATTTTAGTTTTACTACTTTCGTTAAATTCCATATCTAAAAATCGCTTTTTAGATATTTTTGAAAGAGTAGTTTTGCCCAAACAAGGATACGCTGCAATAATTTTAGTTTGCATTTATTTCTTTCAAGAATTCATCTTCATCCATAACTTTTACACCTAGTTTTTCGGCCTTCGAAATTTTTGTTGCACCAACTTTTTCGCCAATTACCAAAAAATCTGTAGTTTTCGAAATTGTTTTTTGGAATTTTCCACCCAACTCTTCAATTTTTTCTGCAGCTTTTTCACGCGCCATTGTTTTTAGCGTTCCGGTAATTACAAAATTTTTACCACTTAAGATCCCTTCATTTTTTGCAAAATTTTGCACTTTCACGCCAAGATTAAACATTTTTGTTAAAACTCGCAAATTTTCATCATCATTAAAATATGCTAAAATACTTTCAGCAACTTTCTTACCAATACCATCAATTTCAAGAAGTTCTTCAAGCGTTGCATTACAAATATTTTCAAATTTATTAAATCTCTCCGCCAAAAGCTTTGCTGTTTCGCCACCGATATGTCTAATTCCAAGAGCTGAGATAAATTTTGAGAGTTCTGGACTTTTCGAAGACTCAATAGCTCCTAAAAGATTATTAACTGAAGTTTCTCCAAAGCGTTCAAGGTTTAACAAATCACTTTTTTGAAGATTATAAATATCAGCCAAATCTTGGATTAACCCTTTCTCAACCAACAAATCAACATTTTTTTCACCAAGATTTTTAATATCCAAACCTGCTTTCGAAGCATAAAAGGTGACCGTTTTTTTCAAAATTAAGCTCGAATTTAAACCTTTTGCACGATATGCAACCTCACCATTTGGTCGGTAAAACTCGATATCTGGGAACTGTTTCTCGAGCTCTTTTTTAAAATCGAAAACTTTAGCATTTTCTGGTCGAAGCTCCGGCAAAATCCGTAAGATTTTTGGAATAATATCGCCAGCTTTAAAAACTACTGCCGTATCACCAATCCGCACATCGAGTCGCTTAATTTCATCAGCATTGTGTAAACTTGCATGCCGAACAGTTGTTCCAGCAAGTTGAACCGGTGAAAAGACTGCAACAGGAGTTGCAATACCAGTTCGCCCAATAGAAATAACTATGTCCGAAATCACCGCCGTAACTTCTTCAGGGGAATACTTAAAAGCAATTGCTGCACGAGGCTGCTTTCCAACAATTCCAAGTTTCGAAAAATGCTCACGATTATTAATTTTTACAACTAGCCCATCAGTATTAAATGGTAATTCTTTTCTCTTTTCACTCCAAAAATCAATAAACTCAATAACTTTTTTTAAACCGTTAATTTTTGAAGCTTGCTCATTTATCGTAAAACCAAGATTTTTTAATGCTTCATAAGCGAACTGGTTAGTAGGGATATCTTGTGGATTTTCACGAATTAGATCATAAGCTCGAAAATGTAGAGGTCGAGAAGCCGCAATTGAAGGATCAAGCTGGCGAATTGTACCTGCGGCCAGATTTCGTGGATTAGCAAATTCTGGTTCACCATGCTCTTTTCGAACAAGATTTATCTTTTCGAAATCTTCCTTCAAAATAACAATCTCGCCGCGAACCTCAGTTCTTCCATTTTTAAAATTTTCAAATTTACCACTTGCCTGTAAAAAAAGCGGAATATTTTTAATTGTTCTAATATTGCTTGAAACATCTTCACCAACAAAAGAATCACCTCGAGTAACAGCTCTCACAAATTCACCATTCTCAAAAATAAGAGAACAAGCTAAACCATCCATTTTAATATCTGCAAAAAAATCCTCTTCAATATTTGGTTCAAGTTTTTTAATTCTCTCAAACCAATCAAAAATTTCTTTACTACTAAAAATATCATTTAAACTTAGCATTCTACTAGCGTGAGAAACCTTAATAAACCCACCCTTAACCGTATTTCCAACTCTTTGTGTTGGTGAGTTTTTTGATATTATTTCTGGGTTTTCAGCCTCAATTTTCTTAAGCTCAGAAAAAAGTGAATCATAAACTGAATCTGGAACACTTGGATTATCAAGAGTGTGATATTCGAAAGAATAACGATTCAAAATCTCTAGCAAATCTTTATATCGAGTATTTTTATCTGTCCCCATCAACAATCCTTCGATATAAAACGTAAATATAAACCGAACTTAAAACACAAGAAAAACAACTCATTAGGAGCATCGATATAGGTACGATCGGAATATTGACAAAGAATCCATTAATTGAAATAAGCCAATTCATCAGCATAATTATTGGAATTATTATAATCGACCAAATTAAAGCAAGTATAAATATTAAAAATAGAATTCTCTTCAATATTGCAAGCCTCCTTTGAGAAACCATATCACCAGCAATTTTTAGAGCCTGTAGTGGATAGGTTCCTGGAATTGTGACAATAATCATTGCGAAAATTGAGCCCATAACCCAAAAAGCTGAGAGTGAGAATAGCAATAGTATTGCACTAAAAAATACAGCTTGTTCTATTCCGCTCGATAAAAAACTTGTTGTTTTCGCAGCCGCACCAACAATCGTTGCAATAAATACAGGAACTAATTGCATTAATATTACAATAGCAATAACCGTCATTGGGATAATAGGAGCTCCACAAGAATATAAAGCATCTCTTAAATTTAGGTTCTTTTTTCCACTTAAAATATTTCTACAAATCTGAACTGTCGCGAGCCAAATAAATAGCACTATTATGGCAAACATCATCTGTTGAATTTCACTTGGTGATTGCACCAAGCCACCACTATTAAACGTTGCTGCCATGATCAACCCGGCTTTGCCAATTTCACCAAAAAAGCCTTCGAAATTTCCACCGTTAGTAGTATCAACAACAGCTTGCAAGCTCGAAACAAAATTTTGGTCCATTAGCCCAATGAAAACAATACCAGCTAAAGCTGAGACTAAAACAAGATTTCGAAAAATCTTTTTGTTATCCCGAATAAGCTTAAAAACAAGACCTAACAAATTCCAATAGCCCCCGATTTTTAAGGGTCGAACATAATCTATTTTTCTTGAAATTTTAAAGCTTCTATGTGGCCTGCGCGCTTTAAACTTTCTAAACCTTTCCAATATATTTTTTCGTAAATAAATTCTAATTCTTATATACCAAAAATAAACTAAACTGATTTGTTCTTCATTCGAACTTAATATTTTCTTTCTAAACATTAAAACCTCGTGCTATTTTCTTTCAATCTGCTAATTCTGTCATCTAAAGGTGGATGTGTTGAAAATAATCTCTGAAAAAAGCCCTGTTTCATAGGATTGGAAATAAATAAGCTTGCCGTTGTTGAGTTTTGTCTTTTTAGAGGCTTGTTATTTTTCAACTTTTCAAGAGCGCTAATTAAACCATCTGGATACCTAGTTAATGAAACAGCAGTCGCGTCAGCCAAAAATTCACGCTGACGAGAAATTGCAAGTCTCGTTATTGTAGCTAAAAGCGGCGAAATTAAAACAAAAAATAATCCCAAGATTAAAGTGATTGGATTTTTCGAATCATCATCGTCGTCATTTAGAAAAATAAACCTTAAAACAATATCGGAAAGCATCCCAATAACAGCGGTTAAAGCAACCGCCGCCATTGAAACTCGAATATCATAATTCTTAATATGTGAAATTTCATGAGCCATCACACCTTCAATTTCAACCTTATCCATATTTTCAAGAAGCCCTGTTGTTACACAGATCACAGAATTCTCAGGATTAGTTCCAGCCGCAAAAGCATTCATCGAAGAATCATTAAGAATATAAAGCTTTGGCATGGGTAAACCAGCAGTAATAGACAATGATTCAACTATTGAATAAAATTCAGGAGCGTCTTTTTTTGAGATCGGCTCAGCACCATTCATTTTTAAAGTAATTGCTGTCGAAATCTTATATTGAAATAATGCATAAAAAATAGCAAAAATTAATGTAAAAATAAAAATTGTTAAATCGTTATAGACATAAGAAAAATATAGCCCAATCCCAGAAATAATCGCAATAAATAATGAGAAAATAATCACAGTATTACGCTTATTCTGAGAAATTGAGCTATACATATTTAATAAAACCTCTAAAAAATAAATTAGAATTTTACTTGAGGCGCAGATTCAACTACTTTTCTATCTTCCACTTCGAAGAATTCCCTCTTTTCGAAACCTAATTTTTTAGCAAAAATATTAGTTGGGAATACTTTAATCTTAATATTAAGGTCTCGAACGCCACCATTATAAAATCGGCGTGCACCTTGAATTTTATCTTCAATTTCTTGCTGTTGTTGTTGAAAACGTATAAAGCCCTCATTAGCCTTTAGTTCAGGGTAGTTTTCAGCAACAGCAAACAAGCGGCCAAGCGCTTGTGAAAGTTCACCTTCAGCTTTAGCAGCGTCAGAAACATTGTTTCCAGCACCTATCAACCCAGCTCGTGCGCTACTTACATTTTCGAAAACTTCTTTCTCATGAGCTGCATAACCTTTTACAGTCTCAACAAGATTTGGGATTAAATCTGCTCGATATTTTAGCTGAACAGCAATATCACTCCAAGCTTCTTCAACTCTTTCATTAAGCCGCACAAGTGCGTTGTATTGGCTCCAAACAAAAAGCCCAACAAGGACAAGAACAGCAATAATTACAATAATTGCAATTGTCATTTTATTATACTCTCCTACTATTGTTAAATTTGGTGCGCAAGGCGGGAATCGAACCCGCACGACTGTTTAGGTCAAGGGATTTTAAGTCCCTCGCGTCTACCAGTTCCGCCACTCGCGCATATTTATATTTTACACGCCTTAACTACAAAAGTCAAGGCGTGTTTAAACTTAAGCTTCATCTTTATCAAGAAGTGGAGCAATAATCATAATAAATAGAGAAAAAGCACCAAGCACTAAGAATGTAGCCCAAGCTTTTCCCATTAATTCGCCTAGATTATTATCTAACCAAATATATACTAGGCTGATTAAAGCACAAACCATAGCCGTAAAAATATTAAACCAAATGCAAATTTGTCGAATACTTTTCACTGTTTGACTATATTTCTTCTTTTTTGATACTGGAGCAACAACTACTGGGCGAACATTTGACTCATTCTCACCTTTTCGAATTTCTACAACTCTTTGATTTTCTTCTTTCATATGGTTTCCTTTACTTAAATATTTTGGAGGCACCTACCGGATTTGAACCGGTGTAAACGGTTTTGCAGACCGCTGCGTAACCACTCCGCCAAGGCGCCAAAGTGATATAAAATGATTATATCACATATTTTTTAAAAAATAAACAATAGCACTATTTTTTTAGAATTTTGACCAATTCTAGCTTTTCGCCAGTCTCCATATCTTTAAAAATAAATGAATTTTCAGAAATCTCCTTTTCACCAATTACTAAAGTATATTTAACACCTCGCTTATCAGCAAATTTAAAAGCTTTTTTCATAGTAAAATCTTCAAGCAGAACTTCAGTATTTTTACCTTCTTTTCTTAATTCACCAGCAATTTCGAAAGACTTTTGAAGCTCGTTTTTACTCATTGGAACTATTAAAAATTCCGCGGTTGAGCGTTTTGAAAATTTAAGCAAGCCTAAGTCTCGTAGGCACCAAAACAATCGCGTTAAACCAATTGAAGCACCGACTCCTGGTAGTTCTTCTTTCGAATAATATTCGCTTAAATTATCATAACGACCACCACTAGAAACTGAGCCAATTTCTTTGAAGTTGTTTAAATTTGTTTCAAAAACTGTTCCCGTGTAATAATCTAGACCACGAACGATTAACATATCGAGTTTGAAATATTTTTCTTCAACACCCATCATTTTTAACAATTTAGAGACTTCTGAAAGCTCCTTAATTCCTTTTTCGAATTGTTGATTTTTAATTTTTTGAGAAAGATTTTTTAGCTCACATATAACATTTTCAGCTGAACCTGAGATTTTAATAAAATCAGAAATTATTTGAGATTTTTCCCCTAAATTTAAATCAGTAAGTTGCTCTGAAAACTCCTCAGCTGAAATCTTCTCAGCACGATCAATCAAAGCCATAATTTTAGCTGATTTTTCAGTTAATCCAAGCCCTTCAATTAAACCACTTGTGATATTTCGGTTATTAATTCGAAGAGTAAAATTACCAAAATTTAGCTCTCGAAAAATATTATAAATTACTGCAATAACTTCAGCATCATAAGAAATACTTAACTTGTCTCGCCCAATCACATCAATATCGCATTGATAAAATTCACGAAAACGACCTCGCTGCGCCCTTTCGCCGCGATAGACTTTACCAATTTGCGAACGTTTAAAAGGAAATTGCAACTGACCAAAATTCTCTGCAACAAATCTTGCAGTAGGTACAGTTAAATCAAACCGCAAACTTAAATCGTTATCACCTTTCGAAAAACGATAAATCTGTTTCTCAGTCTCACCACCAGCTTTTGCAAGAAGGGTCTCCGTTCGCTCGATTACTGGCGTATCAATCGGAGTAAATCCGAATTTTTCATAATTTTTCTGAATAATTGCCATAATTCGATTAAATTCGAGCTGTTCTTCTGGTAATAACTCCATCATCCCAGGTAATGGTTTTGTATTAATTTTCATAATTCCTCAAATTCATTTTAATTGACTATTTAACTAAATGATACCATAAAATAGCGTTTTTTTCAAATTTCAAAAAGGCCATTTTTGCAGTTTTTGCACTAAAATGGTAAAATATAGAAATGGATTACCAACAAAGAATTCCCCTTGCTGAAAAAATGAGGCCAAAAAAGCTTGATGAAGTCGTTGGCCAATCTCACCTTATTGGTAAAAATGGAATTTTACGAAAAATAATTGAAAACAAAGAACCTATTAGCTTAATCTTTTGGGGGCCAGCTGGAACTGGCAAAACTACCCTTTCAAGAATTTTGGCGAATGAAGTCAATGCAGACTTTATTGAAATTTCAGCCGTCACTAGTGGCAAAAAAGATATCGAAAAGGTTATTGAACATGCTCGCCAAAACTGGAACCTAGGGACGCGAACAATTCTTTTCGTTGATGAAATTCACCGCTTCAATAAATCGCAGCAAGATGCTTTTTTGCCGCATATTGAAAGCGGCTTAATAAATTTGATTGGGGCAACAACCGAGAATCCAGGATTCGAAATTATCACGCCGCTACTTTCAAGAAGTCGAGTCCTGTCGCTCAAGCCTTTAAATACTGAGGAGATTTCAAAAATCATTAAAAATGCACTTGAAAAAGTTTCGCCAAAAACAAAAATAGATCCAGAAGCACTCAAAATTCTCACTAAAATAAGTAGTGGCGATGCTCGAAATGCACTTGGAAATCTCGAGCTAATTTTAAATTTTGAAAAAAATAACATTACACCGGAAGTTATTAAAAATTCAATCGAAAATCCAACCTTAATTTATGATAAAAATGGCGATTCTCATTATGACACAATATCAGCTTTTATTAAAAGTATGCGAGCCAGTGATGTTGATGCAACTGGCTACTATCTAGCTAAAATGCTAAACGCTGGCGAAGACCCAAAATATATCGCCCGCCGAATGATTATTTTTGCAAGTGAGGATATTGGGCTAGCTGGAAATGGCGCCCTTAGTTTAGCAAATTCTGCTTTTGATGCGGTTGAAAAAATAGGAATGCCAGAAGCTAAATATAATCTATTCCATGCTGCAATAGCTTTAGCAAAATCTAAAAAATCACGCGAAGCCACCGGAATTATGTATCAATCTTACAACTTAGCCCAAAAAGCTCCGAACGCCCCTATTCCTTTACACTTAAGAAATTCTACTTCTAAAATTACCGAGGAGCTAGGCTATAATAAGGGATACCAGTGGACGGCAGGTTTCAAGCACCCAGAAGATAATCTGCCTAAAGAGGTTCGCGAGCTTATATCATTAGATAAGCAAAATAAAAAATCTTAGATGGTGAATGGTCACCAGAAATTAAAGAACTAACGAAATGACATACAAAAGTAACAGATTAATATTGTTTCTGATATTCACTTTCTACATAATTATTCCGTTTTTATTACTAATTAATCCATTATTTTTTAAAAATAAATTCATAATTTTAACTATCAGCGGAATTTTAATTTATATTCTACTCAGATTATTAGGTTTCAATAACAGCTCCCTCGGCATCAAACCGGCAAAGACCACACAGTCAATTCGAGATATTTCAGCGATAACACTTATTCTTATAGTTGTTGGAATTATTTTATCCAGCTTTAAAATATCAAGATTCCAGCCAAGCGAAACTTTGTCTTTTTACTTATTTTATATTTTTATATCTTCGCCTATTCAAGAATTTCTTTACAGGGGAGTATTAACGAGCATTTTACAACAAATAAATTTTCGAAAATTTTCAATCATCTTGACTTCATCGATTTTATATAGCTTAGCGCATTTAGGCTATAAAGATCTCATAACCTGCATATTAACATTTCTAATTGGTCTATTGTGGCATCAAAAATATCTCAAAACCAAGAACCTCACTGGAGTAATCATTAGCCATGCAATCTTAGGAGTTATCACAATTTTTATTGGGATCATTGATTAGTCAGTTTCTGGTAAAATATTTTCAAGCCAAAGTTTAATTTCTTCTAAAATATATTCTTCTTGTGAGTTTAAATTTTGGTTATTTGCAATCTCTTGGAATTCTTTCATAAAATTGGGCATCATTTTTTGTAAATTTTCTACCCGATACTCTTCCCAAAGCTCTTTTTCTTGAGAACTTAAACTTTTCGGAAAATTCCTTGCTTTATAATGAAGAAGTAGATCCGTCAATCGTTCGTCAGCAAAATCTGGATGAAAATCAGCAAGCTCACGATCAGTTGAATTTCGAACAGCTTCAATTTTAATATCATCACTTCTTGAAACAAAACCTTCAAAAAGCCGAGCTTCTGGAGCTGTTTTTTCTGCACTAC
The DNA here is from genome assembly GCA_015256915.3 of Candidatus Saccharimonas sp. Lineage (NCBI taxonomy): Bacteria > Candidatus Saccharimonadota > Candidatus Saccharimonadia > Saccharimonadales (SeqCode) > Saccharimonadaceae (SeqCode) > Saccharimonas (SeqCode) > Saccharimonas sp. (SeqCode). The sequence goes on from CP076101.2 coordinate 482,775, forward strand.
TCTTATTTTGAAAGACTTCACTTCGCCTTTCAAAAGCAGATCTAAGGTTTTCAGCAAAGTGCGGATTATTTCGTAAAATGTCTAAATTTTTTTGAATTTCAGCTAAATTAATCTTCAATCTTTGCTGGTCCTCATCAGTCAAAACGCCCATTGGCGCAACTGCTGGACATTTATTATACTGCAAAATCTTTGCTGCAACAGGTTCGAAATCATCACTCGAACGTGTTTCGAAATCTGCCGTAATATTTTCAAGAATTTGATCCTCACTCCAATCAATAAATTTTTCAGGAGAAAACCGCAAATCCCAAACAATTACATTTTGATTTTTAGCCGGCGCAATAGGAAACGCTACGGTAGTTTTTTCAAACTCAACTTTAAATCGGCCAGAAGTATAAACAAATGGTTTCGGATTCTCAAGATTAACTAGTTTTTGCACTTCATTCTTTGAACGAATTTTAAAGAGATAATCAAAAATCTGCGGCTGTTTTTCTTTCAAGAGTCGTGCAACATCTATCAAACCATCAACATCACTCATTGCATCATGAGCATTCTCATGCAAGATTCCGTTTTCTTTAGTTAAAAGCTCAAGCTTATTAGCCGCAAATTTTTCACCAGTTTCTTCATTTATAATAAACGGCCAATTAATACCTTCCGGACGAAGAGCGCGAATCATTCGCACAACATCAAGTAAATCCCAACGCGAGCGACCATCTTTCCACTGCCAATCATATGGTGGGTAGAAATTTCGCCACAAAAGATGCTGAATATGAACATCGTCAAATCGAACATTATTATATCCGACAATCACTGTATCTGGCGTAAAATATTCTTCAACGAGCATTTTCGAAAATTCAGCCTCAGTATAGCCTTCTTCAACTGTTTTTTGTGGGCTAATTTTTGTAACCATTAATGCACTCGGGCTTGGCAAAACATCATCATTCAATCTAACTAAAATATTAATAGGCTCACCAATTCGATTAAGGTTTTCATCTGTTCGCTGCCCTGCAAATTGCATAATTCGGTCGTTTTGCGGACTAAATCCACTGGTCTCTAAATCATAAAAAAAGAAAGTCTTCATGGTTATATTTTACTCTATCTCTCCATTTTTTTCAATTTTCTTTACTTTTTAGTAATCTTACCTTACAATTATATCATACCGGTGATTATGAATACTAAATACCTTGACATGGATGTAACACAAATATTAAACCCATAAACTATGTCACTTATGGCGTCTTATTCAGGAAAGGATTTTATGAAAGCAAAAAAAATGATTATCAATAATATAGAGCTACTCTATATAAAAAATTCAAACCCCAATACTTTTCATCTGGAGTTCAACTTTAATGCGGGCTATAATCATTCACAAAAATCACAAGTTCCACATATATTAGAACATCTGATTGCCACTTTTCCAAAAGAAACTAGCGAAAAATTCTTAAGATTTGGCGCCTACTCAAACGCTAATACTTTCTACGAACGAACAAGATTTTTTATCACATCGCCAAAAGAATTTTCAAAAGAATGTTTTGATATTTTAGTAAATTCAATTTCAAAAATGCCAAACTATCAAGAAGATTTTAAAATTCAAAAGAAAATCATTGAAACTGAAATTACAAATAAATCCATAAGGCCATCAATTCAAATTTTCGAAAAAGCTTTAAAAGAAACTTTTCCAGACATAAAAGACACAAAAGAACATCTTGGCGAATTGGGATCTATAAATATTACAGATATTCAGGAATTTTATCGTAAAAACTATACCAAAAATAATCTTCGAATAATTATTTGCGCTGATTTTTCAGATACTGAACTTGAATATTTTATTAAAGAAATTGACAAAATAAATCTACCTTCAGGAAAAGCACCGATTATAAATCTCCCCGCAATCAATCAAAAAGATTTTTCAACACTTAATAATTCAAAAACTGTTGATGAAATCTGTAAAATTTTTCATACAGATCAATCTCTAACTGAAAAAGAGCGAGCTGCATTTTATATTTTAATGTCATACCTTTTTCGCCCAAAAATTGGCAAAGCCTTTTTACGAGGAAGGAATACAGGTATTTTATATGGGATTAATTTTAGTCCTCACCTTAATACAATCCGAAACCACCCCTTCTTTGTGATCGGCTCAAAAATTAAATCAGAGAATAAAAACAAATTCAAAAAGATAATTAATGATGAGTTTTCGAAAGTCAAAAACAATAAAATTGACGTTCAAGCTTTTGAAGTGATTAAACAAAATATCAAAAATAGCGAAAAAATAACTCGCGAATCAACTGAAAAAATCGTAAATTTTTATCGTGAAGATTTTTTTACTTACGGAAGAGTTCGGAATTATCAAGAATCTTTAAAAATTCTTGATACAATATCAATTAAAGATTTAACACATATTGCAAAAAAAATTTTATTTCTAGAAAAATGCGATTATAAAGCATTGCGCTTTTATATTTTAATCTTCCCAATTCGAATCAACAAGCTCAAATTGATTGCCAGCAATCGAAATTATGCTTGAATTTTCTGCGCCCATTCGGCGAAGTTCATGTTCAATTCCCATTTTTCGCAAGATATCACGCAAGCGATTCACGCCGTGTATATTCATAAAATTAGTTCGGCGAGCAAATTTTTCAATTTTTTCACCATGAACTTCAAAGATATTTTCTTCTTCATTAAATTCAACCGACCAAGCCTTATTAATTTCATCTTGAGATAGAGATATTACGGCAATGTTTCCATCTTCTTCCTCATCAACTTCAATTTCAGATTGCGAGCTCCTAAAATCTTCAACTTGTTTTCGGAGTGCACGAAGAACCTCTTTTAAACCTTGATGCGCACTTGAAGAAATTGCAAAAATCTGCGAGTCACCAGCTACTTTATGAAGTTTCGAAATTTGAAAATCAATCATTTCAGTGTCCATTCCCTCCGCTTTAGTTAAAGCGATGATTTCAGGTCGATCTAAAAGCTCGGGTTGATATTTTTTTAATTCTTCACGAATAATTTTATATTGTTCATCTGGGTTTTCTTCATAAATATCAATCAAATGGAGCAAAACACTTGTTCGTTCAACATGACGTAAGAATGCATCGCCCAAACCTTTACCTTCGCTCGCACCTTCAATTAAACCTGGAATGTCCGCAATTAAAAGATTAAAGCCATCAATTTCTGCAACACCAAGATTTGGGGTTAATGTAGTAAAAGCATAATTAGCAATTTCTGGTCGCGCGTTAGAAACAACGCTCAAAAATGTAGACTTTCCAGCATTCGGAAAACCGACCAACCCGACATCGGCGAGTAGTTTTAGTTCTAAATCAGCTTCAAAAGTTTCACCAGCTTCGCCAAGTTCAGCAACGCGTGGAGTTTGTCGAACCGAAGATTTAAAGTGAGCATTACCAAATCCACCATCACCACCACGAGCAACAATAGCTTCTTCACCATCAAACTTTAAGTCAGCTAATATTTCCCCATCACGCTTAACTAAAGTCCCCACAGGAACCTTAACAATTAAATCTTCACCAGATTTTCCAGTCTTATTCCTTTTCGAACCATTTTCGCCATTTTTAGCTTTAATTTCTGGCTTATAACGAAAATTCAAAAGCGTATTCAGGTCTTTAGTTGCTCGAAAGACAACATTACCACCCTTTCCGCCATCGCCACCATCTGGGCCACCTTTTTCGATATAAAGTTCCCTTCGAAAACTGACCGCACCATTTCCACCGCGGCCGGCTTGGACAAAAATCTTAGCTGTATCTACAAACATATATATATAATAACACAAAAAATATAAAAAATCCAATTTTAAATGAGCGCTCAAAACAGTAACGCTCATTTAAATATTTTAGTGTATATAGTTCGAAACACTACTTGCAGGTACTGTTCGAGTTGTTACAACATTTAGTTTTCCAGCATAATTCATATCTGAAACAGTGATTGTTCCATCAGAATTCACAGATTCAACAATAGCAACATGTCCGTAACCCCAGATGTATGAGTTTGCGTAAGCATTCCACTGAGCAATTGCACCTACAGATGGATTTTGGTCAACTTTATATCCAGCAGCTCTAGCACTAACCGCCCAAGTTGAAGCATTACCCCAGAAACTTCCGATATCTGGACGGCGATTATATGCATACCAAGTACAGTTTCCCCAGGCATAAGCATTTCCAGCTTTGACATTGTAATTAGAAGATAGAGATACTGGCGATACATTCACAGAACTAGAAGATTTTCGAGAATTTGAAGTTGTAGAAGTTGAGAAAACCTTAGATTTAGGATTATAATCTGGTCGCTCTTCTTCAGGCAAGATACCACCAGGAATTACAATCTCAACGCCTTCTTTAGGCTCTTCGCCATCTTTAAGCTTATTATAAGAAATCAATCTCTCTAAATTGGCTTGGTATTTTTCTGCTACAGATTTAATACTATCGCCAGATTTAAATCGATAAACAATTCCATCTACAGGCAGAATCCTTAGTTCTTTATTAGCCTCAACTTTATCACCCTTCAAGCTATTAACCCATTTAATAGTTTGAGCAGTTATGCCATATTTATCAGCAATAGCTTGAATAATCTCTTCTGAAGTTGTAGTGTATTTAATGATTTCACGTTTTTCAGAAGAAACCTCAAGAACTTTAGGCTTTTCAACAGAAGCAGCAGCTTGAGGTGAATCCTGAAGTATCGCAGTAGATGTTGAAAGACTCGCTACAGAAGATGCGATTGCTAAATCAGCAGACTCCGCAAGATTAGCAACAACACCAGACTCCGTAACTTTGTCTGCTACAGAATATTTCTCATTACTATTTTGAGTATTTTCAACAGATTTTGAATTAATTTGATTATTTAGCTCAGTCGATTTTTTAATATCTGGCTGACTACCCCCAAATACAGCAATCATAACCACAATAATAAAAATAGAAGAATAAACAACAGTTGATTTTAAACTTAGTATATTAATTATCTTTAGAAAAGTGGAATCAGAAACTTTATTATTTCTATTCTGTATGATTTCAATCTTAGGAGATTTAACTCCTTGTTTTTGACTACAAATAATTTTTCTCCCGCAAACACATTACTGTGATGCACTACCTTAATAATACCCTTTCTTTTCGAAAATTAGCATAATGTCGACCTTTTTAATTAATATTATAGAGTTAAACGAATGCTATAAAGTATTTTCTGGTAGGTGCCTTAATATAAAAATACACAAAACATCATTTTTATATTAATTTACATATAAAATTCTATCAAATATTAATGAAATTGTCAAGCTTAATTATAAAATCAAGCACTTTTTTGCACAATATTTTTTAATATTATTTTGATGCTCTATATCTGTTCTACCGTAATAAGTCTTATCATCATCTCCACTCAAAAAGAATAAATAATTATGCTCAGCCGGAGAAGCTGTTGCCTTAAGAGTAGACAGCCCCGGTGTTGCAATTGGAGTAGGTGTTAAACCTTTATATTTTCGAAGATTATAAGGGCTATCTAAATTTGGAGTTCTTTCAACTCCTATTTTATCCGCGATATATTGATATGTCACATCTGAGCCAAGCGTCATCCCAGCTTTCATTCTATTATAGAAAACACCTGCAACTTTTTGTTGATCTTCGAAATCGCTCAAGGTTTCTTTTTGAACAATTGAAGAAAGTGTGATTCCTTCATATAAACTCAAACCTTTTTGTTTGAATTTATTCTCAAGGTTTAATTCTTTAATTTTAGCTTCAAAGTCTGCAAAATATCTCCGCAAAATATTTTCAACTCTTGTGCCTTTCTTAAAATTATGAGTTTGTCCATAAAGAAAACCTTCAAGATCCGTATTTTTTGGCTTACCAGAGAAAAGAGTTGGAAATTCTCCAGAATAATCTTTCGAAAAAGCATCATCAATTTCATTTTTCGAATAGCCAGCTTTCAAAAGAGCGTTTTTGGCCATTTTTACCGTTCCACCAGGTAAAAAGGTAATATTGAAACTATCAACAGCTTGGCCTTTATTTAAAATATCCAAAACCTCAGGAATTGTCATGCTTGAAGATAACTGATAACTACCAGCTAAAATATTTCGCTTATTATTCATTCGTGCATAAAAAATAAATGAGTTTTTAGAAATAATTATTTTTTTATCAGCCAATTTCTGAGCAATTAAATCTAAAGATTCGCCCTTGCTAATATTGAAGTTAACTTTTTTAGAATCGTTAGTTTTATAATTTATTGCGCTATTATAGCTTAAGAATAAAATTCCACAAAAAGAAATAAAACAAAACAATAAAACCGTAAAAATAACTAAAATCCTCTTTTGAAAAACTCTTTTTTTATTATTTTTTACATCCAAGATAACAGCAGCTTCTCTTTCACGCTTAGATATTTCCTCAATAGCTCTTTCAGCACGATCTTCTATTAGCTCCCGATCATCTCTATTTACTGGCGGTTTTGTAATTTCATCCATTAAAAATTCTCCTCCAAATAATCTTGTAAAATAATTGAAGCCGCATTCATATCAATATCACCTTTTGAATATGGCTTTCCATAGCTTTTTAGCCTGTCCTCAGCCTGAATACTCGTCAAGCTTTCATCTTGAAAACAAATTTTATCGACTGAATATTCAAAATTTTTTACAAATTCTTTGGTATAAGCAGTTTGCGAAGTCTCTTCACCACTCTGATTTCGTGGCAGCCCAACCACAAGAACGTCGATTTCTTCTTTCGAAATTATCTCAATAATTTGTTTTATTGCAGAATCTATATCATTATTAATTTCAACAGTAGTAAATGGTATTGCTATTTTAATAAAGGAGTCAGCCAAAGCAATACCAATCCTCTTAGTACCAACATCAAGCGCCATTAACTTTAAAGATTTCATCATTTATCAACCGTAAACTTGATATTAATTTTTTTATCATCGTTCGGTACAGTATTTACCCAAAAGAATGAAAACTTCACATCAACATTTTTTACACCCTCTTTTGCTTCAATTAAGCTTCGGACTTCACCAGATTTTTTACCCTTAATTTTATCTTTCAGATTATCTATATCAATAACTGGGCCAATTTTTACATTTGATGAAATTTCTACACTATTACCACTAAATTTCGAAAATGAGACATCTTTCAAGCCATAATCATAAATTTTTTGATTATTTAAATCACCAATTTTATTTTTAGCAAGAGAAGAGATAATTCTTTCAATACTTCTATTCTCAATTGCTAAGATTGAATATAGATAAGTTGCTTTTAGTGTAGCCTTACCGTTTGGAGCCTCTTGATTGACGGCAACGGAAGAAGAAATCTCACCCTCTTTCACAGAGAAACTATCGTTTAATACAGTATAATCTGAGCTGAATTTAGCTTTTAGAGAACTCTTAATAGAATCCATATTTTCTGTATTGATTTTAGCTTTTGCTGCATTTATGTCATTTTGAGAAACAACTTTTAAAGTTTTTTTCGAACCACCTGAAAGCTGACCACCACTTGCCGAAATACCTTTAATTGACGAAACATATTCTTGCGCCGATAGATTACATTGCTCGCCAATAGTCGTCGCCTTAATTTTAACACTTGCTTTTCCATTGGAAATCACACCGCCTTTAATTTTTACTCCTGGAATAGTAACAGATGAGGTTGTAATAAAATTACATTGCCCAGCCGAAAATGCAGAACCTTGCGCCACGGTAATAGGATCACTATCACCACTTTGAGAAAGATTTAAAGTTCCTGAAGCTGCCTCACCCTCTTCACGAGTTCCAGTAGCTTCAAAAGTAATTTCATGATTTTTTTCAATAGTTTCAGTTTTTGAAAGTAACGAATTTTCACTTGTGCTATTAGAAATCGAAGCAACACCTTTTACGTTGGTAGTCGAGGTTTTTGCAGCAATCGTGATATCCGCAAATGGAGCAAAGAATATCGCCCAAATCATAAATACTAAAAATACAGAAAATACCCCACCAATAATGAGAATTTTTTTTCGAAACTTTGAAAAATCTGGAACTTTCAATCCTTTTCTGGATTTATTAGTCTTCTCTTTTTTAAGCTCTGGATTAATCTTGTTAAAATTCTTGTTATCATCAATATCAATTCCTTCAAGAATTTCAGCCTCCTTCTCATCGGAAGTTGGGCCGCTAAATTCCGAAATTGGCAAGCTTTCACCATCAATAACATCATCTCCTTCAACTTCTAAAATATCAATTTCTGGTATCTCTGGCTTACTTTGAAGGGTTTTCGAAACTGGAATTTTTACCGCTGCCGACATAGTCTTTAATGCAGAATTATTAGTAATAAAAACAATTTTCTTATCATTTTTTTGTGCAGCTCGAGAAAGCAAGCGAATATTTACAGCACTCCTAAAAATACCCAAACTTTTTGGCGGGACAATTGCAATAATTCTCTCTTTCGAAGATTTTATTTTATTAACAACATCAGTAATATCATCTTCAACGTCAACATAGATTACATCTTTTTTAACTTTTTCACTCATATCTTACCTCTTTTAAGCTCGTAAAATCCTGTTTAGTTTATCACGAAAACTCTCGCTAGCATTTTCATCAGTACTGTAAGTATCATATCCGACCCGTAAAAGCCCCATTGCTGTAATAAATGTATGGTCGTTAATTTTTCCAGATTCATCAATAACTCCCGAAACTTCAGAAGGCTTAATATGCTTTACTATAGGCTTTTTATTGAACGGTAATTCCTGCCACCAATCATCATCTTCCAATCTTTCAACAAGAGAATTTAAGCTTGAGCCACCACCACATAATAAAATCTTACTTGGCAAATAATCAACATTTTCAAAATCACTTAAAGCTAGTTCAACACCAGAGATCCAAACGTCCAAAGTATTGTCAATTGCATCAATCGCCTGCTTTGCAATGGTAGACTTGAGTTTTTCATTCGAAAGGTTTATCTTTAGTTTTTCAGCGTTCTTGTAAGACAATGAGAGTTCGTTCGCAATTTGATTTGTAAAACTTCGACCACCAATTCCGAACATTTTAGTTCCTTCAACACCACCATCATTCACGACAGCAATATCAGTTGTTCCACCACCAACATCAGCTAAAATTGCAGTAAAATTACTTGAAGAATCTGAACCAACAACACTTCTAGCAACCGCAAAAGGTTCAGCCGCTACCGCAATTAAATCAAGCGCAAGTTCATTCGCAACACGCTCAATAGCACCAATATGAACAGTTGGTGCAAAAGCTGTATAAATTTGAATTGAAACATCTTTCCCCTGAAAACCGATCGGATTTGAAACCTTATAGCCATCGATATGGATCCCAACAATCGCTGAATTAACAAGCTTAATTTCAGCTTCTTGATTTCCCGTCTCAAGAGCAATCTCTCTTTGAGCTTTAAGCTGAGCTCTTTCTTGAATTTTATCAATAATAAATTCCATTTCAGCTTCATCAAGAGGGCGATTTGGCTGCGGACGACGATATTTAATTGTATTTGTCGCCCCTTTAACCAACTCGCCAGCAATTCCGATTACTGCTTTTTTGGCTTGAATCTCCGCTTGGTCTTCGGCCTCAATCAAAGCATTCTCACAATTTTGAACAACACTAGCAATATCAGCAATCGCACCCGAATGCATATCCGCCACATTCTGCCGTGCACGCCCAACACCAATAACACGAATTTCATCACCATCAATTTCAGCTACAAGAGCCTTCACGAATTCAGTTCCAATATCAAGGGCAACGATATGATTATCGCTTAAATCTTCTTTTTGTTTATTATTGAATAACATACTAACACTATTATAAACCGTTTAAGGTTTTTTTGCAAATTTTCGAAAGAAAAATCAGCCTTTCGGCTGATTAATCTATTTTATCTTAAAACTGCTTTGATTCTTCGTACACCAGCACTTGAAGATTGCTCTTTAACAATCTTGAATTTCTTACCACCCTCGGCAAGTTCTCGTGTATTGTCAACATGAGGCCCACCACAAATTTCAACACTAAATGGCGTTTCACCTTCGGCTTTCATCGTATAGACTTTAACAGTCTCACCGTATTTATCACCAAACACACCAATCGCTTTTAGCTTATTTAAGGCGTAATCTGTTGGATATTCCGCCCAAGAAACTTCCAGTCCTTTCGAAATTTGATCATTAACCGTATCTTCAATCTGCTGTTTTTCTTCATCAGTTAGTTTTCGATCAAAAGTAAAATCAAAACGGAGCCGCTCAGCATTAATATTTGAGCCTTTTTGCGCAATTTGTCCCTTAAACATATTATGGAGTGCCGCATTCATCAAGTGAGTAGCTGTATGAAGCTTGCGGTGTTCAAGGGTTTGCCCTTCAAGCCCGCCTTTAAACTTACCTTTTGAAGCCGTCTGCGAGCGTTCACGTTGCTCTTTCATTTTAATGTCAAATTCCTCACGCCAGTTTTTCGAAAGTGATATTTTGTGTCGGACAGCTTCTTCAGTTGAAAGCTCAAGCGGAAAACCAAAAGTATCATAAAGCTGGAATAATCCTGCACCCGTTAAACCCTCTTTTGAGAATTTTTCAAGCTCTCGCAAACCCTTTCGAAGCGTTCGACGGAAAGCTTTCTCTTCTTTCACCATAACTGCAATAATTTCATTAGATTTTAAAGCAACTTCCTTATAGTCTGGTGCATAGATATCGACAATTACTGGCACAATCTGTTCAACAAAATTATCTTCTACGCCCAAATCAAAAGCCTTAGCCATCGCGCGACGAATAAATTTTCGCATCACATAGCCTTGCTCTTTATTTGAAGGAATACATCCATCAACTGCCAAAAATGTTGCACTTCGCAAGTGGTCGGCAATCACGCGCATCGAAACCTTATTCTCATCGTATTTTTTACCACTAATTTCTTCAAGTTTTTCGATAATTGGTTTCATCAAGCTAATTTGAAATACATCTGGATTGTTAATTTTCGCCGCAGCAATCCTTTCTAAACCACCACCAAAATCAACGTTTTTCTTTTCAAGTGGTTCGAAAGAACCATCTTCCGTTCGTCGATATTGCATAAAAACCTGATTGCCGATTTCCATAAACCGACCGCTGTCGCTCGCTGGATGAGCCTCACCGAAACTAACATCATGATTTTCTTCACCGAAATCATAAAAAACTTCTGAATCCGGCCCACAAGGATCACCAATTGGTGTTGAATCCAAACCACCACCACGGCTCCACCAGTTTTCTTTATCGTTATAAAAGAAAATTCGTCCGCCTTGAAGCCCGAGCCTATCACCGTTTTCGGCCGTGTCAAGCTCAACAATTTTTGCATCAATACCTTTTTCAGCAAAAACCTTTTGCCAAATCTCTGCTGATTCGTCATCACGTGGAATATTGTATTTTTCGTTACCAATAAAACAAGAAACGTATATTTTCGAAGGGTCAAGACCCACTACATCTGTTAAGAATTCAAAAAATTGCCGAATTTGCTGCTCTTTAAAATAATCACCAAGAGACCAATTTCCAAGCATTTCGAAAAAAGTTGTATGGCGGTTATCGCCAACATCATCAATATCTTGCGCCCGTAAGCAGGTCTGGCTATCTGTTAATCGCACACCCTTTGGATGTTTTTCACCCAAAAGATACGGTAAGAGCGGTTGCATTCCACTCCCCGTGAAAAGAGTTGTTGGGTCATCTTTTAAAATTAAAGAAGCGCGTTCGATTACTTCATGGCCATTTTTTTGACAGAATTCTAAATAAGCTTTTCGGATTTCTTGTGCATTCATATTCTTTCATTTTACCAAATTTTAGCGTTTTTAGCAAATTGTTAATTTTTGCAATTATATTTTATATAATTTAAATATTCTATTATACTTTGAAGGCACATTATGAGTGGAATAAGAGCTTCTCGCTCATTTATAGTTTGTTTTTTACTTTCAGTTTTTATAATCATTTATATCGGTATACTTATATTCGCCATTTCGAATAATGAGTCCAACAACAATCAGACCAATGATCCAAAAAATGAACAAAGAATTGAAAAATTAGAATAAAACTACTATATCTAGACTTAATTATTTTCGAAAGTCAGTACATACTGACTTTTTGTTTTTTATAATAAATAAAACCACTCTTCAATTTTAGAAAAGTGGTTTAATATCTTAAGACTACAAAATTCTATTGAAATGCCACCAGATACGCTACTAATCCAGCACCAGCACCAAGCATTAGAATTGCAATTATAGCTAGCACAACACCCCAGCCAGATTTCTTTTTATGCTTAATAGGTGCAGAATATTCATCGCTCGAAAGAATCGGTGCTGACATTTTTGCTCGCCGAAGTTCCTTTGTAATCGTTGCAGATTTTTGCTCGTAGTTAGAAACCGGCTTTTTAAATTCGAAACCTTTAGCCTGATTTTGATTTGTACCTAAAGGTCTTTTTTCAATTTGTGGATTCTGTACGAAAGGTGTTTTTGGCTTTTCAATTTCATCAACAGGCTGAATTATCACCTTTTCCGAAGCTTCATTTTGTTTTGAATTTTCTTCAATTCTTTCATCAACCTCAAAAATATCTATTCTTTTATTATTTTCTTTGATTTGCTCTGATTGATTTTTCAGCCCAGTCTTAACTTCAATCTTTGAAGCTTCGGTTTCAGCTTTGTCATCTATATCCTTTTTAATTTCATCATAATTATCAAGAGTAATCGTATTACCACTGGCTTTTAAGCTTGAAATTTCTGGCATAACTTTTTCTGGCTCATTTTCAAGATTTAGATTTTCAAAATTTGAACTAGAAACTTTTCGCTCTGGAATTTCAACCGTATGTTCGCCATGGAAAACTCGAAGTTTATTGCTATCATCACCAATCCGATAGACACCAGCATAAAACTCCGCCCGACTTGGCGTGGTGGTTTTTTGCTCCGCAATATTAATTTCATTTTTTTGAGATTGAACTTCGGTTTCTTTTTTTACTTGAGCTTTTTCATTTTTTGAAACAACTTTTTTTCGAATCGGTGAATTTTCAAGCTTTTTGATATTTCGAATTGGTTTTTCACCGCCATATGTTTCTAAAATTGGGCTTTCGAAAGCAATTTTCTCTTCTCTTGCCAAAAGTGAAACACCAAAATTGTCGCGGTGATGTTCTGGTGGAACGGGCGCACTAAAATCATCCAAAATTCGAACTCTTGGTTTTTTATAAACAGATTTTTTCTCATTTTTTGGTTTTTCAGCGACCTTTTCAATATTTCGAATTTGTGCTTTTTCGTTATTTTGATGCAATTGGTTTGCCGGCTGCGGAGCTTTTCGTGCAAAAACCATTTTTTGTTGCTCACGAGAATGCTCAATCTGGCTTTCGATTTTCGAAAAAACCTCATTATTTTTCTCTTTTGAATTTGGCACAACACCATTTTCAAGATAGCTTCCAACTGCTTTATCTAATTCTTCAAAATCTATATCTCGCATATTTTTCCTTTTACTTTTTTATTGTTTCAAAAACTTTTTCTGCAATTTTAGCAAATTTTTCAACGCTCAAGCTTGCTCCGCCAATTAGCAAACCATCTATTCCTTTAATATTTGCATAATCCGTTGCGAATTCTGGCTGTACACTTCCACCATAAACTACTTGAATATTCTCAGCAGTTTTTGCGCCATAAAGTTGTTTTATTTGATTTCGAATAACTTTTACCGCTTTTCGAATATCATCAGGGTTAGCATTCACGCCAGTTCCGATCGCCCAAACCGGTTCATATGCAATAATCACTTTCGTAATATCTTCACTCGATACATTTGCAAGCCCGCCAATTAGCTGATCATTCAGAACTAAATCAGTTTCATTATGATTTCGCTCATCAGATGTTTCACCAATACACAAAATTGGTCGAATATCGTTTCGAATCGCTGCAGCAACTTTTGCACGTATATCTTTATCTGTTTCGTGAAAAATATTTCGCCTTTCAGAATGGCCAACTAACGCATATTGGACAATTCCGCGGAGCTGTGAAATTGCTATTTCGCCAGTAAAAGCTCCGTGATCTCGCCAATAAAAATTCTGTGCTGCTAACTTAAATTGCCTATGATTAACTTGCAAACTCAAAGATTGCAGAGTGAAAGTTGATGGCGCGAGAATAATTTCCATTCCACGATGAGCTTGAATTTTATCACTCAATTTATGCAAAAAAATACTCGATTCCTGCATATTTAAGTTCATTTTCCAGTTGGCGATAACAAGTTTTTTATCCATAATACTTTTATTTTATCATTTTATTTTATTTTTGTAAATTCTTATGCTTTATTTTCTAGAACTTCAAATCCTGGTAAAATTTCGCCACTCATCAATTCAAGAGCTGCACCACCACCAGTTGAAATTAATGAAAAATCTGCATTTTCCGCATTTTGACTCGACCAATCCAAAACAAAAGCTGAAGTGTCACCACCGCCAACTATTGATTTTGCACCATTTTTTGTAGATTTCGAAATTGCAGAACAAGTTCGAGAAGAGCCTTTTGCAAAATTCTCAAATTCAGCATAACCAATTGTTCCATTCCAAACTATCATTTTTGCATTTAAAATTTCATTTTCAATTCTCTGAATCGATTTTTCCCCTAAATCAAGGATGATCTCGTTTTCTAAAACCGCCGTAACAGGCTTTTCGATTCTCTCAGCATTTTTCGAAAACTCACTCGCCACAGCAACATCTTCTGGCAAAATTATGAAACTTCGCAAACCATTAAACCCAACTTTTCGCTCCGCAAGTTTAAAAATCTGTTCAATAATCTCATTTTGGCCATCTTCAATTCGACTTTTTCCAACTTCAACATTTAAATATTTTAAAAAAGTATTAGCCATAGCTCCAGCTACGATAATTTTATCGGCTCGCTCAATAAATTTCTCAATTAATGGTAATTTGTCAGACATTTTCGCACCACCCATTACCGCCACAAATGGTCTTTCGGGATTCTTAAAAGCTTGCAAGATTGTCGAGTATTCTTTTTCAAGTAACAAACCAGCTATGCTTGGCATTTTTTTAGCAATTTCACTAGTTGAAGTATGCCCACGATGAATAACGCCAAAACCATCTTGCACAAATAAGTCCGCACCAGTAACCTGCGCTAACGCTTCCGCAAATTCTGGTAAATTATTTTTTTCAGCCTTTGAAAAACGCAAATTCTCTAACATTTCAATCTTATAGTTATCATCCGCATCTTTCATTGAAACCGAGTATCGTGTTCGCGGAAAGATTGGCGTAGTGTGAAAATTCATAGGAAAATTCAAGCCTTCAGCTCGTAGAAGCTCGCGCAAATTATTAAAAACTGGTCGCAAAGAATATTTTCGAGTTCCATTAGGCAAATGTTCAAGTTCATCTAAATCGGCAATCCCTTCAACCGATTTTGGTCGCCCCATATGCGAAATAATAATTATTTTTTTAGCCCCTCGTTCAATCAGATTTTTTATTGTTGGTAAACTCGCCCGAATTCGATAATTATTCAAAATTTTCGCTGAGCCACTTTCTAAGTATTCAATAGGTACGTTATAATCTGCACGAAGTAAAATTACTTTTCCTTGCACATCAACGTCATTTATAGTTTTTTTATTAAACATTTTGTTCCTTTTTATTTTGAAAATATTTTACACAATTTTAACATAAACTCATTAATTATTCAACTATTTTATTTCATAGGCTATATATTTTATATTACCAAAAAAATAGCAAAACTCCGCTCCAGTCATATCTAATTCTATAAAATATGTTACACCAATTTTAATAATAATCTATTGACATATAAATAATTTTGTGCTATAATGATAACATAATCATCCAAAAAATAAAAAGTATCAAAATAAAAAATGATTATAGAAAGGAAACATTTTGTTTAAAGTTATTCGAGTAAACCAATCCGAAGAATCTTATTCGGTGAACGTTCGAACAAGTCGCAAAAAATAATTAAGACTTTCAAAAATCTAAAAAATCGCCCGCTGTCCTTGGGGCGATTTTTAAATATTTTAATAAATTGTCAAGTGTTATTATTTAGTAGATTTCGCCATTCGTTTGCGTTCATTTGAGTCGAGATAGCGCTTTCGAAGACGCAAATTCTGTGGCGTAACTTCAAGAAGTTCATCATCTTCAATAAAATCAATGCACTGTTCAAGACTTAAATCCGTAAATGGTGTTAACTGAACCGCACCATCAGAAGATTTTGAGCGCATATTTGTTAGATGTTTTTCTTTCACAACATTAATTTCAAGGTCTTCTTGGCGGTTATTTAGCCCCACTATCATTCCGGCATAGACTTCAGTTCCTGGGCCGATAAATAATTCACCACGGCTCTCCGCACTTTGAAGTGCATAAGGTGTTGATACTCCTTTTTCGAAAGCAATCAATACGCCATTTCGGCTTGAAGGAATTTTAGCTCCCATCTCTTGATAACCGTGCGGTAAACTATTCATAATGATAGTACCTTTTGTAGCGGTTAGCATTAGATTTCGAAGACCAATCATTGCACGTGTTGTAATAATATAAGTTAAGCGAGTAGCTCCTGTTGGTAGGCTTTCTTGAGCACGCATTTCCGCTCGGCGAGTTCCCATCTCTTGGCTCACCGCACCGACAAATTCCGGCGCAACTTCAATAATTAATTCTTCAACTGGCTCTTTTTCGATACCGTCTTCCTGAATTGTAACCACTTGTGGGCGACCAACTTCAAACTCAAAGCCCTCGCGGCGCAAGGTTTCAATCAAAACAGAAAGGTGAAGTTCACCACGACCTGAAATAATAAAACCAATTCCACTTTCTTCAACTTGTAGCGAAACATTTGTTTCGAGCTCTTTCTTTAGTCGATCGCCAATTTGACGTGAAGTTGTAAACTCACCTTCACGACCTTTCATTGGGCTAGTGTTTGGGCCAAGATACATCGAAAGAGTTGGTTTTTCAACCTCAATTGTCGGCAAAGCTTCAGGATTATTTGCATCAGCCAAAGTTTCACCAATCTCAGCTTCAGAGACACCTGTAATTGCAACAATGTCACCCGCAAAAGCCTCTGTAATTTCTTCACGATGAAGCCCTCGATACGCAAAAAGCTTATCGATTTTTGACTTTTTAACAGTTCCATCACGCTTAATTAAAGCAATTTGTTCTCCGGCTTTAACTTTTCCGCGAGAAATTCGCCCAATCGCATATTTTCCTAAGAAATTATCGTAAGTCAAAGAAGTCACAAGTAACTGGAAATCACCTTCAAGTTCAACTTTTGGTGCAGGAATTTCATTAATAATTGCTTCAAAAATAGGTTCGAAATTTGCTTCAGCTTCTGGATTCTCTGGAACCTCAGGCCAAGCCTTACCATCGCGACCAATCGCATAGTATGTCGGATATAGAAGCTGATCATCATTTGTTGCTAATTCTAAGAATAAATCTGAAACTTCGTCGTTCACTTCTGTAATTCTGCGAGCCGGCTTATCAATTTTATTCACTACCACAATCGGCTTCAACCCAAGTTCAAGCGCTTTCGAAAGAACGAATTTAGTTTGCGGCATTGGACCCTCTTGAGCATCTACCACCAAAATCACGCCATCCGCCATATTTAGCGTGCGTTCAACCTCGCCAGAAAAATCGGCGTGTCCCGGAGTATCAATAATGTTAATTTTGTAATCGCCATGATAAATTGATGTCTGCTTTGCGGTAATCGTAATTCCGCGTTCTGATTCTTGATCTCCTGAGTCCATCAAAAGAGTTTGACTCATTTCAGCCTGATTTTCACGAAAAGTATTACTCTGTTTTAAAAGACCGTCCACTAAAGTTGTTTTTCCGTGGTCAACGTGAGCAATAATCGCTACATTTCGAATATTTTCTGATTTCATATTTTCTCTCTATTAAAAATTATTATAAAACTTTAAATATTCTACCACTTTTTTCGCTAAAAATCAACCAAACTATTTAGAGAAATTACGCCACCAAAGAATTTTATTTGTAACATTAAATAGCCAACGCACTCGCCGATTATAATTTAAAATTATCAAATGCGTGTGCTGATGCTTAACAGTTTTTCGAACGTTTTGCGCTGCACGAGCGTAAATTGAAAAACCCCGAGCTTCGTATTTTGACAAAATTTCAAAATATTCTTCCTTTTCTGCTGGCGAAAAATTACTAATTGTATCTGTAAATTTCTTTGGAATTAGAAGTAAATGTTTTTCAACTTCGAACCCATCCCAAATTTGATACGGAAACAAGTTTTCAACCAGTACAAAATGTTCAAATTTTTCTATAACCAAATTATCGCGTATTGCTCTGTTGTAAAAATTATAATCTTCGCCCTCATGTTTTTTATTTTTTGCATATTTTTCATATTTTTTACCAATCCCGTTAGGTTTTCTTGTGTCCATTCTTTTTTATTTTACCTTTCGATTATGCACATTTATCTAAATAATCTTAACATAACTTTAATATTTTTTCAAAAAAATGAAAAAAGTTGTTGACTTTACAAAAAGAGTCTGCTAAAATGGTAATTGTTCGGGTGATTAGCTCAGTTGGCTAGAGCATCTCGTTTACACCGAGAGGGTCTGGGGTTCGAGTCCCTAATCACCCACCAATTGAAATTATATCAAAAAGCTTCAATTCTGGAGCTTTTTTCTTTTTTTCGAAAGCTTTACTCATTGACTTTTTAAGCTTTTTATGTTATTATATAAGTATTCTAGTACCTTTCACATACTGGAAAATTCAGAAGAAAGTGAGGGGTTGAAAAAATGATCAACCTTCTTGTAAATTTTATTTTATTTGTTTTGCGTATGTTTAACGCTGCTACTTTTGGCCTTATCGACAATCTAGCAACAGTTTACTCAATCTTAGTTTTTTCAACTTTTTTTGTTATTTTAAAACTTGATTCAGCAATACAGATTTGTGATTTTTGGCGAAAATCAGGGAAATTTATCAAAGTATTATTGCTTCTCGGAGTTCTCCTTAACTCATTACCTCAATGGTATTTATGGCTTATCGGAATGATTCTAATTATTCTAGCCTATTTTATTAAGCCAAAAGAGGGTAAAAAATCTTCCCTATTTTCGAAGATTAAAGCTGTTGTGGTTGAAGAATATCAAGAAAGTGATTTCAAAGAGAAGACTTCAAGCACAATTCAAAAAGTAAAAAAAGTTTCGAAAAATAAATCAGGAACAAAACCTATGAAAGAGCTACCTCCAATATAGCTCTATAATCGCCTTAAAATAAGGCGATTTTTCTTTATTTTTTCGAAAAAAATAAAGCGCTTGCGTTTATTTAATATATATTATATGCTTATTGACTTTTTTATACTTTTGTGCTATAATTCTAGCAGTTGACATATCATAATCAGCAGATCTGTCAATGAAGCTTAAAAATCGGGTTATTATGAGGTATGAATCGTGTACCTCAGTGTTCCTTATTATTTTGGCCAAAATAATAAAATCTAAAGGAAGGAAGGTGGATAATAATGAACACTACTAACAATAAAATCAAAGAGCTGCTGGGAGAAATTAAAAGTCTCATAGGAGATAGTCAAAAGTCGATGGAATGGTTTGACAGAGTTCAAGCTAAAGCCTCCTCTTTTAAAACTCATCAAGAAGAACTAGAATATCTTGAAGATATTCTAGATAAGTTGAAAAAAAATGATGGTGAAGCTGCTAATGAAGCTACAAAATCAAATACGTGGCCAGCAATAGCTCTAGGGGTCGCGCTGTTTATACTTGTAGTTGGCGGAGCGGCGTTATACTTTTTGTTTTTAGCACCAAAGAGTGCTAACACTCCAAGCAGTAGCACAACTGCTGCTTCTTCTACAATTTCATCTGTGAATCTTCCGAAGGAAGATTTCCAGATCTTTGACTATAAGGTCGACGGCGATACTGTAGTTTACGACAGTCAAATTGCAAATACGCAACACAAAGTATTTGCAAATGGCTCAGCTGAGAACACTCTTTCAGCAAACGCTGAGAGCGCGGTTAACGAAATGGTTCAGTACATGAGTCACAATGCAACTGCATTGAAAGAGAAAGCCATGACTTTTGGTATTGTCGATGCAAAAGCCGACGTCAAAGACTGGCTAGAAAAGGGTAAAGACGGAAGGGTTCGTTACAATAACAAGGGTAAGGACGTTTTCTATCAAACGAAAGCGTTCCTTTCTAGAAGTCAAACTTCTTCCAAGAGAATGGAAGAAGGCTCAAACTACTACACTACCGGAGTCAATGACAAAGGTGATGTAGTAGTGAGTAAAAATTCTCAGAATTTATCAGGACAAGAATATGTTGAAGTCTCAAGTCCAAAAGACTCAACTGAAAAGTATTCTTACCGTGTACTCATTTACTGCGGTAATACTGTTCTGAAAAACAAGGTTCCTGGGATTCCGACAGAAAAAATCGAGATTCCTCCTACAAAACCAGGAAAACCTGACAAGCCAAGCGAAAGCAAGGTTGAGAAAAAAGACCCTAGCAAAGACCCAGCTAATCAGGGCAAAGCCCCTGTTGGCGGAGGTCAAAACGATGGATCAAATGGTTCAGAAACTCCAAAAGCGAGTCTTCCTGAGAAATATGTAGCGCCTAAAGCTCCATCTTCACAAAGTTCTTCTTCAAGCTCAGCCACTACTCCAGCACAAGATGCTCGTATTAGCGAGCCATCTCAATGGTCTGGCGCTGGCAAGATAACAGATTCTAATGGCACTACAACAGTGACCAATGATGGGTCTGTGACCACCCCTGACGGTCGGAACTATAGCGGATTAACAAATCCAAGCTCAGTTCCACCAGTAGAGTCTGGAGCAAATGGGACTACAGCCCCATCAAGCTCTGCTAATTTTGCAGGCAATGGCTCAATGAGCGAGCCTGCAATTGATGACTAACGACTAGCTTTGATTTTAACGATTGCACTTTGTCTTTCGAGACTCACGCTGGGCGGTTTTCCGCCGCCTGGCTTTACATTGATACTTCTTAATAACCCGATTTTAAGTTTTAACAATTCGGCTAAAGCGAAGAAAACAAAATATTGACAAACAGAATTATGATGATACTAATAATAAATTCTAATAAGTGGAGATTAGAAGGGAGAAAATGAGGGACCAAATGAAAAAACTCATTAATTTTATTAAAAACCATTCAATAATCTCTGGTTCAGTTTTGGTGGCAGCAATAGCTCCAGCCCTAGTTTGGGCTTGGGGTCCATCTCGGCCATCATTCACTATTGAAAAACCAGCAGATTATATTACATTTAACTCAATCACAAATAACCCTGTGATTGGCGGAGACGAAAAAGATTTCGTTGGAATCCGTGAAGTTGGCTCAAACGCAAAATGGACAAACAATATGAAAGTCCAAAATGGCAAAGAATATTACGTTCGAATGTACGTTCACAACAACGCGGCTTCGAACTTAAATCTTGTTGCCGAAAACGTGGTAGCAAAACTTAACGTTCCAACAACAACAGCAAAAAATGTGACTGTTCAAGGTCAGATTTCGGCTTCAAATGCAAAGCCTAACACAGTTTGGGATGAAGCAACTTTTTCAAGTGATAATGACTTTAACTTGGCTTATGTTGCTGGTTCTGCCCTTTTCGAAAATAACGGAATGGGTACAACTAAACTTCCAGACAGTATCGTAAATAATACTGGGGCAAAACTTGGATATGATAAACTTGACGGAAAAATCCCTGGATGTTTCCAATATGCAGGCTATGTAACCGTTAAAGTTAAAGCTCAAGTTAGCCAACCGCAAGAAAAAAATAATATCGACCTTGCGAAAACAGTTCGAAATAAAACAAATGGCGAAAAATCTTGGGTTGAAACTGCAAACGCAAAATCTGGCGACACAGTTCAATTCCAAATTCACGCTAAAAATACAGGTTCTACAGGAATTCAGAACTTAGTAATTCGCGATATTCTACCAAAAGGTTTGAATTATGTTGCAGGCTCAACAAAGCTCTACAACACATCAAATCCAAAAGGATTGAAAGTTAGCGACAATGTCATTCAAAATTCTGGAATCAATATCGGTTCATATCAACCAAATGGCGACGCTTATGTTCGGTTTGACGCAACTGTTTCAGCTGAAAATAGTTTACCAGTTTGTGGAGATAACACTTTAACTAACATCGCTCAAGCAAGTGACCAAAAAATTGTTAAAAACGACACTGCAAGCGTAAAAGTTACAAAAAAATGTGAAACTCCTAAAAATCCAATTTACAAATGTGAAGCTTTAAGTTTGAACATTGTTCGAAAAGACGAAAAACAAATTACTTATGCGGCTGACACAAAATATTCAGTAAAAGACACAGAGTTTACTGGCACAAAATATGTAGTAAAAAATTCAAAAAATGAAGTTGTTGCCGAAAAAGTTGTAAATGGTGGAACTAAATTCGAAATTACCGTTCCAAACAATGTGAACGAAAAATACACAGTTACTTCAACAATCATCACTAAAAACGGTGAAAATTCAAATGCTAACTGTGAAAAATCTTTCGAAACTAAAGCTCCAACACCAATTCCATCTAAACCAGAATTAGTATGTCGAAATATTACAATTAACCAAATTTCTCGAACAAAATTCGAATTTAACACTTCTTATACTGTAAATAACACAACATTCGTTGGTGTTAAATATATCGTAAAAGATCAAAGTGGTAAAGTCGTAATTGAGAAAACTGTAAATAACGGCTCAAAATTGACGCTCAACATTGAAATTGTTGGTAAATTCACAATTTCTTCAACAGTTATCACAAAAGATGGCGAAAACTCAAATTCAAATTGTGAAAAATCTTTCGAAGTTAAACGTGAAGAGAAACCTTCAATCCTTATCAAGAAAACTGTAAATAATCAGAAAAATACTAAAGTTGAAGCGAATACTGATTTTAACTACGAGATTACAGTTTCGAATAACGGAAATGTTGATTTGAAAGATGTTGTTGTAACCGACCGTGCACCAGCAAATATCACTTTTGTAAGTGCAGATAACGGTGAAATCAAAGATAATACTTTAACTCTAAAGATTAGCTCTTTGAAAGTTGGTGAAAGTAAAACTATTACAATTAAATCACAAGCAACAGCAACAGGAATAACTACCGTAAATACAGCTTGTGTAGATACACCAACAATTCCTGGTGATAATGATGGTTGTGATAGCGCGAAAGTGGAAGTTCCAAAGAAACAAACTCCACCAACACCTACACCAAACAACCCAACACCAAATATTCCAACAGAATTGCCACAAACTGGTGCAAATAGTATTTCTGCAATTCTTGGATTAACTTCGATGGTGACCGCCTTTGGTTACTACTTTACTAGCCGAAAAGCTGCAAGATTCTAAGCTGACCGCTTCTCAATGGAGCGATCAAGCTTCAAATCTAAAAAAATAGACTTCCACTTGGAGGTCTATTTTATTTTTATAAATCTTGCTGGCCTTTTTTATCAGCAATTTTTCTTGCTGCTATAATTACATTATCAATTAGTGAAGCCACCGTAAGCGGACCAACACCACCCTTCACAGGGGTAATTATTAAGTCTTTTCGAAAATCACGAACTTCTTCAGCTACATCGCCTTTAATTTTGCCATTTTCGCTTGCCGTTCCGGCGTCAACAACCACAGCTTTATTTTTTAGCATTTCTGAAGTTATTAAATTTGGCTTTCCAACAGCTGTAATTACCACATCAAAATCTTTAAGTTGTTCTTTCATTTCTTTCGAATTAAATTCATCAAATTTCGAAACTGGCACACCAGAAGCCTCAAGCATTTTTGAAAGTGGTGCACCTACAAGTTTACCTTGACCAACAATAGCAACTTTTTTATTCTCTAACGAAATATTATACCCCGCTAAAAGCCAATTTATCGCCTGGGCTGTGGCTGGCACAAAAGCACCATCATTCAAACCGTCAACATCTTTTTCTTTAGATATTTCTGATAAAATTTGCTCAGTTTCTTCTTTCGAAATTTTCTTACCATTTATATCTTCAAGTGGAAGCTGAACAATAATTCCATGAATATTTTCATTAAGATTTGCTTTCTGGATTTCTTTTTTCATAAATTCAACAGCAACTTTTCTCCGTTCAACCTCGATTAAAATATCTTCACCATATTTTTCTTTAAGCCGCATATAAGTTTCAGTTACAGGATTTTTCGAAGAGTAAAAAATTAATAATTTTGGAAAAACCCGCCAACTTTGCCGCAAAGCCCGCACTTGCTTAGCTTGACGCTCTTTAATAAAATCGCGGAGTTCTGCACCATCTAAAATTCTCATTCTTTTATTATACGCAAATATATTGAAAAATTCAATTTTTTAATATATAATTTAACATATAATCATTACAGAAGTTAATCAAAGAAAGGATTTTTGAATGTATAATTATAATAGCTACCACACATATAGGTACAAAAATTACAGCCATAGCGCAGATGATGAAGCTATTGCTGGAATATCTATTGCATTCTTTTTAATTTTCGTGCTAGTTGCTGCAGTTATAGGATATGTTATTAGCTCTCTTCTATACATGCTAATTTTTAAAAAGGCTGGAATCGATACCAAAAAAGCTTGGATTCCTTTCTATAACAGATGGACGTTTTTCGAACTTGGTGGACAAGAAGGTTGGAAATCTCTTTTAACTTTCGTTCCTTATGTTGGACTAATAATCTCATTAGTTTTCGAAGTTCTTGCAGTTATTGAGATTAGCAAAAAACTAGACAAATCACCTGCCTGGTCTGTTCTTTTCATATTTGCAGCCCCTATCTGGTTCTTAATTCTTGGCCTAGATAGTTCTCGCTGGAATGATATAGCCGGTAAAGAAAGCCTTGCAAAAGGAACTATACTTGGTTATAAAATCGTAGAAGAAGAGAAAGAAGCAGAAGAAGAAAAAACTCCTGAAGCCAAAGAAGAAAAAACAGAAGAATAATTCTTTTTTAAAAATTAAAACGACATTCGATTCAAGAATGTCGTTTTAATTTTTATTAAATCTCCAGTGGTTCTTGTTCAATTTTTAAACCAAATTTTTCAAAAACTCTATCCTGAATTATTTTTCTTGCTTTAGCCAGCTCATCATAGTTTTTAGCTGAAATATTTGTTAAAACTAAAGCATTCTCTGGATGAACTTTTATTCCAAAAAATTCTTTTCCCTTCAATTCCACTTGTTCAATAAGCCAGCCAGTTGCAATTTTGTATTTTTCACCCACTTCAAAGAGTGGTACATTTTGATATTTTTTGCGAATCTCTGCAGCTTTCTCTTTCGAAATTATTACATTCTTGAAAAAACTTCCAGAATTCGGAATTTCCTCTGGGTCTGGCAATTTTTTTGAACGAATTTCAGCCACCATGTTCATTACATCTTTCGCTGTTAGATTTTCTTTATTTTTGCCAATATTCTCAAGTTTCTCCTTTAAAACCTTATATTCAGGCATTTCTGGTTTAGATTTTGAAAGCTTCAAATTTACCGAAACGATAAAATATTTTCCTTTAGCATCATTCTTAAAAATACTATCACGGTAGGCGAATTCACATTCACTTTTTAATAAAGTTTTGATTTCACCAGTTGAGATTTCGAAAACTTTAACACTTTTTAAAATATCAGCAATTTCCTGGCCATATGCACCAACATTTTGGATTGGTAGAGCTCCAACCGTTCCGGGAATCATCACCATTGCTTCACAACCGCTAAAACCTTCCGAAACTGCAAATTTAACAAAATTATGCCAATTTTCACCAGATTTTATGCGGAATTCAATATTCTCATCATTTTCGAAAACCTTTTCAAAACCTTTAATTTCATTTTTTATCACTATTCCTGCAAAGTTTTGATCCTTCACAATCGTGTTGCTTCCGCCGCCAAGAATAAAAATCGGCAAATTATTTTTTTCTGAAAACTTAATCGCATTCTTAAAATCTTCGATATTTTTTACTACTGTAAAAAAATGAGCTTTTCCACTAATTTTCATAGTCGTAAGTTTACCAAAATCAATATTTTGCTGAATTTTTAGATTTTCGAAAATTATTTCCTTCATATAAATCAATTATATCATAAAAAATAAAACCCGCCAAAAGCGAGAAGATCTATGGTACACCCGGCAGGATTTGAACCTACAACCGCCTGGTTCGAAGCCAGGTACTCTATCCAGTTGAGCTACGGGTGCTTAATAAATAAATTATACCACACTTTTTTTATTTTGTGAAGACTATTTTTTAATAAATTTTAAAATTTTATATAAAGAATCACCGTTTAATGAATTGTTATAATCCATTTCTTTTGAAAAATTATAACCAGCAATTGGTGATTTTTTATCAGCGCTATTATATGGGGAAATTATAAAAAACTCTTTATTTTTCAAAAAACTACTATCATTTTCAATCTTTGGCGTGTAATCAGCTCGAATCATATCGCCAGAACGATAAATTGGTGGTTCGCCATAAAACCAAATTTTACTTTCATTATTGGAATATTGTGCTGCTGAATAATATAAAAATCCGCCAACAGCAATTGCTGCATTATTTTTTTCATTTCGAACCTTTTCAATCGCTTGCCGAATTTCAGTAATTTCTCCACCATTTTTAGAAATACCCTTTTGTAAATTAAGCTGAAAAATTCCAAAAATATGCGAAAAAATAATCAAAATAATCAATAAAATTGAAATGCTCTTTTTATTTTCAAAAAATTTAACCGCAATAATTGCCATTAAAATCGACACAAAAACTTCAGCCATAAGTAAATATCTGTCAACAAAAATTGAACTAAATGGTGGTAAACTTGCGATATAAAGCAAAAATATAGGAATCACTGAGACTGAAAAAATCAGCCAAAAAATACTATTATTTTTTTTGCTCCTCCACTTTTCGAATGTAAAAAATACAATAATCAGAAGAATAACCATAGCCATCAAAGATAGCCAACCGTTAGTTTTGCTAGCATCAAGATAAAAAAAGAAATTCGATACCATATTTGATATTGTTGTAAAATCAAGTGCAGGAATCCAGAACTTAGCTTTAACATAAGTAGCTTGCGAAACAAAAAATGGAACCCAAGGAGTATATAAAAATGCGATAATCAAATGTGAAGACAGCCATTTTTCAGCAAAAAAATTACCAAAAAACTGTCCCGTACTATTCTTCTGCTTTTGAAATTTCAAACAGCTAAAAAGATGAAATCTATTGTTCTTTTCTTGATTCTTCGAAATATAAACTGCTCTAAAAATCCATAATGAAATTGGAATCAAAGCATAGAGATACTGCGTCCAAATTCCAGCGCAGACAGTAATAATATAAATTATTCGCCATTTTTTCTTACTTTTCATCGTATTTTCGGCAACCCAAGCTTCATAAAAGGCCCTCACCGTTAAAACACTCAAAAATGCTACCATAGTATACATTCTAGCTTCCTGCGAATATCTAATTAGCATCGGTGAAATTGCAAGAAAACCGCTTGCCAATAGTGAAATTTTCTTATTATAGAGTCTTTTTACCAAAAAATATGCCAAAATTATAGTTAAAATACCAAAAAATACAGATAGACTCCTCAATGCAAAGTCGCTAGAGCCGAAAAATACACTCCAAATCTTCAATAAAAAATAGTAAAGCGGTGGATGAACGTCAACAGATGTGTAATGCCAAATCTCAGCAAAATTAAAACGAATTATGTAAGCCGAAAAAGCCTCATCGAACCAGATTGAGGCTTTCGAAATTGTTAAAAAAACAAGGGTTAAAAATCCTGAAATAATTCCCAGAAAAGCAATTTTAGAGCGGCACTCTTTAAATCTCGAAAAAACCATACCCATGATAAATCTATTATATCATAGCTTTTAGCTTTTCGAAATATTAAAAATTACCTATAAATCGCTTGGTAGCGGAAAATTTCTAGCAAAATCTGCAACTTCTCTTTTAATTTCGGTAAGTTTTTTAGAATCTTCACGGTATTTAATTGCAAGATCCATCCATTCAGCAATTTTTGCCATCTCGATTTCCTTCATTCCACGCGAAGTTACAGCTGGCGTTCCAAGTCGGATCCCGCTTGGTGCGAACATAGACAAAGTATCATTAGGAATCGAATTAGCGTTTAAAGTTAGGCCAATTGCATCCATTGCGCGTTCGGCAGTTTTCCCATCAATTCCAAAACTTGCATAAATATCAACTAAAATTAAGTGATTTTTTGTACCTCCGGTCACAAGTTTAAAACCTCTTTTCGAAAGCTCTTCAGCCAAAAAATGAGCATTCTTTACTACCTGTTGAGCATAAATTTTAAATTCAGGCTGAAGTGCTTCATAAAAAGAAATTGCTTTTGCCGCAATTGAGTGCATTTGTGGGCCGCCTTGAGTTCCCGGAAAAACACTGCGATCAATTAAAGTTGGTAAATTTTCAAGAGTTTTTTCTGGTTTTTTGAGTGGATTCCCCACTTTTCCATTCGAAAGAATCATTCCGCCACGAGGGCCACGGAGGGTTTTATGTGTTGTAGTTGTCACAACATTAAAACCATACTCAAATGGGTTTTTCGAAACACCTCCAGCAATCAATCCAGCGATATGTGCTACATCCGCCATCAACATTGCTCCATATTTTTTGCCAATTTCAGCAATTTTAGCATAATCAATTTCGCCAGGATATGCAGAAAATCCCACAAGAATAATTTTTGGCTTATATTTTTCAGCTAATTCTTCAATCTGCTTATAATTAATTTCACCATTTTCATCTAAGCCATATCGCACAAAATTATAAATCTTACCACTACGCGTTACTGGTGAGCCATGTGTTAAATGACCGCCCTGAGATAAATCCATACCTAAAACCGTATCGCCAACTTCTAGCCAAGCATTATAAACCGCCTCATTAGCATTTGCACCACTATGTGGTTGGACATTCGCATGATCACAATTAAAAAGCTGTTTTGCGCGTTCGATCGCTAAACTTTCAATGATATCAGTATTCTCCTGACCGCCATAATATCTTTTCCCTGGGTAGCCTTCAGAATATTTATTCGTTAAGACCGAGCCAAGCGCCGCCAATACTTCTCTTGAAACATAATTTTCACTTGGAATTAATTCCAAGCCTTCTCGCTGACGATTTTCTTCATTTTCAATTACGTCAAAAATCTTTTCATCAAACATAAAAAACTCTCCTTAAAAATTAAACTTTTTGAAACTAAAAATATAAAAAACCGTCGCTATATCATATTTTTAAGTATACCATATTTTTTAAAAATAAAAAAATTCTTAGAAAACTTGTTTTTATTATACCATAAGTGATATAATTATTTTATGAACGAAGAACAAGCCTATTTAGAAAAAATCGGGAAGCTTATTCAAGAATCCCGCTTACACAAGAATTTAACTCAAGTTGAGCTTGCTGAAAAAATTGGTACCTCACAAAGCGCAATCAACCGAATTGAAAGCGGTAAGCAAAATATAACTATTGAAATGCTTGCAAGGATTTCAGAAGAACTTTCGAGCGAAATTATATCTGTCAATTCAAATAAGAAAACTAATTTTCGTGTTCATGGTGGCCGCGAACTTTCTGGTGAAATTGAAGTTAAAACTTCAAAAAATGCCGCCGTCGCTCTACTTTGTGCTTCTCTTTTAAATAAAGGAAAAACGATTCTTCGCCGCGTTGCTCGAATTGAAGAAGTTAATCGAATTATTGAAGTTTTAAATTCGATTGGCGTAAAAACTAAATGGCTAAATGATGAAAATGATCTCGAAATTATACCTCCTAAAGAATTATCTTTCGAAAATATGAATATTGAATCCGCCAAAAGAACACGTAGTATTCTAATGTTCCTTGGTCCACTTCTTCACCAATATTCAGACTTCGAAATACCTTTTTCTGGTGGGTGTAATTTAGGAACACGCACAGTTGAGCCACACCTTTCTGGATTAAGATATTTTGGCGCAAATGTTACAGCACAAACTGATTTTTACAAAGTTTCGAACAAACCAAAAAAAGTTGAGAAGCCAATACTTTTGACCGAGCGCGGAGACACAACAACCGAAAATATAATTATGGCCGCAGCACTTTCTGGCCAAGAAATTACAATTCGAAATGCTAGCCCAAACTATATGGTGCAAGATTTATGTTTCTTTCTCGAAGAGCTTGGCGTTAAAATTGAAGGAATTGGAACAACAACCTTAAAAGTTCATGGATTAACAAAAATCGAGAAAGATGTTGAATATTATGTAAGTGAAGATCCTATTGAATCTTTAACTTTCGTGGCGGTTGCGCTGGTTACAAATTCTGAAATCACTATCAAACGTGCGCCAATCGAATTCAACGAACTTGAACTTGCAACCCTCGAACAAATGGGTGCGAATTTTGAAATTAGCCCCGAATATTTTTCGAAAAATAAAAAAACGCGCCTCGTGGATATCAAAGTTAAAACATCAAAACTTCATGCCGCAAAAGATAAAATTCACGCGCTACCATTTCCTGGTATAAATATGGACAATTTACCTTTTCTTGGATTAATTGCAACTGTCGCGGAAGGTCGAACCTTGATTCATGACTGGAGCTACGAAAACCGTGCAATTTATTTTACCGAGCTCTCCAAGCTAAATGCCAAAATTGAACTTGTTGACCCGCATCGTGTTTATATTTCTGGCCCAACAAAATGGAAACCTGCAGACGTTATTGCGCCAAGCGCCCTTCGCCCAAGTGTTGTAGTTTTAATCGCAATGCTCGCTGCGCCAGGAATTTCAACCTTGCGAGATGTTTACAATATTAATCGCGGCTACGAAGATTTTGCAGAAAGATTAAATTCACTCGGCGCAAAGATCGAAACTTTATTTTCATAGTTAAAAAGACTCCCAAATTGGGAGTTTTTCAATTATTAAATCCTTTGTGCAATTCACAATAATTTATCGTATTTTCAAGAATCGAGTTCGCAGCAGGAAACTCAAATGTTGATCTATCTTCAAGTTTTTTAACAAGAAAATAAATAAACTTCAAGTTAAATTTGATACAAGAAATCCCGCTCGGTTTTTCACCACTCAAAATTTCGAAGATTGTTAGAAGTTCAATATCGACATCAGAGCTTTCCGCTCCACAGTCCTCTTCAAGCAGAACTTCAGCAGCCTGAATTAGTGAACTTTTAATCGCCTCCAAGAGATTATTCTCATTTTGATCATCAAGACTACTGCAAAAGCTTGGGTGATGAGCCCTAAAACAATCAAGAGTATCTTGAAAAGCCTCATCCATCTTTTTTGATATGATTTCTGTAAGGTTCAATTTAAATTTAGCCATTTTTATTCCTCCTTGGCAAAAAATCTATATAATACTATATCATACTTTAAAATTTTAGTCAAATAAAAAAAGAGCCTTAAGCTCAAATTTACTTGGGGCGAATGATGGGGTTCGAACCCACGGCCTCCGGTGCCACAAACCAGCGCTCTAACCAGCTGAGCTACATCCGCCACAACTTCAACCATTTTAACACATTAAAACCTGAAAATCAAGCTTTAAAATTTTGGCTTAATTTGTGGGCGAAAACTTTGCGCAACATTTTGAGAGCTTGAAGTTTGCGAGCTGTAAAAACCCGCTATTCCGGTTTGCTGAACCTCGCCGAGACCACTTTTCGTCATTCTTATTTTTGTCGACCGATCAATCTGATCATTCGAAAGTGTATTTTTTTGTCTATTTAGATTTTGCTGAAAATAATTTGAAGCCCTTTCTTCTCTTTTGGCTCTAATCTGATCAAGAGCCGATCTTAAACTTTCCATTTTAGTTTTTTGTGCCATCCTTAATTGACCGAGTTGAGAATCTCGATATGAGCGTACTTTCGAATTTCTATAATCAATCGCTTGGCGCTGTGCAAAACTTTGTGAGCTTGCAGCGCCAATTCTTCCACCAGACTGAGCTTTAGCGTATCCGCTAGAATGAGAAACTTCTTCAAGACTTGATTTTACAACATAATCATTTAATTTCATAATACTATATTAGCATAAACGTATTATTTTTTCAAAAAAGTCTTGCTTTTATAAAAAATGTTTGTTATAATAATCTCATGCGGGCGTCGTATAACGGCTAATATACCTGCCTTCCAAGCAAGTGATGAGAGTTCGATTCTCTCCGCCCGCACCATTTGATCTTTTTTGTTTTAGCACAAGCCTCCATTTTCTGGAGGTTTTTGCTTTTAGAAAAATAATCATATAGACTTTTTTAAAAAAACTTGATATAATTGTTCTAGGTACGCCCCCGTAGCTCAGTGGATTAGAGTAAGAGGTTTCTACCCTCCTGGCCGTAGGTTCGAGTCCTACCGGGGGTACCAAATTATTTTATTTTATGGAAATTATCTTTTACTCAATATCATTTATTATCGGCATAATTATTGCCGCTTTTCTTTTAACTATATTTTTTTGGCGCACCGTATGCCCCAACATATAAATCAGATCTTTTCAAACTCTTCGAAACAATAAATCTTTCTAAAGAAGACGTCCTCGTAAATATCGGTTCTGGTGATGGAGTTGTTTTAAAAGTCGTAAACAATTTTAATGCAAAAACTATAGGTTTTGAAATTAACCCTTTTCTGGTTATAATTTCAAAAATTAAACTTAGAAAATATCAAAACTACCAAATTTATCTTAAAAATTTTTAGAAAGCCTTCCCGATTTCAAACATTACTGTATTCTATACTTTTGGCTACGCCGAGAGGATTGAAAAAATGCTAAAGCTTGATCAAATTCAGGCAAATTTTTAAAAATACCTCCACTTTTTATTAACTATGGTTTCGAAATTAAAAATTTAAAACATTTTAAAATATCAGGCACACATTATATTTACAAAATTCAGCCAAAAAAATAATCAAAAAGTCTTTTTTTTCACAATTAAATATGCTATAATGTGAATATTGGGCCAGTAGCTCAGCCGGTTAGAGCACCTGCCTCTTAAGCAGGGTGTCGAGGGTTCGAGCCCCTCCTGGCCCTCCAAAATTTGAAAAAAATAAATCAGCAAGAATATCTATCTGCTGATTTTTATTTTATATTAGCTTTACCGAACTATCTCTGGAGTAATTTCAATGTTCGAACCAGCTTGAGCTTCGCCGGAAAGCATTTTTCGTGCGATAGTGTTTTCCACAACTCGCTGAATAACTCTTCTCATTGGTCGAGCGCCAAGTTTTGGATCATAACCCAGATTTGCAAGCAATATTTTAGCTTCTGGCGTAACAGAAACTGTAATTTTTTGACCAGCAAGAGTTTTATTTACTCCAGCAATCATCAAATCAATAATTTGCATCAGATTTTCTTTTGTAAGTGGTTCGAAAACGACAATTTCATCAAAACGGTTGAGAAATTCAGGGCGAAATTCACGACTTGCAATTAAGTCATTTACAATAATTTCTTCAGCGCTTGTCGAATCATAACCACGAGAAATCAACTCTTGAATTCGCTCAGAGCCAGCATTTGATGTTGCAATAATAATCGCATCTCGAAATGAAACCTCACGGTTTTTTTCATCCCTCAAAATACCTTCATCTAAAACCTGCAAAAGAGCAGTTAGAACATTTGGGTGAGCTTTTTCAATTTCATCTAAAAGAACAACCGAGAAAGGCTTTTTCATCATTTGAGCAGTTAGAGAACTCGCATCACGCGCACCATCTGCAATCAATCTTGAGACATCTTCAAGATTTACAAACTCATTTAGATCAAGACGAACAATATTATTTTCACCATTAAAATAAACTTCTGAAAGTGCCTTTGAAAGCTCTGTTTTACCAACTCCAGTTGGGCCAAGAAATAGAAATGTTCCAATCGGTCTGTTTTGGTTTCGAACACCAGTTCTCGCACGGCGCAAAGCATTTGCCACAGCCGAGACTGCTTTTTCCTGGCCAACCATTCTGGCGTGTAATAAATCTTCAAGGTTCAATAAAGTTTCTTTCTCTTCATTAACATTTGCAGTGGCGATTTTTACATTCATTGTTTGCTCAATCGCTTTTTCAACTGAGCTCGCCGTTACAATTTTATTATCGGCAAACCCTGCCGCCATCTCTAACAAGCGCACCGCCCGCCCTGGCATTTCTAAATCAAATACATATCTTTCGCTTAGTTTAAAAGCTTCTTTAAGTGCTTGAAACTGATAAAACACACCATTTTGATGTTCGAAAATCAACAACTTGTCTTGCATAACTGCCAGTGTTTCATCATAATTAGCTGGTTTAACTTGCAACCTATTCATTGCCTGAGCAAGTGCTGGGTTCTTTGCTGAAATTTGCAAAAATCTCTGTTCATCAAGAGTTAAGATTAACCTTAAAGCACCAGCCTGAATGATAGGAAGAAGTAAATTCGAAACATCAACCGAACCAACACCATCTTCAAAAAATAGCTGAGCATTATCAAGACAAATAATTATATTTTTAGCAGCATAAGCTTCATTCAAAACATAATTCAGCAAATTTTCTATTTCACCTCGCCCCGGTGCTGCCGCAATCAAAGATGCAGCATCAAGAGAAACAACCTGTCTAAATTTTAAATTTGAAGGGATCTTCTCACTACCATTTGCAATTTTTGCAGCGAAAGAATTTACAACAGTAGTTTTACCAGCACCATCAGCACCAATCAAGGCAATATTCTGCTTTCCATTGCTACTGAACTGTTCAATCATTTTCAAAACTAAATCTTTATGTTGCTCTAAATTTGAAGACATTAAAATATTGTTCGAAACCTGATTTGTAATATTCACTCCAAAACGATTCAAGGTTGGAGTATAGCCAAACGACCAATCGCGGGCGATTCCACCAGTTTTCATTGGAATTTTAGATTGACTTATTAGTGAAAAAATATGATCATGCCACAAAACACCACGTTCTAAATCTTCAAAGTCAAGATAAAACTGCGCAAGAAGCGTTTCATAATTCGGAAAATTTCGAATTATTGCAAGAGTTAGAACCGAACCAGAAACGGTTTTAGTTTTTAACTTTTGCTGAATTTGTAGTGCAGTTTGAAAAATATTTTCAGGTGAATTTTGCGGAATCTGAACCAAACTTTCAATCGTAGTTTTTCCAAGTCCAAAACGTGAGACAATAAACTTTCCGCCGGAACTTTCTAAAACTACTTTTGCTATCTGCTCGCTTGTTGGATTTTTCGAAAGTTTTCCTAAAATATTACTAGCTAACCGTCCTTCAATATTTAAATCTTTTGTTGGCTCCAGCCTATGAAGTTCTCCATTCCACCAATGAACTAAAATTGTGATTATTGATGAAAATGCTAAAATTAACCAGCCAAGATTCGAATCCATTAACATTAAACAAAATCCACTCAAAATTCCAACAATTTTTAGAATCTTAAGTAGGAACAAAAACCCCCTAAGCCCGTTCATTAAACGGGATTTTTTTGCGCGCAAATTATTGTAATCAAAAATCATAAGAACCAACTCCTTTTTGTTTTATTTGGTTTAACTTCTTTTAACGGAGCATTTTTTTGCAAATTTTTAAAATCGTCCTTAATTTTTGGAATAATTTTTGGTGTCCAACCAGTTGTAAAAATTACAGCAAGGATAATTGGTAAAACTGGTGAAATCAACCATAAAATTAACATTATTAGACCCCAAATTGCTTTAAAGCTAATAAAAAATACACCAATTATCATTATTATTGTTCGCAAAAAAGCACCAATGAACCGAGAAAAAAGCTTGTCAAAAAACTTCTTGATTCGAACTTCAACTGAAGCGTTCGAAACACCTAAAGCATCAATTTGCCGAAAAGGTGCAAACCAAGTTTTTATTAAAAGACCAAGCGAAAAAGTATCAATCGAGCGTTCGATTCCATCTAAAATCTTCTCAGCACGCCAAGCCAGCCCTTTCCCATACCACCAAGTTAAAAAAGACATAAACATAATTAAATTATACACAAATCTGCAAATTTTTACAAGCTCGCACCAACCGAACTCGCCAAAAAAACAAAGCAGGATTAATTCTTCAAAAAACTCTATAAACTTTCATATACATATTTTCCCTACCACTTTTTTTATATTATATGTTATAATTATATTATCAAGTCCAATAGGAGGAACCTTTCATGACTAAAAACAACATATCCTTAAGCGATATTAAAGACATCTCCAAGTCGCTATACAGCGAATGTATAGAACATGGGCATAAAATAAAATACCCATTTGGAGAGTTTCAGCTACATCCAATCACCGATCTCACAATCGCCATTTATAGCCGTGGTGAATTCACGAAAAACGTAGGAGAAATAGACCCCTTTAGTTTTGTTGGCAAGAATTTTCAGCCGATATCTGAAGGAGTTAATATGTGCTGCAATACCCTAGAGATCGAGAGAGTTATCTTTAAAGGTATTGCCATACTGCTAGAAAATGGCGCAGTATTAATTCTGAACAAACAAGATCGTACTGTGCAACAAATAATCTCAGTGAATGAGATTTCAGAGATCTTGAATAATCGCTATTCAATGATGGACAAGTCTTTCGACCTTGATCCATGTACTTCAGAAAGATATTACAACCAAATGCTGGGCTATAAATTTATAGATATCAGTAATGAGGCTCCAGAGATACTAGAACAACTAGAAAAATGGCTGAAAGAAAGACAGCAGATTCTAGATAAAATTGAAGAACTGGAAGAATGGTTGAATAACTTCAATCAAAAAGTCGAAGATAGTAAAGACATCACTTCACAAGAATTAAACGAATGCGACTCTAAAAAATCAGAGCTAGATTCGCTGAAAAATAAGCTGGAAAATATAAATTTCAGACTGACATAAAAATTAGCCCTTCGGGGCTTTTTAAATTGCGCCAAAATTCTGCCCTTTTCTTGTTTTTTATGCTATAATTAAATAAGGCATTAGCCGTTGAATTTTTATTTAATTTATTGATGAAAGGAAAAATATGGAAATAATTATAGCTACGCTTGGCGTTTTGTTTGGCGGTGGTAGCGCTTTTGCATATCAAAAAGTAAAAACTGCAAATGCAAAAAATAATTCAGATAAAATTATTGCTGAAGCCCGAAAAAAATCAGCTGAAATCTTAGAACGTGCAAATGAAAAAGCCTTAAAAATTACTGAAAAGGCTAACGAAGATGAGTCAGAACGCAGAAAAGAAATTCGAAAAACTGAAAATCGTCTTGCAGAACGAGAAGAATCTCTCGACCGAAAACTTGATCAGATTGATTTACGAACCGAGAAACTTCGAAACAATGAGCTTGAAGTTGAAAAACTCAAAAATGAGATTAAAGAAATTCGCAAAAAGCAAGATGAAAAACTTGAAAAAATTGCGAAGCTTTCAAAAAAAGAAGCGGCTGAAAAAATTATGAAAATTGCCGAAAGAAATATGGCTCAAGATATGGTTAATCTAGTTGCAAAGCTCCAAAAAAATGCAACCGAAGATGCTGAAGAGCGAGCTCAGGCTATTTTAGTTTCAGCAATGGAACGAATTTCAAGCGAAGTAACAGCTGAACGAACAGTTACCGCATTAAAACTCCCTGATGATGAAATGAAAGGTCGGATTATCGGCAAAGAAGGTCGAAATATTCAAGCACTTCAGCGCGAAACTGGTGTAGATATCTTGGTTGATGATACTCCTGGAATGGTTGTTCTTTCAAGTTTTGACCCTGTTCGCCGCCAAGTTGCACGACTTTCGCTCGAGCTTTTAATGAAAGACGGACGAATCAATCCGGCAAGAATCGAAGAAGTTGTTGAAAAAGCTGAGCGTGAAATAAACAAGGAAATTAATCGTGCTGGTGAAGATGCTGCTCGTGAAGTAGGACTTTCAGGTTTACCACATGAAATGTTGCGACTACTTGGCGAATTAAAGTTTCGAACAAGTTATGGCCAGAATGTTTTAAAACATTCAACAGAAATGGCTAATGTTGCAGGCTTAATTGCCGAAGAAATTGGTGCAAATGTTAAAATTGCAAAAACTGCTGCGCTCTTCCACGACATCGGAAAGGCCGTAACCCATAAGATTGAAGGAAAACACGCTCAAATAGGTGCTGAACTTGCCGAAAAATATGGAATGGATCCCCGAGTCGTAAACGCAATTGCAGCACACCATGAAGATGTCGAAGCTACAACAGTTGAGGCAATTATTGTTAAAATTACTGATGCAATGAGTGCCTCTCGACCAGGAACTCGAAACGCTTCTGCTGAAAACTTTGTAGAGAGAATGCGCGAGCTTGAAAATGTTGCAACTAGCTTTAAGGGCATAAATAAGGCTTATGCTATTTCGGCTGGTAGAGAGATCCGTGTAATAGTTTCACCAGAATCTATCGATGATCTTTCAGCAATAAAAATGGCACGAGATATTGCAGATAAAATTGAAAGCACAATGCAATATCCAGGCGTAATCAAAGTTAATATAATTCGCGAAACACGCGCAATCGAATATGCAAAATAATAATTTCAAAATATAATAAAATAGCCTTTATAAAGGCTATTTTATATTACATTTTACAGTTTAATCCACCATTTTTAATTTTAGTTGCTGAGAAATCTTTGCAAATCGGCTCATCTCCTTCAGTTTGAGCAGAAAATAAAGGAACTGGGAAATTACTATCATGGAATCCAATTCGACTTTCAATTCTTCTAAATTGACTATTTGCTCGACCAGTTGAATCAACTTTTGGCTGAATACCTTTAAAATCTACAATATTACCATTATTCATAAGCTCAATTTTAAATTCAGCATTATTCATTAAAGGTGTCAACCGAGCATACAAAACATCAGTTGGAGAAACATTTCGACCAATATTTATTACCATTTCGCAAGCATAGGTATTTGAGCCAGCCCCAAGATCGTCTGAACATTTCGTAAAAGTATAGTCATTGGTTGACTGTATAGAATTTTCGTCTCGACGAACAGTTGGCAGATTCGAACTATTAACAACTCGAGAATCTAAGCCTGAAGCAGGATAAAATAGCATTTCACTCGCACCATTTCCATCATCTGGATAAGGTGTATCCATACTTGTTGATGAATTTCTATTATGTCCAGGAACATAACCATATAATTGGGTTTTTAATATGGCTGGTCTATTTTGAGCCTGCCAATCTTTCAAAATATTAGGGCGAGCATTAGGATTATTTATTGAATCTAGCGATATTTTTGAGCCATTCGCCATATTATTTTTGGTGTGCCACTTAACACGAATCTGGTTAAAACTCGAAACACCTTTTAAGCTAATAACTGAGGGCGTGCCTTCATTACTTTGACCCAAAAAGTCAGAAGTATCTGTTTTAATTTTAACACAAGTATAGGCCTGGTTTAAATCTCGATCAGTATTTCCTCCACCAGAACTTGTTGTGGTTTGCACTATAGTTTCACCACCATTAGTGCCAATTCCGGCAGTTGCTAAAACATAACAATTACCAGACAAAATTGCCTTTGTCATTTCACTACAATCATATGTCTTACCTTCGAAAACTTTCTTACCAACATCTGCGCCACCGCAGGCACCTTTATAAATTCGTAAAAATCTTTTAGCATCTTCAACTCCCGCCTGAGCACTATCATAAGCACTCTGCGAAAGATCTAGCCTACTAGCCTGCTCTTGGTCTCGGAGCATAATCCGCAAAAAGCTTGCAGACATAATCGAAACCAAAATACTAACCATAATAACAATAAAGATTGAAACACCGCCTTTTTTAAACTCTCTATTTGTCATATTTAATACCTCACTGGAAGTTCTTTAGTATAAGTTGTAACAATTTTACCAACACCACCAGATTGAGACTGAGCCCACAAGTAGGTATCTGCCGATTGGTTAAAAATTTCAGCAGGATTAGCTAGCGTATCTTTTGCAGTCCCATCAGAGCCAGCAGTTCGCCATAATCGCAATCCTTTCGAAGCCGTTCCACCACGCACACGCAATTGATTATTACAATTTTTCATATTAACATCATTAGCATTCTGAGCACCATTAACCGCACAAGTATTTATTACTCCTTGGGCAATCAACCATGCGTCAACTCTTTTTACTCCTTGGTCAATAGTAATATCTCCGTCAGCAATAATTATAATCTGACGAAAATCTGAATCATTATTTACGGCCCTATCAGCATTCACGATATCGCCAGAAATCCGAATATTTTTACCATAGATCACTCGAGTTTGCTTATCAGCCGAAATTGAACCAAGTTGTTTGTTCGCATCGCCATAAACTTCAACTTTTGTATTTGCATCTTCGAAATTCTTTTTTGGAAATTTTGAAGAAATGTTTGAAATTAATGAATTAATACTCGATTTTCCTTGGCCAAAACTACTTTTTGAAGAATAATCTTCAATTGCCAACTTTCGCGTGCTTTGCGAAGATTCAGTTCGAAAATCCTTAATTTTCACACCCGAGAGTGCTTCATATTCAACCCAAGAGCCGAGAACTCCTTGTTTAGTTGTAGATAAACTTGTTCGAATACCCGATTTTGAATAAACGCCATTTCCCCAAAATTGAACTTTAGGTTTCTTAACTAGCTTAATACAGATTGGCGCACTATGCCGCCAGTCTAAATTTTCTCGTTCTTGCTTGGCTTGTTCAGCCTGACTTTGATTTGAATTCATCTTATATGGCGAGATAGAAAGCGCCACACAATAACGGGTTCCCGCCTCGGCACCATCTTCAATTGAAGGTATGAAGTCGGCAACTCGAGTATCTTTATTAAATTTTCCAGCTCCATCTTTAACGACACGACAATTCTCGATTCCTTGATAATCTTGATAATAAAAGTTTGAAGGTGAACAGGTATCGCTATTCGTATTATCTCTCTTATTATTTTGAGTTACAAAACTCTCTTTATCTGAAGGAACACGCCAAGTTGTAATTTTATATCTTATTGATGAAGTTTCAGTTCCGCCTCCCGGAATATTAATTTCTTCACCATCATTAGGGTCGTTTGGCACTTTACCATTAGTAGGAACATCTAAATCGCCACCAGAGCAGTTTCGAATTTTATCAATTTTAACACAAGGTGTTATTTCAAAATCATAAGGAACATAGACGCAAGCCTCATTGGTAGTTTTATTATGCCTATTAACATTATCAATACCCCCCGCAGCAACTCCATATGACATTTTCGAACATATTGTCTTTCCGGCCATATCTCTGGTTACTCTAAAGATCTCCCTATCGGTGCTTACTGCATTAATTGTATCCCAAATATTACCTTGATTAATTATTGTAGGCCTACTATCCCACGATTCTTTATTCCATCTAAAATTATAATTATTTACCGAATAATCGCCATGTCCATCATTTCTGAAAGTTTGATAATGACCACTGCCGCTAACATTGCTTTTGTTAAAATCTTTACCTGTAACTTTGTGCCTAAAAGAAACCCATTGGCCAACTTTAGCAGTTTGAGGATTATAGCGACCATTACTCTTAAATCTTGAATCATCTGAATTAATTCTCTGGCTAGAATTTAAAACTGCAGCTTTAGTATTTCCTTCAACATTAAACTTAACTGGAGCTTTGATTCTTATGGTAACTTTATGAGGATAGCAATACCCTGGCCATTGATTGAAAACATCATCATCCCAACCATGATTCCCTTCTTTATATCCATTCCAACACTGCCACACATTAAAATGTATGTAATCTCCGTCCGAAAGTTTATCTATTTCAGATTCTTTAATAGTTATTTTGGTAGGCGGAGCAATACGACCATATTTTTTAGCTTCCAAATCAAAATTATAATAAGTTCCTTGGGCTCTATCACCAAAAGTAACAGAACCATCTGTTTCAAGTTTATTATAGTCCAGTTCTTT
This sequence comes from Candidatus Saccharimonas sp., assembly GCA_015256915.3. Classification (NCBI taxonomy): domain Bacteria; phylum Candidatus Saccharimonadota; class Candidatus Saccharimonadia; order Saccharimonadales (SeqCode); family Saccharimonadaceae (SeqCode); genus Saccharimonas (SeqCode); species Saccharimonas sp. (SeqCode). The sequence continues at coordinate 524,351 of CP076101.2, forward strand.
CATAATCCTAATATTTGTAGCCGAAGCTAGAGCTCGACTATGGCATGCAATTGCGGCAATATTAAGATAGAAACTTCTATTCTCTTTACTTACTTGGAACTCATGTTTTTCATAAACAGAACTGATAAGTTTCTTACCTTCAGGATCAGCAGATATCCAGTTTCCTGTTAATGATCTAATACCAGGCGGGTATGGGCTAAATTTTTCTTCAGTCCCATCATAGTTCTTTTCTTTAATCCATGTGTTATTCGAATTGCAAGAATCTATAAGCCTCTTAGCAACATTTTTTGGGATTTCATCAGAAGCAGCATTCGTATTTTTTTGAAAAAATACAGAATTAAATACAAAAGAAAACAAAACAGCAAAAAATAAAATATTAAGTTTACTCATCTAGAATAAATCTCCAGCATCTTGATACTTCAAGCTTGCAGGCTTAATATATTCAATGTAACTAGCACCATTAATCTTTAAGCTTGGGTTCTGGCCCTTATTAATCATTTCTTCAAGATTCTTAAATGTTTGTTCCTGATTTTCTGTTCCAATAAAAAGCCGCATCATTACGCAGTTAGAATCTTTCTCATTTCCTGCCTTTTTCGAAATCTCATCACCTAAAGCTTTAGCGTTTTTAGTATATTCTTCTTTTCTACCTTTGATATTGTTATATCTATTAATAATATCATCCCCACAAACCGAACCAACAGGGTTTTTCATTGCGGCAATATCATTTTTATTTTTAATTACTTGCACCACGTTTAGCCCTGCACTCAAAACAGCAATAGCTAAAACTACGCCAAATAATATTTTATGTTTCATTATCTAAGTCCCTCCACCTTAAAAATATTTCCTAAAATAATTATAAACAAAAGCGTTTTAAAAATCAAGACCACACCGCAAAAACCTATCTTACAATATATATTTATTACATATTTAGCCAATCTTTGCCAATAGAAACTTCAACCTTTAATTTAACATTTAATTCTGGAGCCACGCTCTCCATTTCTTGTTTTAAAATTTCTGCCACATTTTCAGCATTTTCAGCTGGAACTTCCACCAAAATTGAATCATGAATTTGTAAAATTTGTTCACCGAGCCCAGCTTTTACAATTTTTTCATCAACAGCCAACATCGCTCGCTTCATTAAGTCTGCCTCAGTACCTTGAATTGGCATATTCTGCGCTGCTCGCTTTGCCATCTCACGAATCATAAAATTACTCGATTTTATATCTGGCATTGGTCGCCTTCGACCAAAAAATGTCTCTACAAAACCTTCATCCTGAGCTTTTTTTAATGTATTATCCATAAGCTCCCGAATCGGTTTGTGCGCATTGAAATACTCTTCAATATATTTTTTCGCCTCATAAAAACCAACTCCAATCGTACCAGAAAGATTATGAGCTCCAACACCATAAAGAACACTGAAATTAATAATTTTTGCAACGCGTCGTTGCTCTTTCGAGACTTCATCAATCGGAACGCCAAAAACCTCACTCGCAGTCTTTGCGTGGATATCTAAATCTTTTTCAAAAGTCTCAATCAAAGGTTTGTCGTTCGCCAAAACTGCCGCCAATCTTAATTCAAACTGTGAATAATCTGCTGAAACTAGTAAATTTCCCTTTTTCGCCACAAATCCCTCACGAATACGCCGACCAAGCTCAGAACGAATCGGTATATTTTGCAAATTAGGATTACTTGAAGAAAGCCGCCCCGTTGTTGTTACATCTTGCGCAAAATTGCTATGAATCCGATTTTTTTCATCTGCAAGCTTCGGCAAAGCATCAACATAGGTACTTTTTAATTTTGAAAACTCACGGAATTGCTCAATTTTTTCAACAATCGGACTATATTCTCGTAGTTTATCAAGCTCTTTTTGCCCTGTCGAAAAGCCATTTTTTGATTTTTTAATACCTTTTGTCGGTAGGCTTAAATCTTCAAAAAGAACTTTCGAAAGCTGCAATGGACTAGCAACATTAAATTCCCGCCCAGCAATTTCAAAAATTTCCTTCTCAATCTTTGAAATTTCACCAGCAAATTCCACACTCATCTTAGCAAAAATCTCTGGGCAAATTTCAACACCAGCTTTTTCCATTTTAAATAAAACCAAACTCATTGGGAAATCTAATTTTTCAGCAATTTCACGAATTCTTGGTAAATCTTCAAGCTTTTTTTGTTGACGCTCAAAGATAATCCGCATCGCTGAAATTCGAACCTTCGAATCATCTTCATCTATTTTTTCGCCATAAATTCCACTCAAACTTTTATCGCGGATTAAAGCATTCAACAAAAATTCCAATTGCTCAATATCGTAAATTTCACCCCAATCTTCAAAATCACTACCAGCATTAAAAATTTTATGAAATGCTTCTTTCGCATTAAAGAAGACTGTTTTTGTATTTTTGAAGAAATCAGCAAATTTCGAAAATTCCATAAAATTAAACTCTGCAATATTTTCAAAATTCGAAACTAGAATTTTTGATTTTTTAGTATCGAAATCAAAGAAAACCAAATCTTGTGGTTTTTTGAAAAACTTTTCAGCAGAAATTTCTGGCAAAATATTAATCTCAGAAGGTTTCAAAACTTCTTCAAAAAGCCTAATTTGGTTTCCATTTTTTGTTTCAAAATCCTCTGAGCTAGTTTTCATCTCTTTTGGAATTTTTCGCACCAAAGAGTTAAATTCAAGCTTTCGAAGCATTTTTAAAACTTCTTCATAATTAAAATTATGGATATCAGCATCTTCAAAGTTAAGCTCAACTGGTGCATCAAGAAAAATTTCAGCAATTTTTTTACTCATAAACGCCAAATCTTTGCCATCTTCAAGTTTTTTTCGCCAAGCTGGTTTGATATTTTCAAGATTTTCATAAATTCCCTCAAGCGTAAAAAACTCTTGCAAAAGTTGCGTAGCAGTTTTTGGGCCAATCCCTGGCACACCTGGAATATTGTCGCTAGAATCACCTTGAAGTGCTTTTAAATCTAAAAATTGAGATTGTTTTAAGCCATATTTGTTTTCAAAATATTCAAGATCAAATTCTTCGATGTCCGAAAATCCGCGCTTCATTGCAAAAACTTTAGTATTTTCATCAATCAATTGCAACATATCAAGATCAGAAGTAATCAAATTTGCTTCAACTCCAAGCTTATTTGCCTGAACCGCTAGAGTCCCCAAAATATCATCAGCCTCATAGCCATCAGTTTCAAAAAGAGGCCATCCTAAAGTCTTCAAAAAATCCTTTAAAAGCGGAATTTGTTCATAGAAATCATCTGGCGCTTTTTTTCGCCCAGCTTTATATTCAGGATAAATTGCACTTCTTTTTGCGGTTGAAGTTCCTTTTTTATCCCAAGCCACAACCACATAATCTGGTTTTAATTTTCGAATAACCTCAAAAGCTAAACTGGCAAAACCATAAACACCACCTGTTGGCGTTCCGTCTTCAAGACTCAAATTACCCATAGCGTAGTAGCCCCGATAAAATACACTTTTTCCGTCAATAATCACTAACTTTTTCATTATATTCCATTATATCACGCTTGAGGATATTTTTCACTTTTTCAAAAACTAAAATAGGGCAATATAACCCTATTTTTCATTGTGTAAAAATTCTGAGATTTTTATTGCTGCTTGAGCACCGGTTGCTGCAGCCACCACAATCTGTTTTTGTGCATTTTCAATTATATCGCCAGAAGCATAAACTCTTGGAATATTTGTTTCAAAATTGCTATTTACAACAATCTCACCATAGTTATTAACTTCAACACCAGATTTTTTTGCAAAACCAGAATTTGGGATCAATCCAATAAATTCAAAAATTGCCGCAGCTTTAATTTCAAAAGTTTTTCTACCCTCTTCAGTTTGCTGTTTTATGAGAGCACCAATAATTTTTTCACCAAAATCAGTCTTTTCGAAAAGGAATTCCTCAATTTCAGTTTTCAAAAATAACTCAATTTTACCGGATTCAACTGCTTCAAAAAGTCGCTCTTGCAAGACCGCTTGTGCCGAAATTTCACCCCGAACTAAAAGCTTAACTTTTGAAAATCGGCTCAAAAATAGAACTTCAGTTACCGCAGAATTACCACCACCAACTGCAATCAAATCTTTTTCAGCATAAAATGGACCGTCACAAGTTGCACAAGTGTGAACGCCTCGCCCAAAAAATTCTTCTTCTCGCGGCAGACCAAGCATTCTATATGAATTTCCCGTTGCAATCAAAACTGTTTTTGAATCAAATTTTTCGCCATCAATATCTAATCGTACGAAATTGCCAATATTTTCAAAACCTAAGACTTCACCATAATCAAATTTTGCACCAAATTTTTCAGCTTGAACTCGCATCTTTTTTGAAAGCTCAAGCCCAGAAATTCCTTCATCAAAACCTGGATAGTTTTCAATTAAATCTGAAGTTGTCGCAATTCCGCCAAAAGCCGCTTTTTCAAAAACTCGCACGCTCAGGCCATCTCGTGCAGCATAAATTGCCGCACTCAACGCAGACGGGCCTGAACCAACAATAACCAAATCAGTCATTTTGGTTTTCCTCAAGACTTGGTTGTGGAATTTCTTGAAATTCAGGAATTAACATTACAATAAATTTTAAAGGTGTATTTGGACCAATAGTTTTCGAAGAATCTTCCTGATTTACCGAGCCCTGAGCACCATAAGCCTTATCCGCAGGAATAGATAATTCACGAATTCCGCCAACTTTCATTCCTTTTAGACCTTCACTCCAGCCTTCAATTAAGCCCCATTTTTTACCCTCTTTACGAAAGACTACTGGCGATTTTAATCTACCATTTTCAAAGCTTCCATCAAAAACTATACCATCGGGTTTCCAGCCGATGTAATAAGCCTGGAATTTCGTTGTTGAATCTGTAAATTCTTCACCATTGCCCTCTTTTAAATCTTTTTTCGTAAGTTCTTTTACGCTCGCAGCATTAAATGCAACTGGAGCTTTTTCATATTCCTTAAAACTGTCGTAATATTTGGCCGAAAGTTCTTTCGCCTGCTCTTCAACCTTTTTTCTGTAATCTTGGTATTTTTTCAAAACTTGCGATTGCTTTTTTTGTGCTTCTGAATTGCTTTCAGTCTGCAAGAATGAAGAAACATAAAGTGCCACAGTTGAAACAATCGTTAAAATTAAAATCACCCAAATTGAATATCTCTGCCAAGCTGGTGTACCAGTTTGTAATGAATTTTTCTTTGTTGCCATCTTTTCTCCTAAATTATCTTTCCGCCATTTTTTATGGCTTTTTCTTCAATTTTTTGCATAATTTCCCGAATCTCTTCACCGTTCAAAGTTTTTTCGAAAGGCGTAATCTTAAATCGAATTGAAATATTTTTTGAGCCATCACAATTATTAAAAATATCAATTGGTGAAGTTTCAATATCAATTTTGCTAAATTCATCAGAAATATTCTCAAAAATACTAAAAATTTCAGCAAATTTGCGATTTTCTTCAACATTAATCGAAATATCGCGCTCAACAGATTGGAACTTTGAAAAATCCCTAATTTTTACATTCGAATTTTCAATATTTTCAAGTAAAATTTGCAAATTAAGCTCAAATCCAGCAGTTGATTCTGGCAGTTTTAGCGCTTTTTGAACTGGTTTTCTAAACTCACCAATCACTCCTAAAATTATCTTTTTGCCATTTTTAGAAATTCGCATTAAAGCCGAACGTTTTGGTTCAAATTCAGTTGAGAGTGGTGATTTTTCAGTTTCAAATTTCACAAATTCTACATTTAAACCAAGCTTTTTGAATAGAAATTCTGCATAATTCTTCACTTCATAAAATGCATTTTCACCCTTATTTTTTGTATAAACGAACGCCAATTTCTTCTGTTCAACTGGCACATTTTCATCATTCAGGCCAAGTGACTTTTCAGTAATTTTATTCATTTCGAAAATTGCAAATTCACCAAAACCTGCACGAATATTATGACTAATTTTAGAAAGCAAACTTGGCATTAAAGTTTGGCGATAATATTGTAAATCTGGCGAGATCGAATTGATAATCTTGTAAGAGTTTTGTGGATCTTGGCCAACCTTTTCAAGCAAATCACCGTGAACAAAACTATAAGTCAAAACTTCATTTGCACCGCTTGCCGCTAAAATATTACGAATTTCGGATTGAAGCAAGTCGATTTTTGCTTTTTTTACCGCTTTAAAAGTTCGACTTGGCAGCTGCAATTTAATATTATCATAGCCATTCAATCTCCCAACTTCTTCAATTAAATCCTCCTCAATATGCAGATCATTTCGCCAAAATGGAATCATAAAAGTTTCAGGATTTTCATTTTTTGCTAAAATTCCAACATTTTCTAGAGTTTGTTGAATTTCTTCATTCGAAAAATCTGTTCCCAAAACTTGGTTAATTTTATCTTTCGAAACTGAAATTTCAGTTTTATTGTAATAAAAATCACCATTTGAATCTACAACCTCACTCAAAGGTTTTCCGCCAAGTTCCAAAATTCGCGCACCAAACAAATCAAGAACTTTTCGCGATATCATTTCTGGAACACCTTTTGTGAAGCGCGTAATTGCCTCCGAGAAAATTCCATGACGCATTTGTGTATTTCGCAAATTATAAAGATTAAATGTAGCGCTTTCCGCTAAGATTCGTGTTGTATTTTCATCAATTGCGGTTGAAGCTCCACCCATTGCGCCAGCAAGTGCCACGGCTGTTTCAGCATTTTCACCAATTGCAATCACGATATCTTGGTTGTTCATTTTGATTTTTTTGCCATCTAAAAGCTCTAATTCTTCATTTTCGAAAGCTTTTCGAACGGTTATTTTAATGTTTTCGCTACCGTTAATTTTTACTAATTTATCAAAATCAAATGTGTGGAGTGGTTGACCAGTTTCAAGCATAAGTTCATTTGCTAAATCAGTTATAGAATCAATTGGCCGCATTCCAGAACGCAAAAGATAAGTTTTTACAATTGTTAAGTTTGGATTTTTAAAAATTTCAGAGATATCAAAAACTGCCGCCGTGTAACGTTCACAAATTTCAGGATCTTGAATTTCAACTTCAACCATTTTATTGCTTTGAGCTTTAAAATTTAAGCCTCTTATAAAATCTGGCTCAACAAATTTTTGCCCCAAGATTCCCGCAACTTCACGAGCAAATCCAACAATCCCAAAACAATCTGGGCGATGAGTCAGACTTTTATTTTCAACTTCAAGCAAAAAATCATTTAATTCAAATTTCTCCGCAAAAGAATCACCTGCCTGAACGCCGTTTTCGAAAACCTCTGGTGAAATTTCAAGAATACCATCATGTTCTTCACCTAAACCAAGCTCGCGAAGGCTCGCTATCATTCCGTTGCTCATATAACCCATCAGTTTTCGTGCGCCAAGCTTAAAGTTTTCACCACCAAAAGTTTCTGGCACGATTGACTCCGGCGGAAGCCAAGCCACAAAAATACCGGCTCGCACATTTAGTGCACCACAAACCACCTGAATAAACCCATCTTCATCGCGAGTAATATTTTTTCTTACACCACCATCATCAATCTTGCATAGATTTAAATGATCAGAATTTTCAACTTTCTGCGCAGAAACAACCTTAGCAATAATCACATCTTTATACTTTTCGCCCAAATTTTCAATACTTTCAATTTCAACCAGCCTTGCACCAATCAATTTCGAAAGCTCACCAATATCTGGCAAATCTGGAACAAATTTTTTAAGCCAATTTACTGAAATTATCATTTATCACTCCTTCTTAATCCAAAAATATTTCTAATCGTATCAGCAATGGGTTTTTCGAAAATCTTACAATAAAAACGTTGCCTTCCCCTACTAAAATCCTCACAATGAGTATCTTCTTCTGCAAAGGCTGAAACTCCGGCGAAAAATACAATAGCTACAGCAAAAAATATCAAAGCAGTCTTTAAACCAGACAGAGATCTCTTATTATCTATTTTTCTCCATTCTTGCTCGGTCATTTAAAATTCCTTTAGAAATTCTAATTTTGCGCTTTCAAAATAACGAATATCCGAAATTCCATATTTAAGCATTACAAGGCGTTCAATTCCTCCACCCCAAGCAAAACCACGATATTTTCTGCTATCAATTCCAGCAGCCTCCAAAACATTCGGGTGAATCATTCCGCAGCCAAGCATCTCAAGCCATTCACCTTTTTTGCCACCAAGTGCCTCAGGTTTCTCAATTAAAAACTCAAGGCTTGGTTCAGTGAATGGAAAATAGCCTGGCTGCGTGCGAATTTCTAGTTTTTGACCATAGTATTCTTCAAAAAAGGCATGAAGAGTGCCAAGCATTTGCGCAAGATTCGCAGTTTCGCTCACAAAAACGCCCTCACATTGATAAAAAGTATGTTCATGAGTAGCATCTAAGTCTTCATTGCGAAAAACTCTACCATAAGAAACATGCGCAATTTGACCCTCTTCTTTAAGCTGCTTTTTACCATGCTTCAAAACACGGTTTTGCATTGTTGAGGTGTGAGCTGGCGGAATAAAGTTTTCTTCTGTTCGAAAAGTATCGTAGCCATCTCGTGCTGGGTGGTTTTCAGGAAAGTTTAACGCGCCAAACATATTCCAGTCGTTATCGATCTGTCGAGATTCTACTGCCTCAAAGCCCATTCGTGTATAAATATCCACCACTTTTTCAAGCTCTTTTTGGAGCGGATGCTTCGAACCATTTTCCGCACTCAAAAGCTGTGGTTTTTGAGAAATCTTATCACGCGAGCTTTCTGCAAAAGGTGCCGAGATATCAATCTCTTCAACTTCAGCATTCTCTTTTTCTTCAAGTTTTTTCGAAACTTCAGCCTGAATTTCATTTTTCAAATCATTCACTTTTGCGCCAAATTCACCTTTTTGCTCATTTGGCAAAGTTGGAATAATTTTATAAAGTTCTTTAATTTTTGGCGATTTCAAAATATCGCTAGGGTTTTCAAGTGCCTGAAGCTCCGCCAAAAGTTCATTTCTAATCTGTTGAATTTGTTCCATAATTATCTTTAATTATACCATAACAGTATCTTTTTGTCGATTTTTTAAAAATTAAACTCGCTGTGATGCCACCCAAATATAAAGCCCAAGCGCCACCAAAACTGCCACAAAAACTAAAAGCCATATAAAAGCTAGCCCTGTGGTTTCTTTTGTCCCTTCAAGATACGCGCTATCTTCAGGCTGAACGATTTCGCCTTTACTATTTGGAGTTTCATCCCCCTCTTTGAGTGAGTTTTTAATCTGTTTTTCACGAAGCTCTGCTGCAATCTTTTCTTGCAATTCAGTTCGATTATCATCTTGTTTTACATATAAAGCCATATCTATATTGTATCAGATTTTGACATTTTCGAAAAGTTTATGATAAAATATAAACATAAGTTAAAATAAGGAGGGAAAATGGCAACAAAAAAAGCCAATTTAAAGAAATCTTCAGAAACTGCTCGCAAAAAGGTAACTGAAGAAGTTTTGAAAGTTGAAAAAACGGTTAAAGCTATCGTTAAGAATGATAAGAAAACTGACACTATCTTTCTTGAGGAAATTTCAAAACCAAGTTTTATTTCAGCAGTAGTACTTGAATTTATTGGAACATTTCTACTTGCGGCTGGTATTATTATTAGTCAAGGTCAACCAATCGGTGTAATGTTTATTCTTATGTCGATTGTTTTGATTGCTGGAGGAATTAGTGGAGCTCACGTTAACCCATTAATTACAATCGGCGCTTGGGCAACTCGCAGGATTAACACAATTAAAGCTATCTTTTATATCGTAGCTCAAGTTTTAGGTGCGATGGTTGCTTTTATGCTTTTGAATGCCTTCGTCGGCACACAAGATACTCTACAGTCATATGGTCAAAAACCGACTCTATTCACTGCAAACCCTATCCCAAAAGATAAGGAAATGCTAACACTTGCCGCTGAATTTATTGGCTCATTTATTTTTGCATTCTCTGTCGCAACCATAACTTCAAATAAAAAGAACGGAAATATGGCAAAAGCGCTTGGCGTTGGCGGTGGTTTATACTTGGCGGTTTTAATTGCAGGGTCTCTCGCAACATTAATCGGATCTTCAGCAATAATTAACCCAGCAGTAGCATTCGCACTTCAAGCTTTCACTATAAAAAATCAAAACGTTCCTTATGCAATTGCAATCTATATCGGTGCAGCATTAATTGGTGGAATCCTTGGCTTTGCGCTGAATCACCTAATCCAAAAGTCAACTGAAGAAGAAAAATAATTACCAACAATAAAAAGAGCAGCTTTCGAAAGTTGCTCTTTTAAATTTAGTTTTATTCACGAGGTTTATCAAGTATTTGTGGCTCAACTCCAGTTTTATTATCTTCGCCCGAAATTTTCACCACATCTTTATCAATTTTACCAAGCTCTTTATGAGCATTATTAAAATGATTGACAGTTGTGCCAAGCGATTTTCCAAGACGCTGCATTAGATCTTCGTATTTCGAAATATGCACGCCCAGCTGGCCAACTCGCTTTTGAATCTCTCTGCTCTGCTCTTCAATTTTTAACGACTTCAAACCTTGCAAAACAGTTTGAAGATACGCCATAAAACTAGTTGGGCTAACCACGATCACGCGCTTATCACGAAACGCATATTCGATCAAATCTCGTTCTGACCCCTGCGATCCAACAACTCCAGTTAGAGCATCATAATACAAACTTTCACTAGGAATAAACATAAAAGCAAAATCCATGGTGTTTTCATTCGGGCGAATATATTTTGAGGTTTCATCAATCCGCATTTTTAAATCATCGCGAACTCTTTTCGCTAAAATCTTTCGCTCTTCACCTTCAGATTCGACCATCCGATTATAATTTTCGAGGCTAAATTTTGAATCTACTGGCAAAATCTTATTTTTATCAAGAAAAATAGCTGCATCGACAATTTCGCCATTTTTAAATTTATATTGAATTTCAAAAGCATTCGGCGGCAAAACGTTTTCAAGAACTTGCTCAAGATAAAACTCGCCTAGAACGCCACGTTGTTTTGGATTCTGCAAGGCATTTTGAAGTGTTTTTAGCTCGTCTGCAACATTCACAACGCGGTTATTTGTTTCATCAAGCTTTGTAAGCCTTTTCGAAACCTCTTCAACAATTTTCGAACTCTCAGAAATCTGTTTGGCCATTGAATTTTGAATTTGAAAATTATTCCTCTCAAGCTTTTCTGAAACTTTCTCGTTAAAATTGGTTAGGTTGGCGTCAATATTTTCACGCATTCTATTTAAGCTTTTATTCAGCTCAATTACATCCATTTTTAGCAAATTTACACTTTGGTCTTCATTTTTTGAAGCTACAATTTTTGAAATTCGAAAAGACTGAAAAATTAAAACCGATGTTAAAATTACAATAATAATTATTAGTCCAATTTCCATTTATTTCCTCCTTTTAAAACATAAAATACCTAATAAAAAATGCGCGAACGATAATATAACTAACCATAATTACTGTTGCAAGTATTGCCAATAAATAAGTTAAAACATAACCATAATAAATTATAGCATGTTTCAACAAAAATAAAAGGCGCATTTAACGCCTTTTTAAGTTCAAATTTAGCGAATCGCCACAAGAGTCATATTCATACTTTGAGAATTTGCCGTCCAACTAATAATTTCGTTCACTGTTCGGCCAAGTACGCTTTTGCCTAGAGGGCTCTCGGCGGAAATCTTGCCAATAAGCGGATTTGCTTCTAAGCTTTCAACAATTCGAAATTTCATAATTCGTCCAGTTGCACGATCGAAAAGCTCCACAAATGAACCGATAGAAACCTTCGAACTAATTTTCCTGCTCCTAGGTAGAATTTTTGAATTATGAATTTGAAAATTCTTTTCATTAATTTCACTTCGAATTGCATCAATTCGTGCGAAAATATCATTTTGCCTTAATAAATCCTCTTTAACATCGCCGTCACGAAGTTCCATCTCAAGCATTCTTTGTTCATGCTCAAGCTTTGCAATTTTCTTTTTTAATTCTTTAAATCCTTGTTTGCTCAAATAAATTTTAGTGGTATTTTTCATAATTCCTCCTTTTGTAGCAATGCTACGTTATTATTATATCGAATCATTCTTAAAAAACGCTTAAATTTATTGTTTTGTATTTTTATGATATAATCTAATTATATGAATAAACAAATTTTAAAACTTAAAAACCAAAAAAAGAGCGATTCTGTAAAAATTATTGCATTAGTAGGATTGGCCGGAAGTGGCAAAAGTACCGCTACAAATTATCTAAAACAAAAAGGCTATCCGAGCGTTTATTTTGGTGGAGTTGTAATGAAGGCGCTAAAAGATGAAAATCTTGAAATTACACCAGCGAATGAAAAAATGATGCGCACAAAACTACGTGAAGATTTTGGCAAAGATATAATTGTAAATAAAATTGTTGAACAAATTCAAAATCTCATTAAGTCTGGCCAAAAACGTATTATCGCTGATGGTCTTTACACTTGGACTGAATATAAAATTCTCAAAAAACACTTTCCAACTGAACTAAAAGTTATAGCATTAGTTCCACCAAAAAATCTTCGTCACAAGCGAATTTCCTCTCGCCCCGAGCGAGCAATGACTTTAGCCGAAATTAATGACCGTGATTTTAATGAAATTGAAGTTCTTGAAAAAGGTGGCCCAATCGCAATTGCTGATTATTTCATCGTAAATAAAAATTCAAATCTTCAAACTCGCCTCAAAATCGATAAAATTCTTAAAGAAATTAACTTTTAAAAAACTCGAGATTTATTTGCTCGAGTTTTATTATTCTAATTTACATTTTTTCTGGAATTTCAATTCCTAACAAATCTAAGCCGTTCTCGAAAGTTTTCGAAACTTTTTTAAGAAGAGTTAATCGTGCAGATTTTTCAATTTCTGGAGCATTAGAAACTCGTGTTTTTTCGTAATATCGGTTCATTTCGCGCGCTAAATCATAAAGATATTTCGAAATTTTATGTGGTTCTAAATCTCGAACCGCCATTTTAACTGTTTCAGGAAAGGCTAAAAGTTGTAAAATAATATTTTTTTCAGCTTCAAAATTGTATTCTTCAAAATCAACAAGCTCAAAATTTTGCTCTTTTCTTAAAATATTATTCACACGAACCGCCGAATACTGAACATATGGGCCAGAAAATCCAGTTAATGCAAAAATATTTTCCCAGTCAAAAAGGATATTAGTTCGCCTATCTGCTGTAAAATCTGAGAATTTAATCGCACCGAGTGCAATTTTTTTTACATCTTCTTCACTAACATCTCGGCCGGCAACAATTTCACGAGCACGCTCTTCAGCCTTATCAAGTAGCTCTTCCATCAGAACGACACCTTTTCTTGAAGACATTTTCTCACGAGTCCCATCTTCATTAAGCTGATCAATCACACCGAACCAAAGATGATATAGATCAGTTTTAATACCAAGTTTTTTCGCCATTGCAAAAATTTGCGAGAAATAGAACTGTTGCTCTGCACCGACCGAATAAATAACTTTATCGGGAGCGAATTCTTCTTCCCGGAATAGAATTGTAGCAAGGTCGTTTGTAGCATAAAGTGCTGCACCATTGCTCTTCTGCACTAAAAGTGGTACATCAAAACCATATTCTTCAAGAGGAACAATTACCGAACCGTCTTCATTTTGAACCGCAACACCGCTTTCAATTAATTTTTGAACCGCTGCTTTTCCTTTTGGCGCAAAAAATGCTTCACCATATTCATAATCTGTTGAAATTTTTAATCGTGCCATCACATCATGAATATGTTTAAGGCTAATTTCTTTAAATTTATTCGAATAATTTAAAGCTTCTTCATCACCATTTTCAAGCTTCAAAAGCCACTCTTCAGCCTTTTTCTCAATTTGACCACCTTCACCCTGCTCTTTCATTGCGGCTTTAGTTTTAATATAGACATCACCAAGCTCATAAACTCCACGCTTAGCCAGCCTTTCTTCATTTGAAAACATTTCGAATCCAACAACCCAAATTCCAAAAGGTGTACCATAATCACCTAAATGATTATCCGTAATAACTTTCCATCCAGAAAATTCAAGTAATTTTTTAGCCGCCCAACCTTGGTTTCCAGGTCGCAAGTGTCCAACACTGTAAGGCTTCGCCATATTTGGACTTGGCCCATCAATTAGAGCAAGTTTTCCTTCGCCTTCATTGTTTGAACCAAATCTATCGCTAAATTCCTGACTTAATATTTTTTCAAGTTTTTTTGCTGAAACTCGCAAATTCAAAAAACCTGGCCCAGCAATTTCAACATTTTCAAAAATTTCGTTTTTCGAAAGTTCACCTGCTAGCTCTTCAGCAATTTCGCGTGGATTTTTCGAAAGTTTTCCTGCAAGCTGCATTGCAATATTTGTTGCAAAATCACCAAACTCTGGCCGTGGCCGCGTTAAAGAAACCTCAGTCTTAATATTAAATTTTTCTTCAATTAATTGGTTAATTATTTCTGCAACTTTATTCATATAGTATATATTAACACTTTTTATAAAAAAATAAAATATGTTATAATAGAACGTATATGGATAACAGTAAAAAACTAAATGGACTAACCGCCGCTGAAGTTCGTAAAAGAATCTCGCAAGGCTTGGTGAATGATTTTAAAATTGATAACAACAACAGTTTTTGGGAAATTGTTAAAAGAAATATTTTTACACTTTTTAACTTTTTAAATTTTGCAATTGCAGTACTTTTAGCATTAGTTGGCGCTTGGAGTAATTTGATTTTCTTCGTTGTGATTATATTCAATGCAATCTCTGGAATTGCCACAGAAATTCGCGCTAAAAAAATGATCGATAAACTCAATCTTTTGAGTAAAGAAAAAATCACCGTAATCCGCTCTTCTCGCGAGCAAAAAATCATGCCAGAAGAAATTGTAATAAACGATATTCTTAAACTTTCTGCTGGCGAGCAAGTTCCATCTGATGCGGTTGTCTTGAAAGGTGTTTCTGAGGCTAATGAAGCCATGCTCACTGGTGAAAGCGATCTCGTTCTAAAAGAAAAAGGAACAGTTTTGCTTTCAGGTAGTTTTTTAGCGAGTGGTTATGTTTTAGCGGAAGTTGTACATGTCGGCGCTGATAATTACGTCTCAAAATTGATGGTTGAAGCCAAAACTCACAAACCAATTAATTCAAAAATTCTTAGTTCTCTCGATAAAATTGCAGGATTTACTAGTAAAATTATTATCCCATTTGGTTTAGCTTTGTTTTTCGAAGCGCTCTTAATTAAGGCTCTTCCTGCTAAAACCGCTGTAATTTACATGTCAACCCCGCTTCTTGGAATGTTACCAAAAGGAATCGCTCTTCTCACAATCACCTCTCTTTTAACGGCGATTATTAAACTTGGACTTCGAAAAGTTCTTGTTCAAGAAATGTATTCCGTTGAAACACTCGCTCGTGTCGATACTCTCTGCCTTGATAAAACCGGTACAATCACTGAAGGAAAAATGAAAGTTGAAGCAATCCATAATCTTTCGAAAAAGTTTTCTGAGGCTGAAGTTAATGATTTTCTTGCAACTTATATGAATTTTAGCGAAGACAATAACCCAACCGCACAAGCAATTCGCAAATATTTTTCAAAGAATAAAACTACCTTAGAAGCAACAAATATAATTCCTTTTTCAAGTGATCGAAAATGGGGTTCAATGGAAATTGAAGGAATTGGAACACTTTTTCTAGGCGCACCTGAAATGATTTTTGGTGAAACCCTAAAACAAGCAAACGAAGCGCTTTCTCGTGGCTCACGTGTTTTAGCTTTGGCTTTCTCAAAAGAAAAAATAGATAATAAAAATATTAAAATACCTGCAAAAATATCAAAACTCGCCTTAATAGAAATCACCGACCCAATTCGCGAAGGAGCACGCGAGACACTCGAATACCTACGCTCGCAAAAAATTGATCTCAAAATTATCTCTGGCGATAATCCGATAACAGTTTCAAATATCGCAAGAAAAGCTGGTTTTGATAATTTCGAAAGTTATGTTGATTGCTCAAAAGTAAAAGATTCTGAGCTCAAAAAAATCGCTGTAGGAACTGCAATTTTTGGTCGAGTTTCACCGCACCAAAAAAAGCTAATTGTCCAAACTCTTAAAAAAGCGGGCCGCACGACTGCAATGACTGGCGATGGCGTGAATGATATTTTAGCCCTACGCGAGGCGGATTGTTCAATTGTGATGGCTGAGGGTGATCCCGCAACGAGACAAATCGCAAACCTCGTCTTGCTCAATTCTGATTTTAATGATTTACCAGAAATTCTTTTTGAAGGGCGCCGAGTCGTAAATAATATTGCTAGAATTGCACCAATTTTCTTGATTAAAACGATCTATTCATTCATTTTGGCGATTATCTGTATTTTAAGTGCTCTATTATTTGATAAAAATCTTCTCTTAATTTTCCCGTTCATTCCAATTCAAGTTACATTGATCGACCAGTTTGTTGAGGGCTTCCCACCTTTTGTTCTCACCTTCGAGAAGAATATTCAACCCGTTGAAAAAGATTTTATTAAAAAATCACTCCTAATGGCCTTACCTAGTGCGTTAATGGTGGTATTCTCGGTTATTTTCGTAAGAATTTGGGGTTCACTTAATGGCTGGATTCCTCAAGAAATTTCGACAGTCTTGTATTATTTACTCGGTTCAATCGGAATGCTCTCAGTAATTCGCGCTTGCCTACCACTTAATTTCTGGAGAATCCTTCTTATTATTTGGTCAATCAGTGCGTTTATAGTAACCGCAATTCTCTTTAGACCACTGATTGAAATCGGCGTGCTTTCAGGGCGTACTTTCGAACTTTACGCAATACTAATGATATTTTTTGCCATAATTTTTATTGTGATTGAGTGGTTGAAAAAACGTTCGAAAAGTGATACAATTAAAGCATAAACTGAATAAAAGGAGTATCTGAAAAATGACAATAGACCAACAGTTTGTTGAATATATCGTTAAGAATTTAGTTGAAAATCCAGAAGACGTAAAAGTTGAACGCACAATTGACGAGAAAGGTGTTTTATTAACTTTGACCGTGAATAAAGAAGACCTAGGCCGAATTATCGGTCGCCGTGGAGCAACTGCACAAAGCCTTCGTGCGCTTCTTCGAGCTCTGGCACTAAAAAATAATGCTCATTATAATCTAAAAATTAGCGATAGTAAAGAAAAAACTGAAGCTGTGGAAAATTCAACAGATACACCTGTGGAAAACACAAACACTTTCGCAGAACAAACTCGAAAAGAGCTTGCAGAATTAGACGACATTGCGTTATAATATAAACAGTTCAGTTCGAAATCTGTTGTGGAGTTTTAGATTTCGAAAGAACTGCGGAAAAAACAAAAAAGTCAAAGCTCTATGCGAGCAAACTAAGGAAAGTTTGAGAGCTTATACTTGTTAAAAATCTAGCCATAATATCTTGGCTGGATTTTTAGTTTGTCTATTTTGCAAAAAAATCTAAAAAATGGTAAAATAAGTTAATATGAAAATTCAAGTAATCACTCTCTTCCCTGAAATGTTCGAACCAGTTTTAAATAATGCAATGATGTGGAAGGCACAAAATCAAAATGTAGTTTCTTTTGAAATTATTAATTTACGTGATTTTGGTATTGGGATGCGCAAGCAAGTTGATGACATTCCCTATGGTGGAGGAGATGGAATGCTCTTAAAACCAGAACCTCTTTTCGAAGCAGTCGAGTTTGCAAAAAAAAATTCACCAAATGCAAAAATTATTGCAATGACTCCAAGTGAAAATGTCTGGAATCAAGAAAAAGCCCAAGAAAAAGCTAATTCTGGCGAAGATTTAATTATTTTATGTGGACGATATGAAGGGTTTGATTCACGAATTTTCAAAATTGTTGATGAAAAAATAAGTATTGGTAAATTTATTTTAACTGGTGGTGAAATTCCTGCAATGGCAATAATCGATAGTGTAGTCCGCCTGATTCCCGGCGTACTTGGTGGCGAAAAATCAGCTGAAATTGAAAGCTATTCAGATGGTGATAATCTGGAATTTCCACAATTTACAAGACCGGCAGATTTCCGCGGAATGAAAGTTCCAGAAGTTTTATTGAGCGGACATCACGCTAAAATCGAAGAATGGCGAAAAAAATATTCAAAATAGATTTTTTTGCTTGATTTTTCGAAATATATGCGTTATAATGGTTGTATATTTCGAGTTAATCTCGGGGTGTGGCGCAGTTGGCTAGCGCGCGCGGTTTGGGACCGTGAGGTCGAAGGTTCGAGTCCTTTCACCCCGACCAATACAAGATTGTTACAGGCATAACTTTGACGAGTTATGTCTTTTTTATTATGGAATAATATTGACTTTCTAAAAAACTTATGCTATAATTTACTTTATATTATTAAATTAAAAACAAAAAGGAAAAATAAATGTCAAAAATTGTTGTTGCACTTGGTGGCAATGCTTTACAAAAAAAAGGTGAATTAACTGCAAAGATTCAAGAAGAAGTTGCAAAAGAAACAGTTCAAAAGCTTATTCCTCTCATTAAAGACGGTCATGAACTAGTGATTGTTCATGGTAATGGCCCACAGGTTGGAAATCTAATCCTTCATGAAGAAGCCGGAAATTCACCTTCAACCCCTGCTATGCCCCTTCATGTTAGCGTGGGAATGACTCAGGGAATGATTGGCTATTGGATCCAAAAATCCTTAAAAGAAGAACTTTCAAAAAACGGAATTTCGAAAAATGCTACAACCATTTATTACCAAGTGGAAGTTTCGAAAAATGACCCAAGCTTTCAAAAACCCAACCAAACCAATTGGCCCATTCTATTCAGAAGAAGAAGCTAAAGGTTGCAGCCAAAAAGGCTATGTCGTTAAAGAAGATTCTGGTCGCGGATGGCGGCGAGTTGTTCCTTCACCAAAACCAATCATATTCTTGAGAGTGATGCGATTATTGACTTTATGAAAACTGGCGCAATTGTTATAGCGGCCGGCGGTGGTGGAATTCCAGTGATTTCAAATGGAGAAAATTCTTTCGAAGGAGTTGACGCTGTGATTGATAAAGACTTCGCCGCAGGGCTTTGGCTGAAAAATTAACGCCGATACACTATTAATTTTTAGCAGTGGTCGATAACATTATGATTAATTATGGAAAAAGAAAATCAACAAGCTTTGGGTGTAATTTCAACAGAAGAAACGAAATATAAACAACGAAAACCCAATTCGGTGCAGGCTCAATGTTGCCAAAAGGTCAAGCTTCATAAATTCACAAAAACTGGTGGAAAAGCCCAGTTGTTACGACCTCGAAAATACTCAGGATGCAAATTTCGAAAAATCTTGGAACAGTAATTACACAATAAAACCTAAAATTAGCCTTTCGAAAGATCGGCTAATTTTATTTGATTAATATAAATAAAAATAAGCGTTCCTACTTGAAACGCGCATCTTGTTTTATAAAATTAGATTGTTCGAACGCGAATTGTATCGGTTCCACCAACTAATCCAGGTTGACGGCCAGAAACAATAGCAACTGTTGCTTTTCTTTGACACCAAATGTTCCATTGGCACCAGTTCTTTTGCAAGTTCAAGACCAGCAAATTCACCATCTGGGCGGATGAAGCTTCGGGTTGCATAATTCAAAACAAGTTGTTGGGCAACACGATTGGAGCTTGTTACAGCATAAATTGGAAGTGCTGGGCGGTTTTTGCGGCGGCGATTGCAGCAGTTTGTCCAGATTTAGTTTCAACGATTAAAGCATCTGCATTAATTTGCTCAAGCTCAACTGCAGCAAGAGAAATTGCATTTAAACTTCATCTTCACCGCGCTCAACAATATCATCAATTGGTGAAACTGCTGCAAGGTACTCTTGAGTATACATAATAACATCACGCATAGCTTTCACAGTTTCTTCTGGGTATTTACCAGTCGCAGACTCATCTGAAAGCATTACAACATCAGCACCTTGAATTACAGCGTTAGCAACGTCAGAAGCTTCTTGCACGAGGTTGTGGTTAATATCAACTTCATTGAACCCATTGTTTGAGTTGCAACAATTGAAATTTTTCCATGCTTCCGACAAGAGCAACAGCTTTTCGTTGGATAATTAGCACACAACTTCTGGAGCAACTTCATAGCCATGCGTCACCACGACAATCATTACACCATCCGCTGCGAGAACGATTTTCAAGTTCTTCATCAGAAACGGCTTTTTGGTTTCAATTTAGCAATAACTTGTGCTTCGCGCTATTATTGCTTGCAAGAAGCTGACGAACATTTTCAGCTATCTTCGGCAGTCTGCACAAAAGCTCATTGCTACGTAATCGATATCTTGAGTTACCGAATTCAAGATCGCATGTCTTTTTCAGTAATAACATCACCGCCAAAGTCTGTATCTGGCAAGTTTAATTCCTTTTCGGCTCATCAAAGTTCCTTTATTCAAAACTCGCAATTTAATTGCAGTATTTGAAGGAACTTCAATAACTTCTGTTCGAACTTTTTTGTAACATCGAAAATATAAACAGGCTCACCAACTTTAACCTTTTCAGCCAAATTGTATTGAACTGGCAAATTAGCCGAACCATGTATGTTGCTGGTGCATAGTCAAGAACCAATTCATCGCCTTCATTAACTTCAAAACGATTATCCACAATATCTCCAAGACGAATCTTTGGACCTTGCAAATCTTGCAAAATTGCAATTTCGCGACCTAGCTTTTTGCTAATTTCGCAGCGAACTGCTTTAATTTTTTTGCAGCATGCTCTTCATATGAACCGTGAAGAAATTCAATCGAGCTCCATTGATTCCTGCGTTGATAAGTTTTTCGATCATTTTCAGGGCTGTCGCTTGCTGGGCCGATCGTAGCCAAAATTTTTGTTCGTTTGTAAACATTATTTTCCACTCTTTACCCTTATATATTATACCACTTTTATTTTTATTAAAAAAGGGGTTGCATTATTTTTTAAAGTTTGCTATAATTAAAACGAGTTGTTGCTTTATCACCCCAAAGCTCAGCTCAATGGTCTTATCGTCTAACGGTTAGGACACCAGGTTTTCATCCTGGCAATCCGGGTTCGATTCCCGGTAAGATCACCAAAAAGAAATTATTTAAAATCACTTTTCGAAAGATTAGTGATTTTTTTAGCTTATCTTAATCTTAAAAAATATATTCCTTAATATTTATTAAAAATTCTAAATGGAAAAATATATCTTGTAAAAATAAATTTACGTCAATGCATTATGAAAAATAAAAAAGCCAAGATAAAGTGTTTAAAATAAACATTTTATCTTGGCTGGGATGGAGGGATTCGAACCCCCGAATGCCAGGACCAAAACCTGGTGCCTTACCACTTGGCGACATCCCAATACCCAACCATTTTACCAAATTATAATCTAAAAATCAAGTACTATCGTGGACATTTTTTAGCAATTTCACGCGCATTTCTGGTGATTTGATCAAGCAAATTTGCTTTTCGAATATTTTCATAAAGAACTTTAGGCATTTCATAATCTTTATTTTTCAAAGCTTGTTCAATTAAAAATAACGAAATTTTTGGATTTTTTGGTAAAATTGAGCCGTGTAAATATGTTCCAATCACATTTTTATAAATCGTACCCTCAAAATTTCCGTCAGGTGTATTTCCTGCACCACTTTTAACGCGCGCCAATGGCTCATTCTCTTTCGAAAGATAAGTTTTTCCGCTATGGTTTTCATAACCAATAATTTCACCAAATTGATCAGATTCTTCAACGATATTGCCAATCATTCTCTGTTCACCGCCAACCGTTTTAACACCTTTAAATAAGCAAATACCCTTAATTTTATTGCCATTTACAGTTTCAAAAGAATCACCAAAAAGCTGGTATAATCCACAAACCATTAGCATTGGTACACCTTTTTTGGCAAGCTTCCGTAAATTTGGTGCAATTTTCAGCAGATCATCTTGAATTTGATTCTGACCCGAATCCTGACCACCACCGCCAATAATAATATCAACATCATCAGGAAAATCATCTCCAGGATTATATTCAACAATTTCGTATTTTATTCCACGAAGCTCCATCTGTTTTTTTAACGCTAAAATATTGCCATAATCACCGTAAATATTCATATTTTTAGCATAAAGCCACAAAATTTTTAAATTCATAAAATTTTCTCCACTTCTGAAATTTTCGAAAGTTCTTTTCGAATTTCCAACATTGCCGTATAAGTCGCATAAATCCGCTTATCTTTTTTTCCTTTTTCGATAAAATCAATAACAGATTCAGCGATATCAAGATTCACATTATCTTCCTCAAAATCAACATCATCATGAAAAAGTCGAAGCGCCATATCATAAGCTCGATTACCTGAAATTGTTTGGACGCCAGAGTGCTTCAAGACTGAAAAATCTACATCCCAAAGCCAGCTCATATCACGGCCATCTGCATAATTATCATTAACCGCAATCATTGTATCATATTTATCAGGCTCAAAATTTCGCAAATTTATTCGAAAACCAGCCGGATTTTTAACTAATATAATCTCAACTTCTTTACCATTAATTTTTATTTTCTCACCTCTACCAAAAGCCGGCTGAATTTTCTCTGCCGTACAAATTACTTTTTGTCGATTGATTTTAAGTTTTTCAGCATTCAGAATCTCTTCAACCAAAGCGATCGCAGCAGTTAAATTTAAAATATTATGAATCCCACCAATTTTGAGCTTAAACTCATCAGTTTTTCCACCCCAAGAAATTTTTGCAATATTATTCGAAAAATCCTCAAGCAAAACATTTGCTGAAATTTTTCGACGTGATTTTTTAGAATTTGTTAGATAAATCTCATCATCATTTGGGAAAAAATCTGCCAATTTTTGATTAAATCCAAACTTAACAACTTTCGAAAATTCTTTCGAAAATTCCTTTTTACCCAAAAAATTATCGTTAGCATTCAAAACGACTGAACCAGAAGTATTTTCACCAATCTTATGCAATAATTTTGCAGTATAGTCAATTTCACCAAATCGATCGAGCTGGTCGCGCATCACATTTAAAAGAAGCGAATACCGTGGCTGGATTAACTTTACAAAATGAGTCGCATGAGCTTCATCAAGTTCTAGAACGGCAATGTCGGCCTCAAGCTTACCGCTCCAATTAGCTTCAGAAATAATTGCCGCACCCACACCACGAACAAAGTTCGAACCAGTTTTATTCGAAAATACATTTAATCCTTGGCTTTCGAGTAGTTCAACAACCATTTTTGTAGTTGTAGTTTTTCCATTCGTGCCACTAACTACCACAACACCATATTTTAAGCCATTTAACATGTTCGAAATAAAATTTGGATCAATTTTTTCCATAATAAGCCCAGGCAATGCTGAACCACCACCTTTTAATCTTGAAATCGCCTGAATAATTTTTCCAATAATTATCAAAATTCTATTTTTCATTATTTCCTCGGTTTTGTTATGTTTGCATCTCTACCATAAAAAGGCAGCGCAATTTTGTCATTTTTACCATTCTTCAAGCTTTTGAAAGCAATTTCTCGCCAATTTTCATCACTTTTCACTGCGACAATTGGAATTTCTAAGCCATCAGCTAAAGTGTTTGCAACTGAAGCTCCAATTCTTAATCCCGTAAAACTCCCCGGCCCCGCAAAAAAACCAATTCCAGTAAAATCTTCATATTTTTTACCAATAGAATTTAAACATTCCTCTAAAAAAGCCAGAATATCTCGCGCCATGTTTCGGCCTAGTTCTTTTTCGAAAAAGTTTTTATCAAGCCAAATTTTGCATTTCTCTGTTGATGTATCTAGAAATAAAATCATTACACTTCTCTCACTTTAACTTTTCTTTGATTTTCATTTAAACTTTCAAAAACCAGCTTCAAATGTTTTTTTGGTAAAATTTCAGCTAGATCACCAGCCCATTCAACCACTGTTACATTTTTTGGATTACTTAAATTTTCAGCAAGCTCCATTTCCATAATTCCATAATCATTCAATCTATAAAAATCATAATGCGAAAGCGTTAGTTTCCCTCCTTCATAAACCCGTAATATCGTAAAAGTCGGGCTTTGAACCGTTTCGGAAATGCCCAAACCTTTTGCCAAGCCTTTTGTAAAAGTAGTTTTTCCAGCGCCAACATCACCAATAAGTTCTAGAACCATTCCTTCAGAAATTTGCCTGCCAATTTCTTCACCGAAAGCAATCATTTCATCTGTTGAATTTATTTCTTTTTCAAAATTCATAATAATATAATTATATCACGTTTCAGGATTCATTCAAAATATCAAGTATTTTATCCTTTCGAAGCTTAAAATCAATCAAAATAACTGCCAAAATTAAGCAAAAATAGCAAATTAGCATTTCGCTAAAGCCAAGGCTGATTTCTAACTGCGCTCCTTTGATTTTTGAAAATTCACCAATTATAAAAATTGAGTATTTTAAAATCAATTCTGCAATAAAGCCAAAAAAAATGAGCAATTGGCGAAAATATTGCAAAAATTCCCGTTAAAAAAGTT
Organism: Candidatus Saccharimonas sp.; assembly: GCA_015256915.3. Classification (NCBI taxonomy): domain Bacteria; phylum Candidatus Saccharimonadota; class Candidatus Saccharimonadia; order Saccharimonadales (SeqCode); family Saccharimonadaceae (SeqCode); genus Saccharimonas (SeqCode); species Saccharimonas sp. (SeqCode). The sequence goes on from CP076101.2 coordinate 548,742, forward strand.
GCGAGCATCGCACTTGGTACAAACGGCAAAATTAGCATATTCGCAAATATTGATATTACGCTTACTGTGCCAAAAGTAAAAATTATCAGAGGAAGTGTTGTAATTTGAGCACTAAAAGTTTCGAAAAATAATTTTAAAGCAGAATTTAGTTTTTCTGGCTTTTCGAAAAAGATTTTTTGTAATAGTGGCGAAAGAATCAAAACGCCAAAAAATGAAGCAAACGATAATTGCCAGCCTAGATTAAGTAGGTTCGAAGGTTCGAAAATTAAAGTTATCGCCGCTACAAAAGTTAGAAGAAAATATGCTCGAGTTTTTCTACCAAAATACCATAGAATTAAACCAAAAATCGCCACAATCCCCGCACGAATCATTGATGGCGTAAATCCAACCACAAAAACAAATCCTAAAACTAGTAAAATCGCTACAAATAAAGCTATCTTCCTTGAAATTTTATTAAAAACTCGCTGGGCCGCCATCACTAAAACAGTTAAATTGTATCCACTCGCAACCACAATATGTGTTAAAGCTGTGATTGTTAAGGCTTTAGAAATCTCCTCCGGCAAAGAATTTTTTTGACCTAACAGATAGCCAAGACCCAAATCAACCTCTGGTGAAGGAATAGATTTTCGAACCCCTTCAGCGAAAGAATCTCGCATATCGCGGATAAAATCACTCTTTGGGGTAATTTTCATAAGTATTCCTCGATGAATTGAAATCACAAAGTCACCAAAACCGTCAGAAATTTTCCCCTTTATTAAAAGTTCATCACTCCTACGAATTTTCTGATTTGTTTTCAAGCTAATAAAAGCCTTTCCGTTAAATTGTTCGTTCAAAATTCCTACAACTTTTGCACGAATTTTTAAACTTCCATCCTCCTTAATATCTGGATCTTCAAGAACAACAGCTCGAACAGTTACATCTTTTTTAATATTTTGTGCGATCTTTAAATTTTCGAAATTATAAACTGAGCCTCGCCACAAAGAAAGCAAAATTCCGGCGATCAAGACTAAAATTAAACAAAACTTTCGAGCAAAAATCCAAGAGAATAAGAATAAAATTGTTGCTAAAATTAGCCAAACAATTGATTTAAGACTTGTATTTTTCGAAAAAACTGAAAAAATAGCGCCAAAAATAATTCCACCAAAAAATACAAAATTAAGATAAAATCGGTGAATATGAGCTTTAGGTTTCATCATTCTTGGAATTGACGTTTTTTATTTCGATAAATACGATAATTCACGAAAGTCATAGGTAAAGCTGCAAGACTTGAAATTAGAATCGTAATTTGCATCGATATTTTGCCCGAAGAGTCAACATTATTTAACGCAAAAAATAACCCTAAAAGTATAAATGAACTAAAAATTGAAGCAATATTTGTTCCTAATTCGTAGAGGAATAAATACTGAATTCGCATTCCAGATTCATCAGCTTCGCTATACAACCCCTTAAAATTTGCCATATTGAAGCCACTTAATGAAATTCCTGCGAATATTTCAGAAATTCCAATAGATATAGGGTTCATAAAAATGAAAGTTCGAATTGAATAAACTATTCCCAAAATGATCGAATTGATCTTTAACAAACCACGCTCTTTATTTTTATCTATAATTTTACCGTAAATAAAAGCTGCTATCAATGCTGAAATTGAAGAAATAGAGGCTAAAACTCCAGCTGAGCCGTAAGAATTAATACCTTTAATTAAAAAGACTGGCGCAAAAAAGCTCCAAATAAATAAAGAATTCCACATCATTCCACAGCTAAAACAGATAACCAAAAAATGTTTATAATTCCGCCAAGGAAAACCTTTGAAGCTTAACTTTTTATTAATTTTAACTTTTTCTTTGGTTGTAAGCAGCGGAATTGTAGTCAAAACCAATATAACAGATGAAATTATGAAAAGCTTCTCTACACCAAAAAATATCGCAAAAAAACCACCAATTGCAGGCGTAATACTGCTTGATAAATTTTCTAGAATATACGCCCAACCAAGCTGTTTGCCAACTTTTTTAACATTTTTAGCTTTCGAAAAATTGACATTGTAAGAAAGATTTTCAATCGAAACTGAAATTCCTTTAAAAATAACACCTGTTAAAGCTACGATTAAGCCTAAATCCTTACCAAAAAGTTCCATTGAAGCCATTAAAACTAAAGCTGGGATATACAAAATATTTGCAAGCAACATTCCATGCTTTGGACCATTTTTTGAAATATAGAAAAGAGCAATTATCGAACCTACAAATTTTGCAATATAATGAATTAAAATGCAAACGGGAATAATCCAAATTGAATGCACAAACTTATAGATATAAATTAGGCTAAAAGTGCTTGTTAATTTTACCGCGAAAACTCGCATATTTTTTGAAATATACAAAACAGCCATTTCATTAAAAGAAATATATTGCCAATAATTTCGAATTTTAAAAAATGGTTTTAATATTTTTTCAAGCATAAGTATTTATATTTTATCATATTTTACTAGCCTTAAAAAGGTTTAAAAGCTTTATTTTTAAATTAATAAGTGATAAAATTAAAGAATGAATATTTATTTTTCTGGAATTGGTGGCGTTGGAATTGGCGCTCTTGCAAGTATCGCCCACAGCGCTGGCTATGGTATTTTTGGCAGCGACCAAAATTCAAGTTTAATGATTGAGGAGCTTTCAAAAAAAGATATTGAAATTGAAATCGGCAAACAAGATGGACATTTTTTAAAGCAAAAATTCATCGAAAACGGTATCGATTGGTTTGTTTATACTGCAGCCCTACCCAAAAATCATCCCGAACTTTTAATGGCAAAGAAATTAGGAATAAAAATTAGTAAACGTGACGAACTTTTGAACGAAATTATCAATTCAAAAAAACTCAAACTTATAGCAATTTCCGGTACTCACGGTAAAACCACAACCACAGGAATGGCGATTTGGGCTTTTCAGCAATTAGGAATTCCAATAAGTTGGTCGATTGGCACAACGATATCCTTTGGTTCTAGTGGTTTCTTCGACCCGGAAAGTGAATATTTTATCTATGAAGCTGATGAATTTGACCGAAACTTCTTGCATTTTACGCCATCAGTTAGCTTAATCACTTCAATTGACCACGATCACACTGATATTTATAAAACTGAGAAAGATTATTTTGAAGCTTTCGTGGAATTTGGATCGCAAAGCGATTTTATTATTTCTTGGAGAGATCAACATCCAGAAATTTTCGAAAATCTAAAGAACAAGGTAATTTTATCTCAACCAGAAGAAAATATTAATCTTCCTGGCATCCACAATCGAAAAAATGCCAGTTTAGTTCTTGAAACTATTGATTATTTAGTTGAAACCCAAAATCTTAAGGCTCCAAAAGATTTTTATGAAAAAACAATTTTAGCATTAAATAATTTCCCTGGCACAAATCGCCGTTTCGAAAAAATAATAAACAACGTTTATTCTGATTACGGTCATCACCCAAAGGAAATTCAATCAACGCTTCAAATGGCAAAAGAAATAGCTGAAAAGCAAGGATTTTCTGGAGTATCATTAATTTATCAACCGCATCAAAATATTCGACAAATTGAAGTTCAAGATGAATATACGCCAGAAATCTTTGAAAATGCCAATGAAGTTATTTGGCTACCAACATATTTAAGCCGTGAAAACCCAGATTTCGAAATACTTTCTCCAGAATTCCTTTCAAGGAAAATATCAGAAAAAACAACAATTTTAGATTTTTCAAATAATCCAAAAGAATTAATAGAGAAAATTTTAAGTTTAAAAGCAAAAAACCGATTAATTCTAGCAATGAGCGCTGGCTCACTTGATGGCTGGATTAGAAAAAATATCAAATAATTTAATAAGATTGCACCAAAAATATGGTGCAATTTTTACAAAATAAAAAAGCGGAAAAAAAACCGCTTAAAATTCAAATGGTGCGCACGAGAAGACTTGAACTTCCACGAGCCGAAGCTCACTAGCCCCTCAAGCTAGCGCGTCTACCAATTCCGCCACGCGCGCAAAACCATTTTAATTATATCAAAACTACGGCGTCTTGTAAAGAGTTGATTTTGAAGCAGACCAATATATTACATCTGCATATCTATTGAGTTCTGTTACAAAAGTATTATTTACTGAATATGGCTGAACTGATTTTCGAAAAACATAACTTGTTTTAGTCTGACCAAGACCAATGGCAACCGAATTAGCTAACCAACGTTGAGTAAATTTAGTTATTTGCAACTTTTTCTCATTCGAGCTTTGAGCGGTTCTTGAATTTAGCAAAAGATCATCAGCAACAGCATCATTATAATTTGAGAAGTTCAACCCCTTTTGCCCAGATTGTGAAGAATGCCAAAAAGCGTATATATCAGGATCGGCGCCAAGATCAATCTCATAAACCAAAATACTATAGTTTCTTGGCTGGAGTATTGATTGAACGAAAGCTCCGGTTTTATCATCTTTATCAATTATCGTTAACTTTGCATCAAATCCGAGTTTTTTAAGCTGACTCTCAATTTCTTCAGCAGCTTTCTTATAGTTATAGACACTAGTTGTTGCAATATTTAAAATAGCTGTCTTACCATCTTTTTCTAAAATACCGTTAGAGTTTTTCTTCCAGCCAGCTTCATCTAATATTTTTTGCGCTTGATCGAAATCATATTTAGGAATGCTCAAATCTTTAGTATTCAAAAACTGATTCAAAGTTGGAAAATCAAGTTTATCAACAAATTCCATTTCTTTTCGAACTTTCGAAATATCAACCCCAGTTTGAATAGCTTTTCGAACCTTTAAATCTTTCAAAACCGAATCAGAATTATTCAAAAAAGCATAAATTCCACGATTAACATTAGTTTCTCGAGATTTTAATTTATCCCGCTCAGATTCTGAAAACTCACTAATTTTAAGACTTGGCGATGCAACAATCTCACCAGAGATCAAAGCATTTTTAAGTTTAGCTTCATCTTTAAAGGCAACAATGTCAAAGTTATCAATATAGGCCTCACCCTTATAATATCGCTTGTTTTTAACTAATGAAATAGTAGTTTTATCACCATCATTCTGAACAGATTTAAAATTAAATGCACCAGAAGTTATTGGATTCTTCGAAAAAGCGCTTTCGCGGATCTTCTCTATTTGAATATCTTTTAAAATATGCTCTGGCAATATTGAAAAATTAAAACTATACAAAACAGAAGAAGAACTTGACGGCACTTTAACGCTAAATTCATAATCACTATTTTTCGAAATCTCAACGTTTTTCCAGGCTTTAAAACCAGAAGGATTAATTGATTGCTCCCTCAATAGTTTTATAGTGAAAATTACATCATTAGCTGTTATTTTTCGGCCATCAGACCAAACGGCATTGTTCCGCATTTTAATTTTAAAGTTTTTATAATTGTCAGATGTTGAAACGCTTTCAGCTAAATCGCCCTTCAAATTTCCCGTTTCATCAATATCATAAATACGAGAAAAAGCAATTTGTTCGAAAGATCTTTCAGTATTAGTCGAGGTAAATAAAGGATTCAAGGTTTTAACTTCGCCCAAAATTCCTTCTGAATAAGTTCCTCCTCTATAAAAAATATTCTCACTATAGTTTTCGACACTTAACCCGCGAAAAATACCAACAGAAAAAATCAAAATAGATACAACACAGATCCAAGAAATAACAATTTTTCGAACATTTGATAAATTCTCAAAACGACCAAAAAACATTTTTTTCGTGTGAGAAGTTATAGCCTTTTCAACTAGATCTGCTCTTTCAGCTAAAGTAACCTTATTATTAAAAGTTTGAATTGTTTTATTTTTCGATACCTGATCTCTATTTTTTTGAGAAATAGCAGAAACTCGTCTAACCTTTTTAGGGCTATTTTTAAAGTCCATTAAAACTCCTTTTTATTTAGGCAAAAGCAAAGTTGTAAGAATTGATGCAACAAAAATAAATGCAAAGAAAACTGTTGCCCGAAAAATACTCTTTTCAACACCGCGTCGCTCAGTATAAAGCTCGCCAGAAGCCCCAAACCCTGCCCCTAAAGTTGCTCCTCGTTGTTGTAAAAGCACTAAAATCATCATTAAAACACCAGAAATAACAGTTGAAAACTGTAAAATAATATCAATATTCACTATAAAATCTCCTTTTCATCTTCAATTCTTAAAAATTGACTCAAACTATAATTTAGCAAGCTCATAGCCGCTCCTACAATTACAGAATTCCAAAATCCAATTGAAATATTTGGTGCTAAAAGTATCGAAATCCAAACAATCATACCATTAACTATCAGTGTAAAAAAACCAAAAGTCAAAATAATCATTGGAAGTGATAAAATTGTAAGAATAGTTTTAAGTGTGCTATTTACAATTGAAAAAATTAAACCAGCAAGAAAGAAAGTTCCCGCACTGTGGTTGCTAACATTTCCAAAAATAGAAATTAAAATCCATAATAAGAAACTATTCAAAAACCACCGATTTATAAATTCTATCAATTGCTTCTTCACATATATAATTTTATCATATTTTAGCAATAAAAAAAACACCTTTTGGTGAATTTTCTAATATATTGGAGGGTCTGATGGGGCTTGAACCCATGACACCCTGCTTAAAAGGCAGGTGCTCTAACCAGCTGAGCTACAGACCCACTCACTGAATACATATTAAAGTATATATCAATTATTTTTAAAAGTCAAGGGTTTTTCTCAATTTTCTTAAATTTAAATGAGGTTATATTTAAAATAGAAAAAATAACTCCCGCCAAAATGACCCAACTAGCCCATTTTTCAAGCGGCTGCGAAATACTTTTCGAAAGTAAATCTGGTAAAAAAACTTTTTCGAAATACGAAAGTGACACTAAATATGTAAAAATCGCTGAAAATATCGAAGAAAGTATACCAAAAAGCCATTTTTCTTGTTTTGGATTTTTTGCTAAAATTACCAAAGCTGGTGCTAAAATTAAAAACAAACCAACAATTCCGCTCAAAGTTGATTCTGGAATTACTAAATTTGAAGTTGTTAAAAAAATAGTAATATCTTTATTCCAATATCTATTCAAAACAATTCCCGCGAGAATAATAAGATTAAAATAGCCCATTTTACGCCGAGAGAGCGTTAGGAAAATTGAAAGAATTACAATAAAAATAATTGCTGTCATAGCAATATTATAGCATAAGCTATAAGGATGCTCAAATTATTTTATAAAAATAAAACAACCGTGCTAATATATTACCTCATAAAATAGCCGAGCTATTAAATAACTCGGCTAACTACTTAAAATAATGATTTTTTAGATTTCTTAAATTCTGCCAAAAGTTCTTTTTGTTTTTTCGAAAGCTTTGTAGGAGTTTCAACAATAATCGTCACAATTTGAGCACCTCTTCTTTCAGTTCGAAGGTTGGGTACACCGTGGCCCGAAAGCTTAAAATCAGTATGGCTTTGTGTTCCGGCTGGAATCTTCATCGTTAGCATTCCATCAATCGTTTCAACCTCAATTTCAGCACCAAGTGCAGCGTCAATCATTGAAATTCTCTCTTCGCTTAAAATTAAATCACCTTCACGCGTAAATTTTTTATCAGCCTTAACATAGATGTTTACATATAAATCACCTTTTTCACCACCTTTAATTGCTTCACCACGACCAGAAAGTCGAATTGTTGCGCCATCGTCAATTCCTGCTGGAATTTTAAGCTTTATTGTTTGCTTTTTACGCAAGATTCCAGCACCACGGCAAACTGAACAATTTTGCTTTGGAATCTCACCACGACCATCACAAGTTGGGCAAGTTATAGTTTGTTGAATTGGACCAAAAAGAGTTTGAGTGGCGCGAGTTTGCTGACCGCTTCCATTACAATCTGGACATTTTTGCATTCCGTGACCAGGCTCTGCGCCTGAACCATCACAATGCTCGCACTCATCATCTAGATTTAATGAAATTTCAGTTTCAGTCCCAAAAACTGCCTCTTTAAAATTCAAAGTTAGATCTACTTCAACATCGCGGCCTTTTTTATTTTTCGAACCACGACCATTCGAAAATCCACCGCCAAAAATTCCGTCAAAAATATCACCAAATCCACCGCCAAAATCAAAATTAACATTCTGGCCTGAAAATCCGCTAAAACCTTCAAAAGGACTTCCACCAGAAAACCCACCAGAGTTTCCACCAACACCTGCGTGACCAAACTGATCATAGCGTTGTCGCTTTTCTTTATCTTTTAAAACTTCATAAGCTTCATTAACCTCTTTGAAAGCCTTTTCATCACCACCTTTATCTGGGTGAAGTTCAACTGCTTTTTTTCGAAAAGCCTTTTTAATTTCATCAGCACTGGCGTCTTTTTTTACACCTAAAATATCATAATAATCTGTTTTGCTCATATAATATATTATAGCAAATTAGCACTTGAAGTGCAAGAGTGCTAATTATTATTTTCAATATTTTTTAGCTTAAATTCCAGCCCATCAATCTGAACGTCAATTTCATAAAATTTTGAATCGTATGCACGCATTTTATCTTCAAAAATGCCACTCATTGATTCGTAAATATCCTGATTATCCATTTCATCTCTATTAGCATTGCGCATATATTGAAGCTCCTCGCGCATTTGTTTTTCAAGATCTAGTCTCTGCTCTTCAAGCATTTGAATTTGCGCCTCAATCACTGCCCGTCGGTCCTCCACTGTAATTTCCCAGCCAGTTTCTTTGTTTTCATTTTGATTATTTTGATTAAAATTTTCCATAGACTATATTATATCACCAAACCAGCTTTTCATCAAAAATTATTCCGATTTTTTCTTAGAATTTTCTTTAATTACACTCTCAATATAGCCGTTTAAATTATTGTCAATCCGATTAATTTCAAAAGTTAGATAAGCTAACCATCCAAATATAATTAATGTCAAAATAACAGTAATAAGTTTTTTGTCATTTTTATCAATAAATTTCATATAAATACTCCTCGATTAAATAGCCCACCCTTATAAAAGCTATTTAACAGTAACCGCAACCGCATCGTGCGGAACATAAACATTTCGAGTAAATCTACCCATATTTATTTTACCAAATATCGTTCTATAGTAAAAAACTCCTGAAACCTGAACCGTAGTTCCCCTGTTCACCCTTAATCTTCTTGTCGAAAAATCCCTCCATTGCTGAGGGCCATTATAGGAAGGGACCGCATCAAAAAGATTCGAAACTATAACATTCTGGTGAAAGAATGTACTACCGGCCAAGCTATTATCGAGATGAAAAGTAACATCACGAGTATCTGCCTTAGCTACAGAAGAGAAACCAAGAAGTGATAAAATAACCACTCCAGCAATAAATATCTTTTTAACCATAGAAATACCTCTTTCTAAAAGTGCGAGCATCGGGTGAGCGTATCTTCATTCTATCAAACAAAATTAAAAAAATCAATACGCAAAAAATGCCCAGTTTAACCTGAGCATTTTTACTTTTCGAAAGGTGGATTTTCGAATTATTTCTTATCAATAACTTCGCCTTCAACTGGCTCGTCATTATCTTTTTTGTGAGAAGTTTTAGCTTTATCGCCAGCTTCACTTGTATTATCTGCACTTTGAGCTTGATACAATTTTGCACCAATTGGCATAATTGCATCTTGAAGATCTTTAGCAGCTTTCTCAAGCTCATCTTTACTCTCAGCATTTTGATGTTTTTTAGCCTCTTCAACAGCTTTCGAAATTGCTTCTTCATCTTCTTTCGAAATCTTATCTTTGAATTCGCTTGGCATTTTTTCTGCTTGGTAAATAGCATTTTCGAGCTGATTTTTAGCATCAATCAATTCGCGCTTCTTTTTATCTTCATCAGCGTGAAGTTCAGCTTCTTTTTGAGCCTTTTCAATATCTTCTTTACTCATATTTCCTGAGTTTTGAATTGTGATATTATTCTCTTTACCGGTTCCTTTATCTTTAGCAGTAACCGTCAAAATTCCGTTTGCATCAATATTGAAAGTAACTTCAATTTGTGGAACTCCTCGTGGCGCTGGTGCAATTCCTGAAAGTACAAACATTCCAAGAGATTTATTGTCGGCAGCCATTTCACGCTCACCTTGAAGCACATGAATCTCAACTTGCGGCTGATTATCAGCATAAGTTGAAAAAACTTGTGATTTCGAAGTTGGCACAGTCGTGTTTCGATCAATCATTGGAGTTCGAACACCACCAGCAGTTTCGATTCCAAGTGTCAAAGGTGTAACATCAAGAAGTAGCACATCTTTAACATCTCCAGCCAAAACACCACCTTGAATTGCAGCACCAACAGCTACAACCTCGTCAGGGTTAACACCTTGAGTTGGTTTTTTACCAAAGATTTTTTCAACTTTTTCAACCACAGCTGGCATTCGGGTCATACCACCAACCATCACAACTTCAGCAATATCACTAGCTTTTAAGTTAGCATCACTCAAAGCTTTCTCGACAGGATCAGCTAATCGATCGATTAAATCAGCAACTAATTCTTCAAGTTTTGCTCGAGTTAGAGTGTACTCGAAGTGTTTTGGACCATCTTCATCAGCTGTCAAGAACGGTAAGTTCACTTCATAAGATGTTGTTGAAGAAAGCTCTTTTTTAGCTTTTTCAGCTTCGTCCTTCAAGCGCTGCATTGCAGCAGAATCATTTTTAAGATCGATTCCTTCTTCTTTCTTAAATTCGTCCAAAAAGTGGTTCACAATGCGGTTATCGAAGTCTTCACCACCAAGGTGTGTATCACCGTTTGTTGAAAGAACTTCAAACACACCATCAGCAATATCAAGAACTGAAACGTCGAATGTTCCACCACCAAGGTCGAAAACAGCAATTTTTTCATCTTTTTTACCGTCTAAGCCATAAGCAAGTGCGGCTGCAGTTGGCTCGTTAATAATTCGTTTTACTTCAAGACCAGCAATTTTACCAGCATCTTTAGTTGCTTGGCGTTGACTATCATCAAAGTAAGCTGGAACGGTAATCACAGCTTCGGTAACTTTTTCGCCCAAGAAAGCTTCAGCATCAGCTTTAATTTTCGAAAGAATCATCGCCGAAACTTCTTCTGGCGTATATTCTTTGTCACCCATTTTTACAGCAACGCCACTGCCTTTTTTCACAATCTCATAAGGCATGATTCCAAGATCTTTTTGGATCTCATCATCAGAATACTTTCGGCCAATCAAACGCTTTACTCCGTAAATTGTATTTTTTGGATTTGTTACGCGCTGACGTTGTGCTACCTGCCCAACCAAACGATCACCTTTTTTATTGATTGCTACAACTGATGGTGTAGTTCGATTTCCTTCTGCGTTTGTAATAACCTCAGGTTTTCCTGCAACCATATACGCAAAAGCGCTGTTAGTTGTACCAAGGTCAATTCCAATAATTTTTCCCATTTTCTCCTTCTTTCTTTATTAAATTTATCTGTTCAATAGCTTTCCTAGTCAATCTCGAATCTCTTAGCCTATTCGGATTTTTCAGAAAGTTTCTCGAAAGTTATTAACTATTCTATAAAGCGCGCCTCGCAATTCGTTTCACGCTTATATTTTGATTATACGCTTTTAGCACTCACAAGTCAAGAGTGCTAATGTTGTATTATTTACAATGTTAATGTAAAAATAGCCTCTTGACATACTCAAAATAATATAGTATAATTGGTACATATAAGTCGGAGTCCTAAGAATTGGAATGTTGACAGTTCTTTCACAAAATTTTCTTTCGAAGATTAAATTTATTTAAAGATAACTGAATTTGGCCTTCGAAAGAAAATTTCGAAATAATAGAAAGGAGACAAAGTGATGCATAAGTTCCCTTGTCCAAAGTGCGGAGCAGGCGATATAAAAATTTCACCTGCTACAATTTCCGGACCAGACTTATTCACAGCTTCTTACGGGTTTACGAAATATAATTATACCTGTAATAGCTGCGGTAGCTCTGGCTATCACTGGGTAGACCCTTCTTAAATCTCATCATAAAATGATGAGATTTTTCTTTTTAATACTGTATTTTCAATCAATTAGAAAAACTCGAATACTCCCAATCCTCAATCTCTGGCGCATCTACTGAATTTTCTCGCGCAAAGTGTAAATCATCATTTTGGCGTTTTTGATATTCTATTGCAAGTTTTTCAAAAACTTCAGCGCCTTTATTAACCAAATTTAAGGCCCTCACTGCAATATCATATCGCGACACCCTATTTCTCGCTAACATATCAAAAGGTGTTGTTGTTGAGCCTTTTTCTTCATATCCATTAATTTGAATACGTGCTGGATTTTCATAATCAAATAAAATCGATTTGAGAGTTTTAGCATATCCATGAAAAGTAAATATAACCGGCTTATCTTTGGTAAAAATCTTCACAAAAATGCTTTTCGAAAGTGTATTTTCGAAAGTTCCAATTCCTTTTCCGCAAAGTGCTTGAGTATAAACCAAGCGAATTTTAACTTGCGGTACATCATGAAGTAAAACTTGGAGCGCCGCAACTGTTTCCTTAAAAACATAATCACCACTTGCCGCCAAAATTAAATCTGGCTCATCATCTTCTGTAATTAAATTCCAATCTGTAATTTCCTGATTCTTCCAAGAATCAAAAACAAATATTCCGCCATTTTCAAGCTGTTTTTGTGCACTTTCAAGAGAAAAATATCTTGGTTCAGGCGTTTTTCCTGCAACCAAAACGTTAATATTATTTCGGGATTTTAGCATTTTCGAAATCGCTACAACTGCTGAATTATCGTCTGCTGGCAAAAAAATCTGCCCGATTCCATTTTCACGGCGTAAAACTTCATCAATAAAACTTGGATTTTGGTGCGAAAATCCATTGTGGTCTTGCCGCCAACCAGTTGAAGTTAAAATATAGTTTAAACTTGCCAGATCACCTCGCCATTTTACTTCTTTAGATTGAGCTAAGAACTTCGCGTATTGATCCATCATTGAAGAAATAATCGGTGCAAAGGCTTCATAAGAAGTTAAAACTCCGTGTCGCCCTGTTAAAATATAGCCCTGCAAAAGCCCCTGTAAGGAATGCTCACTCAAAATTTCCGTCACGCGACCGTTTTTCGCCAAATCTTTTTCCCACGGTTTAATTTCTCGCTGCCAAGAACGTGAAGTTACTTTAAAAATAGCATCTAATTTATTTGAATAAGTTTCATCAGGACTAAAGAAGCGGAAGTTCTCTGGATTTTTTTTGAAAACTTCTTTCAAAAAATCGCCAACTGCATTCATTGTGAGTGATTTTTCACTTATTCTTTCACGAATTTCTGGCAATCTTAATTCTGCAAAATTCAAATTTGCATCAACAAAACGATTTTGCCCAATTCTGCTTGATTTTTCCGGTAAAAAATCATCAAGCCAAGGCTTAAATTCACCTTTTTCAAAATCAAAAAGCTCTTCGAATTTATAAGATTTCAACCATTCTTCAAGTTTTTTAAGCTCTTTTTCATCGCTCTTGGCATTTAAAAGCGGAACTTGATGAGCAAGCGAATTTCCTTCGATTTTTTCACCATTATTTTCAGCAACACCGGAGCTTCCCTTTTTGCTTCGCATAATAATCATTGGTAGCCGCACAAAACCGTTTTTTCGGCCAAATTTTATTCGTGAAATATCTCGAAAAGCACTCGAAAAAACTTTCGAAAGTTCAAAATCGAAATCTTCGGCAGAATATTCATCAACAATTTTTGGTTCCCAGCCCGCTCCGTGAAAAAATTGAATCAATTCAAAGTCACTCATCGAGCCAAAGATTGTCGGACCAGAAATTTTATAACCATTCAAATGTAAAATAGGCAAAACTACTCCATTTTCAACTGGATTTATTAATTTATTTAAATGCCAAGCTGCAGCAATTGGGCCAGTTTCAGCCTCGCCATCACCAATTAAAGTGGTCATTACAAGATTCGGGTTATCCAAAACCGCCCCAAAAGCAGTTGAGAGCGAATAACCAAGCTCACCGCCTTCAAGAATTACACCTGGTGTAAAAGGGCTTGCATGCGATGGGAAACCACCTGGCCAAGAAAAGTTTTTCGAAATATAAGCAATGCCTTGTAAATTTCGAACTGCATTTTTATCGATCTTAGAAAGAGTTTCTTCAATAAAAAGATTTGCTTGAAGTGCTGGAAAAGCATGGCCAGGCCCAAGCATAAATGCTGTCTTCAAGCCGCTTTTAGCAAAATCAAGCTGTTTTTGAATATTTAAAAGATGAGCGTAAACATGATTTACACCGGGGCAGCTACCCCAATGACCAAGAAGGCGTGGTTTAATATCATCAAATTTCAGCTCTCGCTCTAATAAAAAATTGTCTTGCAAAAAAATTTGCGAAACCGTTAAATAATTCGCCGCACGAATAAACTTTTTAATATTTTTAAGATTTTGCCCACTATTCATACGTTATATTTTATCATATTTATGCTTAATTTTAAAGTTTTTTAAAATTAAAAACCGCCTAATACTAGACGGTTTTAAGGACGAATCCTATGACTAAACAAAAAGTACAGACTCTAGTTTTTATATTATTATGCTAACCCGCGAGTCCCAACCTTCTAAAATAAGGCGAAACGGGTTAACATACACAATAATATCATATTACCAAGAATATGTCAACAAATAAAACTACTTTCGCCCAACTTTTACCATTGCTGCTCGTAAAACTTCACCCTTTAAAGTATAACCTGCTCGAAGCTCTTCAACAATAATTTCTTCTTCTCCTTCCGATTCTTCGTCGAACTGAATCGCTTCATGGAGTTCCGGATTAAAAGTAACACCTTTCGAAGAATTAATCTTTTCAACTCCAAGTTTTGAAAGATTTTTTTCCAAATTTTTGCTCATTTTTACAACATTTTGCGCCCAAGAATTTTCTGCCAATTCTGTTGGTAAATGTGAAATTGCGCGCTCAATATCATCAATCATCGGAATCAATGCCAAAATTGCCTTTTTCTCGCCCAAATTTTGCGCATTCGAAATTCGGCCCTCAACGTTTTTGCGATAATTTTCAAAATCAGCACGCGTACGCTGCAAATCATTTTTTAGTTCTGAGTTCTCTGCTTGAAGCTTTTCGCACTTTGAATCTTTTTTAAAAAATCCTGATTGCTTCTTATCTTTTACACTATCTTGATTTTTCAATACATTATTTTCTTCCATCTTTTCCTCCTTAAACTACAATATCTCTTCTAAAAATTCACCTGTCTTTTGAACCAATCGTACCACTTTTCCGTAATTTTGACGAGTTGGTCCAAGCACACCAATGTAAGAATTTTCCGAAAATGGGCTTTCGAATTTTGAAATAATCAAACTCGCACCAGAACTTTTACCAATTGGATTCTCGCTGCCAATATAAACATTGAGCGGTTCATTTGGGGTAACTTCACGAAGCCATGGTTCAAGATTATCAAGAAGCTGTGCAACAGATTGGACCGCTTCACCACTTTCAAATTCAGGCTGAGAAAAAAGATTATAAATTCCATTAATGTAAAGTTGATCGCCAATTGTAGCAAGACCAAGATTACCAGTAAGTTCAACTAAAGAATCTACAGCTGAACGAATTGCATGGTCGGCGCGGTCATTCTGAGCTGAAACTCGTGAAGAAATTGCCCGAAATCCGCGTAAGCTATCTTTCGAATTATTAGCGTTTAGTAAAATTTGTTCATCTTCGCCCTCGCTTTGAGCAGTTAAACGGTTTACATAGAAACGATAACCTTTATCGGTTGGAATTCGCCCGGCAGAAGTGTGTGGTTGTGTAATTAAACCAAGATCTTCAAGTTTTGCCATTTCAGAACGAATTGTCGCACTTGAAACATTAAAAAGCTTCGCCAAAGTAACACTACCAACCGGGCTGGCAACTTCGGCATATTGCTCAATAATTGCTACCAAAATTTGCGTTTGTCGTGGTGTAATATTCATATTTTAAGTTTAGCACAAATTAGCACTTAGGTCAATAGAGTGCTAATTCTATATTTTTAGTATCATATTTCCAAAATATCTCTAAAAATATTTGACTTTTTATCTTTTACATACAGTTACAGAATATTAATAAACTCAAAAATAGATAAAGATAAAGCGATACTCTGCAGACTATAACTCTTCTAAGCCCGCAAAAATACAGGCTTTTCTTTTAGTCTACTTTGATAATTCTAAGAATTTAGCTTTAATATCTTCCAAAAGTTTTCTTGCTCGCACACGCACTTCAATATCTTTATAGTTAAATTCAACATCTTGGTGCATAATTTGGTTAATAATTCGCGCCGTGTTTCGAAAATCATCATTCAAAATAAAGTGAAAATATGGTACTTCGAGCGCCTGCTCTAATGAAGAAATCGCTTCTGGCAAACGTTTTTCGAAATCTTTTTCGAATTCTTCTGCATTTGAATATCGGTTTGCAAAACGTGCTCGCCAAGTTTCGAAATCTGGTGGCAAAATAAAAACCGCAACCACTCGCTCGCTCATTTTTTTATATTCTGCAATTCCTTGTATATCAATATCCGTTACGGAAATCTGCCCGTTTTGGTTCGCTTTTTCAATCTCTACAACACTTGTACCATAAATCCTATCGTGAACAAATTTCGCCTCAATAAACTCACGTTTATTAAGCATTTCTTCAGCCTTTTCAATCGAAATAAAATTGTAGTCAATACCATTTTGTTCAATTTTGCCATTATTTTCACGAGGCTGGCGCGTTGTGTGGCTGACAATATCACGATATTCTTCATTTTTTAAAAGATGTTTCTTGGTTGTATCTTTTCCTGCGCCAGAAATTCCCGCAAGTAGTAAAATGCGAGAATTTTCAACTAAAGTAATAGCTTCAGGTGGCGTTTGATAGTTTTTTACAAGAAATTCAAGGTTATTCATATTAAAATTATACTATATTTTCTGAATTTCGTCAAAAATTTCCTGCTCAGAAATTTCATTTAATTTTCGGTTTTTTATAATTTTCGAAATAATTTTAGCTGCAAAAAATCCAAGAAAATTCTGCTCAATTTTATTTTCACCATTCATATATTTATCAAAATCATAATTTTCAGCATTTTTAGAAAATTCCAAGAAATCTTTTTTAATCTCTGGTGAAAGTTTAATATTTTTCGAAATTCCAGCCAAATAAAATCCTCCACCAACCGCCAAGATATCCATTAAAAATTCGTTTTTAAAATTTAATTTCCGCAAATTTTCACTCGTAACAGCTCGAATTATCGCGTTTCGAATATCAATATTGCGAATATCTCTAAAAACTTCGCAAATCTCAAAAGCAGCATGATTTTGCCTTCTATAAAAATCAATTCCATCATCAGAATAAGTCCAAATTTTTCGACAAAAAACCAAATCGTAACCTTTATTTTCACCAAATTGTGGTCGTAAAATTCGTAACGCTTGCCTATAACTTGAGCGCAATTTCTTGCGGAAAACTTTATTATTTTTAAAATTTCCCAAAATTATTTTTCGCATTTTAAAATCTCCTTTTTGGCAAATTTAATAAATTCCATTGTTGGAATTCGTACAGCTTCGATCGGTTTAATCTTATGAAATTTGCAATATTCGCCAACCAAAAAATCACCAATTTTATAGCCCAAATTGTGCGGAAAATCAGGATTTTCACCATTAAAATTATATAGCCATGCATTATAATTATAGTCTTTTTTATTTTCGCAAATATCAATTGCTTCAGCAAGCCGCTTTAAGATCATCGCCTTTTCGTTTTCGAAATAGTAAAACGGCTTGTCTTTCCAGAAAATGCCAGTTTCAGTTCTAACTTGTTTCTCAAAACTTACCGCTAAACCCTCAGTAACAATATCCACCATTAACCAAAAATTACGTTCATAAAAACCTCGAAATACATGATTTAATTCGTGAAAAATATTCTGAACAAAGTCTGCTTCAGAAAAATCATCTTCAAAGATTACAAACTCCATAAAATTATCTTTAAGCTGAGCAATACCCCAAACTTTTTGGTTTTTACTTATCTCTGGGTTAGCCTTTTGAGCATGTGAAAAATAAATATCTACATCACTCATTTTTGGAAAATATTGCAAAAAAGCATTATTATATTTTTCAAAATAATTATGAATTTTAGTTTTTAGCGAATTACTTATATCAGAATTAAAAATTAAATTAAACATGTTTTTACCTATAAAAATAGGGGCTTTTGCCCCAGATACGGAAAGAGTTTCAACTTTCAATTTTTACTGTACTTATAAAGCAGCTAAACTTATTCTAATTGCGACGACCGCCACCATTAGTTCCGAAACCAGAACCTTGAGTAGGGTTTCCGCCATTATTGCCATTATTTCCTTTAGCCATAACAGTACCAACTTTCCATAAAAAATTCAAATGAACTCCGGTAAAAAATGTAATTTTCTAATTTTATTTCACAACAATATCAGAAAAACTACGCCTAAGCACCTACCAGTATTACTTAAGTATTTACGATTATAACAAATAGCTATAGTAATGTCAAATAAATTTTTAAACAATAAAAAGCTCTCGAAATCTTCGAAAGCTTTTTATTGTTTAATCTATTTTAGCGTTCGTATGAACATTCACCACGTCATCAACGTCGTCAAGTGCATCCATCAATTTTTCAACTTTCGCACGAGTTTCGTCGTCAGTGATTTCAACTTCCATATTTGGCACGTATTGAAGTTCGGCTTCTTTTACAGTTAAACCTTTTTCAATTAGTTCTTTTCGAACTTTCATTAAATCTTTTTGGTCGGTATAAACCATAATTTCGCCATCTTCTTCAACCGCGTCTTCTGCACCAGCATCAAGAATTTCAAGTAGTGCGTCTTCGCCCGTTGCTTCAACCAAAATTACACCTTTGCGAGTAAACTGAAACATCACACTACCCGCGTCAGCAATTCGGCCACCATTTTTTACTAAAGCAGTCTTAACTTCAGGGAAAGTTCGGTTGCGGTTGTCGGTTGCGGTTTCAATAATCAAACCAATTCCATTTGGGCCATAACCTTCGTAAGTAATTTCCTCAAGTATTGCCGAGTTTTTATCTGCTGCGCGAGCAATTGCACGCTCAATATTTGCATTTGGCATATTCACAGCGCGAGCTTTTTCAATTGCCAGCGCCAAACTTGGGTTCATGTCTGGATCAGCACCACCACGAGCTGCAATTGCAATTTGATTTCCAATTCGTGTAAAAATTGCACCCCGTTTTGCATCATTTACACCTTTCTGTCGTTTAATTTTTGACCATTTATTATGACCAGCCATAATTCTCCTTAATTTTTATCTGTAAATCTATATTAATTTTACCATTTTTTGCTTGAAAATTCAAATTTCGAAAAATAAAAACGCCCATTTTAACTTTTGAGCGTTTAGTTTTATTTAATTTTATGGGCTGCCACACGAATAATCTCGCTCCAGCTTAAAAATGGTTGTGGGATTTCGGCTAAATCGTGTGCTGTCATTTCATTTCGAATCGCCAAAGAAATCTGCGAAATCAAGTTTATTGCATCTGGCGATACAATACTTCCGCCAATAATCTTTCCCTTCCTATCACAAATAATTTTAGCAAATCCACTACTGAAATTCTCGACATTACTTTTTGCAATTAAATTAAGTGGCGCAATTGCAGTTTTATATTTTAAATCTCTCTTCAAACAATCATCCTCAGTTAAACCAACCGTGGCAATTTCTGGCCAAGTTGAAATTGTACGAGGCGAAAGCGGAAACTTAACCTCAATTTTTGAGCGTGAATGTAAAATATTATAAGCAACCGTTCGGCTTTCAAGGAGAATCTCTGCCGTTTGAGCTTGTGGATTAACCACGCCACCAACCGCAAAAATATGCTTCATAGAAGTTTGCGAAAATTCATTTACAGCAATTCCATCTTTCGAAAAATCAATATGGGCATTTTCTAAGCCTATGTCTGTATTAGGTATTCTTTCACCTACAACCAGAATTTCATCAACTCGCACAAATTTCTCGGTTCCGCCTCGTTGAAAGATCACTCGCTTCATCAAGCCGTCTTTTTGCACTGCTACCACTCGAGTTTGCGGTAAAACATAAACATGACTTTCTTCAACTAAAATATTTTCAATAGTAATTCCAACTTCTTCGTCTTCTTTTGGCAAAAGTCGTGCTGAAACTTCACTGATGTAAACTTTCGTACCAAAAATAGCCAAAATTTGAGCAATTTCAACCGCCTCAGCTCCACCACCAACAATAAAAATGCTTTTAGGTGGGCGAGCAATATCAAAAATTGTTTTCGGCGTATAGTATCGCACATTTTCAATATTTTTAATATCTGGAATTGAGATTTTCGAACCAGTTGCAATCAAGAAATTCTTTGCTGAATAATGCTTTTGATTAATCGAAATCTCATTCGGAGTTAAAAATCTGGCTTCACCGCGAAAAGTTTTAATCCCCATACTTTCGAAAAATTTTTGATTATCATGAGCACCGGTTCGTTCAATCACATTTTTTTTCCAAGCAGAAATTATCGGAAAATTATAAGTTAAATTTGCCGAGCGTAGACCCATTTTTTCAGCCTTTTTCGCCTCAAAAAAAGCTTTTTTAACCTTCGAAATTGCCGCCCGTGGAATATCACTATAATTTGGTGATTCACCACCAAAAAGATCATTTTCAACAATCGCAACATTTAGCCCGGATTTTGCTGCAATATTTGCTGCTGCCGAACCACCCGCTCCACTTCCAAGAACAATTAAATCAAAATCAAATTTTCTTTTAGCCATTTTTCACTCCTTAAATTATGCTCTTGAAATTTTTATAAATATACGCTGCCTCCGGATGGACTTTCTGTAGAATTTCTCCGGTTTGTCTTCGAATATCACCACTTGTAATTTCTGGTTTGTTTCTTTGCCAATCTGCAAATTCGAGAAGAGTTTTTCGAACAAATTCATTACTTTGCCCTTCTGGAGATCTAACAATTAAGAAAGTTTCACTCAAGGATTTTTGTAATTTTTTATAATCAAATTTCTCAACTTCTCCATCAGATTTTACAACCATTCTCATAGCGAAACCCCTAAGAATTCTGGCATAAAAATTACAACACCAGTTATAAATGCTAAAATTATCATTCCCAGACCTGCTGAAAATTGCATAAAACGCTTATTCTTATTCCGCCAAGCTTGAATTTCTGAAATTGGATGTCCACCAGAAATCATACAAGCAATACTAAAAATTGGTAAATTAGAAATTAAAACATAAATTACTAAAATAGCAAATTGAAGGGCCGGTGAAACACGTGAGGCTAAAATTGCCGAAATCGCCAAAGATGCAAAATAAAACAAGATTTCACTCAAAACACTCACAATTCCTAGCGAAAATGCTTCAGCCGAATGAACAGTTTTACTTGCTCGCTCGTTAAGAAACTTTGCCATTGAACGAGGAATCCAAAGTTCCGTACTATTTTGTATGTTTTTGCCTCTTCGATAATAAAAAATCCAAGTTGAGATCCCAGCAGCAACTAAAATACCAGCCAAGACTGCCCAAGCTACTTTCGAAAATGCAATATTATAAAATATTCCAGCAAAATATGCAAAAGTTGAAAAAATAAGAATAGTTGCAAAAACTGATCCAAAAACTAAAGACATAGATAACTTTGTTAATTGTAAATGCGACTTTTTCTTGCTTAAAGTGTGCCCACTCAAAAGTGTTAGAACGCTAATACTCAAATGAAAACTAGCATGCACCATTGCCGCTAAGATTACTACTAATAAAATCATCCGAATTTCCATAAGCTTCATTTAAATTATATTATAAGCACAAGCGAAAATCAAGAAAAATGTTTAAGTTTTTTCGAAAAAAGTCTTGACTTTTATATTTTTATATGTTATTATAAATAACGTAATATTATTTAAAAACAAAAAGGAAAATAAATGGCACGACACGAACGAATGTCCTCATGGGATAGACACCGAACTAAAAAAGAACTCCGAAACTTCATTGATGCAAGAATTTCACGATTCAATGAATTTGATGAGTTCGAAGATTTAGTCTAAGAATATGAAGCTCGCAAAATTAGCGAGCTTTTCTCTTGAAAAAAGTTTTTCAATGTGCTAAAATATAAACATTATGGTAGCGTAGCTCAGTTGGTTAGAGCGTAGGACTCATAAGCCTAAGGTCGCAGGTTCAATCCCCGCCGCTACTACCAGAAATTATATAGAAAATCGTTGCAAATTTTGTAACGATTTTTATTTTTATAAATAAAAATAACCTTCCATTTTTGAAAAGTTATTTTTTGAAATAATTTCTTGGTTGCGGGAGTAGGATTTGAACCTACGACCTCTTGGTTATGAGCCAAGCGAGCTGACCAGACTGCTCCATCCCGCGATATCTGCTTTATATTTTATCACGCAGATATTTAAAAGTCAAGGGTTTTTGGCTATTTCGTTGCCTTTTGAGCATTTCCACCAAAAATAAAGTTAATCCATTGTGTAAAATTTGAAGGTTTTGGCGTTTTAGTTTGCTCTTTCTTTTGTTCTTCTGGGTATTTCGAAAGAATCAAAACATGTTCACCTGGCATTGCAAGACCAAGTTTTTCACGTACAGCAAGCTCTTGGTATTCAGAACTTTTCAGATATTTTTGCTCATATTCAAGTGTTTTATAGCTAATTTCATCAATTAAAGCCTGGCGCTGTTTGAGTTCTAGCTTTTTTTGAATTGAATAATTTTTTTCCATCGCCGCAATATTCCCCCAAACCCAAATTATCGAGATAAAAATAACACTGGCCATAACAATATTACTCAAAGTTAAAATATCGTTCGAAAAATAATATTTCGCACGGCGAGTTTTAGTTTTTAAATCGTTTAAGTTTAATTTCACTATTTAATTTTATCACATTTTCTGATATAATTAAATAGTCGGGGGATTAGCTCAGCGGTTAGAGCAGTCGTCTCATACACGATTGGTCGCTGGTTCGAACCCAGCATCCCCTACCAAAATCGCCTAATTGGCGTTTTTATTTTTATTTTGAATTTAACAAAACCGCCCCATCTGAATGAGAGGCGGTTTTTATAAATTGATTATTTCTTGCGAGAAACTGTCAAGAAGCCGTTTCGTGGATTTTCTTTTACAATTCGGTCTTCTGGAAGGTCGCAAGGCTCACCCTTATCGTTCTTTTCTTTTTTAGCAAAGAAGTAAATTGTTTGTGGTTTTCCGCCACGCAAAGTTACTTCACTTTTGTGCAAATAATATGTAATTCCTTTTGAATTTGTTTGACTATAAGCCATTTCTATCCTTTCATTACTACTGTTATATATTTTCATTGTATATCAGTTTTAAAGTGGTGTCAAGCCTTTTTACACTTTTGGTGTATATTTTTTCAAAATAAGCTTAAGAATTATAGTTGTTATCATTTTTATTATAATCATAAAAATTAAAATTATTGCTACTAAAGTTGTCCATCCAGCCAAATCTGGTGACCAAATTGGTGCGACAAAACTATAAGTATATTCTGAAATATTTGGGTATTCAGCCTTAACTTGACCCTGACTACTTGCAGGATATTTATTTTGCTCATCTAAAATACACTGTTGATATGCTAAAGAATATCCGCCACGGAACCTTGGCCGGCAAGCTTCTTCCGCCTTTTTAAAAATATTTCCATTCGGATTATCACTTTCAGCTTCACGAGCAACCTGCTCGGCTTTTCTCATATCACTTTCATAAATATTCGCCCATACAATTTTCACTTCTCGGTTCATTTTGAACCAGTGAGTTTCATCACTATAAAAAATTCCGCCACTATTCATATGAGCATAAACGTAATTAGCTAATTCAATTGTTGCTTTTCTGGTAGCTTCAACATCGCCAGATTTATCAGCCGTTTCAACAGCCTCTCTTCTACGAATCATTCCCACATTATTCAAACGTAAAGCTGTTAAATTTACAAAAATCACAAGTATAAGTAAAATAAACAATTGCCAATTTTTAAGCGATTGTATCTGTTTAAGACGTTTTTTAATTCTGCCTTTACCCACCATAATACTTATGTATATTTTACCAAAATTCCAAGAAAATTACAAATTTTGCTTAATTTTTTGAGCTAATTTTTCACCAACAATTTTCGAAAGCTCTTGCACAGGGGCTTCGCGAATTTTCTTTAGCGAACCAAATTCTCGCAATAATTTTGCCCGCGTTTTTATTCCTACACCATCAATTTTTTCTAATGCATTCTGAGTTTGCTTTTTAGTTCGCAAATTAGAATGATAATTAATTGCAAATCGGTGAGCTTCATCACGAATCCGCTGGAAAAGCTTGGTTAAATCACTAAATTCTGAGTTACTTTCACCTAGCAAGTTGCGGGCGTGGCCGTGTGAATGGCTTTGCAAAAGGTGCAAATTTAGTATCAAAAAATCGCCCTCTCGCCGAACCGAAAAATCTCTATCATTTTTTTCGAAGTTTTTATCTAACCAATTAGTTTTGAGGTTTGGATTTTGCGTATCAAAAATAATCTCTTCATCACGCTTAGCAATTCCAATTGCTAAAATATCTCTTGGCAAAACTTCTCGCACTGCACTTAATTGACCTTTTCCACCATCAATCAAAACTAAATCAGGCCATCCCCATTTTTCGTTTCGCTTCGAGAATCTCCGTATTAAAACTTCTTTCATATGAAGAAAATCATCATTTCCGCCAGTTGTCATTTTAAATTTTCGATACTCTCGCTTGTCGCTAAGCCCATTTGTAAAAACCACCATCGACGCCACATTGTTTTCTCCACCAGTGTGCGAAATGTCATAAGCCTCAATTCTCCTCAGTGGAATTTCAAGCGAGAGAATTTCCGCCAATTTCGCTAATGCGTGGTCTTTTGAAATATCCAAAAATTCCTCGTTCGAAAAAATAACCTGTTTACCAAGCTCACTTAAATCTCGCAGTTGGTTACGTTTTTTTGCAGCCATTTCGAAATTCTGTTCATTCGCAAAATCGAGCATTTCTTTCTCAATTTCAAGCTGAAGCATTTTTCGCTCACCTTTTAAATATCGCGAGAGCTGGCGTAAATTACGTTTATATTCTGTCATTTTTTGTTGATATTCGGGCAAATTTGGTTCAAAATTTTCCAGCCCAGGAGTTAAACCAATCTGAAAATCTAAACTATTTCTAGCTGGCATTTTTTCACTCAAATAATACGGAAAGACTCTTCGAAGCAATCGGACCGATTTTTTCACTGCATTAGAATTATAAAATGGGCCAAAATATTCTGCTAAATCATCAAGCGGATTTTTAGTGAAACTAACATGCGGAATTTTGTCACGAAAACCAATTCGCACGTAAGTTGGTGATTTATCATCCCGCAAAAGTATGTTGTACTGT
Organism: Candidatus Saccharimonas sp.; assembly: GCA_015256915.3. NCBI lineage: Bacteria > Candidatus Saccharimonadota > Candidatus Saccharimonadia > Saccharimonadales (SeqCode) > Saccharimonadaceae (SeqCode) > Saccharimonas (SeqCode) > Saccharimonas sp. (SeqCode). Next base: position 573,947 of record CP076101.2, read on the forward strand.
GGCTTGTAGCGCTTAATCATCTCGCTCTCTAAAAATAGCGCATCAATTTCAGTCTCAACCTCAATCCAGTCAGTCATCGCAATTTCTGATACCAAAGCTTCAGTTTTTGGATCTTTTCCGCGCGAGTTTTGAAAATATTGCCGCACACGATTTTTTAAATTTGCCGCTTTTCCAACATAAATAATCTCATCTTTCGAATTTTTATGAAAATAAACGCCAGCGGAATTTGGCAGTTCTTTTAGCTTTTTCGAAAGTTGTTTGTTCATCTCTTATTATTATATCATTTTATATTTTTTATAAAAACTATTTTATTATATTTAATAATATGCTATACTCAGAATATAGATTATACTCAAGATAAAATATATCTTGAATAGCCTTGAACTTTAGAAAGGGGTATATAATATGGAACAAACCGAAACTAACAAAGTAGAAGAACCTTGCCATATCAAATTGTTCACCGGACAAATTGTGATCTTTAGACCCTGTAACGAGCAGTCAAAAAAAGAATAATACCCAAAAACCTTAAGCCACCTAATTTTGGTGGCTTTAAATATTTTTTCAAAAAAATAAATTTGATAAATTCATTATATGTTATTAGCTAAATCAAGCAAATTTAACATGATTTTAATCTGTTTTGTTAAAAATATTGGCAACAAAATTAGCAATTTTCAAGAAAACTTGGTAGTTGCAAATGAGCATTTTTTATATAATTGATGTATAATAATTAATATGAAAGGACAAAAAATGTTTAATCAGAATTTACAAAAATTACGAGCCGAGAAAAATATCTCACAAGAGCAACTTGCTGATAAAATTGGCGTTTCGCGACAATCAGTTTCAGCCTGGGAGAGTGGCAAATCTTCCCCTGAACTTGACAAACTAATTGCCCTAAGCGAACTCTTCGAAATTAGTTTAGATGAACTAACCGGCGAAATTTCAACCAAAAAAGCCAATTTTAATAAAAAAGAATATGAGAAATCATATCAAAAAATTGCACTAATTCGTGCGCTTGGTATGCTTATTCTTTTTACCGGCCTTGCAATAGCAGCATATTTTTCAGGATCAACAGCAAGTTTTAATGTTTTAGCAGGGGTTAGCTTAATGCTATCCTTAGCAATATCAGTTCCCCTACTAATTTTAGCTAAAAATTTTGATAATTCAGAAATTGAAAACCTACTTGATTATACTATAAAAATTGACAAATTTTTTTCAAAAAATGAAATCAGACAAGCCAAAAATATTAAAAATAGCAGTGCTATGGCACTGGTATCAACAATTTTTACAGCTATAGCAACTCATCAAATAATTTATCATTTTTCTGATCTTGGCATTAATTTAGCTAATGCTATATTTATGGCCCTATTAGGAATTGGAATCTCAGCATCAACTTACGGAAATTCTATTTTTTCGAAAATTAATAACTTTTATGAAATCGAAAATAAAGATGAAGAAAAAGATTCAAAAATAGGATTTTTTGCGGCAATAATAATGCTTTCAATCACAGCAATTTATTTAACTTACAGTTTTATTACAAATAATTGGGAATCGGCTGAACTATTTTACCCGGTTGGCGGAATTGCAATTGCAATTTATGCTATTTACGTAAAAAAGAAATAATCATCAAAACAAAACGCTCAATAACTAAAATTTTGAGCGTTTTTAATATTTTTGATAGTTAATTCTTATACAAAGCGTGCGAATTTGCCGCGACTCGCTCCAAGAAAAGTAACTGAGCTTGCTGAACATTTTCTGGTTTTCCAACCCAAGCTTGAAGCGCTGGCATCTGTAAAGCTCGCGCATAACTATAGGTCAATCCCCAGTCAAAAGGTCCGAGATTGGTTATTTCTTGGAGATTATCAGTTGCCTGAGTTGTGGTTTGTCCACCAGAAAGGAATACGATACCTGCCAATTCTTTTGGAACTATTTTCTTAAAAATAGAAACGGTTTCTCGTGCAACCTCTCTTGAAGAAGATTGAATTTCATTTTCAGAGCCAGCAAGAACCATATTTGTTTTCAAGACTGTTCCTTTAAGATCAACCTTAAATATTTTTAGTTCCTCAAAGAGCTTTTTAAGAATCTTTTCCGTAACTTCTCGGCACTGTTTAATAGTGTGTTTCCCAGAATAAACCACCTCTGGCTCAACGATTGGTACAATTCCATAATTCTGGCAGGCTTTAGCATATTGTGCCAAAACTCGCAAATTTGAAGCGATCGCAGCTTTGCTCGGCGTTCCTTTTTCTTCATCAATTTCAAAAGCAACTCGCCATTTCGCAAAATCAATTCCTGCTTTTGAATATTTTTGGAGTTTTTCAACCAAAGAATCAAGTCCCAATGAAATCGTCTCGCCTTCAAATCCAGTTAAAGGCTGCAAACCACCGTCAAGTTTCACACCAACCAAAATTCCGCGATTTTTCAAATACTCAACAAAATTAATACCTTCAGAAGTGTTTTGTTCGGTTGTCTCTTCAAAAAGAATAATTCCACTTAAATAATTTTCAATATCTGGTGTTTTGAAAAACATCTCACGATAGGCTCGGCGATTTTCAAAAGTATCTTCAATCCTAATCGTTTCGAATTTTTTATGAATATTCCCGCCAGACTCATCTGCAGCAAATATTCCTTTTGGCCGCGTAACTAATTTTGCAGCAGTTTTGTGCAATCGTGTTTCAATATCTGGCGTATTACTCAAAACATCAACAGGTAATTCATAATTTTTGCGATTTAAAATTTGATGCGCATAAAAAGGCTTCAATATATCATTAAAATCAGATTTATTAGCAATCGTAACTGAAACCTGCAAATTTTCTTCTAATTTTGAAGGATTCGAAAAATTTTCAGCAACGAAAGCTGCCTGAAAAATATTATTCTGGTAAAACGAATTTAATTCAAAATTAGTTTCAATACTGGCAATTTTTTCTTTATTTCCAGCAACTATTTTCGAGCCATCAAAAATAACAACGCCTCGCACGCCAGTTCTAATTAGTGAATCTATCGCATTTTCATAACTTGAATAATCAATTAGATCGCTTAAATTTTGTTTTCGAAAATCTACAAAAACTAAATTCGCTCGAACGAAAAACTCATGCGCAAGCTCAGGACCCAAATCGGCGACATTAAAAACAAGCTCAATATTTGGATTCTCGCGCAAATATTTTTTAAAATCTGTCAGATAATTTTGCGAAAAATTAGCATCCGCAATATAAATTAAATCTGGTGGAAAAGCTGGCGAAACCCATTTTGTGCTACGAGGGTTACTGGTTAAAATAAAACTCTTGCCTTTATACGAAACTATAAATCGATCAATCAGATTGCTGTTAATTTCATCATATTCGAAATGAGAAGTACCGTTTGGATTCGCACTTGAAAAAGCCTTAAAATGCGCTGCTGTAAAGATTTTTTCACTCAAAATTGTTCCACCATAAACACCAGCTTGTTTTTGATAATTTAAAGTTGAATCATCAAAAGTTAGATCATAATGAAAATCATTGAGCTCATCTTTATAAATTTTTTGATTTTGAATGTCTAAAAAGTTATCTTTTGTCGCATTTCCAATCGATAAAATCGTCGGTTTCATTTCCCACCTTTAAAAATTATTATGCTTTTGCTTAAATTATATCAAATTTTCGAAAATAAAGCAAACTTAAAGATTAAACAAATCATTTAGACTTTCAGCCACGGTTGGGTGGGTAAAAATCTGGTCTCGCAGAACAGTATAATCAAGTCCAGTGTCAATCGCCGTTTTTATAATATTTATAACTTCCGGCGAATTATAACAAAACAGAGCTGCGCCTAAAATTTTATTAGTTTTCGAATCTACAATCGCTCGCAAAAGACCAGTTGTTTTAAATTCAAGCTGGAGTTTTGGCACTGCTGCTGCCGGAATTTCCTTTATCTTAATCTTGAAACCTTCCTCCAAAGCTTGTTTTTCAGTTAATCCAACTTTCGAAAATGGAACCTGCAAAAAAATCGAATTTGGCAAATTAACACGATTTTTTAGAGAATATTTTCCGTCACCATAAAACTGTGAGCGCAAAATTCGAAAATCATCTAAAGAAGTATAAGTAAATTGCTCTTTTCCTCTCACATCACCAACCGCCCAAACTTTTGAATTTGAAGTTTGAAGATTTTCGTTAGTCCAAATTCCACCATTTTCAAGTGTTTTAATACCTGCTCGTTCAAGATTTAATTTTGCAGTTACTGGTTTTCGCCCGGTTGAAATTAACACTTTATTAAAAGCTGATTTCTTACCATTATTTTGGACTAAAATTCCATTTTCAACATTTTCGAAAGCCTCAATATTTGCATTAAACTCAAAATTAACACCTTGCGAAACTAAAAAGTCAAAAATTGCTTTTTGCATCGAATCATCTTCATTAGCTAAAATCTTATCGCCTCGCTCAAAAATTGTTACTTTCGTTCCCAACTTCGCAAAAGTTGAAGCGAACTCTAGACCAATAAATCCACCACCAATAATTGCTAGGCCGTCAATTGCCTCCTGATTATCAAGAAGCTCTGTACTAGTTAAAATTTTTGAGTCCTTTAAACCTTCTTCAATTCCTGAAATTTTAGGAATAGAACTTTCTGCACCAGTATTAATAATAATCTTATCAGCCGAAAGCTCAAGTTTTTCATCATTCGATTCAACTAAAATTGTGTTTTCATCTAAAAATGAACCAAAGCCGTCAAAAACTGTAATCGACTCGTTATCTGCAAGCATATTATAATTTTTTGAATTTAGCCTCTGCACAACATCAAATTTTTGCGAAATTGCTTCTTCGAAAGTTAAATTTTCACTCGCCGCAACCGCTAGAACTTTGGTTGGAATACAAGCAATATTAATACAGGTTCCGCCATACATTTTCGGCGACTTTTCAATTAATGCAACTTTTTCACCTTTATTAGCAGCCAGAACTGCCAAAGTTTTTCCAGCTTTTCCAAATCCAATTATAATTTTATCAAATTTCATTTTTACCTCTTTTCTATTTTAATTTTAACACATTTTACTTAGAAAAGTCTTAAAATTGTAAGAAAAAGAAAAACCCCCGAGACTTCGGGAGATTTTCTTGGCTCCCCTTGATAGAAATATTACTAACCAGCAACTACTCGGGCGCTATATCGGACAGTCGAAAATCTTCAATTTTAATAGATGAATCTGTTGAAAACATAGATAAATTAGAGTCATCTTCATAAGCAGATAGGTATTTTTCATATTCTTTAGAGTCTTGCCAATGCACCCCACTTTTTGCCATGTTTTTATACAATGATAATGAATTCGGTAAGAATTTATAATGAAATATTACCGATGATATATTTACAAAATTTAACTCTTTCGGAAATACATAATGATCATTCACGATTAATTCATTTCCAGTGTAATATAGTAGCGGAACCTTTTGTAGACTAGACCTTAAACCAAAAATTCTTCCTCTAGGGCCACCATAAATTCTTAACCCGTAAAAAGGGTTGATTTCAGTTTTATAAGTGTTCGAATCTACAAATTTCATATCATTTATATTCTTATTTTTAAAAATAGGTTTTTTAGAATATACGTCTACCATAATAGCTTTAACAGATTTACGGCCATCCTTACTTATGGAGTCAATGTATTCTTTTATCTTTTCATCAACATGGAATAATTCATCAGAATCAACATTCAAATACCATCTGTTAATTCCATAAATATCTAAAATCTGCTGTCTCCAGCTACAAGCCCTAAAACAATTATAGGGAGCTTCAACATTGTATAAATCCAGTTTAATATCTTTAATATTTTTCGTAATTTCACTTATCTTTTTTATTGAATCATCATCAGAATTATTATTTACCAATACGAAATTCTTAACACCCAATTCGACATAACGTCTTATCCATTTCTCAAAAAATTCTGAAAAATTATTAAATACACAAACTAAAATAATCTCTTTTTTACTTTTATCAATAGGTTTTAAGGCATTTTCAACCTTACTGAGTTTATCATTCAACCCTAAAATTAAATACTTTAGTGTTTCATTATTAAATTCTATATTGTTATAGTCTTTAGCGATATTTACATATTTATGTCTGGTTTCACTATTCTTAATTTTGTCTGTTTCTCTAAGCCTTTTGCTAACTTCAAAATTCGATATATCACTCAATAGATTCTTGTGTTTTTCTAAAAATTGAAAATCAACATCTTTAAAAACTTCGAATTTACCTTTTTTCGCGTGAGAAGATTTTAACCCTAAAATCCGCTTCATAAAGGATATAATCGTTCCATGAGAAACTATTAATACAGTGTTGTTTTTGAAATTATTCTTTTGAACATCAGTTAAAAAATCGCATAATCTGCTTTCAATACTATATTTACTGTCACCATATTGGCCAAATCTAATAAAAAAATCTCCAGCGACTTGCTTTTCCCTAACCTCATCTAGCTCCGCAGAGTTTTCTTTTCCATTAAATTTACCCCAATTTATCTCTCTAATACGGTCATCTATTTCAACATTAAGGTTTCGATTATCTGCAACTTCTTTCGCTGTTTGTAGAGTTCTAATTAACGGTGAGGCGTATATTTTATCTATTCTAGGTAGTAATTTTACTGATTCGATAACTTGCTTTCTACCATTTTCAGTCAATATTGAACATTGTATTTCTTGGCTTGATAAAATTTCACGCGTATTATCTAAAGCTTCACCATGCCTCATAAATATTAAGTTCATAATATATCCTATCTAGCTCTTCTATTTTTATCAGACTAGTCATATTTTTTCTATTATGATATATCAATTGGAAATTTTTTGCAATATAGAATTAAATAAAAAATAAAAAAGGCTCTATTTTAATCTGTTAGAACCTTTTCTCACATTATCAAATTGTCATAAAACTCAAATTTGGCTCCGGCAGCTGGGCTCGAACCAGCGACCTATTGGTTAACAGCCAACCGCTCTACCACTGAGCTATGCCGGAATAATAATCTTATTATACACGAGTTTTTTAATAATTTCAAGACTTTTTTCTATTTTTTCAGAAAAATCGGCCCACTTTGTTAGTGAGCCGATTTTTATTATCTCTATTCAGTTCGAAGAGCCTCAATTGGGTTCATCTTTGCTGCTTTTCGCGCTGGCAAGAATCCAGAGATCACCGAAAGTAACATCAAACCAACCACCAATAAAATCCAAGCGAATAAATCTGGTTGAAGTAAATTCGTATCCACGCCAGAAGTTTTTTGTAGTTTTAAAACACTACTGATTACAGGGTTTAAGAAAGTAATTCCATACGCTACAACAATTCCAATAATTCCACCAAATAAACCAATCAGCGCCGCTTCGTATCTAAAAAGTTTCGAAACATCACTCTTTCGCATTCCGAGCGATTTCATCAAACCAATTTGTGAAGTTCGCTCTAAAACTGAAATATATTGCGTATTAATAATTCCAAAAGCTGAAGCAAGAAGCGTTAAAAATCCAAATCCAGCAAGACCCGCCGCCATAACATTAATTGCTGCTTGAACCGTTGCTTTATCATCTGCAAAAGTGGAAACTTGGTAAAATTCACCACCGTTTAATGCTGTAATTTCCTTTTTAATTTCATCAACTTTTCGTATGCCGTCGGTTGTTACGCTCGCACTATAAAACCGCATTTCACCAGAATTTTGCTTTTTCGCAATTTCCAAACCATCACTATTATTCATCCAGAAATTTCCTTGATAGTTAAAGTTAGTATCCGTTTTTCCGGCATCAACTGCTTGAATTTCAAAAGTCTTTTCGAAAGTTTTACCTTCCGCATCTTTCATTTCGAAAACTACTTTTTTGCCCACGATATCAGCAGAAATTTTACCTCCAAAAGGTTCAACATAAGCTTTTGGTGCGATAACTTTTCCATTATCAATTTGATTATTTTTGCTGAGCTTTCCGGCTGAAAGACCCATCTCTTGTTCGTCATTTTTTGTCGCAACGCTTCCATCATATTTTACTCCATTTTCAACACGAATAGTATCAATATTTATAGGAACTTTTGGTGAAACGTTTCGAACGCCTTTAATTTTTGTGATTTTTTGTAAATCTTCATTTTTTATTGAATGCTTTTCCATATCAGCTTCAGCCAAATTTTTTCGTGAATCTTCAAGTGTAGTTTCAACCTTATTTGGTGCATAAGGGTCTTTTTTATTCTTGATTAATCGCGAGATAGTTAAAGCATTTTGATCGCCTAACTTGTTAGCTAGACTTTCAACATAAGCATTGCCGCCCTTTCCGGCTGCAATTGCGAGTGCAACAGTTGTCGCGCCAACCGCAATCGCCAAACTCGTCAAAATTGTTCGCCCTTTTGCTAAACGAATATTTTTTCCAGCTCGCTTAATAATATCAACTCTACGCATTTTTAACTCCTTCAATATGCTCTATTTCGCCATCTTTTATCCGAATCCGAATATCACACTTTTCTGCCAATTCTTCATCGTGAGTAATAATAAATAGCGTTGCACCAGACTTTTTATTATATTCAAAAAGTAATTTTTCAATTTTTTCACTAGTTGCGGAATCCAAATTTCCCGTTGGCTCATCCGCAAAAATTATTTCTGGCGAGTTTACAATTGCTCGCGCAATTGCAAGGCGCTGTTTTTGCCCACCCGAAAGGTCACGAGCTGGTGTTTTAATTTTATCTTTCAAGCCAACCGCTTTTAGGGCGTCTTCTACAATTTCTTTCCTTCGAAAAATTGGCTCTTCAGCAATTTCAAGCGGTAAACTCACATTTTCGAAACAAGTTTCATTTCCCTGCACAAAAAAGCTTTGAAAAATAAATCCCATTTTTTTCGAACGAAATTTATCAATCTTCTTTTGATTCATTGATAAAATATTTACTCCATCCATTAAAACTTCACCTTTTTCTGGAGCATCTAGGCCACTCATTGCATGAATCAGTGTTGATTTTCCACTTCCCGATTTCCCAATAATCGCCACGCTTGAACCATTTTCAATCTTGAAACTTACATCTTTTAACGCCTGAAAACGATTCTTCTTTTTGCCATAAATTTTTGAAATATTTCGAACTTCAATCATATTCCTCCTTTAATTAAAATTCATCTCTATCTAAATTTTCAAGATAAAAACATTGGCCTTTAGTATTCTCGTTAAAATCATAGTTATTCACTTTTACATTTTTTGCGCGAGCTTTCAAACGAGTGACTTTTGGACTATTAAAACTACAATTTTTAGTTTTAACATTTGCATTTTCAACATTATTTAGTTCAACACTTCCACTATTTGAATTTAATGTTAAGTTCAAAACATCAATATGTTTTCCTGAAAACACGCCATATTCACCTTTCGAAATCTCTAAATTTGTAATTTTGGCTGAATTTTCAAAATAAACTGAACCGCCATTCATTTTTACTTTCATATTCTCAGTATCTTTCGCAAAATAATTTACATTCGAATTTGAAGTTACATCAATTTCATTTAGTTCTGGGCCATAAATATGAATTTCCTCATAGCCTAATCCGCCAAAATATAGATTTTGTGGAACATTATTTAAGCTCAATTTTAAAGTTTCTCCTTCAAAATCAACTTTTAAATTGTGTTTTCGAAAATTCATATGCGTAAATTCAATTTTTCGCTCATCTGAAATATGATAGAACACAGAAACTGAAGAATCAACTTTTAGTTTTTTAACACTTTTCATTTTTTCAGAATTAAATTTAATTTGCTCAGAAACTAAACTTTTCGAAATTTTTTCATTAGCCTTATCACGTAAAATTGAGGTAAAAGAAATCGATCCCAAAATTCCACCTAAAGCAACTACCACCGAAACAATAATTGCTATAATATCAATTTTCGAAGCCTTCAATTTAAACAGCATTTTTGCAATAAAAGCCGTAAAAATCAAATACGAAATTCCCATTATATTTGCTGAAATTATTATACCAGTTGCAGCACTCTTTGCGTTGGCAAAATTAGCCATTTCGCCAATTTGCATTAATGCCCAGTTTCCAAAAAACATCGCTAGGATTCCACCAAGAAAAGCAAAAACTGTAAAAATTCCAAAAATTATCCCAAAAATTCGAGCAATTTTCATATTTCGAGCTGCATTTTTCTCGAAATTATATTCTTCGTTAACTTCTCGAATTGCACTTGCTGTAATAACTTCACCGCGAAGTCGTAAAATATCATTAGCATTTTTTGCCGCTGGAATGATAAGAATTGATAGAATATAAATTGGAACAATTGCGCCAAAACTTACAAAAAACATAACCGCTAAAGCTAACCTAACCCAAACCATATCAATTCTCAAATATTGTGCTAATCCTGCTGCCACACCTGAAATCATTCCGTTTTGTTCGTCTCGAAATAGCTTTTTTGAAATTTTCGGAATGCGAATTTCTTCATTTTCACCATCAAAATTCAAATCTTGAAATACTTCTGGTGAGCCAATTTGAGCCTCAATTTTCGAAATTTCTTTTTCAGTGATTACTCCGCCTTCTTTTATACCAAGTTCTGCTAGAATTTCAGTAATTCGAATTTCAACATCCTCAAAAATATCTTCATCGCCAGAGTATATTTTTAAATCTTTTAGATATTTCTCAAGCCTCTTTTTGGCATAAATTTCAATTTCGTAAGGAATTTTCGCCAAATGAATTCTTGTAATTTCTTTCATATTTCTCCTTAAAGTTTGCTGATTGTTTTATTTAATTTGCTGATTTCTTCGCTAACCTTTTCACAAACACTAGCGCCAAATTCAGTTATTGAATAATATTTTCTAGGTGGACCTTGCTCACTTTCTTGCCATTCATGGCTTAATAATCCATCTTTTTGCAGTCTTGATAGTAACGGATAAATTGTTCCTTCGACCACAACCATTTTAGCTTCACGCAATTCTTTAATGATATCGCTGGTGTAAACTGGCTTTTTTGCACAAACTTTTAGCACGCAAAACGCCATAAAACCTTTTCGCATCTGGGTTGAAATTTGTGAAGCATATTTTTCAATACTTTCTTGTTCCTTCATACTTCTATGTTATACAAGGTAGTTTAAAAAGTCAAGTACTTTTTTTCAAAAAATAAAAAAGTCTGTTCGAAAACAAACTTTTTTTAAGATTCTTACACTAGCCCATTCGGATTTTTACTTTGCCAATTCCACGAATCTCGACACATCTCCTCAAGTGTTTTTTCAGTTTTCCAGCCAAGTTCTTTTTCAGCCTTAGTAACATCGGCATAACAAAATGCAATATCACCTGCACGGCGCGAGGTAATTTCGAAAGAAATCTTTTTGCCGGAGGCTTTTTCGAAAGCACGAACTAGTTCCAAAACACTCACTCCCGAGCCTGAACCGAGATTATAAATTTTAACGCCACCATTCTTGCGGTTACTTTCTAATGCTTTTAAATGACCCTTAGCTAAATCTACAACATGAATATAGTCACGCACTCCTGTGCCATCAGGAGTTTCGTAATCATCGCCAAAAATTGAAAGTTTTTCTCGTTTTCCAATGGCAACTTGAGAAATATACGGCATCAAATTGTTTGGAATTCCTTGTGGATCTTCACCAATTAAACCGCTTTCATGCGCACCAATTGGGTTGAAATATCGCAAAATTGTAATCGACCAGTGCGTATCAGCCTTTGCTAAATCTTTCAAAATATGCTCAATCACAACTTTAGTATACCCATAAGGATTTGTTGCTGTTTCACAAGGCATTTCTTCTCGATAAGGAACTGGATTTTTGTCGCCATAAACTGTTGCGCTTGAAGAAAAAACAATATCATAAACGTTAAACTCTCGCATAATTTCCAAAAGAGAAATTGTTCCTTGAATATTGTTTTTATAGTATTCAAGTGGCTTCTCAACACTTTCGCCAACTGCTTTTAAGCCTGCAAAATGTATCACTTGCTCAATATTATTTTCTTGAAAAATTTTTCGAAGCCCATCTTTATTTAAAATATCAACTTCATAAAATTTAAAATCCTTACCCGAAATTTCACGAATTCTCTCTAAAGCCTTAGGTTTTGAATTCAGAAAATTATCAATAATTATAATTTCTTCATTATTTTCAAGAAGTTCAATTGAAGTGTGAGCACCAATAAATCCTGCACCGCCAGTTACTAAAATCGCCATTTTTTCCTTTCATGATATAAAATTAAGCACTTTATAGCATTATTATACTATTTTTCAAAAGACATGGCATTTTATCCTAAAGAATATTTTTAAGATATTTTCCCGTCCAGCTCTTTTCGACTTTCGAAACCCGTTCTGGAGTTCCAGTCGCCACAACAGTTCCACCACCCGCTCCACCTTCTGGGCCCATGTCAATTAGCCAGTCAGCACTTTTAACAATATCTAAATTATGTTCAATTATTACCATTGAATTTCCAGCATCAACCAAACGGTTCAAAATTGAAAGCAATCTTTTTACATCTGCATTATGTAAACCAGTTGTAGGCTCGTCCAGAATATACATTGTTTTACCAGTTGAAGCCCGAGCGAGCTCAGTAGCAAGTTTAATTCGTTGAGCCTCACCGCCCGAGAATGTTGTTGCAGGCTGCCCGAGTTTAATATAGCCTAAGCCAACTTCTTGAATAGTTTTTAATTTTCGATGGATCGCAGGAATATTTTCAAAAAATTCCGTTGCTTCATCAATTGTCATTTCTAAAACATCCGAGATTGTTTTACCTTTGTAAAGTATCTCCAAGGCTTCACGATTATATCGCTTGCCATGACAGACATCACACTCCACATAAACATCTGGCAAAAAATGCATTTCAATTTTAATTACACCGTCACCTTGACAGTTTTCACAGCGCCCACCTTTAACATTAAAGCTAAATCGACCAGATTTATAGCCACGGATATTCGCTTCTGGCGTGCCAGCAAAAAGCTCACGAATCTGCGTAAAGACACCAGTATAAGTTGCGGGATTTGAACGTGGCGTACGGCCAATCGCACTTTGATCAATCACAATTGCTTTATCTAGTTTTTCCAAACCTAAAATTTCATCATGCGCACCAGGAACTTCTTGCGCACGATGCTTCCGCGCCAACAATTCTTTACTTAAAATTTCGTTGACTAAGGTTGATTTTCCGCTTCCTGAAACACCAGAAACTACCGTCATTACGCCTAATGGAATTTCAACATCGATATTTTTCAAATTATTTTCTCGTGCATTTTTAATCACCAATTTTTCATTTTTCTGAATTTTTCGGCGCTTTTTTGGTGTTTGGATTTTATCTTTTCCGCTTAAAAATTGCCCTGTTAAAGATTTAGGATTTTTCGAAACTTCATCAGGTGTACCAGAAGCCACAATCATTCCGCCATTCACACCAGCACCAGGACCAACATCAACAAGCCAATCCGCCGCTCGAATTGTGTCTTCATCATGTTCCACTACTAAAACAGTGTTATTTAGATCACGAAGGTTTTTTAGCGTCGCAATTAATTTATCATTATCTCGCTGGTGAAGACCAATTGAAGGCTCATCTAAAACGTAAAGCACACCTTGAAGCCCAGAACCAATCTGTGTAGCCAAACGAATCCGCTGAGCCTCACCACCACTCAAAGTATTAGCCGCACGCGAAAGCTCCAAATAATTCAAACCAACATTATTCATAAAGCCCAATCTCGAAGAAATTTCTTTTAGGATTTGAGTTGAAATAAACTTTTGCTGCTCGTTTAGTTCTAAATTTTTGAAAAGTTCAACAGCTTCATCAATTGCAAGATCACAAATTTCTACAATATTTAGACCAGCAACCGTAACCGCAAGAACAACTGGTTTCAAGCGCTTTCCACCACAAGTTTGACATTTTCGAACACGCATAAATCGCTCAATATCTTTACGCTGAAATTCACTACCCGTATCGCGATGACGGCGCTCAAGATTTGGAATTACGCCTTCAAAATTCATGTTATAAACACGGCCATTCATTTCAATTGGATATTTTTCATCTGTTCTTGTGCCGTATAGAATAATTTCGATAGCTTCTTTCGAAAGCTTTTTAGTTGGGACTTTTGTTGAAAATCCATGACGTTTTGCAATCTCCTCAAGCAATTTAATTCTATAGCCCTTCTCCATCACACGATTATAAGGTCGAATCGCACCCTCAGAAATTGTCAAATTTGGTGAAAGTACTAATTCTGGGTCAATCTCCATTCGTGTTCCAAGGCCTGAACAAGTTTCGCAAGCTCCTTGTGGCGCATTAAAAGAGAACAAACGTGGTTCAAGCTCAGGAATATGCTCATCTGGGTGAAGTTCACAAGCATAACGTTGCGAAAAAATCTTCACCTCGCCAGTTTCATCATTTAAAATCTCTAAAATTCCGCTAGTCATTTCAAGCGCCTGCTCAACACTTTGCGCTAAACGTGTTCGCATTTCTTTCGAAAGAACCAAACGATCAACTACAATTTCAATATTATGCTTAATATTTTTTTCAAGTTCAGGGAACTCATCTAAAGCATAAATCACTCCATCAACCCGCGCACGAGCAAAACCTTTTTTCGCAAACTCTTCAGGGATATGCGCAAATTCACCTTTTTTAGCTTTTGCAATCGGTGCAAGCAATATCAACCGTGAACCTTCTTTAAGATTCATAATACTATCAACAATACTTTGGGGAGTACGCCGAACTACATCTCGGCCACAAATTGGACAATGTGGTGTACCGATTCGCGCAAAAAGAAGACGCAAATAATCATAGATTTCAGTTACGGTTGCTACGGTTGAGCGTGGATTGCGACTAGTAGATTTTTGATCAATTGAAATTGCCGGGCTGAGCCCTGTAATTTGATCTACATCTGGCTTATCCATTGTACCTAAAAATTGTCGCGCATAAGAATTAAGACTCTCCATATAGCGGCGCTGGCCTTCCGCATAAATTGTATCAAACGCCAAGCTAGACTTTCCACTACCAGAAAGCCCTGTTATAACCACTAATTTATCACGCGGAATTTTTAAATCTACATTTTTCAAATTATGTTCACGCGCACCTTTAATTTCTAAAAAATCAGCCATTTCACCTCTTTCGAAATTTATTTATTCATATATTTTTCGGCGGTATAGCCTTTACGAAGTTAATTTTTAGCCCTTCTGCCGTAAAACGTTTCTCATAAGTTGTCATCACTTTGTAATTTTCGTTCAAATTACTTTCATGTAAATCAAAACTAAGCCGTTCAATTTTCCAACCTTCTGATACAAGCTGCTCCAAGCTCCATTCGAAAAGATCCTTAGCATCAGTTTTAAAGTAGAGCGCACCATCTTCGGCCAAAAGCTTAGCATAAATTCGCAAAAAAGTTGGGTGTGTTAAACGGCGGCCCGAATTCCGCTCACGTGGGTAAGGGTCAGGAAAGGTCACCCAAAGATATTTTACCGAATTTTCGCCAAAAGCTTCAAGAAGTTGATCGGCTCGCGCTCGCAAAAAACGAATATTTTTAACGCCATCTTGCTCAGCTTGAATAGCACCTTTAACTAGTCGGTCGGCCTTAACATCAACCGCCACAAAATTCTTCATTGGATTTTTTGCTGCCAAAGCTTCACTAAAAAGCCCTGTTCCTGCACCAATTTCTAAATTATTAACTTCAGCATTTTCTTTTTGCCATTCATTGAATTCAAAACAAATTGCAGAATTATTGAAAAGCGCAAATTTATAAAGTTTACGCTTGCGAGTAATAATAAAATCTTTCGGATTTAAAAAAGCCATTCTTCTCCTTTATTGGTCTGTTATTCTTAAAGTTTCATCACTTAAGGAGCTTTCGCTAAACTCATCTGTATGAATTTTCTTTCTTGCTTGCGAATAAAGCCTTTCGAAATCCGCCATGTCTTTATTCGAAAGACCACCTTGCGGTAAAAACTCCTCATCTTTTTCATTTTTTTTGCGTTCTTCTTCCTCTTTTTTTGCCTTTTTCTGAGCCTCACGCGCCTCTTGCAAAACTGGCCTACTTAAATCAAGCTGAATAGTTCCATCCGAAGTGTAAAGAATTAAGCTTGCAATCACCAAAACTAATGCGATTCCTAAACTTCCCGCAAGAAAAATTAGCAAATTGCGAGAACCATTAATTTCTTTTTGTGATTCCAATGTCTGATTTTTAATTTTTGCTTTAATTTTATTCAAAAAATTATTCATTCAAAACTCCTGATGTATTTTTTACAACAAAATCATGAACCTGAACACCATATTTTTCAGCAATTTCATTCAATTTTTTAGTGTTGTAATTTACTTCTCGGCGAGCACGACGTATTTTTTCAAGTTTTAAATAAAATTCACGCGGATTCTTAATGCAATCTTGCGAAACTAATTCCGAAAGCTCCCGTTCATAAATCTGAAAATTCTCTTTAAAATACCTAAAATTCTCTTCAAATTCAGAAGCAATTAAAATTAATTCAGCACCATTTTTCTTGTTTAAAGCAATTCTTGCATTAAAATTCGACATCAATCCATTCGAAATCTTCTCATAGCTTTTACCCAGATTAACCCTTTTTAGAGCGTCTTCAGAGCGAAGTTTTTTCAAATTATTTTTTAAATCGTTGCATTTTTTACTAATTTTCGAAATCTGAATTTCAGTTGGTTTTTCTTTTGCAACTTCTTCAGCAAAAACAATTTTCGAAAATTGAAATAGAACTAAAAATCCACCGATTATAAGAATCGCTAAAAAACCGAATTTTTTTTGAAAATTTGCCAATTTATTCTTCATCTTCAGAGAGCTCAATTTTTAACTCCTTTAGCTGCCCTTCATCCACAAAGCTAGGTGAACTCATCATTACATCTACGCCAGATCCATTCTTTGGAAACGCCACCACTTCACGAATATTATCTTCATTCATTAAAATCATAAAAATTCGATCCAAGCCAAATGCACAACCTGCATGCGGAGGAGCACCAAATTTAAAGGCGTTTAACATCGCACCGAATTTCGCTTCAACATATTTTTTATCATATCCAAGCAAGCCAAAAGCTTCGTACATCACTTCTGGGTTATGGTTTCGAACAGCGCCTGAACAGATTTCATAGCCATTCATCACCATATCATATTGGTCAGCTTTAATCGCCAATTTTTCAGTATCAGTTTTAGCGTTTCGAAGAGCCTCAACGCCGCCTTTTGGCATTGAAAATGGATTATGGCCAAAATCAACTTTATTATTTTTCTCATCAAATTCATAAAATGGAAAATCTACAACCCAAGCGAGAGCCACTTTATTTTCATCTTTAAGATTGAAGAAATCTGCAAATTCATTTCGAAGACGACCAAGAACTTTATTGACAACTTCACGTCTATCCGCGCCAAAGAAAATTGCGTCGCCATCTTCAGCACCGGTTTCTTCTTTAATTTTTGAAAGTTCATTTTCGTTCAAGAATTTAACAATTGGGCTTTTTACTTCACCTTCAGTATATGTAATATAAGCCAAACCGCCCGCACCTTCACTTTTGGCAATTTCAGTAAAATTATCAATCTGTTTTCGACTCAAACTTGCACCATTTTTGACGCAAATTGCTTTCAAGCATTCAGCATTTTTAAACACACCGAATTCAGTTTCAGCCAAAACATCATTTAAATCAACTAATTCCATTCCGAAACGCAAGTCAGGCTTATCACTACCGTATTTTTCCATCGCAACTTCATAAGGAATACGTGGAATTTCTTCACTCAAAAGCTCTTTTTTAGCAAAATTTTTCACTAGATCTTTAATGAGAACTTCCATTTCTGAGCGAATATCTTCACCATTTTCAACAAAAGCCTTTTCAAGGTCAAGTTGATAAAAATCACCATAAAGCCTATCCGCCCGCGGATCTTCATCACGAAAACAAGTAGCAATTTGATAGTATTTATCAATTCCACCAACCATTAAAAGCTGTTTAAACTGTTGCGGAGCTTGCGGTAGAGCATAAAATTTTCCAGGGTGGACACGGCTCGGAATCAAGAAATCACGTGCACCTTCTGGGCTAGAATTCGCAAGAATTGGCGTAGCAACTTCAATAAATTCATGATTTTCCATAAATTTTCGAATTTCACAATAAAATTCAGCACGGCGACGCAACATTTTTTGCATTTTTTCGCGGCGCAAATCTAAAAAACGATATTTTAATCGTAATTCTTCATTCGATTTTTGACCATTATCCGAAACAGCAATTGGTAAAGGATCACTTCGGTTTAAAATTTCAAGATTTTCAACAATAAGTTCAACTTCACCAGTTGAGATATTTGGATTTTTTAAATTTTCAGCGCGCTCTTTTACTACACCAGTTGCCGAAATCACAAATTCATCACGGCATTTTTCAGCTAATTCAAAACTTTCTGCAAATTCTGGCGAAATCACAAGCTGGAGTAATCCAGAGTGATCACGTAAATCAATAAAAATCAACCCACCGTGGTCTCGTCGAGAATTCACCCAGCCTTTTACAGTAATTTTTTCACCAATTTTATCAATCGAATTTTTCGCTAATATCCGCATATTTCTCCTAATTCTTGAATTTAACTCTTTATATTTTACCACATTTTCCTATTTTTTGCGAATAAAATCTACCAAATTAACGATTCCAGACAAATCACCATTTCTTTCAAGCAAAATTGCATAGTTTTCACCTTTTGAAAGTATTTTTTCGAAAGCCGCTAAGGCACTTAAATTAGGTTTTATCGATAGGAATTCTTCATGCATTACTTTTTGAGCTTTTTTCGAATCACTTGAATCAATTTTAGTAATATCTTCTAGAAAAATTACACCCTTAACTTTATTTTCTTCCTCGTTCATAACCGGGAAAATCTTTTGCCTGGTTTTGAAAAGTTCATCAATCATTAATGGTGTTAACAAATCACTATCGTGGATTATTGCCATTTTTTCACTAGAAACACCAACTTCTAAAATTGTTTTTTCTTCAAGTTCGAAAATTTTTTCAATCCATTTTTGTTCATTTTCAGTTAAAATTCGTTTATGATTAGCTAAAAAATTTAAAAGTTCTTCTTTTGAATAAAATGACCATGGTTGTTTTTTATTCGCCATCTTCGAAATCCTATTTTGTGTTTTTATATTTTGAGCAAAATAAATTCCATTTGCAATTGGGATAATTTTACGATTAATCTGGCTTGAAATTCGATTCAAAATACCACTTTTTAAAATTCCCTTCGAAATCAGAAAAATAACAGAACAAATAACTATCGACTTCCAAAAATCAAAAACTTTCGAAAGTGAAATTACTGAAACAATCATGATTGTGCAGCCAAAATATTGCAAAAAATAATTATAAACTGGTACAAACTTCTTTTTATTAAGCATTTTTTCAGCTCGTTTGTCACCAGAATTAATTCTGCGCTGGAGCTCAAATTCAGAAAATTCAATTTCCTTTTCTTTCAAAGAAAAAATAATAAGCATTAAAATTAAGCAAATTATACTTATAACTAACATATTTTTATTTTATCACACTTATGTATTTTGAAAAAGCTTATTTTTATGTTAAAATAGTAATAGTTAGTGAAAAAGGAGGAAAATGTCTACTAATAAAAAAAAGGCAAAAAATCTTCAAAAAATAAAAGATTTTATAGCCGATAATAAATTTGCAATAATTTTTACAGTTTTGGTTGTTCTTTTTTTGAGTGGAATGATTTGGCTATCAAACCTTCAGAAAATTGATTTAAGTAATATTGATATTTCGAAAGAGATTTCTTCAAGTAAAAATTCAGGCGATATTTCTGAGCATGTTTATCATAAAAACAACTCGAAAGTAACTTTGGTTGAATATGGTGATTTTCAATGCCCAGGATGTAAGACTGCATCCAGCCGCGTTAAATCAATCGCAGAAGAATATAAAGATAAGGTTAATGTAATATTTCGAAACTTCCCATTAGTCACAATTCACCCAAATGCACTTGCTGCAGCGAGTGTTGCTGAAGTAGCAGGCTTGCAAGGAAAATATTGGGAAATGCACGATTTACTTTACGACAAGCAAGATGAATGGACGGCTTCAACTGCTAGCGAGCGAATGGAATATTTCACAGAATACGCTAAAGAGTTAAATCTAAATATCGACCAATTCAAAAAAGATATTGAGAGTGATAAAGTGAAGGCGAAAATTAAATTTGACCAAGCTGTTGGTTCGAAAGCAAAAGTAACTGGAACACCTTCATTCAAGCTTAACGGAAAAGATTTGTCTTCTGATATTTGGGGCGATGATGCAAAATTAAAATTAGCCTTAGACGAAGCAATTAAAAATCAGAAATAATCCCATAATAAAATCTCACTCAGTAAAGAGTGAGATTTTCTTTTTGTCACTTTTTATTGTTCAATGTAGCGTTGCCATTCAGCAGGCACCACATCCACCGCAATTATTTTCTTCCTTGAAGGAGGAAAATTGATTTTGATAGGCATGCGTTCTCCTTTTATTCATGCAACTCACGCGCTCGACCGATTCCTTTATTTAATAAATTTTACACGTTTTTGCGCGAGCCTATGAACTATTTTATCAAAAAAAATAACAAATGTCAAGAAAACACGCTATTTTTATGGTTCCTCCCAAAAATCACCTTAGCGCTTACACTTATATAATATATCATTTTATACACAAGCGCAATACTTTTTTATTATTTTTATGGTTTTCGAAAAATCGCCAAAGTTGCTTCAACTTCTTTTGAGATATTGTGTTTTTTACACCATTCGTTAACTGCCTTTGAAGCTCCTGGTAAAGCTTGATTTCCATAGTCATCTACAACAATGATTGCACCGCTTTCAAGATTATTCCAGATTAAATTAAGCGGATCTAAAATTGAATCATAATAATCTCCATCCAAAAAAGCAAAGCTAATTTTTTCAGGAATTTGCGTTTTTGAAAGCGTATTAAACCAACCTTTTGTAATTTTTGGCATTTTTTTGATATTTGATTTACGCAAATTTGAAATTAACTGCTTTTTACTAGCGCACAACTCACCTTTTTTAAAAACTTCACCCAAAGAATTAATATCTTTCGAAGATTTTTCTGGTAGACCTTCGAACGAATCGTAAAGCCAAAGAGTTTTAGAACTTCCCCATTTTTCAAGAGTTTTTGCTAAAAATACACTAGTTGTACCAACATAACAGCCGAACTCTACAACATCTCCAAAAAATGCGCGAGTCTTTTCTAACTCGCGCAAAATTACTTTAATCTCGCGTTCATCAACTTGATCACTCAATAACTTCATAGTTAAATTATACTACGAACGCTTGATTGTGCCAACAATATCATAAGTTTCATCTTCACTAGCAGGAATAAACTCACCAGAAATCTCAACTCCGTTTGAGCTAGCTTCTCCGTAAAGATTTAAATTACTTCCACCAGAAACAGCATATTTTTGACCTTTAGAATCAACAACTCCAACTTTACATTTGCTTGGATTTGAATTATCAGTTTTACCTTTTTTTAATGAAAGACAAACTACATTTCCTGAAATTGTTATATTTTTCGAAGACTGATTCTGATTTTTATTATTCGAAATATTTCGGTGGGCAACTGGCAGTGTAAAATCTAGAAGCTTCACAACAAAACCTACTGCAAAAACTACAGCTACCAGTACAGCAACTACCAAAATTGAGGTTAATTTTCGATGAAAAGATTCCTTTTGATATTTCGAAATCTGTTTCATTTTATTTTAAGAATCCCATCACAACAATTACAATAAGGCTAATTAAAGTTAAAATAGCCATTAATGGAGCAGTTCTCTTAACCCAGTTTTTATAAGGAACACCTGCGAGCGCTAAACCAGCCATTAATGATGCAATTGTAGGGGCAACCATATTAAGAAGTCCAGATGCAGTCGCAAACGCAACGACAGCAATTTCTTTAGTTGAACCAGCCAAATCTGCAACAGGAGCAATAATTGGCATTGTAGCCTCTGCTAAACCAGAAGATGATGGAATGATAAATGACATTGGGATATAGAAAATATAAGCCAAAACACCAAATATCTGTGATGGAACTTTTCGAAGAAGTTCTTCACCCCAATAAACAATCGTATCTTGAATTCCACCAGCCTGCATCAAAACGCCAATTGCTGCAGCAACCGCAATAATTAAAGCAACACTCAATAAATCTGCCGAGCCAGCAAGGAAAGTATTTGTTACAGAAACATCATCTTTTTTAAATTCCTCATGATAAAGAATTTTAATCATTATTGTCGAGATTAAGAACAATGCTGAAATTTCGTTAAAATACCAAGAACCAAATGGAACAGCATGCTCAAATCCGAAGATTCCACCAACAATAGGCAAAGTTGCGAGCCATTCGTGCCAGTCTTCAAAGAATGTTACGTGCAAATCTTTCCAAGGAACAAGTGACATAATCATTACAAGGAAAGTTAGCCCAAAAATTCCCATCACAAATTTTCGCTCAAGTGTAAATTCTGGTACTTTCGAAGCATCAATTGCTTTAACTGCTGGTTTTCCTTTAGAATCTTCAGCATATTCACCAGCTTTAACTTTAGCAGCATATCGCATCGTAAAGATAATCGAAGCAGCTAAAGATGCAACTAGAATTATAAACTGAGGCAATAATATTTTCGATAATTCTGCACCAGCAGCGTTTGCAGCAATAATAGTTGAGAATGGATTTACAGTTGAAGCTAAAACACCTGAGCCAGCTCCAAGAACAATTACCATTACGGCAGTCATTGAATTATAACCAGCAGCAATCATAATTGGCACGATTAATGCATAAAACGCTACCGCTTCTTCTTGCATACCATAAGTAGTTCCACCAATCGCAAAAAGTGTCATTAAAACTGGAATAATCCACTTTTCTTTACCTTTCATCTTTTTGAGTAAACCACCAATTGCAGAATCAAGTGCACCGGTTTTCATCACAACACCCAAGAACCCACCAAGGATCAGGATGAATACGATTACATCAAGTTTCTTAGCCATTCCATAAATTGGAGACAAGAAAATATCCCAAAATCCTTGCTTTAGATTAATGTAATAATCTTTTTTCTCTTTTTCAGCTTTTTTAAAATCACTTGCTGCATTTTTATAACCTTTGCTTTCTGCCTCAGAAATTGAAATTTCGGTTTTTGGATTTTTAACTTCTTCAACAACTTTCAAGCGTTTTTCAGTTTGCGAGTAACTGTTGGATTTAATTTTTCCATCTTCCAGTCGTTCATAACGACCACTTGGTATAAGCCAAGTTAATCCAGCCATTATTGCAATAATAATGAATAAAACACTAAAAGCTGACGGCGATTTAAACACTTTTAGCTTTTTCGAAACCTTTTTAACCTTTTTTGAAGCAGTTTTATCTGCATCTTTTTTCATAGCCATTTTCTTCTCCTAAAATTACAAAGTTAAAGCCATAACCGCTTTAATCGTATGCATGCGGTTTTCAGCTTCATCGAATACAATTGAAGAGTTTGAGTTAAAGACTTCATCAGTAACTTCCATTTCTTTCAATCCATATTTTTCGAAAATTTCTTTTCCAATTTTTGTATTTAAATCATGGAATGCTGGTAAACAGTGCATAAATTTTACATTTGGGTTTCCAGTTGCATGAAGAAGTGCCATATTTACTTGAAATCCGCGTAGTTGGTGGATTCGTTCCTCAAATTTATCTTCTTCTCCCATTGATACCCATACATCAGTATAGATGAAATCTGCGCCGTGAGCAGCACCATATAGGTCGTCTGTAATTGTAATTTTTGCGCCAGTTTCACGAGCAATTTCACGGCATTTTTCAACCAAAGCAGGATCTGGATGAAGATTATTTGGGGCAGCAATTCGAAAATCAACGCCCATTTTAGCTGAGCCAACCATCAAGCTGTTTGCCATATTATTGCGTCCATCACCAACAAATACTAATTTAGCACCTTTTAGGTATCCAAGATGTTCTTCCATTGTCATAAAATCAGCCAAAATTTGAGTTGGGTGATACATATCAGTCAAACCATTCCAAACAGGTACACCAGCATATTTTGCAAGTTCTTCAACAGTTGAATGATCGAAACCGCGAAATTCAATTCCATCAAATGAGCGACCAAGCACAATTGCTGTATCTTTAATTGATTCCTTTTTACCCATTTGAATATCATCTTTACCTAAAAATTCTGGGTGAATTCCCAAATCTCGAGCCGCCACAGTAAAAGCGGTTCGAGTTCGGGTTGAAGTTTTTTCAAAAAGCAAAGCAACTTGCTTACCTTCGTGAATTTTGTGAGCAATTCCAGCTCGCTTTAAACGTTTATATTCATGCGAAACATCAAGCATTAAGCGAATTTCTTCTGGTGTAAAATCTAAAAGTGTTAGAAAATTTCGATTTTTCAAATTTAATGCCATTATTAAATCTCCTCTCTCCAAATTGGCATTGACATACAGCGTGGGCCTCCACGGCCACGACCAAGTTCAGCGCCCTGAATTTCAATAACTTCCACGCCAGCTTCACGCAAAGCTCTGTTGGTTACATAGTTTCGGTCATAAGTTACAACTACACCTGGAGCGATTGCTAGAGTATTCGAGCCATCGTTCCACTGTTCGCGAGCCGCCGCAATTGGATCACCATCACCACATTGAATTAAATTTACATGGTCAAGACAAAGAACTTCCTCTAGAGTTTCTTTCAAGTTTGTGCGATGTGTAATTTTTGGCTGACCTGGAATGCCAGAATCTTCCAAAACGTAAATATTCAATTCACCATCTTTGTCTAAAATTTCTGGGTGAACTGTAAATTTATCATAATCAATCATTGTGAAAACAGTATCAAGATGCATAAAAGCATGTGAAACTGGAATTTGAATTGCTAAAATTTTATTAAAATCTGAAAATTCAAACAATTTCGAAGCAACTTTTTCGATTGCTTCAGGAGTTGTTCGTTGTGAAACGCCAATTGCCATCACATTCTTCGAAAGAACGAGTTCATCGCCACCTTCCATATTGAATTTATTATAGCGATCAAACCAAACCGGAACTTCACCACCAGGAGTTTTTGCTGCAAATCGTGGGTGATAGCGCATAATATATTCCATAAACAAACTCTCGCGTCGACGAGCTGGATATCGCATTTTATTAATTGTTAAGCCATTTCCAACTGCAGCTGCTGGGTCACGAGTAAAGTAAAGATTTGGCATTGGGTCGAGCAAAAATGGATAATCACTCTTAAAATAATAGTTCAAATGAGATTTTTCATCTTCATCAGTTTTAATCTCATCTTTTTTAACACCCGCCATAATTTTTCGAACAAGCTCGAGCGGCTCAAATTCTCCTAAATAACGCATCAAAGCGTGCGTTACATGTCGTTCACCTTGCTTCGAAGCTCGCACAAAATCAGAAATAAATCGCCACTTAATTTCATCATTATAAAGCGATTCTGCCGCTAATTGATCGAGATAAAGAACTTCAACTCCATGGTTTCGAAGAGTTTCCGCAAAAGCATCATGCTCAGCTTGTGCAACTTCCAAATATGGAATATCATCAAAGAGTAGCTGTTCCAAATAATCCGGAGTTAACCCTTCAAGTTCTTTTCCTGGTCTATGTAAAATTACGGTTTTGAGTTTTCCGATTTCACTATTAACTTGAATCGGTTTTTCACCCATATTCCCTCCCTTTATTTTATGTTTATGCTTTAATTTTACCATAAAGATTATCTTTTATCAAACAATTTAACTTTATTGACTTTTTATTAGAAAAATTATATAATAATAGCATCTTAGTACATTTTTGGAGGTGGAAATTATGGTAAAAATTATGGTAACACACAGATATCGTTCGAAAACCGTCACAATGGATGTTTCGGAAAATATTATTGCCCATGCTGAAAATGGTGACGACTGGGCAATTCGAAGAATTTTCGAAAATTATTTGAAGCTATGCCACTATCAAAGAGGTAAGCTTCAGCCCCGAAGTATACAATTCTGGCGAGTTAAGTCAAAATCGAAAATCCTTAAGCAAACTTTTGCACACCGAACAGATAATTTTTCGGCTTGCGAAAGGGAAAATTGTTTATTTTGTAACAATGGACAATACGAAAAATGCCCAAATAACCACCATATATAAAAACCCTTTCGAAAAGGGTTTTTATTTTTTAACTTGTTTTATGGATGAATGCTTTTGATGGCGAGTACGAGCTTTTGAATTCTTCATTTTAGCAGTGATTCGATTTACATCATGAATGACCATTTGCGGATATGGCAAAATAATATCGTTTTCATCAAAAGCTTTCTTGATTTCCCGCCGAAAAATTCCGGCAACATTCCATTGTTTTCCAGCTTTTACCCTTCCTAAACACTTAATTTCCATCGAGGAATCCAAGAATTTATTAACTCTTACAAATACAATTGGCTCAATAATATCTTTTTTCAATTCCGGATCTTCAAGCATTTTTAGCCCAACATTATTTATCACTTCTTCCAAAACATCAATATCCGTATCATAAGATACGCCAAACATTAAATTAACATTAGCATATTTAAAAGAAAGATTTGTCACCGCCTCGCTTGCACCATTTCGAATTGTGTGAACTTTTCCATCACCATCACGAACCTGAGTAATTCGTAAAGAAATATTCTCAACTTTCCCCGAAATTAGCCTTCCAGCAACCATAATTTCAATCGTATCTCCAACTCGATATTGGTTCTCACCTACAATGAAAAATCCCGCTAAAATATCACGAGTTGTTGTTTGAGCACCAAGACCAACCACGACACCAACTAAACCAGCACCTGTCATTAAAGATGCTACATTAACACCAATTGAACTAAGAAAATTTATAGCTGCAGTCATCCAAATAACGATATCAATTGTAGTTTTTGCAATTTTCGAAATTGTTTCATTTCTTTTTAAACGTTCTTCGGAGCGCTTTATTTTTTTAGTTTTCTTACGAACACTGAAAGCGAAATCAATAATTTTGCGTGATAAAAAACTCGCAAAAACTGCAATAAGAATAATCGTGATTGGTTCGAACCAGTCGTAATCTAAAAATCCTGTTATAAATTTTTCGAAACTCTTAAAAATATCCATTACTAGTTATAATTAAAACATAAACACTTTATTTTTTCAATATTCTAATACCACAAAGTTAGAATTGCATCATCAATTTTTCTTGCTTGTTCAATTTGATTATTTTCAGCATAGGAGTCTCGCTTCTTAACTAAAAAATCATGAATATTTTTTTCATCGCCAGAAAGTTCCGATATCTGTTTCTTAATAGAAATCGAACGAGCTTCACCACCATCAGATTTAGTTATTTTTCCCATTAAAACCAAATTATCTATATGCTTCGCTACCGTTGCAACAGATTTATAGCCCATGCCACGAGCAATTTCGCGATATGTTGGGCTATAACCAGATTCTTCAATAAAAACTTCTATAAAATTCAAAAGTTCAACTTGTTTTTTAGTCAAATTAATTGCCATTATCTTCACCTAACAAAATAATTATATCTGAATCTTCTCCTATTTTTGATAATTCTGATGGTAATTTTTCAGCTTTGGTTGAATATTTAGATTCAAGATTTTTAATTGTTGCGGTTTTCGAATCTTCTTTTACATAATAAATTTTAGTTTTAGCATAGTCTCGCTTTGGTGCAGAATCAATATCTTGAATATTAAAGCCTTCTTTCTCAAGCTTTTTCTGTTCTTGAGCAGCTAATCCTGAATAATTCGTACCATTTAAAATTTTAATTTTAGCGTTTTCTTTAATAACCTCACTACCAATTGTATTTTTTGAAATATAAGCTTGAATTTGGCTATAATTATAAGTTCCAGCTTTTGGTAAAACTGCACTAACCGAATTAATTAGCCCAGTTGTGAAATAATTTGCAGACTGATCATTTTCATTAACAAGTGGTAAAGAAGTTATAGATCCACCGTTAAAGTCTTGAGCAATTTCAGCCGCAGTCTTTAGTTCATCTCCGCTAAATGAGTGATGGATATTTTCACCCAAAGATGAAGCGAGCGAAAGTAAAGTTATTGGGTTAGTTTTTTGTTCATTTATCTTAGAAAACGCCGCTTTTAAAATCTTCTGCTGATTTCGTTCACGGTCAAAATTGCTTCCACTCAAACCAACTCCGCCCGCTGAACCTCGAGCGCGCGAAAACGCCAATGCCGTTTCACCATCCATATGATAAGTTTCACCGCTCTTATAGTTAATTTTCGTAGCTACATCATAAACTCTGTTAGAGCCATCATAAGCTTCGACTTTCACATCAATTCCGCCGACAGAATTAATAGCATCAATTAGGACTTTCCAATTGCCATGAACAACATACTGAATATCTAAACCTAAAATTTCTTTTGCTTTTTTAGCTAAAGAATCTTGACCAGCCTTCTCTGATTCTTCTTCACTTGAGCCACTATTTTTAGCATCATAATAACTACAACCATAGGTTTCATTAAGTTTTCCGGCGGTTGTTCCAAGCCAGCTACGACAAGTATGTTTAACCCAAAGGTCTCGCGGTAACGAGATAGTATAAATTTTCTTAGTTTCTTGATTGACAGACACGACCATTACAGAATCGGTCAAGTTCTCACCGTCCCAACCTTTTGGCGAAGTTCCAAAAAGTAAAATATTTGTACGACCATTAGAATCGGCCTTTAACTTCTTTTTCTCTCCAAAAACGGCGCCAATAACATTACCATTCGTTATTTTATACAAATCTTTGTATGCTTTATATACAAAATATCCACCAACAATAATTAAAATCGATAAAATAATAGCAAAAATTCGCCCCGAAATTCGACGTCGCTTAAATTGCTCTAAAGAAAGAGCTTCTTTACCTTTTTTCTCGCGCTTCAAATTCTTTTTTTCGAGTTTTCGAAGAAGTTTTCGTTGTTTTTTCGAAGCTATTCGTTCTTTCCGTTCATTTTCCTGAACTTCTTCAATTTCTAAATTTTGTAAAGCAGACTCAATATCTTCATTTAAATTCTCTTCTCGATTTTTAGCTTTTTTCGAATGCTCATTTTCCGTTATTCTTGGTTGAACCTGAGTATTCGAAACTGGTTTTTTAGCTATTTTCTCATAACTGTTATCACGACTTAAAGAATCGACCCGCCGCCTTGGTGTGAACCCATCTATTGATTGCTGATTTTTTTTCATAAGCTCTTTCAATTATAACAAATGATACTGCTAAAATCAAATAAATATGTAGTGCATTTGGTAGTCCTGAAAAGAAAAACCATTGAACCAAAAACGCAGTTAAAATTGCCCAAATACACCTCTCTTCTCTAGATTTTAGAAAAATTCTGAATATTATTAACCCCCAAATAATTAAACCAAAAATACCCAATTCTAATAAAATCGATAAAAATTCATTCTGAACAATTTCTGAACTGTTAGCTATCTGGTGCGTGGAATTTAAAATCGCCGTTCCAGAAGCCCCAGAACCAACTCCAAAGAATACAACAAAAGGGTTCGAAAGCCAAGTTTCTATTGCTAAATCCGACATTTTTGTGCGTTCATTGGTTGATTTTTCAACATAACCATCAAACATTGCCTTTTTAGGTTTTTTTACAGTTTTTTCTGTTGGATCTTTCGAATTTAAACTACTACTCTCAATTTCTGGCTCTTTAATTTCTTGATTAATCTCTTTTTCAATTTTCGGCAATTTAATTTTTCCCAAACTTATTTGGTTTACACTTTTCGAAATTGAATCATAAAAACCATCACTCACTCGTGGGTTTAACTCGGTAAAAATTGCATGAAAAATCATTCCACCCAAAAAACTTGAAACAATAAACCAGCCAGAAATTAAAAAATTTCGTAAAATTACTTTTTTCGAAAATTTTTGGTTTACGAAAATCAAAACCAAAACTGCCAATAAAAGTGCAAAAATTGCCCCACGCGAAAGTGTTAAATATAAAGCAAAAAGCATAATCCAAACTGCTATTTTTTCTTTTTTTGTGGATTTTTTATTAAAAATTCTACTTATTAAAATTAAAATTGGCGCAAGAAGCATGCTTGCAAAAAATTGTGGTTCAATTGCAAAAACGCTTGGGCGCACAAATCCAAAACCTCGTGCACTGCACCCAGCGCAAAGACCCCAATCCGACCAAGTTCCATAAACAACCTGAATTATTGCAAAGATTGACATTAAAAAAGCACTAAAAATAAAGTTTTTTATAATGCTTTCAAATAATTTTTTATTTTTCGAAAAACTCAAAATCGCCAAAAAATCAAGCCACAAAACTAACCAAACGCCAGAAACTAAAAAACTTCTCAATTGATTTTGCGAACTTAAAATCGTTAAAAAATTCCAAAAAACAAAAAATCCAGTAACCAAAACTGCGTTGTTCTTTAAAAGAGTTTTGCGGTTTTTAAAAATATTTTTAATACTAAAGAGTGCTAAAATTACAGCATAAATTAGAGCAATTGAAAATTCTAAATTTGCACCCGCCGCTTTACCAAAATTAAAATTTGGGTAATATGAAAACCAAACCATAAATGGCGCAAAAAATAATATTTTTTCAGCTAAACTAAGTTTTTTAAAATTTTTCATTAAATCCTTTCCTGATTTCTCTTTCGAAATTTTTCTTAAAATTATCTTTCGAAAAACTTTTAGCACTTTCTGAAACTTTTTTAGCATCAAAATTTAATTTTTCGAATTTTTTAATAGCGCTTAAGATTGACTCAACTGATTGCTCATCAAAAAATACACCATTTTTACCCTCTTGAATATAATCTTGTGAACCACCTTTATTGAATGCTAAAATTGGCGTTCCAGTAGCAAGAGCTTCGATCGGCGCAATTCCAAAAGGCTCCAAACTCGGAAAAATAAAACCTTTTGCTTCACCCACAATTTTCGAAAGCTCTTTTGGACTATTAACTCTTTGAATAAACTCAATATTTTGTGAGTTTTTTGCAAGATTTTTCAACTTTTGATGCTCAGCTCCGCCACCAACCAAAATCAACCTTTTACCATTTTTAGCAAAAGCTTTAACTGCTAAATCAAGTTTCTTCCAATTAACTTGGCGAGAAGTTGTAATATAATAATTTTTCTTTTTATCTTGAAACTTAAATTCTCTAATTTCTACTGGTGGAAAAACCACAGTTGATTCTCTTTTATAATACTTTGAAATCTCGTTTTTAGAATAATTTGAATTTGCGATCAAAAAATCTGGTTTTTGAGCAAGTTTAAAATCATTTTTTCGAAGTGGATTAACTAATAATTTAAATAAAAATCGCACCAAAAAATTCAACCTACCAAAACCAGGATTTTCAATATAATCATTATACATTCCCCAATAATATTGAATTGGAGGGCCTTGTAAATAACTGATATGGAGCTGATTATTTGAAAGGTTCAAACCTTTACTTTCAGCGCAACAAATTGAAATAATAACATCAAAATCTTTTAGTTTTTTGCCTAAATTTCGAAAATATAGTATTCGCCCAACTGGTAATATTTTGCGCAATTTTGCCGGGAAAATATTCAACCAGCCCACCCGAACATCATTTTTCGAAAACCAATCAACTTCTTTTTCTGAATATTGCGATGTAAAAATTGGTGCTTCAGGGAAAATCTCTGAAACCGTAGCAACAACCTTTTCAGCACCGCCATAAGTGGTGAGCCAGTCTGTCACAATCGCAACTTTCCTGCCATTTAACCATTTTGGATTTTGCATTATTTTGCCCCTCTTCGAAAAATTACACTTGCAACAGTTTTAAATAAAATTTGAATATCAAAAATAATTGACCAGTTTTGAACATAATAAACATCCAGTCTGCGGCGTTCTTCAAAAGAAATGTCACGCCTGCCTGAAACCTGAGCTAATCCGGTAACACCAGCTTTTACCGCCAAAATAATATTTTTTCTATTTGATTTGTTAATCTCTTGTGGAATTAAAGCCCGAGGACCAACAAGTGAAATATCGCCACGAACAACATTAAAAAGCTGTGGCAATTCATCAATAGAAGTTGCACGGATAAATTTTCCAATTTTTGTAATTCTTGGGTCGTTATCAAGCTGATCCCCATTTTTACGATATTCTTTGGAAAGTTCAGGTTTTCCCATTTTTTCGAAAGCCTGTTCGGGAGTTAAGCCATCAAATTCAGCCTTTTGTGAGCGAAATTTATAGATATAAAACTCCCGATTGAAGCGTGTTAGGCGAACTTGTCTAAAGAAAATTGAATCTTTAGGATTGGTAATCTTCATAATGATCGCCACAATTAACATTATTGGTGAAACTAAAATTAAACCAAAGATTGCTAAAATTAGGTCCATTATACGCTTCCATATTCGACCCATACCAAATAATTTTGTAATTTTTACATCAATGATTGGAGTTCCGCCAATAACTTCAATTGTGTTAATCTGCGAAAGAAGCCTATCTTGTTGTGGTGCAAACATATACTCAAGGTGATTTTCGATCGCATAGTTATAAATATCTTCACTCCTAAGTGTATCCGTTTGAATTAAGATATCAGGATTTGTTTTTAAAGCTGCATCTTTAAAACTCACAAAATGTCGAACAGGTGATTTCGTTGGTAAAAATTGACTTTTCGAAACCATTCCAATTACGTCATAACCAAAATCAATATTGTCATGAAAAAATTGAGCCAATTCTGTTGAACGAGAGTTTGAACCAATAATTAAAACTTTTTGGCGACCAAAACCACTTCGAATCAAAGCACGGCGAATAAAACGCACTATTTCGCGACCAAGAATCATCATTAAGAAATTAATTGGAACAAAGAAGACCGCAATTATTCGAACTGGAAAAACTTCATCACCGGTGAAAAATTCATAAGAAATCATAGCCATAATACTAATTATTGAAACAACTAAAGACCTACCATACTCTTTTGGTCGATAAAAAAATACCGAACGGTCATAAAGGCCAAAGAAATAGTTAATGGCCAGCCAAAGTGGTAGAAGCGAAACTGCCAAAAATACAAAATTCCAGATATTTGGCGCAAAATAATACGCGCGGGAATCAAGATGAGTTCTCGCAAAATATGCTAGCATAAATGAGCTCACAACCGCTAAGGTATCAGACAATACTAAATTGACTTTAAATATGGTTATTTTATCTTTTTTCATTACGGCCATTATACATCTCCAATATAAAATTTAAACCAAACGCAGCGCCTACTATAAAAATAGGTAAATATATAAAAATATATCTTGCCCTACTTTCAAATAAAACCTGATATGCAACTACTAAAAGAGTGAAAAATAGTAAAACTACATGATAGTATTTAAACTTATTAGCTGATTTAAAGATAAAAATTGTAAATAAAGTAAGAATAGTTCCCCACATAATAGAAATAAAAACACTAAATAGCCGAAATTTATTACCATTCCAAGATAGAAAACGCCTAAATTTATGCACTATATTACCTTCAACTAAAAACTGTATGAAATTATTTCTACTAGAACCCTCTCCCCACACTCCAAATGTTCCGTCGTTAAAGAAATTCGAAATCTTTAAAATAGCAAACTTAAGCCATCCAAAAGGAAAATTATTCGTCAAACTATCAATAAATATATTTAAACTTACTTTCTCGCGCTCTCTTGCACCTTTAGCGGCAGTATCATCAGCGTATCTTGGGCAATATGATCCAGTATTACATTCATTATAAGGTGGAAGCCCTCGCATGGATCCCATACCTAAATAATGTAAAAATCCAGTTCTTTTTTCACGTATTTGACTACTGGAATATTTCGCAAAACCGTTAGAAGATGTAATTAAAGTATTTAATACAAAAAAGGAAGAAATAACTCCGATTATAAATAAACCAAAATATTTTGCGATTATTTTTATATTTCGACATCTATTTATAAAAAATAACGAAGATAGAAATATTGATATCATTAATATTAAAGTAGTAGGCTTTATAGCATACCCTAAGTAAGCAAAAATTCCTAATAATATAGTTAAGATTTTTAGTATGTAGCCATTGCCTTTTTTTGCATATAATTCAATAAGTAAAAGAATAAATAATTGAGAAGCAACAAAGAACAGACCGACAGTATCCGTATAAAATACCGTAGAATATGGAGAAAAATTTATTATAGCGATAATAAATGTTGATATAATAGAAAATACAGATTTATTAAATTTAACATAGATAATAGCCATTATAAATAATGAAGAAACAAGAATTAATATATTATTTATAAAAATTAGAAGTATATCTTTATCAATACCTACAAAATTAGCTATACGATATATTATTACTACAAAATAAGTTATAGTTATATTATTATCATATCTCAATAAATAATTATATTCCCAAGCTTTATCATCTGGATCGGTGTTACCAGTTTTTATATAATTATTAGCTATGGTTTGTATAGCGCCAGCATCCCAAGAGTGTTGTATTGAGGCGGTAGAAAAACCAGTTATCATTTGAGAGATTGAAGCAATAAAAATAAAGAATATAAGCAGAGTTTTCTTACTAAATTTTTTAGATAATAAAAAAACCGCCACAACAAACAAAATCAATACTATTGCTATAATCAATACTTTATAAGGATCATATACACTAAATATATTTTTCGAAAGACCAAATATGCCAAATATTAAGCTGATAAGAGAAAATAATCTTAATGCCTTAATTACCATGTCATCATTATAACACAGACTAATCCAATATTCAATTTCAACACGCTATATGCTATAATAATATATATGAAAAATATAGAAGAGACTAAATTATCTATAGTAGTAACAGCCCATAACGAAGGATTGTATCTATATAAAACAATATTATCTATAGAAAAATCTATAGAACTATTACCTGAAATAAGCTATGAAATAATTATAAGTCTAGATAATCCAGATGATGAAACTATAAGAGTTGCTAAATTTTTAAGTAAGAAAAAACAAATCAAAATATTCGAATCATCTTTTGGAAACCCTGCAGATAATAGAAATTTCGCAATTTCGAAAGCAAAAGGATCAATATGCGCACTTATAGATGGCGATGATCTAGTATCTAAGAATTGGTTTAAAAATGGATTAGCAAAATTAAAAGAAAACGAAAATTCAATTATTAGGCCTCAAATACATGCGATGTTTGGCACACGCATGAATTCTCTATCAATATGGCAAATGCGAAATTCTACAGAAAAAAATATAGACTCTATACAGATGTCATATTGGAATCCATGGACATTAACTTTAATAGCTAAAACAGAATTACTAAAAGATACGCCATTCAAACCCCAAAAAGGAGGTTTTGGATTCGAGGATTATCTATTTAACTGTGATATTATTTCTAAAAATATACCCATACTTATTGCGCCCGAAACTACTTTCTTCTATCGCCAGCGGCCTAACGTCTCGGTATCAACCCAACACAAAAATACAATTCTAGACTATTCAGACCTGTTCGATATAGAATATATTAAGTCAATCGAAATGCCAATACCTCAAAAAAAGACAAGCTCTAGGATTAATATTAAAAAATATTATCGAGCACTGTATGATATTGCAAAAAAATCAGAGAATATAAGAAGAGCTATGTCACCAGTGGCATCAAGAATCCTAAGTAAAAAAAATATGAAAAAGCTCCCCACCTTCTTTATTGAAGACTGGAGAGAAATTAATGCCATAGAAAATCAACTCTACCCCACAAAAGAAAAAATATCACAAGTAGAATTTCATCCACTAACTTTTAACCCATTAGACAATGAGTATGGAATCGTATATAAAAAGCTATGCGAACAGATATCTGGAAATAATATAGATTATTTGTTCTTAGCACCTGCTATGAGCGGAAGGGGCGGAACAGAAAAGTTAATTTCTAACTATATCAGAGCTTTAAAAGAGATTCACCCTAAATGGAATATAGGAATATTATCAACACAGCCATTCAATAAGCCAACTATCGATTTTTTCAGTAATTTAGGAGTAGATCTAATAGATTTCGGAAGATTGACGAAAAAAATGGGAGATTACGAAAAAAATATAATATGGTCGCGTCTCCTAATTCAAGCAAAAATTAAAAATCTACACTTAATAAATGATGAATACTGGTATAGATGGCTATCAGAACATAAGTCAGTAATTAAAGAAAAAAATATTAAATTAAACATATCTTTGTTCATGCGTGAATTTACTAGCCAAAAAGATAGAATACTTTCATTCGCAGATCCTCAATTAGTAGAAGTATGGGATATAGTTAATTTAGTTTTCACAGATAACCAGGCGGTAATAGATCAGGCCTTAGAAAATAATTTATTCGAAAAGTCTAAGTTTAGAGTTCACTATCAACCACAAACTATAGAAGAAGATAACAATTCGAATAATATAGAATATGGTCAAAAAATTAAAATTCTATGGGCCAGCAGAATAGCACTCCAAAAAAGACCAGATATCCTTAAAAAAATATCTAAAGAGCTCTCGAAAGATTTCGAAATAGATGCATACGGGGTCATTGAAAAGAAACAATATAGTAAAAATTACTTCAAGGACTCTCGAGTTAACTATATGGGAGGATTTAAAGGTATAAATTCTATAGAAACAAGTAACTACGATATATATTTATATACCTCTCAAACAGATGGAGTTCCAAATATATTGTTAGAAGTAGCATCCAAAGGAATACCAATAGTATCCAGCAACATTGGCGGAATCAGCGAGTTTATAACCGATAAAGAGAGTGGATTATTAGTAGATATGGAAGATATAGATGGATATGTAAAAGCTATAGAATTCCTGAAAAACAATCCGACATATGCAGAAAAATTTACAGCAAATTTGCGAAAAAAGCTAAAAACGCAGCATTCGTGGGAAAGCTTTATAGATAAGATTTCTAAGGATATATAATTAAATATATGAGCAATAATTCGAAATATTTAATAAGTTTTATAGTACCCGTATTTAATACGGGTACTAATATAGAAAACATTGTTAATTCAATACTTAAAGTAAGTAACACAATGGATAATATATTAGAAATTATAGTTGTTGATGATGGATCAGATGATCAAGAAACGCTAGATTCTCTAAAAAATATATCTAAGCTTAATGATGTATCAGTAATAAGACAAAAAAATTCTGGCCCTAGCGCATCTAGAAATATTGGAATATCTAAGGCATCTGGAGAATGGATTGGATTTTGCGATTCAGACGACATTATAGATTCCGAACATCTTTTAAACACCGTAAAAACAATAAGAATGAATAATTATAAAAATTCAGATATGCTTGTTTTTGGGTGGAGTATAAGGCATAACCAAGATAATAAAAGTACTTATAGGCACATTAATTTAGAAAAACAATCTATAACAGGTGAAAATGAT
The DNA here is from genome assembly GCA_015256915.3 of Candidatus Saccharimonas sp. NCBI lineage: Bacteria > Candidatus Saccharimonadota > Candidatus Saccharimonadia > Saccharimonadales (SeqCode) > Saccharimonadaceae (SeqCode) > Saccharimonas (SeqCode) > Saccharimonas sp. (SeqCode). The sequence goes on from CP076101.2 coordinate 611,087, forward strand.
ATAGCACAAAAAACATTAAAATCTCTAAGTTTAGATGGACGAATGTATAATCTGTGGAATAGGCTTTATAGAAAAAATATAATCCGTGATAATAATATTAAATTAGATGAAAACCTTAGATTTGGAGAGGATCTAATATTCAACCTGAATTTCTTATTAAAATCAAGCAGGATTGACATACTAGATGTAGCGCCTTATTACACATATATTTCCAATAGTGAAACGAGTATAGTAAAAACTACAAAGCTCAACACTGAATATAGAATAAAAAATGCAAGAGAGCTAGATAAATTTTCGAAAATAGCAAATCAGCAAGATAATCCCTATGTTCAACTTATTAAAGCTAGGTGGCTAATATCTTTCATGATGTCATCTATTCAATATTCAACCAAGCAAGAAGGATCTAAAAAATCTTTAAATAATATAAAGCATATTATTGACAATAGGATACTGGCACCAAAATTTATTAAAAAAACGCCAGAGATAGGGATAATAGAATATATATTTCTACTTATAGCAACCTTAATACTAAAAAATGCTCTATTAGCATTTATTTTGGCTAATATATTGTTGTTTATTAAAAATATTAAATCTCAAAAAAATATAAAATTAGATGAAAAATATTACACACTGAAAAAAATAATCTAAAAAATTAATATTTTTTATTTTAATACCACTGTTTAAACTCAAGTAGTGGTATTATTTAAAAAACTATCTATTCCTATTCAATAATATTCTTTTTTACTAAACCATAGTCGTTATCGGTTTTAGTAGTTAAATATTTAAATCTAAAATCACCGCCATCAAAAGTATTAGCAATAGCCTTAGAATGATCTTTATTTTTTTCATATAGAACTGCAACAACTCTAAAGTCGGTAGAATTAAAATTATCTAAAGAAATCCTAATATTAAATACTGAATTATCTGTAGAAACCTTTACATGACCGCTGTCATACACTCTACCGCCTCTACCTTCATCTTGAAGAGTATAAGCAATATATAACTCAGCATCACCGTTATACGAATATTCTATATCAGCCTCAAAATATTCACCATGATGAATAATTGGTTTATTCCCAACAATTTTAATTGAGGAAGAATTATCATCAGTATTAGAATTATAAATATTGCGAGAATTAAGCGTGTCTAGGTTGGAAGCTATATATTTCTCAGCAACTTTATCAACATCACCAGATTCACTTATCATACCATCTGCAATAAAAATAGCATTATTACAATATTTTTTAACATCCGCCATTGAATGTGTAACCAAGATAACAGTTTTAGTTTTATCTTTCTTAATATTTTCGAAAAAATCATTACATTTACGTTGAAAGGCTTCATCACCAACTGCTAAAACTTCATCCAACACTAAAATATCACCTTGAGCTTTAATAGCGATCGAAAAAGCCAAACGAACTTGCATTCCGCTAGAATAATTCTTTAATTTCTGGTCCATAAATTCTTCAAGCTCAGCAAATTCAACAATTTCATTATACATTGCAGAAATTTCCTCTTTCGAAAAACCTAAAAGGGCACCATTTAAATAAATGTTTTCACGGCCAGTAAGTTCTGGATTAAACCCAACACCAAGCTCAATAAATGGAACCAAAGTTCCGTCAACTTTTACTGTACCACTCTCTGGCGTATAAATTTGCGAAATAATTTTAAGTAATGTAGATTTTCCTGAACCATTTCGACCAACAATACCATAAAAATCACCTTTTTTAACCTTGAATGAAATATCCTTAAGAACTTTTTGTTCTTTATAGCCTTTAATTCCCTTCGTCCAGTTTACAAAAGCCTGTTTAATACCACTCGCCTGCTCTGTTGGTAAACGAAAACTTTTCGAAACATTTTTTACTTCTAAAGCGTATTTTCCCATTACATAATCTCCGCAAATTTTTTCGAATTTTTATTAAAATACCATAGACCAAAAGCTACTAATAAAGTTGTGACCAAAATTGGAATTAACACAAACCAGTAATTTTCGAAAAGTGTCCAGAAAGTTGGTGTTTCATGAGCGATCAAATTGTGGCGAATATCTTGAATCGCAAGCGCAATTGGGTTAAGCATCATAATTTTCGCAATCGAAAATCCAAAAATTGAAACTTTTGTAACCATTGAAATTGGATACATAATTGGCATTGAATAGACTAAAATCTGCATAAATACTTCCCAGATATGCGAAATATCACGGAATTTAACATAAAGAGTTGATAAAATTAACGCTAAACCAAAAGCTGTAGCAAAAAGAAGTATAATGTTAAATGGCAAAATTAAAACAGACCATTGGAATTTTACACCAGCAAAAATTGCAAAAGCTAAAACAACCAAAAGATTAATTGAAAGTGAAATTAAAGCACTCACCATTGAAGAAATAATCACGATATATTTTGGAAAATTAATTTTTCGCATCAAATCACCACGAGCAACAATTGAATTCATCCCCAAAGTAACTGCTTCGGTAAAAAATCCCCAAAGAGAGAGACCAAGGAGTAGAGTTATTGCATAGTTTGGAATTGAAGAATCAGTAATTCGCAAGAATTTTACAAATATAAAATACATCACCACAAAAATCATAAGTGGCTTAAGAACTGACCATAAAATTCCCAAAGCTGAGCCTTGATACCTTAACTTAAAATCTGTTTTAACGAGTTCTGCAAGCAGAACCCGATTCCTCTTTTCAAAAAATCCTATTTTAATCATTATGCTTTTAATTATATCATATATCGCCTAACACTCCAACACTAAACTATTTTAACATCTGAAAATAGCTAGCTTTCTAGATTATTTTTAATAAGTTAAAACAGCATCTCTGCTGTTTTAACTGCTATTTATCTATTTTTAATATATATTTATTACCAACACCCGTAATTAATCCTCTTTCGAAATTCTGAGTCCATTTACCATCATTCCATGCTTCATTCTTTAACGGTAAGCCGAGTTTATCTTTTTGCGTATCATTTAATGAATTATAGAATTTAAATACATCACCCTGAATTTCCCAATATCCTAAATTATCGTTTCCTATGATATCACCTTTCTCGTAGTGTTGTATCTTATAACCTTTTTCTTCAATAACATCACTAGTAGGAAATCCTAAAGCACCTTTTTCATTACCAATCTTATTCCAGCGTTCGCGTATTTTACCATAACTTTCATGATATCCAGATTTTGGACTACCTATAATAAAACCATTCTGATATTTCTGGAACCATCCACCTTGAATAGTTGAAAATTCTTGTGTTATAGGTAATCCCATCTTACCATGTTCATACCCTAATTGAGCATACTTATCTCTAATTAAACCAATACTTTCCCAATATCCAGTACTATCACTTCCAATTATGAAACCATTCTGATATTTTTGCGCACGACCATTATTGATAGTGTTAAAATATCCAGATAGTGGTAATCCCATCTTACCATGTTCATACCCTAGCTCAGAATATCTTTGTCTAATTTTACCATAGTTTTCCCAATATCCAGTACTATCACTTCCAACTATGAAACCATTTTTAAACCTTTGGAATATTGATTTATCGGTCTTGAAAAATTCAGAATCTACGTCACCAAGATATCCTTTTTCACCACCTAGCTCAATGTATCTTTCATATATTCCACTGTGTATTCTTTTACTTTCAAGAGTAGAGCCAAATAGCCGGTTAAAGAACATAAAGAAATTACGATTTCCATAAGCTCCACAATGTGAAGTTCCCGGATAATTTGCTAGTGCTGAATCATTCGGAACATACGGTGTATAAATATATAAACTTAAAGTTGCAACATTCTCAATATTAACACGTTTTGTACCGCAAGCTGGATTTGGTGAATATTGAATATTATTCCATCCAAGCTTTAGCGAATAGCCACCATCTTTATGATGGTCTTTATAATATTTGAGCTGCCAAGCTGCCAAAGTCATTTGTTTATAAAAACCAGCTTTCGAATCCGCACAAGCAGCAGAAAATCCAGGTCCAGAATCTGGGCAAGCATAGCCCATTGCATATTTATATTGAGTTTTTACTGGCCAATTATCATCTAGTAAATTGAGAGATTCTTTCTTCAGTAAAACCAACAAAACTTGCGGGTTAATTCCATATTTCTGAGCCGCATCATAAATAATCTGTGCCGCCGAAATTCCACCTTCGAAAGATCCGCCACCTTTTTCGAAAGAAGTTTCGCCAGTATTTGGGTTTTCGTGATAATTATTTATACATACATATGGAGGTTTATGCCAATAATTTGAATTTTGTGCAGCAGCAAATTGAGCAGCGGTTCTACCATCATTTTTCCCAGAAGGTCCAGTACCCCAGGTATCACAACTACCAATTTGCTTATTTAAAAAGCTTTGGATTTGCTGCACGTTCATTGCATCTTTATTATAAAAAATACTGTCGTCAATAATTCGTCCAGGATTGAAATCGGTTGCTTTAACAGCGTTAGAAAGATTTCTAAGTACAGCTAAAGAACTAAAAATAATAACCGCCACAACTGGCGCACCAATTAAAATTGATTTTTTAAATTTTCTACTTCTCGATTGTAAAACTTTGAGCATCCGACCTTCCTTCTTGCTTTTGTTTTGAATTTTTATAAGTTGTTATTGCTGTCCATTTTCCAGTTTTAAATTCACTATCACTAATTTTTTTCGAAACTGCCTTACAATATTTATTATTTGGGCTCTCTAAAATTTCAGTTGAAAGTTCAATTTTAGTTCCATCAGAATGCGTTAGAGTATATGAACATTTACCATTCCCATCATCATAAAGGAGCCCTGAAATCTGCCCGGCCACACGAACTGTACCATCTTCAACTTGCACGGTTGTATAAGTTGGAAAATTTGTATAACCCGAGGATTCAACAGTTCCTTCAGCACGATCAGTATTATTATTTTTAGTTTTCGAATTAATGATTTCCTTTGCAGCTTCTTGCTTTTTAGTTTCTTCAGGTTTTTTCGAATCTTCTTTTTTCTCTTCAACTTTTGAAGTATTTTCTTCTTTTTTCTCATTATTTTTTTGAGAATTTGAATTTACCCACCAGAAAATTCCACCAGCACCAGCGACCAGCAAAATTACAAATGCAGCAAAAATAATAGTTTTAGTTTTTTTAGTATTTTGTGTGTTTATTTTCATTTTATTTCTCCTAAACCAATTTTAGCATAAGCCAAATAAAATTTCAACATTTTGGTTATATTTTTTGGTGATTTTGTGCTATAATATAATTACTATGAAGAAACTCATTACAATCATGATTCCAGCTTATAATGAAGAAAAAGCTCTACCAAAACTTTTCGAAAGGCTCAACCTTTTAGCAAAAAACACTTCAAAATATGATTTTGAATTTCTTTTTATTAATGACGGTTCAAAAGATAAAACAATGGAAATTATTAGGAGTGAAAGCCAAAAAGATTCACGAATTTCCTACATTAATTTAAGCCGAAATTTTGGAAAAGAAAATGCAATGCTGGCAGGTTTTGATTATGCAAAAGGAGATGCATTAGTAATTATTGATGCAGATCTACAAGATCCACCAGAGTTAATTCCCGCAATGATCAACCTTTGGGAAGAAGGTTTTGATGATGTTTATGCTAAACGTGAATCTCGTGAGGGTGAAACTTGGCTTAAAAAGCAAACTTCGAAATGGTTCTACAGTATACTTGATAAAATTTCACAAATTGAAATTCAACGCGACACTGGTGATTTTCGACTTCTCGACCGCCGTGCAGTCGAAGCCCTAAAAACTCTCCGCGAAACTAACCGTTATACCAAAGGAATGTTCTCTTGGGTTGGTTTTCGAAAGAAAGAGATTACTTATAAACGTGATGCGCGTGTAGCTGGCGAAACAAAATGGAATTATGCAAAACTTTTTAATCTCGCAATTGAAGGAATCACCAGCTTTACTGTTGCGCCACTTCGCATTGCTACAATTACAGGATTTTTCATCTCAATTGCTGCATTTTTATGGATTGCTTTTTTGCTAATTCGCCCACTTTTTGGCGTTCCAACTGGTGACGGTTATACTTCAATTATGTCAGTAATTCTTTTTCTTGGCGGGATTCAGCTCCTCTCAATTGGAATTTTAGGCGAATATATTGGTCGAATTTTCATCGAAAGCAAAAATCGCCCCGTTTATCTAGCGCAAGAAATCAAGGAATTCAACCATGAAAAATCTACTAAAAAAGCTAAAAAATAGCCAAGAATTTTGGTTTGCAGCAATTGGCGGGTTGAATACAATTCTAGATTTTGTAATTCTTTTTGGACTAACTTCTCTTGGAATTAGCTCTTTAACTGCAAACATTTTCTCAACTGGGATTACTTTTATAAATAGCTTTAGTTTAAATAAGAAAATCACTTTTAAATCAGTTTCAAAAAGCAAAAAAAAACTTGTTCGAGAAATGGCACTTTTTATTATTGTAACACTTTTTGGACTTTGGGTTATTCAAGGTGTGATAATTTTTCTAACTTTACCATTTTTCGAAAGTATTTTAAAAAATCCAAAAATATCGCTTTTAATTTCAAAACTTATCGCTACTGTCTTCAGCTTAATCTGGAACTTTATCCTTTACAAAAAAGTTGTCTTCAATAAAGATTAAACATAATTATTTACTGAAGAAATTTATAATTGATTTGTAAGCCATTTTTAAACTAAAAACAAAGTAAAATAAGCCTTCAAAAGACTTATTTTTTCGAAATAATTAATTGTCGTTCGCGACCTTCACCTTCAGAATGTGTTTCGATATCTGAATAATCTTGAGCTAATTTATGGACAGTGAAGCGGTCAGTCGGATTTAAATTTAATCGGTAAGGCTCACCAGTTTTTCGAACTTGTTCAATCCATTTTTCAGCTTTTTCAGTAATTTTTTGAGCTCGTTGTTTTTTATAATCTGCAACATCAATATTTACACGGTGAATTTCAGCATTTTTAGCCTCAAGCGCTCGTGAAATTAAAAATTGTAATGAACGTAAATTTCCAGAATCACGACCAATAAATAAAGAGTTTAGTTCGCTTGAAGGAACTGAAAGCTGAATAATTTCATCATCCGCAGTTGAATGAACCGCCAGATTAACTCCAAAAAAGCTCAAAATATCTTCCAAAAACTTTTGTGCAAAAACAATTGATTCTTCTCGATTCATATTACCTCCGTTTTCCATCTTTCGCTTTAATTCTTCGAATATTCGTTCCGCCTTTCTCTTTCGAATTTTTCTTTATCGTCTTAGATGGTGTATTTTTTACAATGATTGCTTCTTTAGTATTTTTAATCTTATTTTTTGGAGATTCCTGAGCAATTTTTTCCATCTCTTTTGAATCAATTGAGAAAATATATTTTTGCTGAATAATTTGAATAATATTCGAAATTAGGTAATAAAAAATCAAAGCACCATAAAGCCCCATCATAAGAAAGAACAAAATTACTGGGAGAATTAAATTCATATTAGAATTTACAGCAGCGTTAAGTTCTGCTTGATTTGGCTCTTTCCCTTCTGCTGCCTCCTTAAAAATATCACGAATCCGACGATTACCATTTTTTGGCTGAGTCTGCCGAACCATATACCACTGCGAAAGTGTTAGTCCAACTAAAATTATCATCATAAAACCGCTTGAAAGGTCATTTAAAGGCACAGCCGTATCTGTTAAGTCGATAACTCCAAGGAATTTTGGTTCAAGTTTTTTGCTTGAAATAACATCACTCACGCGACTCATTTGTGCAACTGGCTGATATACCCATTTCGAAATTTGATCAGGCGTATTCACTACAATTCGCATCACACTAAAGAAAGTTAACAGGATTGGCAGCTGAATAAATAAAGCCAGCATTGAACGAAATGGCTTGAAATTATGACGGCGATAAAGTTCCATCATCTGTAAAGTTTCAGCTTGCTTATTACCTTTCGAATTTTTGCGAATTTTTTGCAATTCTGGCTGAAGCTCTCGCATAACTTTTGATTGATGAAGCTGACTCTTTGTAAGTGGCCACATCAAAAATCGCACAATTAAAGTGAAGATAATAATTGTGAAGCCAAAATCGCCAATAAAGTTATAAATCACCAATAATAGGTTCAAAATTGGCTGAGTAATAAATAATTCAAATAAATTCATATCTATTATTATACTACTTTCTACTACTTATTACAATAAAAATCAGCCTCTTTAAAGATATCAATTATAGCTTCTTTAAGTTCTTCATGCGGAATATCTTTTATGCTTTTATGAAAAATCATCACTACAACATCAAAAGTGCCATCAATTTTTGGTAGTTCATGGCGAATAATTTCATAAACTCGCCGGCGAATTCGATTTCGGCCAACCGCGCTCTTTAAAACCTTTTTCGAAACCACAACCGCAAAACGTGAATCTTTACGGCGTGGATTTTGTGCAAATTTCACGGTAATTTTTTGTGTACGAACTGAAGTTCCGTTTGAATAAACATAACGCAAGCTACCATGACCATGAAATCTATTTTTATAAGCTAACATAACTGTTTATATTTTAGCATTTTTTAAGTAATTTAGCAAATTAAAACGAGCTCACAGTAAGCCCGTTTTAAAAATTTATTATAGATTAACAATAACTTTTTTATTAGACCAAAATGATGGTTGATAATGGAGTTTTAGTGAAGAACCAGCAGGGACTTCAAAAATTATCGAACCGCTCTTTTTACCACCTTTTACTAAATCACCAGAACCAAGACTATCTGGTAGGCTATAAGTTTGTCCATCAGCGCTTTCAGCGGCTCCGTTAGAATCTTCAGCCTTAAATTCAAAAAACATTATAGTTCATCTCTGTTTCAGATTTATTTTCAATCTTTACTGAAACTTTTACATATTCTTTGCCATCTTTTGGTTTTAAATAAGCATTTCCAGAATTCCAGTTTCGCTCAACCTTTTCAACGGTCAATTCTTTTCCATCGAACGCAATTATATCACCAACATTGAATTCAGTTTTTTCTTCTTTTTTAGACTCACCTTTTTGAGTTTGAGATGATCCGTTTGATCCAGAATTTTTATTTTCACCAACTTTTTCAGGCTGTTTATATTGGCTACCAATAGCAATAATTACAACTATAACAATCCAAAACCAAGCTTTTTTATAGAATGGCTTCTCAGATTTAGTTTTCGAAGATATTCTATTTAGCTGCTTGCTATCATTAGATTCTACAGTTGATTTTTCTTCTTTCATTATAACTCCCTTTATAAAATATTAATTATTACATAATCATTTTACCCCCCCCCCGATATATTTTGTCAAGTATAAAAATAAAAAAAGAGGCTTTCAAAAACCTCTTTTAATCTCGTTTTAGCATTACAGTAAAAGCTTCGCTCGGAATTTCAACATTTCCAAATTTCTTCATTCGCTTTTTACCACGTTTTTGTTTAGCAAGCAGTTTTTTCTTTCGAGAAACATCGCCACCGTAAAGATAACCAGTCACGTCTTTTCGATAAGCCGAAATATTCTCGCGCGCGATAAACTTTCCGCCAATCGCCGCTTGAATCGCCACCTGGAAATTCTGTCGCGGAATAACTTCTTTCAATTTTGCAGTAATTTCACGACCCATTCGTACACTTTCCGAACGGTGACACATCACCGAAAGCGCATCAACCATTTCGCCCGCAACATAAAAATCCACACGCACCAAATCTTCTACCAAATAATCCCAAAGTTCATAATTAAATGAACCATAACCAGATGTAACGCTTTTCAATTGATCATAAAAATCGGTCAAAAGGTTAGCGAGTGGTGCTTCGAAAGAGACCAAAACACGCTCATCAATATAGCTTAAATTCTTTTGCAAACCGCGTTTCGAAACAATCAGCTGGATTACAGCACCAACATAATCTTTTGGTACCACAATTTCACCTTTAATCCACGGCTCACGAATTTCAGAAATTTTTGTTTGATCAGGTAAATCAGCAGCACTTTTAATATCTAATTCTTCACCTGTTGTCAAAATAACATGATAGTCGGTTGAAGGATTAGTTACCACCAAATCTAAGTCGTATTCACGTTCCAAACGCTCGCGAACAATATCCATATGAAGAAGACCAAGAAAGCCAATTCGCACGCCAAAACCTAAAACTGGTGAATTCTCTGGTTCGAATTGAAGTGCAGAATCACTTAAACTTAATTTTTCAACCGCATCTTTCAAATCTTGATAATCTTCATTTGAAACCGGGAAAAACCCAGCATAAACGAACGGCTGAACGTTTTGATAACCAGGTAGAGGCTCACTAGCAGGATTTTTCGAAAGAGTTACAGTATCACCAACTTTTGCCTCACGGGTAGTTTTTAAGTTAGTCACAATGTATCCAATCTCGCCCGCACTCATTTTATCGTATGGTGTCATTTTTGGCTGAAGCTTACCAATTTCTAGCGCCAAACCTTTTGAATCTGTCGCCATCATTTTAATTTCTTCACCTTTTTTTAGCTCACCCGAAAAAATACGCACGTATAAAATTACGCCACGGTAATCATCATAATAACTATCAAAAATTAAAGCTTTTAGTGGTTTCATTAAATCTCCTTTGGTGCAGGAATTTTCTCAATCACCGCATTTAAAACTTCTTCAACACCCATTCCTGTTTTGGCTGAAATATGTAAAATTTCACTTTCATCACAACCTAAAAGATTAATAACTTCTTTCGAAACTCGCGGAATATCTGCTGCGGGTAAATCAATTTTATTCAAAACTGGAATAATTTTTAAATCTGCCGCCATTGCAAGATAAACATTAGCCAAAGTTTGTGCTTGAATCCCTTGCGAAGCATCAACCACTAAAATTGCACCTTCACAAGCTTGAAGAGAACGCGAAACTTCATAGGAAAAGTCAACATGTCCAGGAGTGTCAATTAAATTCAATTCTATCCCCTGCCAATTCATTGTTACAGGCGCAAGTTTAATTGTAATTCCTTTTTCGCGCTCCAAATCCATCGAGTCTAAAAGCTGCGACTTCATATCACGTTTTTGAACAGTACCGGTAATTTCCATCATTCGGTCAGCTAAGGTCGACTTACCGTGATCAATATGAGCAATAATACAAAAATTTCTAATCTTTTCTAAATTCATAAACTTTCTATATTTTAACAGATTTTTAAAGTTTAGGCAAATTATTTAATCTTAACTTGCACGAAAATCATCTTTTTAATTTGCGAAATAATCGGCTCAGCTTCTTCAAGTTTTAATAATTTTGCGACCAAGACATAAGTTGTTGAACTAACTAATCCGATAAATATAAATTTTGGAAAAGTTGAGAAGAATCGTAAATCAGAGCCAAGCAAAGGCATTCTCGCCACCAATAAATAACAAATTAAACCAGCTGTAGCACTAGCAATCACCATTCGAAAAATCCCTAAAAGAAATTGTGCGTCAAAAAGCCCATCAATTCTTTTTCGCATCAAAAATAGTAAAATCACAATTTCAAGAACTGCGCCAATCGCCTGCGCCCAAGCTAATCCATAAGCACCAAATTTAAAAATTAAGCTGAAAATTATCGCCAAAACAATATTCAAACCAATTGCAACCAACGAGATATAAAATGGTGTTTTTGTATCTTCCATTGCGTAAAAACTCCTTGCTGCAATATGATAAATTGAACGTGCAAAAATCGAAAGAACAAGAACACCCAAAAGCCCAGCAATCAAATCATCACCACCGTTTTTAATAAAGCTAACGATATAGCCACGCAAAAAGAAGAACAAAACCGAAACTGGCAAAGCTAAGAAAATAATCATTCGAAGAGCCGATTGTAGATCTTTTCGAAAGAGATCTTTTCGGCCGATTGCTAATCTTTCAGTTAAATTCGGGAAAAAAGCGGTAGAAATCGCCACACCAATTAAGTTTACTGGCATCATTTGAAGAGTTAAACTTTGCGAATAAGCACGAACTGTTCCCGAACCCATTCGGCTTGCCATATTTGTTTCAACAATTGAATTTACGTAGTCTAAACCTTGATCCATTGAGCGTGTTGGTAGCAGCTTCATTACCTGCTGAAATCCTCTATTTTTCCAGAAAATTCGAAATTGATATTTAAAATCAACACCAATTAAACCAGCTGCTGCAATCAAAAGTTGCAAAACCGATCCAAAAGCAACACCGATTGCTACACCCATAATTCCGCCTTCAAAAATTTGAATACCAAAAATATTAATTCCATTTGTGAAAAACACTGTTCCGATAATAATTCCAATGTTGTAAATTGCAGGCGCAAGAGCTGAAAAAGTAAATCTTCCAATTGCTTGCTGAACACTTGTCAAAACTGTTGCAATCGCAAAAAGAAATGGATTAATTGCAATCACACGCATCATTGATATAGCTAAAGATCGCGAAGATTCACTTAAACCTGGGCCAACAATATATTTAACTAAAGGCTCTGCGAAAATAATAATTAAAACAGATGTTACTAAAGTTAAAAGTGCTAACAAATTTAAAACACTCGAACTTAATTCCCAAGCAGATTTTTTATTTCGATTTGCCATTCGCTGGTTAAAAACTGGAATAAACGTTACACTTAAAGCTCCCGAAACCAAAATGAAAAACATAAAATCAGGAATTGTAAAAGCTACCGTGTAAGCATCAATTCCGTCTGGGTAAGAATCTAAATAATACGAATTTAAAAGCCTGTCTCGCAAAAAGCCTAACAAGCTCGACAAAAGCGTCGAGCTCGCAAGAACGATTGCTGCAAATTTTACTGTTAATCTTGAGTTAGCTTTCGAAACAATTGATCTAACTTTTGATTTCATAATTAATCGTGAAGTTTTGCTTCCTTAGGCAATTTAGCATTTTTTAAAATTTCAGCAACTTCTTTTTCATCAAGGGTTTCTTTTTCGAGAAGTGCATCTGTTAATTCTTTGAGCGGTTTTTTATTCGCTTTAAGAATTGTGGCAGCACGCTCAACGGCCTCTTTAATTAATTTAGCAATTTCTGCATCAATTTTTTCAGCGGTTTTTTCAGAATATGGTCGCTCGCGAGTCATTTTGTCAAAGAACATTCCAGAATTTTCTTCATGAAAAACTTGATCAAGTAAATCTTCACCCATACCAAATTCAATTACCATATTTCGAGCAATATCAGTTGCATTTCGAAGGTCGCTTGATGCTCCGGTTGAAATTCCAGCCTCGCCATAAATCAACATTTCAGCCTGACGTCCACCCATTGCGCGCGCCAAGATATCTTTATATTCGAAAATATTTGTATAGCTTCGATCTTCTGGCGGTAAAAACCATGTTACACCACCAGTTCCACCACGCGGAATAATTGTAACCTTATGAACTGGGTCTGAATCTGGTAAAACATGGCCAACAACAGCATGGCCAGCTTCATGCCAAGCGGTAGTTTCACGTTCTAAATCACTCATAACTTTTGATTTTCGTTCTGGGCCAATCGCCACTTTTTCGAAAGCTTCAGTTAGATCTTCATTAGTAATTACTTCACGGTTATTTCGTGCTGCTAAAATAGCTGCTTCATTTGCAATGTTTGCAAGGTCAGCACCTGCAGAACCAGCAGTTTTCTTTGCTAATGCGTTCAAATCAACAGATTCATCAACTTTTTTATTCTTGAAATGAACCTCTAAAATTGCTAAACGATCTTTTCTTTCAGGAAGAGAAATTTCTACACGGCGGTCAAATCGGCCAGGTCGAAGAAGGGCTGGGTCGAGTACATCAGCACGGTTAGTTGCAGCCAAAACAATAACACCAGTATCCTTTTCGAAACCATCCATTTCAACCAAAATTTGGTTCAAGGTTTGTTCACGTTCATCATGGCCTCCACCCATTCCAGAGCCACGTTTTCTGCCGACCGCATCAATTTCATCAATAAAGATGATCGCTGGAGCATTCTTTTTTGCTTTCGAAAACAAATCTCGAACACGTGAAGCACCAACGCCAACAAACATTTCCATAAATTCTGAACCTGAAATCGAGAAAAATGGAACTTTCGCCTCACCCGCAACAGCACGAGCTAACATTGTTTTACCAGTTCCTGGGTTTCCAACCATCAAAATACCACTTGGGATTTTTGCACCCATTTTTTGGTATTTTTTAGGATCTTTCAAAAAATCAACAACTTCATATAAATCTTGTTTAGCGTTTTCATTTCCAGCAATATCTTCAAATTTAATCTTCTTTTTATCTTCACCGTAAAGTTTTGCTCGAGATTTGCCGAAATTCATTGCTTGCGAATTTTGACCAGTTGCCGAACGCATAATTAGCATAAAGAAAGCTACAATCGCAATAACTGGCACAATCATAACTGTTAAATTCCAAATTATTTCCGAAGAGTTATCAACTGGCATTACATCAACAGTAGTCTTTCCTTTTTCAAGCCCTTGTTCATAAATTGTTCCACTTTCTTTAACTGATTTTTCGCTAGCTCTCTTCTCGCCTTTTCTAGTAATCCTTACATCATTTCCCTGAATTTCTAGTTTCGAAATCTCACCTTTATTAGCGCGCAAGATCACATCCGAAATAGCAACTTCTTTTAATTTATTTGAAAAAATATTTTGGCTCACCCAAATTCCACTAAAAATAGCTATAATCACCACCCAAAAAATAACATTCAGAGATAGCTTCTTAAAATTATTGTTTTTCTTATCTTTCATCATCTTCCTTTCCGGTCATTCAACTCTTACCATTTTAACAAATTTTTAAAGCGTTTTCAACCAAAAAAAGAAAAACAAATTCTAATGAATCCCTATAAATCACTAACATCTCATTTTAGTTAGATTTTCATCAATATAAAAATTTTAACTCACTTTTAAACTAGATAAACTATTCATTCACTAACTGTAGTAAGTGTAAAACTCCAGTAATTTCTAGAAAATACAACTTCTTGCCCCTCTAAAATTTGTGTTTTTGATCCATTTTTAAAAGTTCGAATCACATGCAAAAAATCCCAAACTTGTTTTGAAAGCGGAATCCTGCCAGATTGACGAATCATAATCTCACGCAAAACCTCATAACAAACTTCATCTGAATTCTTACGAAAAAACTCTCGTTCAAATTTTTGCCCATCGCCAATTTCAAACAAAATCTCTTGAGTTATTTTTTCAATTTCACGGCGAAGTTCAATTTGCCTTTGCCAAATTTTAAAAATCGATTCCAGATCTTTTTCGCTAAAATTCAAAGTTTTTCGAATTCGATTGCGTGTATATTTTTGACTAAAATTAGTTGAATCCTCTCGCCAAATTAAACCTTGTTGCTTTGCCATTTTTAGAATTTCTAATTTCGAAAATCGCAAAAAAGGACGTTCAATATCTGGAGAATCAAAACATGCCACCGCCCGCCAACCGCCACCACGCACCAAATTTAGCGCAAAAGTCTCCGCCAAATCATTCTTATGATGCGCCGTAAAAATTATAGCATTTTCACGTTTAGCAATTTTTCGCAAAAAAATATATCGAGCATTTCGAGCTTTTTCTTCACTTGAATTTTCTCCTAAATTACCATGCTCAAATTCAAATTTCAATCTATCTTTTTCTGCTAATCTTCGAACAAATTCACAGTCTTCTTGACTTTCTTTTCCGCGAATCCCATGCTCAAAATGCGCAACAATCAAGTTTTCTTCAAGCCATTTTTGCCCATTTTTATTTCGAAAAAATCGCACTAAAAAATCTAGCAAAACAACTGAATCCACGCCACCAGAAACTGCCACGACTATCTTCTTCATATAAATTCATTTTACCACACTTGCGTTTTTAAATCGATTATGTTAAAATTTAAACAATGAAAGAAGGTGGGAAAATTTCGAAAATTAAAGAGATAAAGTTCGAAAATTCAGTTAAATTTGCAGCCGAAAGTATTATTGAAAATGCCCTAAATCTGCACGCGACTGATGTTCATATTGAACCAAGAGAAGAATCAACTTTGGTCCGTTTTCGAATTAACGGCGTTTTAAAAACCGTTAATGAATTTTCGAAAGATTTTTTACCAAAATTAGCTAAATATTTTAAGCATCTTGGCGGTTTAAATTTTAGTGAAAAAACTTTTCCACAATCCGCTACAATTCGACATGGAGAAGCTCGGATTCGAATTTCTACAACTCCAGTTTTTTTGGGTGAGAAAGTTACTTTAAGGTTAATTCGAGCCCGAAAAAGTGTTAGAAAACTTAATGAAGTTGGGCTTTGGGGCGAAAACTTACAGCAAATTCAACAAATTTTACGCCAACCGCGTGGAATTGTTTTTACAATTGGTGAAGGAAATAACACAACTAATTTCTCAATTTTAAATGAGTTAAATTCGAGCGAAAAAAATATTGTTACAATTGAAAAAAATATTGAAAAAACTATTTCAGGAATTAACCAGACTGAAATCAATCCAAGAATTGGTTTAGATTATTTTGAAATGACTAAATCAGCTTTGAGTCAAAATCCTGATATTTTATACATTGATAACCTAAAAGATTCGAAAACTGCCGAGCTTATTTTTGACGCTTCAATGCGAGGGAAATTCATCATCGCAAGCCTTTCAGTTCAAAAAATAAGTGAAATTATCCCATTTTTAAATTATCTTGGAATTGAACCGTTCTTAATTAGTGCAAATGTTCTAGGAATGATATCGCAAACCTTAATTCGTACCGTTTCGAAAAAGGCAATTTCAAAAACCAAAATCTCAAAAGAAGAATCTTCGCTGATTTTACAGGAATTTAAAACTACGGGAGCAAAAATCCATCAATTAGAAAAAGATTTTCGCGATAAAGTTCACCCAAAAAATAAACTTTCAACTTCTTCAAATGCTATTTTAGAATTACCAATTGTTCGAAAAAAAGAAAATTACGAATTAGCTTTCTCTGGAAATACTGCAATTTTTGAAGTTTTAAGTTTAATTAACGGCGATATTTCAAAAGAAATTAAAAATTTAATTCAAATTAAGCCAACTTCAGTTGAAATTGAAGAAATTCTTTCAACAAATAATTTTAGAAATATGAAATTAGATGGTTTAGCGAAGGTTCTACAAAACGAAACAATTCTACCAGAATTAATGCGGAAAACTGGATTTTAAAACAATAATTTGTTAAAATTATAAATAATTATGTTAATTTTAGCTTCAAAATTACTAAACACACCAATTATGGGGCTACAAACTGGCTCTCAACTTGCCCTAACCGGCAATGCAATTATTAATCCTGAAAATTTACAAATTTTAGCTTACCAATTAAAAGCTAATTCTTTTTCGAACGAAGAAATGTTAATACGAATCGCTGATATTCGTGAACTTTCAAGAATTGGATTTATTATCGACTCTGGTGAAGATTTTATTCTCCCAACAGATGTGATTAAAATTAAAGAAATAATTGACCTTGATTTTGACATCTTAAATCTTAAAGTTGAAGATGAAAAAGGTTCAAAAATTGGTAAAATAATTGACTACACTTTAAGTTTAGCTGATTTTTCAGTTCAACAATTAATCGTAAAACGGCCATTTTTAAAATCATTAAACGACCCAGCTTTAACAATTCACCGATCTCAAATTGTTGCGATAAGTGACGATACTATCACAATTCGCTGCGAAAAAGAAGAAGCCCCACAAAAACGAGCAGAAAGAACTGAGAATTTTGTGCCAAATTATATAAATCCCTTTCGAGATTAAAATTATTCTTTCGAAAGCGCCTTTTTAATTTCATCAAAAGAAAAACCCTGTCGAGCCAAATAAGCAATTAACTTTTGTTCATCTGTATATTTTTTAGCTTTTTTAGCGATTATTTTTTGAATCTCATCCTCATCATTTCGATTTGATTCACTTAAAACCTGTTCAATAATATCTGAAGAGACACCTTTTGAGAATAATTCAGATTTTAGTTTTTTAATTGAGCTACCTTTTCTCTGATTACGATTTTCAACCCAGAATTTAGCAAACTTTTCATCATCAATATATTTTTTTTCAATCAATCGGTTCAAAACCTGTTCAACTGAAATTTTCGAAACTCCTTTTTTTTCATAGAATTCACCTGTTTTACGATTTTTAAGCTTACGATTCAAAGTTTTTTTCCATAAATAATCACTAATTTCCTTTTTAGAATGTGGCCTCATTAAGCAATAATTTAAAGCTAAAGCATAAAGTTTACCAAATTCACTCTGCTGTTCAAGATTTTCGATTTCAGTTTTTGTAAATTTAGATCCAATTTTAATATTTAATTGAGTTAATTGAAAAATATCTAGCGAAAAACGATATTTTCCATTCACAAAAATATTTACCCGATTTTGATTTTTAACTGCTTGTTTTATATCTGTGATTATAAAAAAACCATCCTTAAAAGTAGCTTCTTTAGAGCTATTTTTTATCTTTTTATTTTCAAAATCACTATGATCAAAAATCTCTAATGCCATAAAAATTAAAATCAAATTAGCCCAAATTTATCGGGCTAATTATTTTATTCTTCAGTTTTTTCTTCGTTTGGAGTTTCTTCAATAAATTCTTCACCACGAATTTTTGCTCGAACCTTAGCATCAATTTCTGTCATTACATCTGGATTTTCAAGCAAATATCGTTTAGCGTTTTCACGACCTTGACCAATATTCTGATCATTATATTTATAGAATGCGCCAGATTTTCCTAAAATTTCATGTTCAACCGCTAAATCTATAATATCTCCAGTTTTCGAAATTCCCTCGTTATACATAATGTCGAATTCGGCAACTCGGAACGGTGCTGCAATCTTGTTTTTCACAATTTTAACCTTTGTACGGTTTCCAATTACATCATCACCACTTTTAATTTGAGCTGTTCGGCGAATATCAGCACGAACTGAAGCATAGAATTTAAGCGCGTTACCACCAGTTGTGGTTTCAGGATTTCCAAACATCACACCAATTTTCATTCGAATTTGGTTGATGAAAATTACCGTAGCTTTTGATTTATTGATAATTCCAGTAAGTTTTCGAAGCGCTTGCGACATTAAACGAGCTTGAAGTCCCATGTGAGCGTCACCCATATCTCCATCAATTTCAGCCTGCGGAACAAGAGCTGCAACTGAGTCGACTACAATTAAATCAACTGCGTTCGAACGCACCAAAGTTTCAGTAATTTCAAGCGCTTGCTCACCATTATCAGGCTGTGCAACAAGCAAGTTTTCAGTATCAACACCAAGTTTGCGTGCATAAGCTGGATCAAGTGCATGCTCAGCATCAATAAACGCCGCTGTTCCACCTTGTTTTTGAATTTCAGCAATTGCATGAAGTGTTAAAGTAGTTTTTCCTGAACTTTCTGGTCCATAAATTTCAATAATTCGCCCCTTAGGGTATCCACCGCCAAGCGCAATATCTAGACTTAAACATCCTGAAGGTAGAAGCTCAACATCAACTTTATGGTTTTCACCAAGCTTCATAATTGAACCATCACCAAATTGTTTCGAAATTTGTGCAATCGCTAAATCTAGCGCTTGTTTTTTGCCATCTTCAGCCATTCCTACATCTGTTTTTTTTGCTTTAGCCATAAAATTTTCTCCTTAAAATAATATCTTTATTTTAACATTTTTTAGCAAAATGTTCAAGGTTATTTTTAAAAAAAGAAAAAGGCTCAAAATGAACCTTAAAAAATAATTAGAAAACTGTTGCATCCTTTTGTTTCGCCAACTTCATGCGATCCTCTTTTATAATTTCAGTTTGAATTACAGCTAATTTTTTATTATTAATAGGACTAAATATTTGGTCTAATTCTATAATATTAGAATAAACCTTATTGCTATCAGCATCTACAGCAATTGGAACTTCAATCATTTTCTTCACCCCCATAATTTTACTTTACTAATTTTATAAACCAGCAATGGACAAATTCTATCATGATTTTTTAGCAAATTCAAACTGATTAGATTAAAAAAATAAATTGTGATATAATAAAAATATATGAAGAAAAAATCTGGTTTTACAGTTATTGAAATTTGTGTTGTAATTATATTTTTAATCGTCGTTGGCGTAATTTTTACAATACAAAGATTTGAACTTCTCGCAGTTCAACGCGATCAAATTCGAAAACTTTCGATTAATGAAATTTATTATAATTTGGAAGAAGTTTATTACAAGAAAAACGGCTATTACCCTGAAAAAATCAACGAAGATGTTGTTAAAGGCATTGAACCAAATCTCCTAACCGACCCTTCTGGAATTATAATTAATGAAGAAAAAAGTGAATATCACTACGAACCAACCAACTGTGAAAACGGTAAATGTAAAAAATTCACACTTCGAGCAAAATTAGAAAAAGAAGGTGATTTTATTAAAAAATCTCGAAATTAAATATTAAAAAACGGCTTAAAAGTTTTGAAAGCCGTTTTTTTCATTATTTTACACTCATTTTTACACCTTCTTCAAAAAGTTTATCAGAGAGCATTTGATTTTCACGAGCAGCTTCAACAATGTCGCTTAAAAATTCTGCTTTTTTGTCTGGATTTGGTGAAAATGGAAAAGTATAAGTTGATTCATCGCCAACAGTGCTCAATTTAACAGTTCCATAATCAAACAAATGCTGCAAAATCCCCTCTCGAGAATAAGAAATATCTTCGATCGATTCAAGGTTAATTACCTGCTTTTTTTGGCTCATAATCGTATTCGAAATCCATTGAATTGCGCGTTCGTTCGTAATCACGAATCGATTTGCTCGATATACAACATAATTAACATAAGTTAATATAATTAAAAGTAGCGTAATTGAGCCAAAAATCAAAGAAATTTGTGGCTTAAAGTTTGCAGGAATTGGCAGCGGATTAGGCATAAAACAAATAATAATCCACGCGCTTATTAGCAAAACACCAATAAATGCGCTAAAAATAATATTTAAAAGATAGCCGAGTGAGTGACGGCGCATCGAAAGAACCACATATTCATCTTCATCAACCGTGATATCAGGATAAGTTTTCACGGATTGTTCGTGTCTTGCTTTAATTACGCGCGGATCTCCAGCAGGAACTTCTACTTGCATAACTGGCTGAACTTGAATTGGAGCCCCAAAGTTGTTTTCGAAAGTTAAATTCTGCCCATTTTGTGTGATTTTTTCTTCAAATTTTTGTGCCAAGCTTCGCTTATCATTCATCTTTAAATTCCTTTCCTAAATGTTCAAATGCTTTTTGGGTGATAATTCTTCCACGAGGAGTTCGTTGCAAAAAACCAATCTGCATCAGATATGGTTCATAAAAATCTTCAATTGTTGCAGTTTCATCGCCAGTTAATGCTGCCATTGTATTTAAGCCAACTGGCCGCGTGCCATAATTTTCAATTACTGAATTTAATAGATTTCTATCTGCTGCGTCGAGCCCCAGTTCATCAATCTCAAGCATTTTTAAAGCATTTTGGGCAGTTTTCGAATCAATAATTCCATCGCCATTAACATCAGCATAATCACGAACCCGCTTTAAAATTCGGTTTGCAATTCGTGGAGTTAACCTTGCTCTCGTTGATAGAATTTTTGAAGCTTCATCTTGAATTTTACTCCCCAAAATTTTACTTGAACGTAAAATAATTTTCGAAATCTCTTCCGGTGTGTAAAATTCCAATCTATAAATATGGCCAAAACGGTCACGGAGCGGAGCCGCTAGGCTTCCAGTTCGAGTTGTGGCACCAATAACCGTAAAATGTGGCAAATCTAACCGAACCGAGCGTGCAGCTGGACCTTTACCAATTACAATATCAAGTTTAAAATCTTCCATTGCGGAATAGAGAATTTCTTCAACAGCGCGTGGCATTCGGTGAATCTCATCAATAAAAAGAATATCACCATCTTGTAAATTTGTTACAATCGAAGCTAAATCGCCAGCTTTTTCAATTGCTGGGCCAGACGTAATTCGAATATTCGCACCCATTTCACGCGCAATCACATTTGCCATTGTAGTTTTTCCCAACCCCGGTGGACCATAAAGAAGCACATGATCAATATTTTCACCACGCTTTTTTGAAGCTTCAATTGCAAGTTTTAAGTTTTTCTTCAATCGCTCTTGGCCAACATATTCATCAAAATTTGTTGGGCGTAAAGAAATTTCCACCTGCTGCTCTTGTGGTTCGTCATCATGTAAGTTTGCATCAATAATTCTTTCAATAGCCATTAACTATATTATACCACGACTTGACAAAAATAGAAAAATTTGTTATAGTTCTAACGTATATTCCTTTATGGAATAAGAAATTTTTATACTAGGAGGGCTCTAATATGAGCAACTTAAAAAATTTAGTCAAAAGCGATATCGCAATTTTCGAAAATGCTGTAAAATTAGCTCACGGCAATGAAGAAATCGCACGAAAAAACCTTAGCGAAAAAATAATAGGTTTCGCTAAATTAATTCGAAATAGATTTAACCCCTCTAAGCTAGAAGAAAGCGAACT
This sequence comes from Candidatus Saccharimonas sp., assembly GCA_015256915.3. NCBI lineage: Bacteria > Candidatus Saccharimonadota > Candidatus Saccharimonadia > Saccharimonadales (SeqCode) > Saccharimonadaceae (SeqCode) > Saccharimonas (SeqCode) > Saccharimonas sp. (SeqCode). The sequence continues at coordinate 633,384 of CP076101.2, forward strand.
GGTCAACCTACAAAAAGTTGATACAACTGGAGGGTTTGGAATTGAGGAAGAAATAATTTTCCTGACCAACACAAATAATTGCTTTGGCGTAAATAGCCGCGGCGAAATCTATAGCTTCTCGGTTAAATCTGGGAATAAGTATGGTTTTCGTCGACTAGATTTAAATGAAATTTTAAATCTTCCGAAAAAAGAAATCGGCTATCTACATCATGAATTTTGCCAAGCTGCGAAAGAAGTTTTTAAAAATCGCTATGTTAGATCCATATAGCATAAAATAAAAGTCGCACAAAATGTGCGGCTTCTTTTTTTAAAAATTTAAATTCCAGCTTTCAATGCCAAAGTAATGCGTTCTTCCGTTGGTAAATCACGCGGGATTTGCTCTAATGCCTTCGTTGCATCATTCAAGTTAAATCCAAGCGCAATAAGCGCCTCTAAAGCCTCATCTGAAGCTAAGCTAATATTAGTACCAACACTATTATGCTTCGAAATCGCCATTCCAACCTTATCTTTTAAATCTAAAATCACACGCTCGGCTGATTTCTTACCAACTCCAGATGCTTTTTGGATAAATTTTGCATCTTCGCAAGCAATTGAATTTCGAACATCTTCAGTCTCGCCTAAGCTCATAATTGCAACTCCAGCCCTTGGGCCAATTCCTTGAACAGTAATTAAAAGTTCAAAAAGCTTTTTAGCTGCCAAACTTGAAAAACCAAAAAGTTCTTGACTTCTATCAGTAATATTATGATATGTGTAAAATTTAATATCATCACCTAGAACTGCTCGTTCGAACTCATTTATAGGAACGATAACTTCATATCCAACACCAGCAACATCCACAATCACGCTACCAGCAAATTTTTCAACAATTTTTCCAGAAATATGTGCAATCATTAAATTATTTTACCATAAACTCTTTAAGTTTTAAATACGCGTCATATAAAAATGCGTAATTGCAGCAGCAAGTGCATCAGCTGCATCATCTGGCTTCGGAATTTCAGCCAAATTCAAATTCGAACGCACCATTTCCTGCATTTGCTTTTTATTTGCTCCGCCATAACCTGTTAAAGTCTGTTTAATCTGATTTGGAGTGTATTCTGCAATTGGAATTTTTGATTGTTGAGCTACTAAAATAGCTACACCACGAGCCTGAGCAACCGAAATAGCTGTTGTTACATTTTTCGAAAAAAATAGTTTTTCAATTGAAACCTCATCTGGAGTAGTTTCTGCAATAATCTCTTTCAAGCCATTATAAATTTCTTCAAGCCGAATTTCAATTGGTGTATGAGCCGGAGTTGAAATAACACCACCAGTTACCATTTTTAAGGGCTTACCAATCTGGCAATCTACAACGCCAAACCCTAAAATTCCAGTTCCAGGGTCAATTCCTAGAATTCGCCGCTTTTTCATTTTTTACCTTTTGAAAATTTCGCAAAAATATCTTTTCGAAATTCGAAAAATAAAATTGCTAAAAATACTAAAATCACAACAGCGATAATCCACCAACCCGTGAATTCGGCCTGCTTAGATTTTTCTTCATCTTTTTTTACATCATCGCTAGCACCGCTATTTTTTACAACTTTTCTGCAACGGTTCGTCTCTTCATTTCTCTCATATCCATCTTTACAATGCGCTAATTCTTTTTTAACTTCATTACTGTTTTTTCTACAACGATTTGTTTCAGGATTTCGTGTATAACCTGGGGCACATAAAACATCTTTTTTAGAAACTATTGTACTTGAAATTTTTCGACACCTGTTAGTCTCTAAATTACGCTCATAACCTTCACGGCATTCTAATATAGCTTTTTCTACCAAAATTTTATTGCATCGATTTGTTTCAAGATTTAAGAAATAACCATTTTCACATTTTTTTTCTTGATTTTCTTCTTTGATCTTATTACAGCGATCAGTTTCTTCGTTTAAAAAATATCCTGCTTGGCAAGTTTTTTTATTTTTTTCACAATGATTTTCAGCATTCAAAAAGAACCCATCTTCACAAACTTGAAGAATATTTTCACTATTTTTTGTTATTTTAAAGCTTTGTTTCCATTCTTTTCCATCAAAAATCCAGCTTAAATTTTTCTTTGATCCCTTTAATTCAACACTTTGAATTTCTTGGTTTTTTGAATTTAAAAGAATAATTTTATTGTTGCCAGTTTTCGAAAATTTAAAACTATTTTCACTATTAAAATTAATTATTAAAAAATCATTCGGTAAAATCTCTATATCTTTGAAGTCTATTTTTTGTGGATCTTTATTATTTCCCGTATAAATTTCAATCCCACATTTCTTAAGTGAAATTTTCTGATTTTTAGTATTTTTTAACTCTAAAAACTGCTCATTCGAATTAATTAAAACTTCACTAATTTGTAGATTTTCACAAAAATCTTCTTCAATTTCAGCCAATCCACCATGTTTAAAATTCACTTTTTTTTGCGAAATTTCAAAAATATCTTTATTAAAATTACGAATTAGAATATCATCTTTAGTAATTTCTGGTGCATTTTTTTCTTCACACTTCATATTTTCTGCACACAAAAAATCAACTTTTTTGCCATCAATTTTAAGCTCAATCTGTTCACTTAATAAATCTTGGCTCAAGATTTGTCCATCGCCATCTTTTTCGCTAAATAATATTTGTGATTTTTTTAAAAAAATTCCGTTTGAAATTTCGCCAATATTTTGACTATTCTGGATAATTTCAATTTTCGAAAACTGGAAATCTTCACCAAAATTTGAGATTTCAAGCATTGAATTTGAAACTTTTGAAATTAAAATATTTTGCGTATTTAAAGCTTGAGTTTTATTTAAAAATCCCAAAAAAAGTGTGAGCAAAATACTCAAAAAAATAATTCTAAAAATCTTCATTTAAAAACTTTCCTTTTATTAAAATTACAACTTCAAAAATAGCTAAGAGCATTAAATTTAAAACAAAATTATTATTTTCAGTTTTCAAAAATCCAGTGTTTGGTGCTAAAATTAGCCCCTGATTCTTTAGATTATCTAATTTATTATTTAATTTAGTATTTTTTTCTGGCTGTTCCGGTTGCTTATCTTGGATAAAAACTATATTTTTCTCATTTTTTAAATTCTCTGAATCTTTAAAAATACTTTTTTCTTCATTTATATTAGCTTTATTTTCTTCTTTTCCCTTTTCAGAGTCCTCATTTTCAGGATTTAAAACTTTTTTGCCTTCAGCTTTATCTTCTCTTTTAGGAGCTTCAGGATTTTTTTCTAATTCATCTTTTTTATCGTTTAATTTTTCTGTTTTTTCAAGCTTCAATCCACCAAATCTTGGTGAATAATTATCAAGATTTCGTAAACCGAAATTATAATTATTTCTATCTTCAATAGGGGTCATCTTATCACCATTTTTTAATATCTCAGCTTTCGAAATAGCAATTTTCTCAACACCCTTATTACTAGGTTTTAAATCAGTTGAATTTTTAACAAAACCCTTAATACATCTCTTTTCATCAGAACAAATATAATCTTTCAATTCACCATCAATATAAAGCCCTAAAATAGGCTTCTGACCGATAGTATCGATATTTCGAAATTCTTCCTTAAATTTTACATCAGAATTCTGAGCATTTTGCGCAAAAGTTATATATTCTTGTGATTTAAAAATTCCATTTTGGACTTTCGCAATTTCAATTTGTTTTTGATTATTTTTAAGCGAAATTTCTTTAAATTTATAATCTTCACCACTATTAAAAAGTTCAACAAACTCCTTCGAATCGGTAGCATAAACTCGCGATATATAGATCTTTTTATCTTCCGCAAAAGTATTTTTCGAAAAAATAAGAGCGATAAAAAAAGCGAAAAAACCAATAATTAAACTTTTTCTCACTCCCTCCTCCTTTCCTAAAATATCCAAAATATTTTAGCATAAACGAAATGCAAAATCAAGAAAAAAATAAAATCACTCGCTTGGAGTGAGATTATTTTTAGACTGTAAGTCGTTTTCGGCCTTTTAGTCGGCGTCGTTTTAGAACTTTAATTCCAGCCTTTGAAGACATCTTATTTCGAAAACCATGAGTTTTCGCACGATGTCGTTTATGTGGTTGATGTGTTCTTTTTGGCATATCTATCCTATTTTACAATTTAATATTAAAAAAATCAAGTTGATTACTTTTCATAAGCTTTTTAATCTGTTATTTAAACTTGAAATTTTACTAAATTCATTTTGTAGTATACCATAGTTTTCCACAAAAAACAAGGACTTTTCAACAGATATTACAGTAGTATTTAAGAAATGTGGAAAAATTCTTCTACTTTTCAAAAATTATAACATATTTTTTATTTCATTAAATTTTAGGTTGTGGAAAACTCAAAAATGTTATAGAATAGAATT